>NZ_JBHXTV010000019.1:25530-170359 GCF_042671585.1 Streptomyces sp. NPDC127129
CTCCCGCACCCGCGAGGGGGGGGGGGTGCTCTGTTTGCGGGGGGGCGGGGGGCCCCGCGCGCCCCGCCGGGGGGGGGGGGGGCCCCCCGCGCGCCCCCCCCCCGGGCGGGCGGGCGGGGGCGCCCCGCCCCGCCCCGACTCCTGACGGATACCGGTCAGCGGGGAGCGGAGATTGCGCTCGACGTCGACGGCCAGGGCCTTCAGCGGCGAGACGTACAGCACGCGGCAGCGCTTCTTGGGGTCGGCGGGCGGCGGGGCGGAGGCCAGCCGGTCCAGGGAGGCGAGGAAGGCGGCCAGGGTCTTGCCGGACCCCGTGGGGGCCACCACGAGCACGTCCGAGCCCGCGCCGATGGCCTGCCAGGCGCCCTCCTGCGCCGCGGTGGGCGCGTGGAAGGCCCCGGTGAACCAACCACGGGTCGCGGGGGAGAACGAGTCGAGCGCGGACCTGACCATGCCACCCATCGTGCACCCCACCACTGACAACCGCCCGGACCTGGGGAAACCCGGTTGGTGGCGGCGCCGGTCCGTGGCGGAGAATGGAGGCATGGCGACTGGGGAACGGGCACGGTACTGGCAGTACTCCGAGCTGCCGGGCGTCGACCTGCTGCACGCCCACTACGTGCGCAAGGCCTTCGCCCGGCACACGCACGAGTCTTTCGTCTTCGCCGCCATCACCGACGGTGTCGAGGCGTTCCACTACCGCGACGACCTCGTGCACGCCGGGCCCGGCCAGATAGCCCTGGTCAACCCCGACACCCCGCACACCGGGCACGCGGGCGTGCCCGAGGGCTGGACGTACCGGACGATCTACCCCGACGCGGAGCTGATCCGGTCCATCGCGGCCGACACCATCGCGCTGCGGGGCGACGTCGGGTTCACCGACCCGGTCGTGGACGACCCGTACGCCGCACAGCTCGTCATCGGCGTCCACCGGGCCGCCGAGGAGGGCAACGCGCTGGCCGCCGACAGCCTCCTGCGGCTGGTCACGGCCAGGATGCTGCGCAGTCACGGGGGCCGGATCGCACCGCTCGCCCCACGCTCGGCAGGCGCCCGCAACGCGGCACGCGCGCGTGCCGTCCTGGAGGAGCGGATGATCGACCCGCCGACCCTGGAGAGGCTCGCCGCCGATCTCGGCACCAGTCCCTTCGCCCTGCTGCGGGCCTTCCGGGACGCGTACGGGATGCCGCCCCACACCTGGCTCACCGACGCGCGCGTGCGGCGGGCCCGCCACCTGCTCGACACCGGGACGGCACCGGCCGAGGCGGCCGCCACCGTCGGCTTCACCGATCAGTCGCACCTCAACCGCCACTTCGCACGGAGCGTGGGCGTGCCGCCGGGGGCGTACCAGCGCTCGCGGGGCGGCGCGGGCTCGCTGGGCGGAGCTGCGGGAACGCGGACCGGCGGGGCGGGAACGCGGACGGGCGGGGCGGGAACGCGGACGGGCGGGGCGGGAACACGGGGTGCAAGAACGTACAAGACCGCAGGCGGCCGGGGTACGTAACGTCGGCGGCGTGGCAGAACAGACAGCAACCCCAGTCATACGGGAGAGTCCCGTCAAGGCGGACTCGGCGGTGGTGCGCGACGCACTGGGCGTCGGGATCGCCGTCGGCCTCTCCGGCTTCGCCTTCGGCGTGACCGCCGCGGGATCCGGACTCACCCTGCTCCAGACCTGCGCGCTCAGCCTGCTCGTCTTCACCGGCGCCTCGCAGTTCGCGCTGGTGGGAGCGCTCGCGGCCGGCGGGAGCCCGTTCACGGCCGCGGCGGGCGCCTTCTTCCTGGGCACGCGTAACGCGTTCTACGGGCTGCGCCTGTCCCAGCTTCTCGCCCTGCCCCGCGCGGTCAGGCCGTTCGCCGCGCAGTGGGTCATCGACGAGACGACCGCCGTGGCGCTCGCGCAGCCGACGCGGCGGGCCGCGCGGATCGGCTTCACCGTCACCGGACTCACGCTCTACGTGCTGTGGAACCTGACGACCCTGCTCGGCGCCCTCGGGGCCGAGGCCATCGGCGACACCGAGGCCTGGGGCCTGGACGCGGCCGGCCCCGCGGTCTTCCTCGCGCTGCTCGCGCCGATGCTGAAGACGGCGACGGAGCGGTACACGGCGGGGCTCGCCGTGGTTCTCGGCCTCGGGCTGATGCCCGTACTGCCGGCCGGCGTCCCCGTTCTGGCGGCGGCCCTCGCCGCACCGGCGGTGCTGTGGCTGCGGGGCCGGCGCATGGCCGGTGGGACGGACGGCTCGGGCGCGTCGAACGGGTCGAGCGCGTCGAACGGGTCGGGCGGGCCGGGCACGGCAGGTGCGTCGGGCCCGTCGGAGAAGGAGGAGGAGCGATGACCGTCTGGATCGCGATCGGCCTCACGGTCGTCGGCTGCTACCTGGTCAAGCTGCTCGGGCTCCTGGTACCCGCGGGCACCCTCGAACGACCGCTCGTCCAGCGGCTGGCGGCCCTGGTGCCCGTGGCGCTGCTCGCGGCGCTCACCGCCCAGCAGACCTTCGGCGTGGGGACCGGCCTCGCCCTGGACGCCCGCGCGGCAGGGGTGGCGGCCGCGGCCGTGGCCCTGGTTCTGCGGGCCCCCTTCCTGGTCGTCGTGGCCGCGGCCGTCCTCGTCACGGCGGGGGTACGGGCGCTGGGCGGCTGAACGAACCTCCGCCGTGACCCTCGGTCCGGCGGCGCGCCCGGTCCGGCGGCGCGCCCGGCGCCCGGCGCGCGGCCCAGGCACCGGCCTCAAGCGATCGGGCGGCCGTGGGCGCGCAGGGTGCGGAGCGCCTCGATCGTCACGATCGGACGCGCCTCGAGAGCCGTTCCCGGGGCCCACTCGCGCCAGGTGACGGGCCAGCCGCCGTCCTCCTGCTGGCCTGCCGCCAGGTGGTCGAGGGAGCGCGCCATCTCCTCCTCCGTGAACCAGCGGCGGGCCAGCGAGTCCGGCACGCGCGCGTAGTCGTACGGGAAGTGGTGCTCGCCCGGCGCGTACCCCGGCGCGACGGGGAGTTCGTCGAGCCGGTCGGGATCCAGGGCCGCGAGACCCTGGTCCCGCACCAGGCGCCCCAGCCGGTCGGCCACCGCCTGCGCCCGTGACCGGTCGGGGACCCCGTCGAGGAAGGCGACGGCGGCCTCGATCTCGTACGGGTGCGACTTCTCCAGCGACTCGACCGCCGACCAGCAGAACTCGGTCGCACGGAACAGCCAGGCGTGCCAGACCTGGTTCCGGTGGAGCAGCCCGACCACGGGGCCCGTGGACAGCAGCGCGCTCGGCGGGTTGTCGACGATCGGTACGAAGGGCGCGCTGGGATAGCCGCGCTGCGACGGGTGGATCGCGGGCAGCGCCCCGTCGAGGGTGGACACCTCGGTGAGGTAGCGGCAGATTCGTTCCACCCGCAGGCCGCCGCAGCGGCCGATGGAGTCCAGGACCCGCAGCGCGTGCCCGGTGTGCAGCGGCTGGCTGACCGGGCCGCGCAGATCCGGTTCGAGCGCGTGACCGTAGCCGCCGTCCTCGTTGAGGTACGCGGTGAGCGCGACCTCGACGGGCTCCGCCCCGCCGCGGAGGAAGTGGTAGGCGAACCGGCGCTGTTCGAGCACACGGGCCGTCAGCCAGACGAACTGTTCGGCGCGTGCGAGCGGCGTGGGGTGCGGAGCCGCGAGAGGAGTTCCAGCCATGGTCCGACCGTAGGCCGCCCGGGACGTGTGACAAGGCTTACCGGCCCGGCTGCACTCCTGGGGGCGGGATACTGGCGTCATGCGGTTGACGATTTTCTGGGAGCGGATGGCGGACCACTTCGGTGGCTCCTACGCCGAATCCTTCGCGCGGGACCATGTGATGTCCGAACTGGGCGGACGTACGGTGCACGAGGCGCTGGACGCCGGCTGGGAGGCGAAGGACGTGTGGCGGGCGGTCTGCGCGGCCATGGACGTACCGGCGGAGAAGCGCTGACCCGGCCCGCGCGGGGAGGGAATGTCCGCGCGGTGCGCGAGACTGGCCGGGTGGCTCCGACTGACGAAACCGACGAGACCGGCAAGACGACGACCGACGGGACCCTCGACCAGGCCGTGACCGGCCGTCCCCCCAAGGCGCGGTCGTCCGCGGACAGCGACCTGACGAGATCCGCGTCGGGACCCGAGGCGCCCGAGCCCGTGGCGGCGGCCGCGGCGGGTGGCGGATCCGGCTCCGGTGGGCCGGGCTCGGCCCTGTCTGCGCCCCCTGCCCGGATGCCCCGCTGGCTGCCCCGCGCCCTGGTCCTCGCCCTGGCGCTCTACGCCTGCTTCCAGCTCGGCAGCTGGGCCTTCTACCAGCTCGTCGGGCTTCTCATCAACGTCCTGGTCGCCTTCTTCCTGGCCCTTGCCATCGAACCCGCCGTCGGGCGGATGGCCGCCCGGGGCATGCGGCGAGGACTCGCCACGTTCCTGGTGTTCCTCGCGGTCCTGGTCTTCGGCGTCGGCTTCGTCGTCCTGCTGGGCTCCATGCTCGCCGGCCAGATCGTCGACATGGTCGAGAACTTCCCGAAGTACCTCGACTCGCTGATCAACTGGACGAACCAGCACTTCCACACCGAGCTGTCCCGGGTCGAGGTGCAGGACAGCCTGCTGCGCTCGGACTGGCTGCAGAAGTACGTGCAGAACAGCGCCTCCGGTGTCCTGGACGTGTCCGCCACACTCCTCGGGGGGCTGTTCAAGCTCCTGACGATCTTCCTCTTCGCGTTCTACTTCGCGGCCGACGGGCCCCGGCTCCGCCGGGCACTGTGCTCCGTCCTGCCGCCGGCCAAGCAGACCGAGGTGCTGCGGGCCTGGGAGATCGCGGTCGACAAGACCGGTGGCTACCTGTACTCGCGCGGCCTGATGGCGCTGATCTCCGGCGTGGCGCACTTCGTGCTCTTCGAGATCCTCGATGTGCCGTACGCCCCCGCGCTCGCCGTGTGGGTCGGCCTCGTGTCGCAGTTCATCCCGACCATCGGCACCTACCTCGCGGGCGCGCTGCCGATGCTGATCGCCTTCACCGTCGATCCCTGGTACGCGCTGTGGGTGCTGGGCTTCGTCGTGATCTACCAGCAGTTCGAGAACTACGTCCTCCAGCCCAAGCTGACGTCCAAGACCGTCGACATCCACCCGGCGGTCGCGTTCGGCTCGGTGATCGCCGGTACGGCGCTGCTCGGCGCGGTCGGCGCGCTGATCGCGATCCCGGCCGTCGCCACGCTCCAGGCCTTCCTCGGTGCCTATGTGAAGCGCTACGACGTGACCGACGATCCGCGCGTCCACGGGCACCGGCGCTATGGCGAGGCCGTGGTGGCCCGGCTGCAGAAGGCGCTGCACCACAAGAAGAAGCAGGGCCAGGCGGCGTCCGGGGAGGACGGCACCTGACCCTGCCGGCCGGTCCGCTCGTCAGTGGCGTTCCAGCCGCACCTTCGGCAGCATCCGCTCCAGCGGGCCCGGGAGCCACCACGCGCGCCGCCCGAGCAGCTGCATGACCGCCGGCACGATCAGACAGCGGATGACCACCGCGTCCAGCAGGATCGCCACCGCGAGGCCGAGGCCGAACTGCTGGAGCATCCGGTCGGGGCTGAGGACGAAGGCGGAGAACACCACGATCATGATCGCCGCGGCGGCCGTGATGACCTTTCCGGTCGCCGCGAGGCCCTCCCGTACCGATCCCTGCGGGTCCCTGGTGCGCTCCCACTCCTCATGGATCCGGGAGAGCAGGAAGACCTCGTAGTCCATCGAGAGTCCGAAGACGATCGCGAAGATCATCACGGGGATGAACGCCTCGATCGGGCCGGGCTGCACGCCGAACCAGCCGTGCTGGAAGACCAGGGTGATCACCCCGAGGGCCGCTCCGATGCTCACCAGGTTGAGCAGCGCCGCCTTGACGGGGATGAGGACGGACCGGAAGACCAGGAGCAGCAGGAGCGCCGAGAGACCGACGACGATCGCGACGAAGAGCGGCATCCGGTCCGCGACGGTCGCGGCGAAGTCCTCGGTCGCCGCCGTCGGCCCACCGACCAGGAGATCGGCGCCCGTCGCCCGCTCCACCGGCGGCAGGACGTCGGACCGCAGCCGGTCGACGAGCTCCGAGGTCGCCTCGGCCTGGGGGGCCGACTCGGGGAAGGCGATGACGGTGGAGACCGCGGCGTCCTTCGTCGGGATGGGGGCGCTCGCCGCCGCGATGCCCTCCGTCTTCTCCAGGGCCTGGCGCAGGGCGCTCGCGGCCCGCTCGCCTCCCCCGTCCGCGACCACGATCAGCGGCCCGTTGAAGCCCGGCCCGAAGCCCTCGGCCAGCAGGTCGTACGCCTGCCTGCTGGACTTCGCCGGGGCGTCGTTGCCCGCGTCGGCGAAGCCGAGCCGCATGTCGAGCGCGGGCGCGGCGAGCGCGCCGAGGGCGGCCACCGAGACCAGCAGCGCCGCCCAGGGCCGCCTCTGCACCGCCGTCGCCCAGCCGCGCCAACGGGCTCCCTCCTCGCGCCTCGCCTTCGCGGCCCGCTTGGCGACCTGCCGCTGGATGCGGCGGCCGAAGATCCCGAGCAGCGCCGGGAGCAGGGTGAGCGAGGCGGCCATGGTGACGAGGACGGTCAGGGCGACGGCGAGCGCCACGCCCTGGAGAGAGCCCAGTCCGAGCGCGACCAGACCCATCAGCGCGATGATCACCGTGCAGCCCGCGAAGAAGACCGTGCGCCCCGCCGCGTCCAGCGCGGTGCGCGCCGCCCGCTCGGGTTCCGCGCCGTGCAGCAGCTCGCCGCGGTAGCGGGAGAAGATCAGCAGCGCGTAGTCGATGCCGACACCGAGACCGACCAGCATCATGATCGGCGGGGTGAAGTCGGCGACGTCCGCGAGATGCGAGGCGAGGGCGATCAGCCCGATCGAGCTGCCGACCGCGAAGACCGCGGTGATCACGGGCAGGCTCGCCGCGACCAGGGAGCCGAACAGGAAGACCAGGACCACCAGCGCTCCCAGCATGCCCGCGCCCTCGGCCGCTCCGCCGCCGCCCTCCTCGGCGCCGCGTGCCGCGTCCCCGCCGACGGCGGCGGTCAGTCCGTCGCCCTGTGCCGCCCGTACGGTGTCGATGATCTTCAGGACCTCTGCGCGGTCGGTGTTCTCCGCCGGTCCGTCCAGGGCGACGGTCGCGTAGCCGACGGTTCCGTCCTCGGAGACCGCCGCCCTCTCCTCGTACGGACCGCGCACGCCCGTCACGCCCGGAAGCCCCTCGACGGTGTCGAGAAGCCCCTCCACGCGCGCGTGGACCGTCTTCTCGCGGACACCCCGCTCGTCCTTGACGACGATCTGCAGGGTGGCGTCCGTGGCCTGGGCGGAGCCGTGCCGTTCCAGGACGGTCCGTGCGGACTGGGAATCGGTGCCGGGCAGCGAGAAGTCGTTGTGGTAGGCGCTGCCCACGGCCGTCGAGGCACCGGTCGCCGCGGCCACGACGACGATCCACAGCAGCACGGCGGACCAGCGGTGGCGGTACGAGAAGGTGGCCAGGCGCTCGAAGACGCTTCCCCGCCGGGCCGGCGGCTTCGGCGGACGCGCCGGGTTCGTCGTGGGACCGGTGTCCCGCGTGGTCGTCATGATGGTTTCCCCTTCTGGGAGTCACAGGTACGAAGGCCGGGTCACCCGGTGCCGGAAGGTCCGCCAGGTCCACACCTGGGCGGCCACGATGACCGGGGTGACGACGAGCAGGGCGGGGACGAGCAGTGCGAGCGTGGCGCCGTCGGCGGCCCGCTCGGTGAGCGGGAGGGCCGTACCGGCGAGGAGCGGCAGCGCCCCGAGGAGGACCGCGGTGAGGGCGAACGACTGCCAGGGCCCCGTCCGCCCCACCAGCAGCCGGGCGCGTTCGTACGGCTCTCCGGTGAGCCGGAGAGTGGCGAAGCCGAGCCCGTGCGCGGCGAACAGGGCGGCCACGGCGAGGGCGACGAGCATCGCGGTGGGCCCGGAGGCCCGTTCGTACGGCACGCCGGTCAGCGGTGCGGCCAGCAGCCACCCCCAGGCCAGCGCGACGGTCCAGCTGCCGCAGACCACCGCCCCGTCGCAGACCGCACGCCAGCGCGGCCCCGGCCCGCGCCCGCGCGACCACAGTCCGCCGTCACGGACGATCCAGCCGGTCAGGAGGGGCACGAACAGCGCGAACCGGCCGGACAGCAGCTCCCCTTCGAGGTCGGGGAAGCAGCCGACGAGGACGCCCGCGGTGGCGATCAGCCACACCTCGTTGCCCAGGAAGAAGGGTGCGAAGGAGGTGATGACCAGGCGCCGCTCGTGGTCGGTGCGGCCGAGGTACGGGGTGAGCATCCCCGTTCCGACGTCCGCGCCCGCGAGCACGAAGTAGCCGGTGGCGAAGAACGCGAGCAGGGCGATGGCGAGGCTTTCCACGGCCGGGCTCCTCAGTAGCGGGTGGCGGGCAGGGAATCGGCGGGGTCCTCGGGACCGTTCCGGTCCTCCGGGCCGTCCCGGTCGTCGCGGCCGAGCCCCGGGTCGACCGGGCCCCGGCGGGCGTGCCGGGCGAGCAGCCAGGCGTTGAGGACGACGAGCAGGCTGAAGAGGGTGGTGAAGACGATCAGGGAGGCGCGCATGGCGCCGGGGGAGAGGTCGGAGACCGCGTCCTCGGTCTTCAGGAGCCCGTACACGACCCAGGGCTGGCGGCCCGCCTCGCGGAACACCCAGCCGCTGATCATCGCGAGATAGGGCAGCGGGACGGCGGCCATGAGGACCAGGTGCCAGAGCCGGAAGCGGAAGACGACCTTCTTGAAGCAGGCGAGGATCACGCCGGCGAAGGTGAGGTACATCATCAGGGCGAAGCTGAGGAGCATGACCAGGCCGCCGCCACGGGTCCACGCCTCGGAAGGGACGTAGTCGCCGGGACCGAACCGGGCGACCATGTCCGCCTGTATCTGGGCGATTTCGGCCGACTTCTGACTGAACACCGCCGACTTCATGGGCTGGAGGGTGCGGAGCGCCGCCAGCTGGACTCCGCCGAAGGCGGCCGTGACCATCAGCGCCGGGAAGGAGAGGAAGACCCCGATCCGCAGGCTCCGGCCGAAGAACTCCCACTCGGGCGACCGCCGGAACAGGTGGTACGCGCTGACACCGGCCACGAAGAAGCCGGCCGTGAGCAGCGCACCGGCGACGATGTGCCCGAAGGCGAGGAGGGCGGACGGGTTGGCCAGCACGGCGACCGGATCGTCCAGGACGAGCCTGCCGCCCTCGGTCCGGTACCCGACCGGGTTGTTGAGGAAGCCGTTGGAGACCAGGATCCAGTACGCCGAGAGGTACGCGGTCAGCGTGACGATCCAGATCGTCGCCAGATGGACCCAGCGGTTGAAGCGGTGCCAGCCGAAGATCCACAGGCCGAGGAAGGTCGACTCGACGAAGAACGCCACGATCGTCTCGACCGCGAGCGACGCGCCGAAGACGTTGCCCGCGAAATGCGTCAGGCCGCTCCAGCTCAGCCCGAACTGGAACTCCATCACGATGCCCGTGACGATCCCGACCGCGTAATTGATCACGTACAGCTGGCCCCAGTAGCGGACCATGCGCGCGTGCAGCGGCTTCCGCCCGACCGTCGCCACCGTCTGGACGACGGCGACCACGGTCGCGAGCCCCAGCGTCAGCGCGACGAAGAGGAAGTGGCCGCCCGCCGTGAGGGCGAACTGCAGCCGGGCGAGATCGAGGACGTCTGGATTCACGCCGCAAGCGTCGGCGTACGGCTCCGGGGCCCGCGTCGCCCGGCGGCGGTCAGTGGGTGTACCCCCGCGGTTGCGCCGCCCCACGCGCGCATACCCCAGGAGTTGCGCCCACGCGCGCGTGCCCCCTAGGGGGTGCCGCGTGGACCTTGCCGGACGCTGCCGCGCGTCACCCCAGCCAGCCGGGCGTGATCATCCCCGACTCGTACGCCAGGATCACCAGCTGCGCCCGGTCGCGCACGTCCAGCTTGGTCATGATCCGGCTGACGTGGGTCTTGGCCGTGGCCGGGGAGAGGACGAGGCGCCGGGCGATCTCGTCGTTGGAGAGACCCGCCCCGACCAGGCCCATCACCTCACGTTCCCGCTCCGTGAGGGCGTTCAGGCGCGGGCTGGGGTCCGGCTGCTTCGAGCGGCCGGCGAACTCCGCGATGAGCCGGCGGGTGACCGCGGGGGCGATCAGCGCGTCGCCGCGCGCCACCACCCGTACGCCGTGGAGGAGTTCCATCGGCTCGGTGTCCTTCACGAGGAAACCGCTCGCCCCGGCGCGCAGCGCGCCGTAGACGTGGTCGTCGACGTCGAAGGTGGTCAGGATCACCACCCGGACGCCTTCGAGGCGGGCGTCGGCGGTGATCCGGCGAGTGGCCTCGAGACCGTCGAGCCCCGGCATCCTGATGTCCATCAGGACCACGTCCGGGCGCAGTTCGCGGGCGAGGGCGATGGCCTGCTCGCCGTCCCCGGCCTCCCCGACCACCTCGATGTCGTCCTCGTCGGTCAGGATCGAGCGGAACCCGGCCCGGACCAGTGTCTGGTCGTCGGCCAGTACGACGCGGATCATCGGGAGTCCCCCTCGGACGTGGTGGTCGTCGACGCGGCTGCGTCGATCGGCAGCCGGGCGTCGACCCGGAAACCCTCGGTGGTGCTGAGGGCGGTCAGTTCGCCGCCGAACGCGCGGGCGCGCTCGGCCATGCCCCGGATGCCGCTGCCCAGCGGCCGCTCCTCCGGAGCCCCCTCCCCGTCGTCCTCGATCCGCAGGCGCAGCTCGTCCGTGCGCCAGTCGAGCGCGACCGTGACCGTACGGGCACCGGAGTGCCGGGTCACGTTGGTCAGCGACTCCTGCACGATCCGATACGCGGCGAGGTCCACCGGCGGCGCGAGCGGTACGGGGGTGCCCGTCAGCTCCGTGCGCACGTCGAGCCCCGTGCCCCTGGCCCGCTCCACCAGCTCTCCGAGCAGGGCGAGGCCCGAGGTCGGTCCGGTCGGCGCGGCCTCGTCGGCCTGGCGCAGCACCCCGAGCGTGGCGCGGAGCTCGCGCAGCGCGTCCTTGCTGGTGGCCTTCACCGCTTCGAGGGCCTCCTGGGCCGCCGCCAGCGCGACCTCCGGGTCGGGCTTCTTGCTCAGCCGGTGCAGCACGGCGCCCGACTGCACGTTGATCAGCGAGATGCTGTGGCCCAGCACGTCATGGAGCTCCCTGGCGATCCGCAGCCGTTCCTCCGTGGCGCTCTGCAGGGCCCGCGCCTCCTGCTCCCGCTCGGCGGCGAGCGCCCGCTGCTCCACTTCGTGGAGGTAGGCGAGCCGGGTCCGCTGGGCACGGCCCACGGCGACGAGGCTGATCAGCCAGCCGGCCAGCATCGCGAGCGAGGTGTCGTCGATCTGGCGGTGGCCTTCCTCCTGCCGGATCTCGCCGAGCCCGACGGCGAGCAGCGTGACCGAGGCGAGCGCGACGGCGGCGGCGAAGCGGCCCTCCGCCGCCGTGGTGTACAGCGCGAGGGCGAAGGCGATCATCAGCGGGCCGTCCTGCGCGGACGCCGGGTAGTAGACCGCGCAGGCGAGCAGGGTGACGACGGCGACGGTGACGGGGGCCCGCCGCCGGAACACGAGGGCGCCGCAGCCGACCGCGATCAGCGCCCAGCCGATGACGGTACGGCTCACGGGCTCGCTCGCGTACCGCGCGGACACCAGCGTCCAGACGACCACGACGAGGGTCACGACGAGCGCCACGACGGCGTCGGCGACCCGCGGGGACATACGGCCGCCACGGTCGTGGAAGGGGAGCGCCATGCCAGGAAGGATAGGCGGGCGCGGGGCGGCGGGGCCGCGCCGAACGGTGGCCGCGGGCCCGCGTGGTGCGCTTGACACCAAAATCGAACATCCATTCTTATGGGGTTCCGGCCCTTGGAATCGCGGGGTTGTGGGCGAGTTATCCACAGGTCGGAGGGACGTCGGGGCCCATTGTCAGTGGCAGGGGTTAGCGTCTTTCACATGAAGCGATCGACTCAAGCAAACCGGGTGGAACCCATGGCAGGTACCGACCGCGAGAAGGCTCTCGAAGCCGCGCTCGCTCAGATTGAACGGCAATTCGGCAAGGGTGCCGTGATGCGCATGGGCGACCGCACCCAGGAGCCGATCGAGGTGATCTCCACCGGCTCGACCGCCCTCGACGTCGCGCTCGGCGTCGGCGGCCTGCCCCGCGGCCGTGTCGTGGAGATCTACGGACCGGAGTCCTCCGGTAAGACGACCCTGACCCTGCACGCCGTGGCGAACGCCCAGAAGGCCGGCGGTCAGGTCGCCTTCGTCGACGCCGAGCACGCCCTCGACCCCGAGTACGCGAAGAAGCTCGGTGTCGACATCGACAACCTCATCCTGTCCCAGCCGGACAACGGCGAGCAGGCCCTCGAGATCGTCGACATGCTGGTCCGTTCCGGCGCGCTCGACCTCATCGTCATCGACTCCGTCGCCGCGCTCGTCCCGCGCGCGGAGATCGAGGGCGAGATGGGCGACTCGCACGTGGGTCTCCAGGCCCGTCTGATGAGCCAGGCGCTCCGGAAGATCACCAGCGCGCTCAACCAGTCCAAGACCACCGCGATCTTCATCAACCAGCTCCGCGAGAAGATCGGCGTGATGTTCGGCTCGCCGGAGACCACGACCGGTGGCCGCGCCCTGAAGTTCTACGCCTCGGTGCGCCTCGACATCCGCCGCATCGAGACCCTCAAGGACGGCACGGACGCGGTCGGCAACCGCACCCGCGTCAAGGTCGTCAAGAACAAGGTCGCGCCGCCCTTCAAGCAGGCCGAGTTCGACATCCTCTACGGCCAGGGCATCAGCCGCGAGGGCGGCCTGATCGACATGGGCGTGGAGCACGGCTTCGTCCGCAAGGCCGGCGCCTGGTACACGTACGAGGGCGACCAGCTCGGCCAGGGCAAGGAGAACGCCCGCAACTTCCTGAAGGACAACCCCGATCTCGCCAACGAGATCGAGCGGAAGATCAAGGAGAAGCTGGGCGTCGGCGTCCGGCCGGGCGCCGAGACCGCCGAGGCGGGTGCGGACGCCGCGGCCGCCACGGAGCCGGCCGCCGCGGACGACACGGCCAAGTCCGCCCCGGCGGCCAAGGCCACCAAGGCGACCAAGGCCCCGGCGGCCAAGAGCTGAACCAGTGACCGGTCGCACCGAATGGCCGGGCGACAGCGCCGACTCGTCGAGGGCCGAGAAGGAGCTGTCGCCCCAGGATCCGGCTGAGCGGGCGCGGGCGATCTGCCTGCGCCTGCTCACCGGGACCCCTCGTACCCGCAAGCAGCTCGCCGACGCCCTGCGCAAGCGCGAGATCCCCGACGACGTCGCGGAGGAGGTCCTCTCGCGGTTCGAGGACGTCGGGCTGATCGACGACGCCGCGTTCGCCGACGCCTGGGTCGAGTCCCGGCATCACGGGCGCGGACTCGCCCGCCGCGCCCTCGCCCGCGAGCTGCGCACCAAGGGCGTCGACGCCTCGCTCATCCAGGAGGCGGTGGGGCAACTGGACTCCGAGCAGGAGGAGATCACCGCGCGCGAGCTCGTCGACCGCAAGCTCCGCGCCACCCGTGGCCTCGACCGGGACCGCCGGCTGAGACGGCTCGCGGGCATGCTCGCCCGCAAGGGCTACCCGGAGGGCATGGCCCTGCGGGTCGTCCGCCAGGCCCTGGAGGCCGAGGGCGAGGACACCGAGGGCCTGGACGAACCCTTCTGACCGGAGCGGCGCCCGGAGCGGAGTCCGGGAGCGGCGCCCGGAGCGAGAAGCCACGACGCCGAGAGTGGCCGGGCCGCAGCGTGCGGGGACCCACGGGGCTGGGACACACCGCGAGGCCTGCGCGCCGGTGCCCGCGAGTGCCCCGTCGCCCGTGAGTGCGCCGGCGTCGGTGGTGCGCCGGCGTTTGCCCTACCGGCTACGCCGTGCTGTCCGGCCGTACGACCGGAAGGCCCGCCGCCTTCCAGGCCTGGAAGCCGCCGATCACGTCCGTCGCCCGGTGCAGGCCCAGCTGCCGCAGCGAGGCCGCCGCCAGCGAGGACGCGTACCCCTCGTTGCAGAACACCACCACCCGCAGGTCGTGGCTGTCCGCCTCCGGCGCGCGGTGGCTGCCCAACGGGTCGAGCCGCCACTCCAGTTCGTTGCGCTCCACGATCAGCGCGCCCGGGACCACCCCGTCCCGCTCACGCAGGGCCGCGTACCGGGTGTCCACCAGAAGCGCGTCACCCGCCTCGTACGCCTCGTGGGCCACGCGCGGCTCGATCCGGTCGAGCCCGGACCTGACCCGCTCGAGAAGCTCGTCGATTCCCACCCGTTCGGCCGTCTCGTGCTCGCTCACTGCCAGTCCTCCGGACGCTCGACCTGCTCAAGACGGAGCACCGCGCCCGACCGGCTGAAGCGCCGGATCAGCGGGAGCGGCGGATAGTACGCGTGGACCGACACCGCGTGCGTGTCGCCGGACTCGTTGAGCACCTCGTGCACATGGTGCTGTCCGAACGCGCGCCCCTTGCCCGCCGGAAGCCGCCGCTCGCGGTCGACGCCGTCGGCCAGTTCCAGGGTCTTCCAGCCACCCGAAGGCAGCCGCACCGCGAGGGAGTTCTCCGTCAGGGTGCCCCGCGCCGTGGTGAACGCGCCCTGGGACTCGGCGTGGTCGTGCCACCCCGTGCCCGTGCCGGGCGGCCACCCGATGAGCCACGCCTCGCTGCCGCCGGGGCCCTCGAGCCGTACCCAGGTACGGCCCTCGGGGTCGAGCGGCAACGAGTCGATCAGTTCGGTGTCCGCCGCCGTGCTGCGGACGAAGTCCAGAAGATCGGCGGCGGTGGGCGCGGAGGGAAGCGCGGAGGCGGAGGCGGAGGACGCGCCGGTGGACGCGGAGACATGCTGGGGCACGGAGGACCGTCCTGAGGTTCGCGGGAGAAGCGCGCGACACGGCGCGCCGAACGCGTCGGCGGCGAGGATCACGCGAGGGGGGGGGCGAATTCAGCAGGACGGGCGACACACGCAGCCCGCGAAACGGAGGAGATCCATATGGACCCTCCGCCACAGGCGCACATCGGTGTCGGTCACGCTCCGGAGTACACCATGCGCGCCTGTGAGGGTCAATTGATGTCCGCGGTACGGTCGCTCTTCGCCGTCCGTGGCGCGACCCCGCCCGCCCCGGTACGGTCGCTCTTCGCCGCCCCCGAGGCGACGCCGCTCTCCGTGGTCTCCGCCTTGCCGCCCCGGGTCGCGTCCGCCGCCGCGTACAACTCGTCGGGCCGGACCCCGGGGAACGAGGCGACCAGATGTCCGTCCGGACGGACGAGCAGCACCGTGTGGGCCACGGCTCCCGGATACGCCTCCGTGACCAGCAGCTCCGCCTTCACCGGCAGGGCCCGCACCGCCTCCACGAGCCGCGGCATCACGCCCGCGCTCATCCAGTGCCGCCGGTCCCAGACCCCCGTGCCGGGCGCGACGAGCACCACGAGCAGCCGGCCCCGGCCGAGCCGGTCCCGGAGCCGTACCGTCGTGCCGTCCGGTGCCGTCACGCGGACGTCCTCGACCGGCGCGCCGGTCCCCGTCCCCACCGCGCTCCGGGACGCGCCGGCGTCCTGGGGCGCGAGGGGGGAGTGCGGGTACGCGGGGGGCGCGCCCAGCGGACCGCGCCCCAGGTGACCGTCCGTCAACAAGGTGTCGTGGCCACGCGCGCCGCCGGGCAGATACGTCCGCAGCCCCCCACCGCCGCGCAGCACCGGCAGCGACTGGTCGGCGGCCCGCAGCCGGGAGGCGACGGCGGCCCGCCGCTCGCTCTGGTAGCTGTCGAGGAGCGTGTCCGAGGCCCCGTGGTGCCAGGCGTACGCGAGCTTCCAGGCCAGGTTGTCGGCGTCCCGCAGCCCCTCGTCGAGGCCCTGCGTCCCGACCGCCCCGAGGAGGTGCGCCGCGTCACCCGCCAGGAACACCCGGTCCACGCGCCAGCGCCGCGCGAGCCGGTGGTGCAGCGTGTGGACGCCGGTGTCGATCAACTCGTACGGAGGCGTCTCCCCACCGCACCAGCCGGCCAGCGTCTCCCGGATCCTGGCGACGAGCGCGTCCGGGGTGACGAGATCGCCCCGCGGCGGCAGCAGCCAGTCGATCCGCCAGACCCCGTCCGGCAGCGGACGGGCCGTGACCTCCTCGCCGCCTCCCCGCCACGGCGGCTGACGGTGCAACAGAGCTTCGCCCGGCCACGGCAGTTCCACGCGCAGCGCCGCCACGGCGTGCCGTTCGACCGCCGTACGTCCGGGAAAGCGGATCGAGAGCAGCTTGCGCACCGTGGAGCGGGCGCCGTCGCAGCCGACCAGATGGCTGCCGCGCCACCACGTCCCGTTGGCGCCGGAAGCGGGGCCACGGGTGTGTGCGGTCACGCCGCGCTCGTCCTGCTCGATCGTGTCGAGGCGGGCGTCGCAGACGAGCTTGATCAGTTCCTGCCTGGCGATCGCGTCGCGCAGGCCTCGGGCGAGGGCGTGCTGAGGGATGTGCAGCGGAGCCGCCGGACCCTCGTCGTCACTCTCCGTACCGCCGAGACCCAGACTCAGCTCGATGTGCCTCATCTGCTGCTTCCGCCGCAGAGAGCGCCAACCGACCCAGCGGACCCCCTCGTCACGCAGCGTGGCGCAGCCCAGCCGGTCCACCATCGCCGCCATGTCGGCACGCAGCACGACGGTCCGCGCGGGGCGCGGCTCCTCCTTGCCGGTGCCCTCGTCGAGCACGACGGAGGGCACACCCTGCGAGGCCAGGGCAAGGGAGAGCGCGAGGCCCACGGGCCCCGCGCCGACGATGATCACCGGGTCCACGGCGCGGCTCCTGAAGGCCGTTCGGTCATGCGGGTAGCACAGCGAAGTGTGGCGCGAGCCCGGTGCGTGATCACAGAACGTATGCAACCCATTGCGGGTGCTTGCGTCAAGCGACGGGGGCAGCGGCGCGACCGCCACTGCCCCCGGATGATGTCACATACTGTCAGTTCTTCGTGATGCCGGTCCCGTCGGTACCGTCGCCGCGGTTGTCGCGGTCACCGCCGGGCGCCACTCCGTCGAAGCCTCCCGGTGCCTCGGTCCGGCTCGCCGGGATCAGTACGGCCTCGTTGCCCTGGGCGACCCCCGTCACGCCGGCTTCCGAGACGGCGATCCCCGTCTTGGCCCGCCGGCCCCGCTTCTCGATCCAGGTGGCGAGCGAGGAGAGGGCCAGGCACAGCGCGATGTAGATGGCGCCGAAGACCACGATCGTGGAGACGTACGGGTACTGGCCGTTGACCTGCGTGTTGGAGGCGATCAGCCGGGCCGAGTAGAGCAGCTCGGGGTAGAGGATGACGAAGCCGAGCGAGGTGTCCTTCAGGGTGACCACCAGCTGGCTGATGATCGTCGGCAGCATCGCCCGGACGGCCTGCGGCATCAGGACCGTCGTCATGACCTGCGTCTTGCTCATGCCCAGGGCGTACGCGGCCTCCCGCTGCCCCTTCGGCACGGAGTTCACGCCGGCGCGCAGGACCTCGGCCTGCACACAGCCGTTGTAGATCGACAGGCCGATGGCCAGCGCCCACATCGAGTAGTCGGTGAGGAAGGCGACCCAGACGGCGTAGATCGTGATCAGCAGCGGGATCGAGCGGAAGAGCTCGATGAAGCCGGTGGCCACCAGGCGCACCGGGGCGTGGTCGGAGAGCCGGGCGACGGCGAGCAGGACACCGAGCACGAGCGAGCCGACCGCCGCGAGGCCGAAGGCCTTGAGGGTGGCGACGAGGGCGTCGGCGATGTTCTGCCGGATGCCCGCGTAGTTGAAGATGTCCCACATCGCGGGGTCGAGGTGACCCTTGTCGGCCAGCCGGAGCACGCTCACGGCGAGCAGCGCGACGATGACGACGGTGCCTACGACGGCGAAGATCCGGTTGCGGACGCGCGCCTTGGGGCCGGGGGAGTCGTACAGAACGCTGGCACTCATCGGGCGACCTCCATGCGGCGCTCAAGGAGACGGAAGATCCCGCTGATGGTGAACGTGACGACCAGGTACGCGGCGGCCACCCAGGCGAAGATGGGGCCGATGGCGTAACCCTGCTCGCTCATCAGCGTCTGCCAGCCGAAGAGCTCGGTGACGCTGAAGGCGCCCGCGATGGCCGAGTTCTTGGTGAGCGCGATGAAGATCGAGCTCAGCGGCGGCAGTACGGTCCGGGTGGCCTGCGGCAGCACGATCATCCGCAGGGTCTGCGAGAAGGTCATGCCCAGCGAGCGGGCGGCCTCTGCCTGGCCGAGCGGCACCGTGCTGATGCCGGAACGGACCGCTTCGCAGACGAACGCCGAGGTGTAGAAACCGAGCGCGAGCGAGCCGAGCACGAAGGGGCTCATACCCGGGAACAGGATCTCGGGGACGACGAAGAACGAGACGAGGAAGAGCAGCGTCAGCGGGGTGTTGCGCAGGAGCGTGACCCAGGCGGTCCCGAAGAAGCGCAGCGGCGGGACGGGCGACACCCGGAAGCCGGCGACGACGACGCCGAGGACCAGCGCGATGACCGAGCTGACGGCGGTGATCGACACGGTTCCTATGAAGCCGTCGCGGAACTCCGGGAAATGGTCGAGCAGTACGTTCATGAGGTCTCCGCGTCGGCTGTCAGCGGCTTACGGGCAGGAGGAGCGGCGCCCCGTACTCCCGTACGGGGCGCTCGACTTCAGGGCGAGGAATCAGTAGCGGACGCGCGCCGGCGGCGCGACGTACGCGGAGCCGGAGAGGCCCAGGGTCGCCTCGTAGATCTTCTTGTACGTGCCGTCCTCGATGTGCGCGTCGAGGATGTCGCTGATCTTGTCGCGCAGGACCTTGTCGTCCTTGTTCATGCCGACGCCGTAGGGCTCCTCGGTGAACGGCTTGCCGACGACCTTGAGCTTGCCGGCGTTGGCGGCGGCGTAGCCCTTGAGGATCGCGTCGTCGGTGGTGACCGCGTCGACCTGCTTGGTGAGCAGCTGCTGCACGCAGTCGGAGTACTTCGCCAGCTCGGTGGTCTGGGCGCCGTACTGCGGCTTCTTGATCTCCTGCAGCGGCGTCGAGCCCGTGATGGAGCAGACCTTCTTGCCCTTGAGGGTCTCCGGACCGGTGATCGCGGTCTCGTCCTTGCGGACCAGGAGGTCGGCGCCGGCCTTGTAGTACGGACCCGCGAAGCCGACCTGCGCCTTGCGCTTGTCGTTGATCGTGTACGTGCCGACGTAGTAGTCGACCTGGCCCGTCGAGATCGCCGTCTCACGGAGCTTGGAGTCGACGGTCTTCCACTCGATCTTGTCCTCGGTGAAGCCGAGGTCGGCCGCGATCATCTTCGCGATCTCGACGTCGAAGCCGGACCGCTCCTTGGTGGCCTGGTCCTCGAAGCCGAGGTACGGCTGGTCGGCCTTGGAGCCGATGATCAGCTTGCCGCGCTTCTGCGCCTCCTTGAAGGTGGGCGACTCCAGCTTCACGTCGGTGGCGACGATGTACTTGGGGAGCTGCGGGGCGCTCGAGTCACCGGGCTTCACGGCGGGCTTGTCGCCGGCGGAGCCCTCCTTGCCACCACAGGCGGTCGCGGTGAGTGCGAGCACGGCGACGGCCACGGCCGCGGACTTGCGGAGCTTCATGGTGAACATCCCTTGGTTCGTGGGTTGTTGGTCAGCAGGGTGAATGATGAAGGCTGACCGTCGTCAGTGGTGGAGGATTTTCGAGAGGAAGTCCTTCGCCCGGTCGCTGCGCGGGTTGCTGAAGAACTCGTCCGGCGTGGCCTGTTCGACGATCTTGCCGTCCGCCATGAACACCACGCGGTTGGCGGCGGAACGCGCGAAACCCATCTCATGGGTGACGACGACCATCGTCATGCCGTCGCGCGCCAACTGCTGCATGACCTCGAGGACCTCGTTGATCATCTCGGGGTCGAGAGCCGACGTCGGCTCGTCGAACAGCATGACCTTCGGCTCCATCGCCAGCGCCCGCGCGATCGCGACACGCTGCTGCTGGCCTCCGGAGAGCTGCGCCGGGTACTTGTCCGCCTGGCTGCCGACTCCCACCCGGTCGAGCAGGGTGCGGGCCGTCGACTCGGCGTGCGCCTTCGTCGACTTGCGGACCTTGATCTGGCCCAGCATCACGTTCTCGAGCACGGTCTTGTGTGCGAAGAGATTGAAGGACTGGAACACCATGCCGACGTCGGCGCGCAGCCGTGCCAGCTCCTTGCCCTCCTGGGGCAGAGGCCGGTCGTCGATCGTGATGGTGCCGGAGTCGATCGTCTCCAGGCGGTTGATGGTGCGACACAGTGTGGACTTACCGGACCCCGAAGGCCCGATGACGACCACGACTTCGCCCCGGGCGATCGTCAGGTCGATGTCCTGGAGCACATGCAGCGCGCCGAAGTGCTTGTTCACGTTGGACAGTACGACCAGGTCGCCCGCCGCCGTACCGGCGTCTTCCGAGCCCTTGGTCACTGACACTCCGCTCATCGGCTTTTGCTCCGTCCTCCTCGGTTGGGGAGGACACTAGGCACGTGGTGCGACGAGCGTCATCACATCTGAGCGGAAATTGAGGATAACGATAAGGCCTCGGCCGGACACACTGTGTGAACGGGGTGGGCGACGGCGTACCGGGTGCATAACGGAAACCCGGTCGCCACAGGGGGACACTTGACTGTGACACCGACCATCGGCGTTCATGCCCTGGTACACCCATAGCCATCACGCGATCACGAAGCCACCGGAGGGGGGCCATGAGACTCCTGCTCGTCGAAGACGACGATCATGTCGCCGCGGCCCTGTCCGCCGTCCTGGCGAAGCACGGCTTCGCGGTCACGCACGCCCGGAACGGCGAGGAGGCGCTCCAGGCGGTGCTGCCCGCGGCGCACGGCGAGCGTCCTTCGTACGGTGTGATCCTGCTCGACCTCGGCCTGCCCGACCAGGACGGCTACCAGGTCTGCGGCCGGATCCGTAAGCTCACCGCGACCCCCGTGATCATGGTGACGGCGCGCGCCGACGTACGGTCCCGGATACACGGCCTCAACCTCGGGGCCGACGACTACGTGGTCAAGCCGTACGACACCGGGGAACTGCTCGCCCGCATCCACGCCGTCAGCCGGCGCAACGCCGGCGGCGACGAGGGCGGCGCGGCCGGCGACGACGCCGCGCTACGGCTCGGCTCCGTCGTCATCGAGCTGCCCACCCGCCGCGTCAGCGTCGACGGCGCGCCCGTCCAGCTCACCCGCAAGGAGTTCGACCTGCTGGCCCTGCTCGCAGGACGGCCCGGTGTGGTCTTCCGGCGCGAGCAGATCATCAGCGAGGTCTGGCGCACCAACTGGGAGGGGACCGGCCGCACGCTCGAGGTGCACGTCGCCTCGCTGCGCTCCAAGCTGGCCATGCCCGCCCTGATCGAGACCGTGCGAGGCGTCGGCTACCGCCTGGTCGCCCCGGCCGCGTAGCCGCCCGGGCCCCCACGTGCGCACGCGCCTTCTTCCGCTCCTCCTCGTCCTGATGGCCGGGGTGCTGCTTGCCCTCGGCTTCCCGCTCGCCGCGAGCCTCGCCGCGGCCGAGCAGCAGCGCGTCGTCGTCGACCGGCTCGACGACGCGGCGCGGTTCGCGGCGCTCGCCCAGTTCGTCAGCGAGTCCGAGCCGACGGTCGACGAGCGCCGCACCACCCTCAGGGGTGAACTCGCCAGCTACCACGACGTGTACGGCATCAGGACCGGCATCTTCTACCGCGACAACCGGGCCATGGCGGCCGCGCCCCCGGACTGGGTCGTCCCGTACGAGGGTGAGGGCCGCCGCGCCTTCAACGAGGCCCTGCTCGGGCGCCGCAGCCACGACCCGCCGCAGGTGTGGCCGTGGCAGCCGGACGCCCGCCTGACGATCGCCTCTCCGGTCGTACGGGACGGGGACGTCGTCGCCGTCGTGGTGACCGACTCGCCCACCGGACAGCTGCGTTCGCGCATCCTGACGGGCTGGCTGATCATCGTGGCCGGGGAGTCGGCCGCGATGCTGCTCGCCGTCGGCGCCGCCTTCCGGCTCACCGGCTGGGTGCTGCGGCCCGTCCGCGTCCTGGACGCGGCCACCCACGACATCGCCACCGGCCGGATGAAGTCCCGGGTCGCCGAGGCCGGCGGACCGCCCGAACTGCGCCGTCTGGCCCGCGCGTTCAACGAGATGGCCGACAACGTCGAAGACGTCCTCGAACAGCAGCGGGCCTTCGTCGCCGACGCCTCGCACCAGCTGCGCAACCCGCTCTCGGCGCTGCTGCTCCGCATCGAGCTGCTCGCCCTGGAACTCCCCGAGGGCAACGAGGAGATCGCCTCCGTCCGCACCGAGGGCAAGCGGCTCGCCCAGGTCCTCGACGATCTGCTGGGCCTCGCGCTCGCCGAGCACGCCGCCGCCGACCTGCGGCTCACCGACATCGGCGAGCTCGCCGCCGAGCGGGTCGCCGCGTGGCGCCCGCTCGCCGAGGAGAAGGGCGTACGGCTCGGGGGCGAGCGGCGCGCGGTGACGGCCTGGGCGGACCCGGTCGCGCTCTCCAGCGCGCTCGACGCGGTGATCGACAACGCGCTGAAGTTCACCCCGGAGGGGGAGGAGGTCACGGTCGCCGTGGCGTCCGAGGGCGACACCTGCACGGTCGTCGTGGCGGATGCGGGCCCCGGGCTCACTCCGGAGGAGCTCGACCGGGTCGGCGACCGCTTCTGGCGCAGCAACCGCCACCAGAACATCAAGGGCTCGGGCCTCGGTCTGTCAATCGCCCACGTCCTGCTCGGGGCGGGCGGCGGTTCGATGGCCTACGCGCCGAACGAGCCGCACGGGCTGCGTGTGACGGTCACGGTGCCGAGGACGGGGCCGCAGGGGCGCTGAGGGGTCCGCACAGCTCCTGAAGGCCCGGAGGCGGGCTGAGGGGCTCGGGCGGGGTGGGACGCGGGGTTGCGGTCGCACTGAGCGGCGGTACGCGGGGTTGTGGCCGTGCCGAGTGGCGGTATGTGGGGTGCGGCCGGCCTGAGTGGCGGTACGCGGTGGCTGTGGCCCGCGCTGAGTGGCGGTAGGCGGTGGCTGCGGCCGGCCTGAGTGGCGGTACGCGGCGGCTGCGGCCGCACTGAGCGGCGGCACGCCGTGGCTGCGCTACGGCTTCACCGAGCGGTAGTAGCGGCGTGCGCCCTCGTGCAGGGAGAGCGGTTCGGTGTAGATCGCGGTGCGCAGGTCCACCAGCTGGGCGGGGTGGACCTTGCCGCCGATCCGGTCCCGGCTTCTGATCACCGTACGGGTCAAACCCTCCACCAGTGCCGGATCAGCCGTGTCCGTCGTCACGAGCAGGTTGGCCACGGCCACCGTCTCCACCGGCTGCCCGTCCTGAGCCCGCTTGTAGGCGTCCGCGGGAATGACCGCGGAGCGGTAGTGGCGGGTCGACTCGCCCGCGTCGTGCAGCGTGTCCACCAGGGTCGCGTCCAGCGAGACCAGCCGCACCGGCATGCGCTCGGACAGCGCCTGGACGGCCTGTGTGGGCAGACCGCCCGACCAGAAGAACGCGTCGAGTCTCCCGCTCTCCAGGAGGCCCGGCATGGTGTCGATGCCGGCCGAGACCGGCTTGATGTCGGTGTCGGGGGCGAGTCCGCCCGCCGCGAGGACCCGATCCGCGATCAGCCGGACACCGGACCCCTCCTGGCCGACGCCGACACGGAGCCCGCGCAGATCGGGGACGGACCGGACGGGCGACTCCTTGGGGACGACGAGCTGGACGTAGTCGTCGTAGAGGCGCGCGGAGCCCCGGAGGCTGTCGAACCCGGGCTTCCGGTCGCGCTGGTACTGGGCCACGGCGTCGGCCGTCGCGATGGTGAAGTCCGCCTCGCCCGAGGCCAGACGCGCGAGGTTCTGCTGGGAGCCCTCGCTGTCCTTGAGCGCTATCGAGACATCCGGCAGGTCGGTGGCGAGGGCCTGCCGCAGCAGCTCGCCGTACCGCTGGTAGACGCCGGTGGGAACGCCCGTACTGAAGGTGACCCGGCCACTCGGATCCGAGGGACCGAAAGGAACCAGCCACCACACCAGCAGCCCGCACACCACCAGAAGCGCCGCCGACACCTGGAGCAGGCGGCGACGGACGACACGGGAGAGCGAGGCGAGCATGGCGCGATCCTGCCAGTTCCCTCCCCGCTCTGGCCAGGCCGGGCATCCGAGCCGCCGTCCGCCGGCCGTCACGCGCGCGTGCTCGTGCCCGTGCCCGTCCGCACGGGGTCTCGTCGTCAGAGACCGGTCGCCTGGGCGCGCAGCCATGCGAGCAGCGCGGCGATGCGCTCGTCCCGCTCGGGTGGCTGCGGGCTGAGCAGCTGGTATCCCGTGCCGTCCTCGACCAGACCGAAGGGCGCCACCAGCTGGCCGCGCACGAGGTCGTCGTGGACGAGCGCGTACGGGCCGATGGCCATGCCGACGCCGGCGACGGCCGCCTGGAGCGCCAGGTAGAAGTGCTCGAAGGTCTGCTCGCCGTCGGGTTCGACGCGTCGACGCGTGAGGCGCTGCCAGTCGGCCCAGGCTCCCGGGCGTGTGCTCGCGTGCAGGATCGTCACCCCCGTGACCCCCGCCGCCGCCGCGACGCCGTGCCCGTCGCGGAGCCGCTCGGCCAGGTCCGGGCTGCAGACCGGACCGATCCGCTCCAGGAAGAGGGGGGAGCGGCACACGTCCGCCGGTACGGGAAAGTCGTCGCGCCGGAGAGCGACGTCGACGGGGTCCCGGTCGAACGAGACGGGTCCGCCGCCCGCCGACAGATGCACCGTGAGGCCCGGCACCTGGCTCGCGAGGTCCGGCAGCCGGGGAATGAGCCAGCGCATCAGGAGCGTCGGCTCGCAGGACAGCGCGAGCGGACCCCCGCGCTCACGTCGTGCCACCTCGCGGGACGCGGTGTCGACCTGGTCGAGCGCGTCACGTACGGCTGCCGCGAGGCGGCGGGCCTGAGGGGTCGGCCGCAGGGAACGGGTCCCACGCTCGAAGAGCGTGACACCCAGGGACTTCTCCAGGTTCTGGATCTGACGGCTGACCGCGCCGTGGGTCACGTGGAGCTCCTCGGCGGCCCGGGTCATGCTCGCGTGCCGCACCGTCGCCTCGAAGGGGAGCAGCGAGTTCAACGGGGGAAGGTCCGGCCAGCGCATGTGTGAAATCTACTCACAGGTGGAGTGAGAAGGAATCGCTTGTCCAGCGGCTTTCCGGGCGCCAGGGTTGACGTCAGTGGCGATCACGTCACGCCGGCGAGGGGCCGTGCGGGGGAGTGGCCGTCGCACCGGGCGACAGCGGCACGACTCGAAGGAGGACGAGGCATGAGGCGGGAACCCCCGGCAGACCCCGTGACGAGCATCGCGGTCCTCGCGGACGACCTCACGAGCGCCGGCGACGGCGCGGCGCCGTTCCGCGGGACGGGGCATCGGGCTCACGTGCTGTTGCCGCGAGAGGGCGTGCTCGGCGCGGCTCGTGAGGGAGTCGTCGCCGTCGACCTCGGCAGCCGCACGCTCGACGAGGCGACGGCCGTGGCCGTGACCTGGCGGGCCGCGGGCGCGTTCGCGGGTGCCGACCTGCTGATCAAGACCGTCGACTCCACGCTCCGGGGCCATCTGGCGGCCGAGACCCGCGCCGCCCACTCCGGATCGGGCCGCCAAGCCGTCGTCGTCGCACCGGCGTTCCCCGCCGAAGGCCGGACGACGGTCGGGGGAGTCCAGTACGTGCAGGGCATTCCGGTGCACGCGACGGAATTCGCGCACGACCCGACGCACCCGGTCCGCACCGCGGACCTGAGCCTCCTGCTGCCCGAAGCGGAACTGATCGAACCGGAGCAGTTCGGGAAGCTGCCGGAGCTGATCGACGCGGGTGGAGTGTTGGTCTGCTCGGCGGCCACCGACGCCGACCTCGGCCTTCTGGTCTCCTCCGTGCCCCGACCGCACGACGTCCTCTGGGTCGGCTCCCCGGGCCTCGCCACGGCGCTGGCCGCCCGCCACTCCCGTACCCCCTCGGTCCCCGCGGTCGAACTCCCCGCATCCCGGCGCCCGTTGGTGGTGGTCGGCAGCGCGCACCCGGCCTCCCGCCGCCAGCTGGACCGGTTGCGTACGCGCGGAGACGTGGGCGTGGCCGATGCCGGCGACGACCCGGCCGTGGCCGTCGAGGCCCTGCGTCGATCCGCCGCGCCCGTGCTCGCCGTCCACACCCCCGACGCCCGCCGTGCGGACTCCGAAGCGCTGACGGGCCACCTCGCCGCCGTCGTGGGCGCCTCGGTGGCGGAAGGGCTGGTCGACGGACTCGTGCTGACCGGCGGAGAGACAGCGGCGACCGTTCTGGAAGCCCTCGGTGCCGCCGGCATCGACCTGGTCGACGAACCGGAACCGGGGGTGGCGCGGGGCGTACTGCCCGGCCCGCCCCGCATCCCCGTCCTCATCAAGGCGGGAGGATTCGGCGACGACGGCACGCTCGACCGCCTCCGCCGCCTCCTCGTGAAAGGGGGGCCGGTCTCATGACGCGACCCATCGCCCTCACCATGGGCGACCCCTGCGGCATCGGTCCCGAGATCACCGTCAAGGCGTACGCCGACCCCCGGCGCCGCCCTCCGGTCGTCGTCATCGGCGACCCGGACACCCTCGCCCGGGCCTGCCGCGTCACCGGCACCGGGCTGACCCCGCGTCCGATCTCCACCGTCGCGGAAGCGGTCCACCGCCCCGGGGTCATGGACGTGCTCCCCGTAGGGGCGCTCCCCGCGGACCTGCCGCTCGGCACGGTGGACGCCCGCGCCGGAGCCGCCTCGTTCCACTACGTACGCCGAGGCGTCGAGCTCGCCCTCCAGGGCGAGATCCGGGCGCTGACCACCGCACCGATCAACAAGGAGGCGCTCGGGCTGGCGGGGCTGCCCTACCCGGGCCACACCGAGATCCTCGCCGAGCTCTCGGGCACCCGCGACTACGCCATGATGATGGCCAACGACGAGCTGCGGGTCGTCCTGGTCACCGTCCACCAGTCACTGCGCACGGCACTCGACTCCCTCACCACCGCCCGTGAGCTGGAGATCATCCGGCTCACCCACCGCACGCTCCTGTCCAGCCGCGGGAAGGACGAGCGCCCCCGTATCGCCGTCGCCGCCCTCAACCCCCACGCCGGCGAGAACGGGCTCTTCGGCCGCGAGGACCTCGACATCATCGAACCGGCCGTGCGGGCCGCTCGCCGGGAGGGCATCGACGCCAGCGGCCCCTGGCCCGCCGACACGGTCTTCATGCGCGCCCGCGCGGGCGAGTTCGACGTGGTCGTGGCGCAGTACCACGACCAGGGGCTCATACCGGTCAAGTACCTGGGCCTGGAGCACGGCGTCAACATCACCATCGGCCTGCCCTTCGTGCGGACCAGCGTCGACCACGGCACGGCCTTCGACCTCGCCGGTCGGGGCACCGCCGACCACACCAGCCTGCTCACCGCCCTGCACCACGCGGACGAGCTGGCCCCACCACCCGCATCCGAGCCGGAGGACACCCGTGGACTTCATCTTCATGCTCACCCGTGAGGACAGGACCGTCACCGACTGCCTCGACGTCCTCGACACCGTCCGGGGCCTCGGCATCGGCCACCTCGGCTTCAAGGACGTCGGGGTCGACGCGGCCACCCTCGACCGGCTCCACCGGCAGATCAAGGACACCGGGGCCACCAGCTACCTCGAGGTGGTCAGCACCACCCGCGACGAGGCCCTCACCTCGGTCCGGCACGCCATCGACCTCGGCGTCGACCGGCTCATGGGCGGCACCTGGATCGAGGAGACGCTGACCCTCCTCGCCGGCACCACCATCGAGTACCTCCCCTTCGCGGGTGAACCGGTGGGCCACCCCACCCTCCTCGCGGGTGGCCCCGAGCGGGTCGCCCAGGACTGCCGCCGGGCCGAGGCCGCCGGCTGCGCGGGCGTCGACCTCCTCGCCTACCGGGCGACCAAAGCGGACCCGCTCGACCTCGTCCGCGCCGCCCGGGCGGCCACCACCGGGCGCCTGGTCGTGGCCGGCGGCATCACCGGCAGGGAGCGCATACGAGCCCTGGCAGCCGCCGGAGCCGACGCCTTCACCATCGGCTCGGCCGCCTTCGACGGCTCCCTGCGCCCCGACGCGGGCACCCTCGCCGCCCAGCTCACGGAGGCCCTCGACGCCGCCGGGAGCGTCGCCGTGCCGTCGTAGGGGCAGCGAGGGCCGGGGCAATCCCCGGCACCGCATACCCTTGTTCCATGACCAGCAGCGACCGGAGCCAGGCAGTGGACGTCCAGCGAACCTACGAAGTGCGCACCTACGGGTGCCAGATGAACGTCCACGACTCCGAGCGGCTCTCCGGTCTGCTGGAAGACGCCGGCTACGTCCGCGCCCCCGAGGGCTCGGACGGCGACGCCGACGTCGTCGTCTTCAACACCTGCGCGGTCCGTGAGAACGCCGACAACAAGCTCTACGGCAACCTCGGCCGCCTCGCCCCCAGGAAGACCACGCGCCCGGGCATGCAGATCGCCGTCGGCGGCTGTCTCGCCCAGAAGGACCGCGACACCATCGTCAAGAAGGCCCCCTGGGTCGACGTCGTCTTCGGCACGCACAACATCGGCAAGCTGCCGGTCCTCCTGGAGCGCGCCCGCATCCAGGAAGAGGCTCAGATCGAGATCGCGGAGTCGCTGGAGGCCTTCCCCTCCACGCTGCCGACCCGCCGTGAGTCCGCGTACGCCGCCTGGGTCTCGATCTCCGTCGGCTGCAACAACACCTGCACCTTCTGCATCGTCCCGGCGCTGCGCGGCAAGGAGGAGGACCGCCGTCCCGGCGACATCCTCGCCGAGATCGAGGCCCTGGTGGCCGAGGGCGTCTCGGAGATCACCCTCCTCGGCCAGAACGTCAATGCGTACGGGTCCGACCTGGGCGACCGCGAGGCCTTCTCCAAGCTGCTGCGCGCCTGCGGCGAGATCGAGGGCCTGGAGCGGGTCCGCTTCACCTCGCCGCACCCCCGCGACTTCACGGACGACGTCATCGCCGCGATGGCCGAGACCCCGAACGTGATGCCGCAGCTCCACATGCCGCTGCAGTCCGGTTCGGACACGGTCCTCAGGGCCATGCGCCGCTCCTACCGGCAGGAGCGTTTCCTCGGCATCATCGAGAAGGTGCGCGCCGCCATCCCGCACGCCGCCATCTCCACCGACATCATCGTGGGCTTCCCCGGCGAGACCGAGGAGGACTTCGAGCAGACGATGCACACGGTCCGCGAGGCCCGCTTCGCCAACGCCTTCACCTTCCAGTACTCCAAGCGGCCGGGGACGCCCGCGGCCGAGATGGACGGGCAGATCCCGAAGGAGGTCGTGCAGGCGCGCTACGAGCGCCTCGTCGCGCTCCAGGAGGAGATCTCCTGGGAGGAGAACAAGAAGCAGGTCGGCCGGACGCTGGAGGTCATGGTCGCCGAGGGCGAGGGCCGCAAGGACGGCACCACCCACCGCCTCTCCGGCCGCGCCCCCGACAACCGGCTCGTCCACTTCACGAAGCCGGACGAGGAGGTCCGCCCGGGTGACGTGGTGACCGTCGAGATCACCTACGCCGCCCCGCACCACCTCCTCGCCGAGGGCCCGACGACCGCCGTCCGCCGCACCCGCGCCGGCGACGCCTGGGAGAAGCGCACCACCGAGGCCGCCGCGAAGCCCGCGGGCGTCCTGCTCGGACTTCCGAAGATCGGTGTGCCGGAGCCGCTGCCCGCGGCCGCGGCACCCGCCTGCGGAAGCCACTGACACCGACAGACGACATATCCACGACGGGGGGCCGTGATGGGAAAGTGGGTCATCGTCGCGCAGCGCGGCAGCAACGGGGACACGTACCGCAGCGAGGTGGTGCGGAGAGTCACCGGGTCGCGGGAGGACGCGCGGGAGGCGATGCGCGCCGCCTCGCTCACCTTCTACCAGCCGTGGAAGGAGAAGTCGCGTGAGGTGTACCGGTATCCCAGCGGTGACGGCTGTCTGCTGATCGTCAGAGGGCTGATGTCGGAGACGCTGATCACGCTGACCATCGCCGAACTCGTCCACGATTCGGCCGACAGCGACACCGCAGTCGACCCCGAGCCGCCGACGCCGGAACCGCAGGACAGCGTCCCGCCTCTGTGACGGAGGCCGCCGCAGTAGGCTGCGGATCATGCTTGTCGCCGCAGCCGTCTGTCCCTGCCCTCCCCTGCTCGTGCCCGACGTGGCCGCCGGGGCCGCCGGTGAGCTCGATGGAGCCCGGACGGCCTGCGCGGACGCCCTCGGGCTGCTCGCCGCGTCCCGGCCCGACCGGCTCTACGTCGTCGGTCCCGCCGACGAGGGGGCCCGCGGAACCTTCCCCGCCGGTTCGACCGGCAGCTTCGCGGGCTTCGGAGTCGACCTCTCCGTACGGCTCGGGGCCGGGCCCGCGGCGGAGCGTCCGCTGCCCGTCTCCCTCGCCGTCGCCGCGTGGCTGCTGCAGCGCGCCGACTGGGCCGACGCGCCCGTCGAAGGTCTGGGCGTCGGGGAGCCGCTCGAGGCCGAGCGCTGCGCCTCGACCGGCCGTCAGCTGGCCGCCGCGGCCGACCGCGTGGCGCTGCTCGTGATGGGGGACGGCAGCGCCTGCCGGACCCTCAAGGCGCCCGGCTACCTGGACGAGCGCGCCGCCGCCTTCGACGCCGCGGCCGCGAACGCCCTGGGCACGGCGGACGTGGACGCTCTCCTCGCCCTGGACGAGAACCTGGCGTACGAGCTGAAGGCGGCCGGCCGGGCCCCCTGGCAGGTCCTCGCGGGCGCCGCCGAGGGCGCCGACCTCGACGGCAGGCTGCTGTACGAGGACGCTCCGTACGGCGTCGGCTATTTCGTCGCGGCCTGGTCGTAGGTCATGGTGCTGCCGTGCTCGCCGCGGCGGCGCAGAACGGCGGACGGCCGCGGAGCATCGTGCTCCGCGGCCGTCCGCCGTGCGGGAGGGACCGTCGGGTGACGCCGGCCGTGGGAGCCGGGCGCTGACGCCAGACGTGGAGTCGTCAGGCGGCCGGCGGGGTGGTGGGCGGCGTCGGCGGGGTGGGGCCCTGGCCGTCGCCCGGAACCGTGCCCGGACCGGTGGTGCCGCCGTCGTCCTTGTGGGCGATCCGCCCCAGGGCGTCCTTGGCCTTGCCCGTGCCCGATTCGATCTTGGTGCTGTACTTGCCCTTGGTCTTCTCGTCGACCACCTTCGCGGCCCGCTCCAGGCCGTGGTCGATCTTGGCCTCATGCTGCTGCGCGAGGTCCGAGACCTTGTCCTTCGCCGGGGCGAGCTTGGCCTTGAGTGAATCCAGGAGACCCATGGGTCACCTTCCCTCCGGTGAGTGCGTCTGCCAGGCCCTGTCGCCAGGTGCCTCTACTTCCGGGCGCCTTCTCCGGCCTCGTTGTCCGCGGCCTCCTCCGCCGACTGCTGCTTCGGAATCTCCACGGCCTCGACGACCTCGGCGACCTCCGTCACGGCTTCCCCGTCGCCCGCCTCCGACACGTCGGCGGACGGGGCGGTCGAGCCCGCCTCGGCACCGTCCTTCGTCCCGGCCCCGGTGGCCTCGTCGCTCGGCGCTCCGGCCTCCGCCTCCTCCGGCGTGTCCGTCACGACGACAGCCTGGGCCTCCTCCGTCGACGCCTCGGCAGCTTCCTTGCCCTTCCGCCGAAACATTGCAAAAACGCCCATTTCCACTCCATAGCGTACTCGTGTGGGAAAAGCCCCGCGGCGCCCGGGGCGCCCTGTTGCGCCACCCGGTGCAGCCGGTACGGAAACCGGCGGTCGGAACCTCGCAACTGGCAACGAACCCGGTTGCGGGCCGTCACGTCGCTCGTTCGGGGACCGGTCGGGAGGTTTGCGAGACTGTGACGGTGAGAAGTGCAGCTCCCGCCCCGCGGGTCATCGCCGTCGTCGGCCCCACAGCGGCCGGAAAGTCCGATCTGGGCGTATTCCTCGCCCAGCAACTGGGCGGCGAGGTCGTCAACGCCGACTCGATGCAGCTCTATCGGGGGATGGACATCGGTACCGCCAAGCTGACGCTCGAAGAGCGCGGCGGCATCCCGCACCACCTCCTCGACATCTGGGACGTGACGGTGGCCGCCAGCGTCGCCGAGTACCAGCGCCTCGCGCGCGCCGAGATCGACCGGCTGCTCGCCCAGGACCGCACCCCCGTCCTGGTCGGCGGCTCCGGACTGTACGTACGCGGCGCCATCGACGCGCTCGAATTCCCCGGCACCGATCCGGCCCTCCGTGCCCGCCTGGAGGCCGAGCTGGAGGAGCGGGGCTCCGGCGTCCTGCACGCCCGCCTCGCCGAGGCCGACCCCGAGGCCGCCCGCGCGATCCTGCCCAGCAACGGCCGCCGCATCGTCCGGGCCCTGGAGGTCATCGAGATCACCGGCAAGCGCTTCACGGCCAACCTGCCCGGCCCGGACTCGGTATACGACACGGTCCAGATCGGCGTCGACGTGGCCCGCCCCGAGCTCGACGCCCGCATCACCACGCGCGTGGACCGGATGTGGGAGGACGGACTCGTGGACGAGGTGCGCACCCTGGAGGCGCAGGGACTGCGGGAGGGGCGTACGGCCGCCCGCGCGCTCGGGTACCAGCAGGTGCTCGCGGCGCTCGCGGGGGAGTGCACGGAGGACGAGGCGCGCGCGGAGACCGTACGCGCCACCAAGCGCTTCGCCCGCCGCCAGGACTCGTGGTTCCGGCGCGACCCGCGGGTCCACTGGCTGAGCGGAGCTGCGGAGGACCGCGGGGAACTCCCGCGAGAGGCGCTGACGTTGGTCGAACGAGCGGTCACAGCCTGATCACGTGATGGCATCGGGACGCCATGCCCGTCATTCCAGGGCTCTCTGGCGTGCCATCATCGAGCATCGATCGACCAAGTGGAGTCCGAGTGGGAGGGCGCGTGGCGATGGAGGCCGGCCCTCGCGACAGAGAACAGCACGAAGCGGTCACGGACGAAGCTCCGGGTGACGCGCCCGGTTTGAGCCCGGACGGTCCGGACGACGCCGAAGGCACGTCCGTCGAGGTCGACCCCGACGAGGTCGAGGTCGAGCTCCGGCCGCAACGGCGTCTCCGGATCTGGCAGCTCGCGCCCATCGTGGGCCTCGCCGCCCTCGGCTCGCTGATGTTCGCCTTCCCCCTCGCCTTCGGCTCCGGCGACGGCGGTGCCGTCGTCGCCATGCTCGGTCTGCTGATCAGCTCCTGCGCGGCCGGCTGGGGAATGATGGCCGCCCGCAGGGTCGGCTCCGCCTGGCCGGGGCTCCCCGCCCGCGGCTCCGGCGAGCGGCCGAACTGGCGCGTGATCGCCCTGTACGTGTTCTTCAGCGCGCTTCTGGTGGCCCTGGCCGTCTGGCGCGTCGCCCGCCTCCGCTGAGGCCACCTCGCCCGAGGGGTGGATCTTCGGGCGGCTGTCCGACCCGACCCGTACAGTTGATCCCGTGACCAGCACACAGACCTCAGCCATCGCGTTCCTCAAGGGCCACGGGACCGAGAACGACTTCGTGATCATCCCGGACGCCGGCAACGCCATCGACCTTCCGGCCGCCGCCGTCGCGCGGATCTGCGACCGCCGGGCCGGAATCGGCGGCGACGGTGTGCTGCGCGTGGTCCGCAGCGCGGCCCACCCCGAGGCCCGTGCCATGGCCGACGAGGCCGAGTGGTTCATGGACTACCGCAACGCGGACGGCTCGGTCGCCGAGATGTGCGGCAACGGCGTCCGGGTCTTCGCCCGCTATCTGGAGCACGCCGGGCACGTCACGGCCGGCGAGGTCGCCATCGCCACCCGCAGCGGGGTCAAGCGCACCCACCTGGACAAGGACGGCTCCGTCACCGTCTCCATGGGTCGCGCCCGGCTCCCCGAGGAAGGCGTCACCGTCACGGTCGACGGCCGCAGCTGGCCCGCCCGCAACGTGAACATGGGCAATCCGCACGCCGTGGCGTTCGTCGAGTCCCTCGACCACGCGGGCAACCTGTTCACCGAGCCCCCGTACGCGCCGGCCGAGGTCTTCCCCGACGGGGTGAACATCGAGTTCGTCGCCGACCGGGGCACGCGCCACGTGGCCATGCGCGTCCACGAGCGCGGTGCCGCCGAGACCCGCTCCTGCGGCACGGGCGCCTGCGCCGTCGCCGTGGCCGCCGCCCGCCGGGACGGCGTCGACCCCGCTGTGAGCGGCGAGCCCGTCGCGTACACCGTGGACGTCCTGGGCGGGACGCTGACCATCACCGAGCACCCCGACGGCGAGGTGGAGATGACCGGTCCGGCCGTCATCGTCGCCGAAGGCACGATCGACCCGGCCTGGCTCGCCGACCACTGAGCCTCGACATCGGTAAGCACCAAACGCACCCGACGGACACATTCGAAACAGTCAACGACTGATCCTTCGCTCGAATGGGTGATCCGTTTCACGCTGAGCGAGAGCGGCACTGCGCCACGTGGTGGGGTCGGTAGCATCAAGCACCGGCCCCGCGGGCACGCCTTGCCCGTCCACCGCCGGTCGACGTCGCCGGAGGTGCCCCATGAGTGCAGAGGCCACCAACCCTGTGAGCGCAGCGGAGGCCGTGGGTCCCGACGCTCCCAGCCGCAGCCGCGGCCGCGCGGCGCGCGCGAGGCTCGACCTCCGCCGGCTGGGCCGTGCGGCCCTGGTCGGTGCCACCACCAGGGGCCGGCTCCCGGACGCCATCGGTCATGTGGCGGAGGCCCATCGGGCCCACCACCCCGACGCCGACCTGGCCGTGCTGCGCCGCGCGTACGTCCTGGCCGAGTCCTCGCACCGCGGACAGTTCCGCAAGAGCGGTGAGCCGTACATCACCCATCCGCTCGCGGTCACCCTGATCCTCGCCGAACTGGGTGCGGAGACCACGACGTTGACCGCCGCGCTGCTCCACGACACGGTGGAGGACACGGAGGTGACACTCGATCAGGTACGGGAGCAGTTCGGCGCCGAGGTCGCCTATCTCGTCGACGGCGTCACCAAACTGGAGAAGGTCGACTACGGCGCCGCCGCCGAACCCGAGACCTTCCGCAAGATGCTCGTCGCCACCGGCAACGACGTCCGCGTCATGTCGATCAAACTCGCCGACCGGCTCCACAACATGCGCACCCTCGGCGTGATGCGCCCCGAGAAGCAGGTCCGGATCGCCAAGGTGACCCGTGACGTCCTGATCCCGCTCGCCGAACGGCTCGGCGTCCAGGCGCTGAAGACCGAGCTGGAGGACCTCGTCTTCGCCATCCTCCACCCCGAGGAGTACGAGAACACCCGCGCGCTCATCGCCGGGAACACCGGCGCCGGCGACGCCCTCGCCACCATCGCCGACAGCGTCGCCGCGGCCCTGCGCGAGGCGGACATCGGCGCCGAAGTCCTCGTCCGACCGCGGCACTTCGTCTCCGTGCACCGCGTCCGCCTCAAGCGCGGCGAGCTGAGGGGAAGCGACTTCGGACGGCTCCTCGTGCTGGTTACCGAGGACGCCGACTGTTACGCCGTCCTCGGCGAACTCCACACCTGTTTCACCCCGGTGATCTCCGAGTTCAAGGACTTCATCGCGGCCCCCAAGTTCAACCTGTACCAGTCGCTGCACACCGCCGTCGCCGCCCCCGACGGGGCCGTCGCCGAAGTCCTCATCCGTACGCACCAGATGCACAAGGTCGCCGAGGCCGGCGTCGTCGCGCTGGGCAATCCGTACACACCCCCGGCGGGCGGTGACGGCACCGAACCCGCCGACGACGGCGAGCGCGCCGACCCCACCCGGCCCGGCTGGCTCTCCCGGCTCCTCGACTGGCAGCAGTCCACCCCCGACCCCGACACCTTCTGGACCTCGCTGCGCGCCGACCTCGCCGAGGACCAGGAGATCACCGTCTTCCGCGCCGACGGCGGCACACTCGGCCTGCCCGCCGGGGCGAGCTGCGTCGACGCCGCGTACGCCCAGCACGGAGCCGCCGCCCACGGCTGCCTGGGAGCGCGCGTCAACGGCAGCCTGGCGACGCTCAGCACGGTCCTGAACGACGGCGACACCGTCCAGCTGCTCCTCACCCAGGACACCGGCTCGGGGCCGTCCCCCGAGTGGCTCGAGCACGCCCGTACACCCGCCGCGCGGATCGCGATCACCGCCTGGCTCCAGGCCCACCCGGAAGCCGTCCGGGCGCCCGAGGCCGACCCGAGGCCACCGGTCTCCGTCACGGCCGACCGGCGCTCGGGCGCCAAGCTCCACGCCGACCTTCCCGGCGCGCCGGCCGGCGCCGTACGCCCGGCGGGCTGCTGCACCCCCGTACCCCCCGACGCGATCACCGGCTTCCAGGTGCGGGGCGGCTCCGTCACCGTGCACCGCATCGGCTGCGCCTCCGTCGGCTCGATGAGACGCCTGGGCCGGGCCCCCGTCACCGTCCGCTGGGGCGACACCGCCGAGTGCCGCGTCACGCTCGTCGCCGAGGCCTTCGGCAGACCCCGTCTCCTCGCGGACCTCACCGAGGCCATCGCCGGCGAGGGCGTCGCCGTCGTCTCGGCGACCGTCGAGCCCCCGAGCGAACAGCGCGTCCGGCACACGTACACCCTGCAACTCCCGGACGCGGCCGGACTGCCCGCCCTGATGAGGGCCATGCGTGACGTCGGGGGTGTGTACGACGTGAGCCGCGCCCGCCACCCCGCCACGCACGACGAGTGACGTCGGCGCGAGGGGGACAGGCCCCTTCGGTGCGGAGTGACATCGAGACAGGGTGATGTCGGCACGGGGGTGACCCCTTCGGGTGGCGGGTGAGCGCGCCGTCCGGGGGAGCGGTGGCGGCACTGGTAGCCGTAGCCCATGCCGCTCACACCCCGAAACCCCTCCCCACGCGCGCGGTGGACGCGCGCCGCCGTCCTCGTCGCCGCATCGGCCGGGCTCGTCGCCGCCGCCCTCCCCGCGCCGACGCCGCTCGGCATCGGAGACCCGCTCTTCCCCCACCTCGGCAACCCCGGCTACGACGTCCTCTCGTACGACATCTCCCTCACGTATCCGGGGAAGAACACCGAACCGCTCGCCGGGGTGACCCGGATCGAGGCCCTGGCCACGGACGACCTGGAGCGCATCAACCTGGACTTCACGCACGGGACGGTCGAGTCCGTCACCGTCGACGGGGCGCCTGCGACCTTCCAGTCCAGCGGCGAGGACCTGGTGATCACCCCCGTCACGGCGACGGAGAGCGGCGACGAGATGACCATCGCCGTCACCCACACCAGCGACCCCACCGGCCCCGCCGACGCCGGCGGCTGGATCCGCACCGGCGACGGCCTCGCCATGGCCAACCAGGCCGACGCCGCCCACCGGGTCTTCCCCTCCAACGACCACCCCGCCGACAAGGCCTTCTTCACCTTCCGGATCACCGCACCGAGCACGCTCACGGCCGTCGCCAACGGCCTTCCGGCGGGCCGGACCACCGACGGTTCCCACACGACCTGGACGTACCGCACGGCCCACCCCATGGCCACCGAACTCGCGCAGGTCTCCATCGGCCGCACGACCGTCGTCCACCGGGCGGGCCCGCACGAACTGCCGCTGCGGGACGTCGTCCGCACGGCCGACCGGGACCTCCTGGAGCCCTGGCTCAAGCGCACCCCCGCCCACATGGAGTGGATGGAGAGCCAGGTCGGCCGCTACCCCTTCGAGACCTACGGACTGCTCGTCGCCGACGCGGCCACCGGCTTCGAGCTGGAGACCCAGACCCTCTCCCTCTTCGAGCGAAGGCTCTTCACCGAGCCCGGGTTCCCGGAGTGGTACGTCGACTCGATCATGGTCCACGAGCTGGCCCACCAGTGGTTCGGCAACAGCGTCTCGCCCCGCACCTGGTCCGACCTCTGGCTCAACGAGGGGCACGCCAGCTGGTACGAGGCGCTGTACGCCGAGGAGACCGCCGGGCAGTCCATGGAACGGCGCATGAAGGCCGCCTACGCCGCCTCCGACGCCTGGCGCGCGGACGGCGGACCGCCCGCCGCACCCGCGCCGCCCACGCCCGGCCAGAAGATCAGCCTCTTCCGGCCCGTCGTGTACGACGGGAGCGCCCTCGTCCTCTACGCCCTGCGCGAGGAGATCGGTAGCGAGGCCTTCCAGGATCTGGAGCGTCGCTGGGTGAGCGAGCACCAGGACGCCACGGCCACCACCGCCGACTTCACCGCGCTGGCCTCCGAGGTCGCCGGTCGTGACCTCACGTCCTTCTTCGCCGGCTGGCTGTACGCAGAGAAGACCCCGCCGATGCCCGGCCACCCGGACTGGCGCTCGCGCTCGGCGGGCGAGGCACGCGGCGCGGCGAAGGCCGGGTGAAACCCGGATGACGGGCCCGGGCCGACCGTGTCACCATCGTCAGGTCGACGACGCGGCCGGCCCGGGAATCTTTCCGTGCCGTCACACGTTGTGATCGACGCAACGACTTTCCATCGACGTAAGGATCAAATGACCTCCTCTTCATCCCCTTCCCAGGACGAGCAGAGCTTCGCGGACACGAACCGCACCGAGAGCCTTCGGGCCGATGCCCTGATGGAAGAGGACGTCGCCTGGAGCCACGAGATCGACGGAGAGCGGGACGGCGATCAGTTCGACCGCTCCGAGCGCGCGGCCCTGCGGCGCGTGGCGGGCCTCTCCACCGAGCTCGAGGACGTCACCGAGGTCGAGTACCGGCAGCTGCGCCTGGAGCGCGTGGTGCTGGTCGGCGTATGGACCTCGGGGACCGTGCAGGACGCGGAGAACTCCCTCGCAGAGCTCGCGGCCCTCGCCGAGACGGCGGGTGCCCTGGTGCTCGACGGCGTGATCCAGCGCCGTGACAAGCCGGACCCGGCGACCTTCATCGGCTCCGGCAAGGCCCGTGAGCTGCGGGACATCGTGCTGGAGTCCGGCGCCGACACCGTCGTCTGTGACGGCGAACTCAGCCCCGGCCAGCTCATCGCCCTCGAAGACGTCGTCAAGGTGAAGGTGGTCGACCGGACCGCACTGATCCTCGACATCTTCGCCCAGCACGCCAAGTCCCGAGAGGGCAAGGCGCAGGTCGCGCTCGCGCAGATGCAGTACATGCTGCCGCGACTGCGAGGCTGGGGTCAGTCGCTCTCCCGTCAGATGGGTGGCGGCGGCGGTGGCGGCATGGCCACCCGTGGTCCCGGTGAGACCAAGATCGAGACCGACCGTCGTCGGATCCGCGAGAAGATGGCGAAGATGCGCCGGGAGATCGCGGAGATGAAGACCGGCCGTGACATCAAGCGGCAGGAACGCCGCCGTCACAAGGTGCCCTCGGTCGCCATCGCCGGCTACACCAACGCAGGCAAGTCCTCCCTGCTCAACCGGCTGACCGGCGCGGGTGTGCTGGTGGAGAACGCGCTGTTCGCCACCCTCGACCCGACCGTGCGCCGGGCCGAGACACCGAGCGGCCGGGTGTACACCCTGGCCGACACCGTCGGGTTCGTACGGCACCTGCCGCACCACCTCGTCGAGGCGTTCCGCTCCACGATGGAGGAGGTCGGGGACTCCGACCTGATCCTGCACGTGGTGGACGGCTCGCACCCGGCTCCGGAGGAGCAGCTCGCGGCCGTACGCGAGGTGTTCCGCGACGTCGGCGCGGTGAACGTGCCGGAGGTCGTGGTCGTCAACAAGGCGGACGCGGCCGACCCCCTCGTCCTGCAGCGGCTGCTGCGGGTCGAGCGGCACGCGATCGCGGTCTCCGCCCGCACGGGCGAGGGCATCGAGGAGCTGCTCGCGCTCATCGACGCCGAACTGCCGCGGCCGCAGGTCGAGATCGAGGCACTCGTGCCGTACACGGAAGGCGGGCTCGTCTCCCGGGTGCACGCCGAGGGCGAGCTGCTCTCCGAGGAGCACACGCCCGAGGGCACGCTGCTCAAGGCGCGGGTGCACGAGGAGCTGGCGGCGTTCCTGACGCCGTACGTTCCGGCCGCTCACTGACCGGTTCGGTTCGCTCACGCGACAGACGGAAGGCCCCGCCCCCGACGAGGGGGCGGGGCCTTCCGCACGGTGTACGCCGTGAGGTCAGCGGGCGAACTTCTTGCTCACCATCTCGTGCGCGTTCTTGGCACCCCGGCCGAGCTGAGGGCCCGCCAGCCAGCCGTTTCGGCCGGCCGGGCCGATCGAGGTGTTCGACACCAGCGCGGTCGTCCCGTTCGGCAGCGCACGGAACCAGCCGCCGCCGGACGAACCACCGGTCATGGTGCAGCCGATGCGGTACATGGTCGGTGTGGCCGGTGCGGTGGTGTACCGCGTCGCCCGGTCCAGGCACTTGTGCATGATCAGACCGTTGTACGGCGGCGCGGCGGGGTAGCCCCAGGCGCCCATCGTTCCGGCCTGCGCCGCGGTCGGCGCCGAGAAGTCGACCGGCAGCGCGGCGCCGACGGTCTCCTCCAGGGACTTCCTGCCCTGGGCCGGCTTCACGTGCAGCACGGCGTAGTCGTACGGCCAGGCGGCGTTCGTCCCACCACGCTGGATCCATTCGCCGGAGGTCACCGCCCAGTCGGCCCAGTACTGGCCGTAGGGCGCCTCCTCGTGCGGCTTCGCGTTGCGCAGCGCGGACGGCGACTTGCCGAGGTCGTTGTAGGCCGGGACGAAGGTGATGTTGCGGTACCAGCCGCCCCGCTGGCCCGCGTGGACGCAGTGGCCCGCGGTCCACACCATGTTGGACTTCCCGGGCCGGCGCGGGTCCTTCACGATCGTGCCCGAGCAGACCATGTGGCCCTGGGGCGAGTCGAAGAAGATCTTGCCGACGGGTGCCGCGTTGCGGTGGTACGGAGTCTTCTCCCGCTGGGCCTGGACGGGCCGTGGCGTGGGGTCGCTGCCCGCGGAGCCGGCCGCCGTGGTCACCGTCGGGTCCGGGCTCTTGGCGGTCTGCATCCGCTGGGAGTCCCAGAGCCCCTCGATCACCGGGTTGACGAAGTCCTCGGCCTCACGGAGCCACGTCTCCTTGTTCCAGTTCTTCCACTCGCCGTTCTTCCACTTGTCCGGGTCGACGCCGTGCTTCTTCAGCTTGTCGGCGAGATCCTGCGGAAGCGCGGCGGCGTCGCCGCCTTCGGTGGCGGGGGCGCTCGTCTCCGCCGCGGGCTTGTCGGCCGCCGGTGTCTCGGTCGGGCCGCAGGCGGTGGCGGTCAGCGCGAGCGCCGATGCCAGCGCGGCGAACGTCGGTATGAGTCGTGCGGAACGCATGAGTGTGAGATTCCCCCAGTTGATGTTTCCCGCGTCCGGGCGATGCCGTGGACCGGATGCCGGTCGCGTTGCCATGGACGCGTCACTTGCGGTGCAGAGTATGCCCGTAGGCAGGGGCGGAACCCCGCAGGGTCCCGCCCCTCGGACACCGGCTGTCTAGCGGCCGGCGTACTTCTTGCTGACCTCGTCGTAGATGCCCTTTGCCTCGGCGCCCAGGCGCGGGCCGGCCAGCCAGCCTGCCGTCACCGGGCCGATCGAGGTGTTGGACACCAGAGCCGGCTGACCGTCCTTGCCCGCGGCCACCCAGCCGCCGCCGGACGACCCACCGGTCATGGTGCAGCCGATGCGGTACATCGTCGGCTGATCGGCCTTCACCGAGAGACGGCCCGGCTTGTCCTTGCACTGGTACATCTTCTGGCCGTCGAACGGCGGGCCCGCCGGGTAGCCGGTCGCCTGCATGTTCGCGATCTTCGACACCGCGGGAGCGTTGAACTCCACCGGAAGCGCCGAACCGACCGTCTCCTCCAGCGACTTGCCCGTAGCGCCCTTCTCCGGCGTCACATGGATCACCGCGAAGTCGTACGGAGCACCCTGACCACCGGTCGCCGCACCCTCGGAGATCCACTGCTCGGAGGTCTGCGCCCAGTCGCCCCACCACACGCCGTACGGCGCGACCTGCTCGCGGGTCGCGTTCTCCAGCTGCGCGGTCGGCAGGGCCTTGTCGTTGTACGAGGGCACGAAGGCGATGTTGCGGTACCAGCCGCCCTTCTTGCCGGCGTGCACGCAGTGGCCCGCCGTCCAGACCATGTTGGACTTGCCGGGGTTGGCCGGGTCCTTCACGACGGTGGCCGAGCAGACCATCGACCCCTCGGGGCCGTCGAAGAACACCTTGCCCGCCTCGGGGGCGTTGGAGTGGTACGCCGCCGGGACACCCTTCGCCCTGACCGGCGCGGGGGTCGGGTCGGTCACGCCCGCGTCACCCGAGATGTCCTCCTCCTCGACCGGCTTGTCGGGCCGCTGCGCGTCCCGCATCCGGTCCGGGTCCCAGAGGTCCTCGATGATCGGGTTGACGTAGTCCTTCGCCTCACGCAGCCACTTGTCGCGGTCCCAGTTCTTCCACTCGCCGTTCCTCCACTTGTCCAGATCGATCCCGTGCTCCTTGAGCCGGTCCTTGAGGTCGTCCGGAATCGTGATCTTGTCGCCGGTGGACGGGCTCGCGGGAGCGCTGGGCTTGTCGCCCGCGTTCTCCTCGGTCGGGCCGCAGGCCGTCGCCGTCAGCGTCAACGCCGCGACGGCGGCTGCCGCGGCCAGCAGCGGACGAATCGATCGCATCTCGTGATCCCCCTGGGACTACGTCAACTTGTGCATGAGTGAACAGTGGTGGCGCCGTGACCGGCGCCGAAGTGCGGCCCCCACTATGCCGGTGCCGGAGGGGACGGTACCGGGCAGGTCCACGGTTCCGGGCCTCGTGCGGTCGTTGCCGGGCCGTGATCCGCACCACGCCAAGGATCTTGAGATTTGACCGTGATCCTTGGCAGTTCCCGTCGTTGGTACGTACGGGGGACACAGAGGAGGCGTTCAGGGCTGCCCTTCGCCGGGCGGAGCAACGTACCGATGTGCAACGCAACTGTTACAGCGGGAGGACACCGAGCCGTGGCCGTGACCGAACCAGCTCCGGCCGTACCGCCGGCCGCGCAGGCGCACCAGGGAGGACGGAGGACCGGAGAGGCGGGCGCTCTCGAAGGCATCCTGCGCCGCCAGTCGTTGCGCGAATCGGCGGCGCGCACCTACGCGCGCTCGCTGCCGATCGTTCCCGTGCGGGCCAGAGGACTCACGATCGAGGGCGCCGACGGCCGGCGCTATCTGGACTGCCTCTCCGGCGCCGGGACCCTGGCGCTCGGGCACAACCACCCGGTGGTCCTCGAAGCCATCAAGAAGGTGCTCGACTCCGGGGCCCCGCTGCATGTCCTCGACCTCGCCACCCCGGTCAAGGACGCCTTCACCACCGAGCTGTTCGCCACGCTGCCTGCCGGACTCGCCGACGACGCGCGCATCCAGTTCTGCGGACCGGCCGGTACGGACGCGGTCGAGGCCGCCCTCAAACTCGTCCGCACGGCCACCGGCCGCAGCGGGCTGCTGAGTTTCACCGGTGCCTACCACGGCATGACGGCCGGGGCCCTGGACGCCTCGGGGGGAGCGACGGACGTACGGGTCGCCCGGCTGCCCTACCCGCAGAACTACCGCTGCCCCTTCGGCGTCGGCGGCGATCGCGGCGCCGAGCTGGCCGCGCGCTGGACCGAGAACCTCATCGACGATCCCAAGAGCGGGGTCACGCATCCGGCCGCGATGATCCTCGAACCGGTGCAGGGGGAGGGCGGTGTCATCCCTGCCCCCGACGACTGGATGCGTCGCATGCGGGAGATCACCGCAGCCCGGTCCATCCCGCTCATCGCCGACGAGGTCCAGACGGGCGTCGGGCGCACCGGTGCCTTCTGGGCCGTCGAACACAGCGGCATCGTCCCCGACGTCATGGTCCTCTCCAAGGCCATCGGCGGTTCCCTCCCACTCGCGGTCATCGTCTACCGGGCGGAACTCGACGCCTGGGAGCCCGGCGCACACGCGGGCACGTTCCGCGGAAACCAGCTCGCCATGGCCGCCGGCACCGCCACCCTCGCGTACGTACGGGAGAACCGGCTCGCCGACCGAGCCGCCACCCTGGGCGCCCGGATGCTCGGCCGCCTCCAGGGCCTCGCCGCCGCCCACCCCTGCATCGGCGACGTACGGGGCCGGGGGCTCATGATCGGCGTCGAGCTCGTGGACCCGGACAGCCCTGGCGACGACGCCGGCGCCCCTCCGGTCGACCAGGCACTCGCCGTGGCCGTCCAGCAGGAGTGCCTGCACCGAGGTCTCATCGTCGAACTCGGCGGCCGTCATTCGGGTGTCGTCCGCCTCCTGCCCCCGCTCACCCTCACCGACGAGCAGGCCGAGGCCGTCCTCGACCGCTTCGCCGACGCTCTGGCCGCCGCCGAACGCGCTCACCGCCCGCGCCCGCACACCGCCCACCTCGGGAACGCCACAGGAACCACCGGAACCACCGGAACCACCGGCCGGGCCGCACCGACCGGGCCGTCCCACTGACCCGGACCGATCCCGGACACCCTCACAAGGAAGCCCCCTCCGTGAACGCCAGCCACGCCTCCGAAGCGTCCGACACCGGCAGCGCCGCCCGCGGCCCGCTCACCGTCGAGCAGAGCCCCGTCGAGCAGGCCACCGTCCCGCGCCAGCACTCCGGCCCGTACGACCCCCAGCCCTCGACCTCGGCCACGGTCGCGGGTGGCGCCGACCTCCGCCACGACCCGCTCGACGACCCTCTCGACGACCCGGACCCGCTGCGCGCCGCCGACGCGGCGACCATCGAGAACCTGCTGCGCTGCTGGGTGCGGGAGAACAACCTGCCCGCCCCGGGCTCCAGCACCCTTCGCATCCCTCTCGAAGCCAGCGGCACCGCCCTCCTCGTTCCCGTCCTCTACTGGTCGCCCACCGGATGGCACCGCTTCGGCCCGCCCGCCCTGGAGGGGCTGCAGCCCACCGCCCCCCGCGCCGACGCCGTCACCGTCGCCGCACTGATCAGCCGAGAGACCGGCCGTCCGGAAGGCACCGAACTCGTCGGCCGCGTCGCCGACTCGGCCCGCCGCACCGCCGACTTCATCACCGACCGTCGGCGCCGCCCGACCCCCGGCCCCGAAGCCGACCTCTTCCTCACCGCCGAGCAGTCCCTGCTGCTCGGCCACCCGCTCCACCCCACCTCCAAGAGTCGCGAAGGACTCTCCGACGCCGAGGCCCGGCTCTACTCACCCGAGCTCTACGGCTCCTTCCCGCTGCACTGGATGGCCGTGGACCACTCGGTCCTCAGTTCCGACTCCGCCTGGACCGAACAGGGCCGCTCCGTCACCGCCGCCCAGCTCGCCACCGGCCTCGCCGACGGACTCGACCTGCCCCCGGGCACCGTTCCGTTGCCCCTGCACCCCTGGCAGGCGCGCGAACTGGCGCACCGTCCCGCCGTCGCCTCCCTCCTCGCCTCCGGCCTTCTCCACGACCTCGGCCCCTCGGGAGCCTCCTGGCACCCCACCTCCTCCGTCCGCACCGTGCACCGGCCCGGCGCCCGGACCATGCTCAAGCTCTCCCTCGGCGTACGCATCACCAACTCCCGCCGGGAGAACCTCCGTAAGGAACTCCACCGCGGCGTCGAGGTCCACCGGCTCCTGCGCACCGGCCTCGTCGACCAGTGGCAGGCCGCCCACCCGGGCTTCGACATCGTCCGCGACCCCGCCTGGCTCGCGGTCGACACCCCGGACGGCGAACCCGTCCCCGGGCTCGACGTGATGATCCGGCACAACCCCTTCGCCGCCGGGGACGACGCCGTCTGCATCGCCGCCCTCACCGCCCCGCGACCCTGGCCCGGCGCCACGCGGATGCGCTCCCGCCTCGCCGACATCGTGACCCGCCTGGCAGCCCGCACAGGCCGGCCCACGACGGCCGTCGCAGCCGAGTGGTTCCTGCGCTACCTCGACCAGGTCATCCGCCCCGTCCTCTGGCTCGACGGCGTGGCAGGCGTCGCCCTGGAGGCCCACCAGCAGAACACGCTGGTGCTCCTCGACCTCGACGGCTGGCCCATCGGCGGCCGCTACCGCGACAATCAGGGCTACTACTTCCGCGAGTCACGCCGCGACGAGCTGGAGAGCCGTCTTCCCGGGATCGGGGTGGTCAGCGACACCTTCGTCTCCGACCAGGTCACCGACGAGCGCTTCGCCTACTACCTCGGCATCAACAACGTCCTGGGACTCATCGGGGCCTTCGGCGCCCAGCACCTCGCCGACGAACGCGTCCTGCTCGCCGCGTTCCGCCAGTTCCTCACCTCCGCCACCGGCCTCGGCTCCCCGCTGCCGCACCGGCTTCTGGAGGCCGCGACGCTGCGCTGCAAGGCCAACCTCCTCACCCGGCTGCACGGCCTCGACGAGCTCGTCGGTCCCGTCGACACCCAGTCCGTCTACGTCGCCATCACCAACCCCCTTCGTTCCTGAGAGCCACCCGAGAACCACACCCGAGAACCACACCCGACCGGGCGGCCGAGGGCCGCCGACCGAAACCACCACTCGACCGAACCCGCCGAGAGGAGACCACCACCGTGCCTCCCACCGATGCGCGTCCCGGCACCGACGCGAGCCCGGACACCGGCCTCGGCGTCGAGGCGGACACCAGCAGCCGCCCCGATGCCGACACGAGTCCCGATGCCGACGCGAGCTGTGTCGCAGCAGCCGGCTCACTGCCCGTGCCCGGCACGGGCAGTGAGGACACTCTGGACCTGCACCTCTCGGACGAACTGATCTCCCTCATCGCGGCCGGCGAGGGCACGGCGACCACCCGTGGCGACCTCCTCGACGCGGTCGCCACCTGGGGTTCCGCCACCACCCCCGTCGGTACCTTCCGCCTCGTACCCGTGCGACTGGAGCGCGACCTGCCCCTCATCACGCGGTGGATGAACGACCCGGCCGTCGCGGCCTTCTGGGAACTCTCCGGACCCGAGGCCGTCACGGCCACCCACATCGGCGCGCAACTCGACGGTGACGGCCGCAGCGTGCCCTGCCTCGGAGTCCTCGACTCCACGCCGATGAGTTACTTCGAGATCTACCGCGCCGACCTCGACCCACTCGCCCGGCACTATCCCGCCCGTCCGCACGACACCGGTATCCACCTCCTCCTCGGCGGCGTCGCCGACCGAGGCCGAGGTGTCGGCACCGCGCTCCTCCGCGCCGCGGCCGATCTCGTGCTCGACCACCGTCCGCACAGCACGCGTGTCATCGCCGAACCCGACCTGCGCAACACCCCCTCCGTCGCAGCCTTCCTGAGGGCCGGTTTCCGCTTCTCCGCGGAAGTCGACCTTCCCGACAAGCGAGCCGCCCTCATGGTCCGCGACCGGGCCCTTCGTCACGTCCTGTGAACGCCTCCCTGCCTTACTTACACCGCTCGACCCACAGCGGTTCCCACCCCGAGGAGTCCCCGTGCCGACGTCCCCTGCCACCCATGACTCCGCACTGCTCTCACCCGCCGAGCTGACCCCAGAGGCCTGGACCCGCGCCGCCTCGCGCCTGCTCGCCAAGACCATCGCCGAGTTCGCGTACGAGGAGATCGTCGAGCCCTCACCGGCGTCCGGCCCGGAGCCCGGCGCAGACGGAACCCCCGGCGCCCACGAAGCGCCCGACGCACGCGGCGGCGCAGATGCAGATACGGCACACGGACTTCGGCCGTACCTCCTCCGGCTCGACGACGGCTCGGCGCTGACCTTCACGGCCCGCCGCGGTGCCTACGGAAGCTGGCGTCTCGACCCCGATTCCCTGGCGTGGGACGGGCAGCGGCTGACCGACCCCCTCGACTTCCTCGTCCGTGCCCGCCGGCTGCTGAACCTCGACGGCGCCACCCTCGGCCATCTCATCCGTGAGCTCACCACCACCCTCGCCGCCGACGCCCGCCTCGACACGACGGCGCTCACCGCCGGCCGGCTCGCCGACCTCGGGTACGCCGAACTCGAAGGACACCAGACCGGTCACCCCTGGCTCGTCCTCAACAAGGGCAGGATCGGCTTCTCCGCCACCGACGCCGCCCGCTGGGCCCCCGAAGCCCGCCGCCCGGCGAAGCTCCCCTGGATCGCCGTCAGCACCGACCTCGCCGCCTACCGCGGAGTCCCCGGCCTGGACACACCCGAGCAGCTCTACGCCCGCGAGCTGGACGCCGGGGTCCGTGAGGCCTTCCGGGCGGTACTCAGCGAACGCGGACTCGACGCCGACAGGTATCTCCTCCTGCCCGTTCACCCCTGGCAGTGGGACGAGGTCATCCTTCCGCTCTACGCCCCCGCCGTCGCCGCGGGCGCGATCGTGCCCCTGCCCGCCGACGGCGACCTGCGCCTCCCGCAGCAGTCCATCCGTACGTTCCTCAACACGAGCAGGCCCGACCGGCACACCGTGAAGCTGCCGCTCTCCGTGCTCAACACCCTCGTCTGGCGCGGCCTCCCCACGGAGCGGACCCTCGCGGCACCCGCTGTCACCTCCTGGGTCCACGGGCTGCGGGACGCCGACGCGTTCCTGCGTGACGAGTGCGGCGTGATCCTTCTCGGCGAGGTCGCCTCGGTCACCGTCGAGCACCCTCTCTACGACCGGCTGCCCGAGGTCCCTTACCAGTACAAGGAACTCCTCGGCGCGATCTGGCGCGAACCCCTCAGGCTCCCGGCCGGCGAACACGCCCGGACCCTGGCCGCCCTGCTGCACACCGATCCGGACGGGCGCGCCTTCGTCGCCGAACTCGTCCAGCGGTCCGGACTGGCCCCCGCCGTCTGGCTCCAGCGGCTCTTCGCCGCTCTGCTGCCTCCGCTGCTGCACTTCCTCTACCAGTACGGCACCGTCTTCTCCCCGCACGGAGAGAACGCCATCGTCGTCTACGACGACCAGGACGTGCCCGTACGGCTGGCGATCAAGGACTTCGTCGACGACGTCAACATCAGCGCCCACCCGTTGCCCGAGCACGAGTCGATGCCGGACGACGTCCGGGCCGTCCTGCTCACCGAGGATCCGGAATTCCTCACCCAGTTCATCCATTCAGGGCTGTTCGTCGGCGTATTCCGCTACCTGGCTCCACTCTGCGAGGAACAACTCGCCGTGCCGGAGAACGACTTCTGGGCGCTCGTCCGGGCCGAGATCCTTCGTCATCAGGCGCGCTTCCCCGAGCTGAAGGAACGGTTCGAGCTCTTCGATCTCCTCACCCCGCGGATCGAGCGGCTCTGTCTCAACCGCAACCGTCTGCATCTGGACGGCTACCGCGACCGCCCCGAGCGGCCGCACGCCGCCGTCCACGGGACGGTCCCGAACCCGCTCGCGTGATCCGACTGTCAGTGCCGCGCCGTAGGGTGGACGCGCTATGACGAAGCCATCCCTCCCCGACCTCCTGCACGCCGCCGTCACCGCCGTCGGCGGGATGGAGCGGCCCGGCCAGGTCACCATGGCCGAGGCCGTTGCCGAGGCCATCGACGACAGCTCCCACCTGCTGGTCCAGGCCGGTACCGGCACCGGAAAGTCCCTCGGCTATCTGGTGCCGGCCCTGGCGCACGGTGAGCGCGTGGTGGTCGCCACGGCCACGCTGGCGCTCCAGCGCCAGCTGGTCGAGCGCGATCTTCCGCGGACGGTCGACGCCCTGCACCCGCAGCTGCGGCGGCGCCCGGAGTTCGCGATGCTCAAGGGGCGGTCGAACTACCTCTGCCTCCACCGCCTTCACGAGGGGGTGCCCCAGGACGAGGAGGAGGGTCTCTTCGACCCCTTCGAGGCCGCCGCGCCCACGAGCAAGCTGGGGCAGGACCTGCTGCGGCTCCGCGACTGGTCGGACGAGACGGAGACGGGTGACCGGGACGACCTGACGCCCGGCGTCTCGGACCGGGCCTGGGCCCAGGTCTCGGTCTCCTCGCGGGAGTGCCTGGGCGCCAGCAAGTGCGCGTACGGGGCGGAGTGCTTCGCCGAGGCGGCCCGTGAGCGGGCCAAGCTCGCCGAGGTCGTCGTCACCAATCACGCGCTGCTGGCCATCGACGCGATCGAAGGCGCCCCGGTGCTGCCTCAGCACGAAGTGCTGATCGTCGACGAGGCCCATGAGCTGGTCTCCCGGGTGACCGGCGTCGCCACGGGCGAACTCACCCCCGGCCAGGTGAATCGCGCTGTCCGCCGCTCCGCGAAGCTGGTCGACGAGAAGGTCGCCGACCAGATGCAGACCGCCGCGGAGGGCTTCGAGCGGCTGATGGAGCTGGCGCTGCCCGGCCGTCTGGAGGAGATCCCGGAGGACCTGGGCTACGCCCTGATGGCGCTGCGCGACGCCTCGCGCGCGGTGATCTCGGCACTCGGTTCCACCCGGGACAAGTCCGTCCAGGACGAGGACGCCGTCCGCAAGCAGGCCCTGGCGTCCGTGGAGACCGTCCACGGCGTCGCCGAGCGGATCACCCAGGGTTCCGAGTACGACGTCGTCTGGTACGAACGCCACGATCGTTTCGGCGCCTCGCTGAGGGTGGCCCCGCTCTCGGTGTCCGGGCTGCTGCGCGAGAAGCTCTTCGCGGACCGGTCCGTCGTCCTCACCTCGGCCACGCTGAAGCTGGGCGGTGACTTCAACGGCGTCGGAGCCTCGCTGGGCCTGGCTCCCGAAGGAACCCAGGGCGACGACGTGCCGGTGTGGAAGGGCATCGACGTGGGCTCGCCGTTCGACTACCCCAAGCAGGGCATTCTCTACGTCGCCAAGCACTTGGCCCGCCCCGCTCGGGACGGCGACCGTACGGACATGCTCGACGAGCTCACGGAGCTCATGCAGGCGGCGGGCGGCAGGACGCTCGGTCTGTTCTCGTCGATGCGCGCTGCCCAGCTGGCCGCCGAGGAGCTGCGCTCCCGCATCCCCGAGTTCCCGATCCTGCTCCAGGGCGAGGACACGCTCGGTGAGCTGATCAAGAACTTCTCCGCGGATCCGCAGACGTGCCTCTTCGGGACGCTCTCCCTCTGGCAGGGTGTGGATGTCCCGGGCGCCAGCTGCCAGCTGGTCGTGATGGACAAGATCCCGTTCCCGCGCCCCGACGACCCGCTGATGAGCGCCCGCCAGAAGGCGGTCGAGGACGCGGGAGGCAATGGCTTCATGGCCGTCGCCGCCACGCATGCCGCCCTGCTGATGGCCCAGGGCGCGGGACGTCTCGTACGGGCCACGGGCGACCGTGGCGTCGTCGCCGTACTCGATCCCCGGCTGGCCACGGCGCGGTACGGCAGCTATCTGAAGGCTTCGCTGCCCGACTTCTGGTACACGACGGACCGTAACCAGGTGCGCAAGTCGCTGGCGGCGATCGACGCCGCCTCGAAGGCAGCCGGCGTCTGAGAAAGGACGAGGTCCGGGCCCGGCCGGTGAGAGCCGGGCCTCCGTCGCGTCGTGTCCACACGCGACGACAGGACGAGGGGACGACCGGACCAAGGGGCCACGGGCGGTCGACGACGCACATCCGAAGCAGAACAGAGCAGGGCCCCGGAACCGGCGCAGTGGGTTCCGGGGCCCGGTCAGAGCCGGCGAGGTGGTGTCACACTCGCCGCAGTACCGCCACGACCTTGCCGAGGATGGTGGCCTCGTCGCCGGGGATCGGCTGGTACGCCGCGTTGTGCGGCAGCAGCCAGACGTGGCCGTCCTCGCGCTTGAAGCGCTTGACCGTGGCTTCGCCTTCGAGCATGGCGGCGACGATGTCGCCGTTCTCCGCGACCGGCTGCCGACGGACGGTGACCCAGTCCCCGTCACAGATCGCCGCCTCGATCATGGAGTCGCCGACGACCTTCAGGACGAAGAGTTCACCGTCGCCGACGAGCTGCCTGGGGAGCGGGAAGACGTCCTCGACCGACTCTTCGGCGAGGATCGGACCACCGGCGGCGATCCGGCCCACGAGGGGCACGTACGAGGCGGCCGGCTTGCCGGTGGTGTCCGTCGGCTGGGTGCTCGGCTGGTCCGAGCCACGGACCTCGTACGCCCTGGGGCGGTGCGGGTCCCGGCGCAGGAAGCCCTTGCGCTCCAGCGCCATCAGCTGGTGTGCCACGGAGGAGGTGCTGGAGAGGCCGACCGCCTGACCGATCTCCCGCATCGACGGCGGGTACCCCCGCCGCTGGACCGAGTCACGGATGACCTCGATCACCCTGCGCTGCCGGTCGGTGAGGCCGGAGCTGTCGGCCCTGATGCCTGGAGGTCGTCCGGGCAGCGAGCGCGCAGGTCGCCCCGGCTCGCCGTCCCCGTTCATGGCTGCGTCATTCATGGCATGCACCGCCTCGAGTCGGCCCTGGGAGCGGTCCTGGGCAGTGATGGTGGCACTGTCTGCGGTGGTGGTCACGTCGGCGGCCCCTCTCGAATGGTCTCCCTGGCTGGCACAACGGTAGTGGCTTTCGAAAGGTTGCGCCAAACACACGTTCGAGTGAAAAACCGCAGATTGTCTTACGTCTATGCGTGGGTGGGTGTATATGCAGGCTCCGGCGCCGGTGGCAATTCGGTCATTACGGTACCGTTCGGCGTCGGCCCGCATGCGGGCGGGGGTGCCCTTCCAGTCTCGCACTCGCGGGCCCCGGATCGGCGGAGCCGCGCGCTTCCCGTACCCTCGTGGCCGGTCCTCCGCGCCGGGCCCGCGCGACACGCGCGAAGTGCCGGAAATCGGGCCCAACCCCAGATCTAGTGGTTGGATTGCATCAACCACCTAGAAGTTGTGGTCCCCCGTCTGTCGGGGGCGCCCGCATCGCCTATGCTGGTGGTCGCTTCGAGGGGCCTTGACGGGCTCGGCGAGGCTATTCAGTCGTGCCGTGAGGGAGGGTCGGAACCATGCATTGCCCCTTCTGCAGGCACCCCGACAGCCGTGTCGTCGACAGTCGCACCACCGACGACGGGACGTCGATCCGACGCCGCCGCCAGTGCCCCGACTGCTCCCGTCGTTTCACGACGGTGGAGACGTGCTCGCTCATGGTGGTCAAGCGCTCCGGAGTCACGGAACCCTTCAGTCGCACCAAGGTCATCTCCGGCGTGCGCAAGGCGTGCCAGGGGCGGCCCGTGACCGAGGACGCCCTCGCCAAGCTCGGCCAGCGGGTCGAGGAGGCGGTGCGCGCCACCGGAAGCGCCGAGCTGACCACCCACGACGTGGGGCTGGCCATCCTCGGCCCGTTGCAGGAGCTCGACCTGGTCGCGTACCTGCGCTTCGCATCCGTTTACAAGGCTTTCGAAAGCCTCGACGACTTCGAGGCCGCCGTCGCGGAGCTCCGCGAGCGACGGCATCACGCAGAGGACTGCGGGACCGGAGTGACCCCCGAGGTCCCCGTTCCCGCCACCGCCGCCGACTGACCGGCCGGCCGGACCGACGGTCCGGCAGTGGCCGGCCGCGCGCGGCCGAAGAGACGTGTCACAGGCGCCCCGAGCGGTGCCCGTGACAGCAGACAGGAAGACAGTGCCCTGGGATTATCTGGGTACTTCAGGGTGTTTTGCCCGTATATGGGAGGCGGCATGACAGAGACGGCGAGCGGTCCGGCACGAGGTTCCCGCGCCAAGGGAGCCAAGGCGAGCAAGGGCCTGCGTATCGAGCGCATCCACACCACCCCCGGCGTGCATCCGTACGACGAGGTGGTCTGGGAGCGTCGTGACGTCGTCATGACCAACTGGCGCGACGGCTCGGTCAACTTCGAGCAGCGTGGCGTCGAGTTCCCCGACTTCTGGTCGGTGAACGCGGTCAACATCGTCACCAGCAAGTACTTCCGCGGGGCGGTCGGCACCCCGCAGCGCGAGACCGGTCTGAAGCAGCTCATCGACCGGATCGTGAAGACCTACACGAAGGCCGGCGAGGAGCACGGCTACTTCGCCTCGCCCGCCGACACCGAGATCTTCGAGCACGAGTTGGCGTACGCCCTCCTGCACCAGATCTTCAGCTTCAACTCGCCGGTCTGGTTCAACGTCGGCACGCCTCAGCCGCAGCAGGTCTCCGCCTGCTTCATCCTGTCCGTCGACGACTCCATGGAGTCGATCCTCGACTGGTACAAGGAAGAGGGCATGATCTTCAAGGGCGGCTCCGGCGCCGGCCTGAACCTCTCCCGCATCCGCTCCTCCAAGGAGCTCCTCTCCTCCGGCGGCAACGCCTCCGGCCCGGTCTCCTTCATGCGCGGCGCCGACGCCTCCGCAGGAACGATCAAGTCGGGCGGCGCCACCCGCCGTGCGGCCAAGATGGTCATCCTCGACGTCGACCACCCCGACATCGAGGACTTCATCGAGACCAAGGTCAAGGAGGAGGAGAAGATCCGCGCCCTCCGTGACGCGGGCTTCGACATGGACCTGGGCGGCGACGACATCACGTCCGTCCAGTACCAGAACGCCAACAACTCGGTCCGCGTGAACGACACGTTCATGAAGGCGGTCGAGGAAGGCGGCACCTTCGGCCTGACGTCCCGTATGACCGGCGAGGTCATCGAGAAGGTCGACGCCAAGGCGCTGTTCCGCAAGATGGCCGAGGCCGCGTGGGCCTGCGCCGACCCGGGCATCCAGTACGACGACACGATCAACCACTGGCACACCTGCCCCGAGTCCGGCCGCATCAACGGCTCGAACCCGTGCAGCGAGTACATGCACCTGGACAACACGTCCTGCAACCTCGCCTCGCTGAACCTGATGAAGTTCCTCAAGGACGACGGCAAGGGCAACCAGTCGTTCGACTCCGAGCGCTTCTCCAAGGTCGTCGAGCTGGTCATCACCGCGATGGACATCTCCATCTGCTTCGCCGACTTCCCCACCCAGAAGATCGGCGAGAACACCCGCGCCTTCCGTCAGCTGGGCATCGGCTACGCCAACCTCGGCGCCCTGCTCATGGCCACGGGCCACGCGTACGACTCCGACGGCGGCCGCGCCCTGGCCGGCGCCATCACCTCGCTGATGACCGGAACCTCGTACAAGCGCTCCGCCGAGCTCGCCGCGGTCGTCGGCCCGTACGACGGCTACGCCCGCAACGCCGAGCCGCACCAGCGCGTCATGAAGCAGCACGCCGACGCCAACACCGTCGCCGTCCGCATGGACGACCTCGACGCGCCGATCTGGGCCGCGGCCACGGAGGCCTGGCAGGACGTCCTCCGTCTCGGCGCCAAGAACGGCTTCCGCAACGCACAGGCGTCGGTCATCGCCCCGACCGGCACCATCGGTCTCGCGATGTCCTGCGACACCACCGGCCTCGAGCCCGACCTCGCCCTGGTCAAGTTCAAGAAGCTGGTCGGCGGCGGCTCGATGCAGATCGTCAACGGCACCGTCCCGCAGGCCCTGCGCCGCCTGGGCTACCAGGAGGAGCAGATCGAGGCGATCGTCGCCCACATCGCCGACCACGGCAATGTGATCGGCGCCCCCGGTCTGAAGACCGAGCACTACGAGGTCTTCGACTGCGCCATGGGCGAGCGTTCCATCTCCGCGATGGGCCACGTCCGCATGATGGCCGCCATCCAGCCGTGGATCTCCGGCGCCCTCTCCAAGACCGTGAACCTGCCGGAGACGGCCACGGTCGAGGACGTCGAGGAGGTCTACTTCGAGGCCTGGAAGATGGGCGTCAAGGCGCTCGCCATCTACCGCGACAACTGCAAGGTCGGCCAGCCCCTCTCCGCGAAGAAGAAGGAGGAGGAGAAGGCCGAGGTCACCGCGAAGTCCGAGGCGACGATCCGCGAGGCCGTCGAGAAGGTCGTCGAGTACCGCCCGGTCCGCAAGCGTCTGCCCAAGGGCCGCCCGGGGATCACCACCTCCTTCACGGTCGGTGGCGCCGAGGGGTACATGACCGCCAACTCCTACCCGGACGACGGTCTCGGCGAGGTCTTCCTGAAGATGTCCAAGCAGGGTTCGACGCTCGCCGGAATGATGGACGCGTTCTCCATCGCCGTCTCCGTCGGTCTGCAGTACGGCGTCCCGCTGGAGACGTACGTCTCGAAGTTCACCAACATGCGCTTCGAGCCGGCCGGTATGACGGACGACCCGGACGTGCGGATGGCCCAGTCGATCGTCGACTACATCTTCCGCCGTCTCGCGCTGGACTTCCTGCCCTTCGAGACCCGCTCCGCGCTCGGCATCCACTCGGCCGAGGAGCGTCAGCGTCACCTTGAGACGGGCTCCTACGAGGCCGCCGACGACGAGATGGACGTCGAGGGCCTGGCCCAGTCCGCCCCGCGTCAGACGGAGACCCTGAAGGCCGTCACGGCCCCGCCGAAGGTGGAGGTCCCGGCTCCGAAGCAGGCGCACACCTCCGCCGAGCTCGTCGAGATGCAGCTGGGCATCAGCGCGGACGCCCCGCTCTGCTTCTCCTGCGGTACGAAGATGCAGCGGGCCGGTTCCTGCTACATCTGCGAGGGCTGCGGCTCGACCAGCGGCTGCAGCTGACCCCACGGGGCCGGCCGGCGGGTGAAGTTTCTCCGTCGGCGGGTGAAGCCTCCGCATGAGGGCGGTGGTGCCGATCTTTCGGCGCCACCGCCCTTCGGCGTTCCTGACCCTCGTCGGGGCTTGTGCCGGACGGTCGGCGGTGACAGGGTGCCGGGCGTGATCAAGAGAATCGAGTCGTCCGCCCGCCTGTGAGCGAGACGCCCGGGGCAGGACCGCCCGGAACCCCGACGACGCTGTTCGACCACGCCCTCCGGCTCCATCGCCTGACGCCGGACGCACCCCTCGCCCGTGGGGGAGCCCCGTTCCCGGGCGCGGAGCGGCGCCGGGGCGGACCAGAGCGGAAGGCATCGCTCGCCCCCACCCGGGACGGCGCTGACGCCGACGCCGACGCCGTGAGGGTCCTCGACGGGTACTTCGACGGCACCGATGACGACACCGATGGCGACACCGATGTGGTGCGCCCTGCCACTCCGCATGAGCTGGCCGAGAGGCTTCGGGGTCTCCCGGTGTGGGCACGTCACCACGAGCGGATCAGCGGTGCCGCTCAGAGGGCACCGGCTGGCAGAGCCCGGGAAGCCGGCCGGTGGCTGGTGCGGCACGGAACCGATACCGGATCCGTCGCCGTCGGGCTGGCACTGCTCGCGGAGGCCGGCACGGTGGCCGACATCGGCAGGATCCAGACCATCGGCCTCCTCTCCAACGCCTTCGGCCCGCTCGCGGCGCGGGCGCTGGAACGTCTGCCGGGTGGGGTCGAGGCCCTGATCTGGCTGGCGGAACGGGCCACCGAATGGGGCCGGGTCCACGCGGTGGAGGCGCTGTGCAGGCGCGTGGACGACCACCCGGCCGTACGGCCCTGGCTGCTCAGAAACGCGGCCGCCGACGGTGAGTTCCTCAACAGCTACGTAGCCTCCGACGCCGCGCGCGTGACCGGGCTGCACGACGTCATCGTGGATGCCGGGACCGATGCCGCCGTGGTGGACCAGACAGGGCGGATCCTCCATGTCATGACGTACTGCGAGGGCATGGGAACCTCACTTCGTCATTACCCGCACGCGCTCACGGTGATGGAGGCCCACGTCCGCCACCTCGGACACCTGGGACCGACGGCCGAACGCTACTGCGACGCGACGACGGTCTCCCGCTACCTGGGCGCGGAGACGCCGGCCTGGTCGGACGACGACGGTCTCCAGGCGCGTTGGGACGACGTCAGGAGGTCGTACGTCGACCTGCTCGGCCGTACGGAATGGCGCGACGCGGCGCGGGAGGGCCTGGCGGCGGGCCATGCAAGGCTGACGTGGCTCGTCGACTCCGTCGTACCCGAACTCGGCCTGCGGGCCTCCCTGGCGGCCGAAGGGGACCGGCCATGTGCCGATCCCCTCCCGGGCGTCTGACGCGCCCCCGCGCCGGACAAAGGCCGAGTGGGCGGTCAGGCAGTCGGGCGGTGGTCAGTCGGTCAGGTGGTTGGGCGGTCAGGCGGTCCTAGCGCCCATCTGCGCTGCGAAGACCTGCGGATCCGCGTCGAAGCCATGGCGGATCGACCGATAGGACCAGCCGTCCGGCCCGTCGCGGGTGAACTCCACGACCGTCGCCGCCGTGGCTCCGGCGACGTCCTCGAAGCCATGAGCGGCGAGCTCGGTGTAGCCCTCGCGCACCCGTACGCCGGTGTTGGCGATGGCGCCGAACGTCAGCCTGCCGGAGCCCTGCTGGATGGCGACTCCCACCACCACGCGCGCGTAGCGCGGCGCGAGGCGGTCCAGTTCGAGGATCATCGCCTCGTCGTAGCCGAAGCCCTGGCCCGTACGGCTGTCCCGGCTGAGCGTGATCGTCCCGTCGGGGGAGCGGCTGTCGAAGTGCACCAGATAGGCGGGCGAGCCGTACGGATCGTCCGCCGTGTAGACCCCGGCGATGATGTCGAGATCGTGCGCCGCGGCGCCGATCGGACTGGGGTCCCACTTGAGCGTCACCTCGACCTTGCCGACCCCCTTGTTGAGTCCGCTCACCGTGAATCCCCTCTCTGTGTACGACTGATAACCCGGGCACGGTCAACTGCCCATGGTCTCGGACCGGTTGCTCATGGTGTCATGCGCACTCCGCGCGAGAACGGGGTGGCGGGCGGTGAATGCCCCGTACGATGGCGCCGTGCTGGTCAAGTGGATTCGCTGCACCGTGGTGGACCGTCGCGGGTTCGAGCGGGGGCAGCGGAAATGGGCGGGTTTGCTGGGTGAGCCGGGGTTCCGGGGCCAGGGCGGTGGATGGAGCCGGGCGCGGCCCGATGTCGCCCATGTCTTCTCGTTCTGGGAGAGCCGCGCGTTCTACGACTCGTTCATGGCGCGATCGCACGACCGGCTGGCGGCGACGCAGTCCGGCTCGTTCAAGGACAGCCAGGTCAAGCTCTTCGACCACCGCTTCGATGTGAAGACCGGCTTCGAGCCGAAGTTCGCGGACGCCGATGTGGCGAGAGTGGCGCACTGCAGGGTCCACGAGGGCCGGGTCGAGCACTTCGCGCTGATGCAGGAGAAGGTGTGGAACCCGGCGATGGCCGGCTCCCCGGGCATGCTGCGCGGGGTCTTCGGCGAGGCGCCGGGGAACGAGTTCGTCGTGCTGTCGATGTGGCGGTCCGCCGCCGAGCACGGCAAGTACCGGGCGGAGCGGGTCGAACGGCTCGGGCTGCGTGCTCAGACGGAGGCGGACGTGGCAGCGCTCAGCGGGGACGTGGTGCAGCTCGAGGCGTCCTGGACGGTCTGATCACGCCTTTGCCGGGGCTGGTTGGACCGCCGGGACCGCCGGGACCGGTGAGATCGGCTGGACCGGTGGGATCGGCCTAGCTGCCGGGCTCGGCTGGTTCGGCGAGGTTCGACGGTGTTTCGGCAAGGTTCGACGGTGTGAGGTAGGCCCCCGCCGCGACCGCGGTCGCCGTCGCGCGGGCCGACTGGTCGGCCAGCGCCGTGTCGACCGGCTCGCGGGTGACGAACAGGCGCAGGAACAGGGGCGCCGAGACGGCGCGCACGACCGCGCCCGCGTCCGTGCCCTCCGGCGCTTCGCCGCGAGCCACGGCACGTTCGACGACCGCTTCGCAGCGGGTGAAGCGCTCCGTGTAGAAGGCCCGCAGCGCGTCCGCGGCGCGCTCCGACTGGAAGGCGGCGCCGACGAACGCGGTGGGAGCCGCGGATGCGGCGGGGTCGGAGAAGGAGTCGACCACCTCGCGGGCCAGCGCCCGCAGGTCGCGCTCCAGGCTTCCGGTGTCCGGCGGTGTCCAGCTGTCCTCGCCGGCGAGGACCAGGGCGTCCGCGAGAAGCCCTTCGAGGCTGCCCCAGCGACGGTAGAGCGTCGTCTTGTGCACTCCGGAATGCTCCGCCACGTACTCGACGGTGAGGGCCGGATAACCGTGCTCGGCCAGCCCCGTCAGGACGGCGTCGCGCACGGCCGCCCGGGTGCGCGCGGTGCGGCCGCCGGGACGACGGCTGCCGGGCGGAGGTGTCTGGTCCGTTTCCATCGACGCGTTCAATTGCGACTCCCGTTGCGTTAGGAGGCCGAGTCTGCCATAGTCTTCGTAATGCCACTTCCGTTGCATTTACCGGAGGCGGCCATGTCCTGTCGACCGAAACCGGAGGCGCCCTTGCCTACACAGATTTCTCTGCACGACGTGACCGTGTCCCGCGGCGAGCGCCTGCTGCTCGACCGGATCTCGCTCACGGTGCGCCCGGGTGAGCGAATCGGGATCGTGGGGGAGAACGGGGCGGGAAAATCCACCCTTCTCCGTCTGCTCGCGGGTCGCGAAGGGCCCGACGAGGGGGAGGTCACGACCCTTGCGGAGGGCGGCACGGGAATGCTCGCGCAGACCCCACGCCTCTCGGCCGACCACACCGTGGGCGACGCGATCGACGACGCCCTGGCCGAACTCCGGACCCTGGAACGGCGGCTCCGTGAGAGCGAGGCGACGCTCGCCGCGGCCGGAGCGAAGGAACTCGACGCCTACGGAGAGTTGCTCACGCTCTTCGAACTGCGCGGCGGCTACGAAGCGGACGCACGTGTCGACAAGGCCATGCACGGTCTCGGGCTCGCCTCCATAGGCCGAGAGCGCCTGCTCGCCAGCCTGTCCGGCGGCGAGCAGGCCCGGCTCGGCATCGCCTGCGCCGTCGCCGCCGCGCCCGAGGTGCTCCTGCTGGACGAGCCCACCAACCATCTCGACGAACAGGCCCTGGACTGGTTGGAGGAGGCACTGCTGGCCCACCACGGCACGGTCGTGGCCGTCTCTCACGACCGGGTCTTCCTGGAACGGGTCGTGACGTCCGTCCTGGAGGTCGACGCAGACCGGCGCACGGTCGTCCGGTACGGGAACGGGTACGCCGGCTTCCGCGCCGAGCGCGCGGCCGCCCGGCAGCGTTGGGAGCAGGAGTACGAGGCCTGGCACGAGGAGACGGCCCGGCTCGAGGCCTACGCCACGACCACCGCCCATGGAGTGGCCCTGGGGCGCTCGATCAAGGACAACAACAAGATGGCGTACGACCGGGCCGGCGGCCGGGTCCAGGCATCGGTCTCCGGCCGGGTCCGCAACGCCCAGGAGCGACTGCGCCGCCTCCGGGCCGAACCGGTCGCCAAGCCCCCGCGGCCGCTCACCTTCGCCGCACGGCCGGTCGCAGGAGGAGCCGAGGGGGAGGTGATCTCGCTGACTGCGGTGCGTGTGGCGGACCGGCTGGCCATCGACAGGCTGACCGTCCGGGCGGGGGAGAAGCTCCTGATCCACGGCGGCAACGGGGCGGGCAAATCCACGCTGCTCCGCGTCATGGCGGGGCTCATCGAGCCGGACGGCGGGGAAGTCCGACGCAGCGGCCGGATCGGGTTCCTCGCCCAGGAGATACCGGCCCACCGCCCCGCGGAGCGTGTCCTCTCCACCTTCGGCCGCGGGCTGGCGCTCACGGAGGACGAGCAGAGGGAACTGCTCCTCTCGTTCGGACTGTTCCGGCCGGGCGACCTCCACGTACCCGTCGGCAGCCTCTCCGCCGGGCAGCGCCGCAGGCTCGCCCTCGCCCGCCTGCTGGCCCGGCCCGTCGACCTGCTGCTGCTCGACGAGCCCGCCAACCACCTGGCCCTCGGCCTTGTCGAGGAGCTGGAAGAGGCGCTGGAGCAGTGGGCCGGAGCCCTGGTCGTGGTCTCGCACGACCGGCAGCTGCGCCGCCGGTTCACCGGCGCCATACGCCGGATGGACGCCGGACGCCTCCCCGGCAGAGCCCGGGTGGGGGTGGCCATCTAGGGTCATGACATGGCACGACCGCGGCGCATCGTCCTCGTACGGCACGGAGAGTCCGAAGGCAACGCCGACGACACGGTGTACGAGCGGGAGCCCGACCACGCGCTCAGACTCACCGACACCGGTCAACTGCAGGCGCGTGAGACGGGGGAGCGGCTACGGGACCTGTTCGGGGAGGAACAGGTCAGCGTGTACGTCTCTCCGTACCGCCGCACCCACCAGACGTTCCGGGCGTTCCGGCTCGACCCCGGACAGGTCCGGGTGAGGGAGGAGCCGCGGCTGAGGGAGCAGGACTGGGGGAACTGGCAGGACCGGGACGACGTACGTCTCCAGAAGGCCTACCGCGACGCGTACGGGCACTTCTTCTACCGCTTCGCACAGGGCGAGTCGGGAGCGGACGTGTACGACCGGGTCGGCGCGTTCCTGGAGAGCCTCTACCGCAGCTTCGAGGCGCCGGACCACCCCCCGAACGTCCTGCTGGTCACCCATGGGCTGACGATGCGGCTGTTCTGCATGCGCTGGTTCCACTGGACCGTCGCCGAGTTCGAGTCCCTGTCCAACCCGGGCAACGGGGAGACGCGGACGCTGCTCCTCGGCGAGGACGGCCGATACAGCCTGGACCGGCCGTTCGAGCACTGGCGTACCCCGGAACCGTACGGCCACACCGGATAGAGTGGTTCAGCGATGACCGCTGACTCCTCTCTCGACCGGCGCTTCGAACGCGCCCTGGCCAGCCTTCGAGGGCTGGCCGTGGGAGACGCCCTGGGCTCCCAGTTCTTCGTCCCCGTCAACTATCCGCTGCTCAAACGACGCGAACTGCCGTCGGGAACGTGGCAGTGGACCGATGACACCGAGATGGCCTGCTCGGTCCTGGCCGTGCTCGCCCGGCACGACCGGATCGACCAGGACGCGCTCGCTCACTCGTTCGCCGAGCATCACGACTTCGACCGGGGCTACGGGCCCGCGGTCAACCGGATGCTCCGACTCATCCGGGAGGGCGGCGACTGGCGTGAACTGGCCGCCGCGCTCTTCAACGGACAGGGGTCCTGGGGCAACGGTGCCGCGATGCGGATCGCCCCGCTCGGCGCCTGGTATGCGGACGACCCGGAGCAGGCGACCCATCAGGCCGAGATCTCCGCGTACACCACGCACCAGCACCGCGAAGCCGTCGTCGGGGCCATGGCCGTGGCGGCCGCCGCCGCGCTCGCGGCGGATCCCGCGGGTCCGCCGAAGCCCACGGACCTGCTGGACGGAGTCGTCGCCCTCGTGCCGCGCAGCGCCGTCGGCGCGGGGCTGCGCCGCGCACGCGACATGCTCGACTACGGCGATGCCGCAACCGTGGCGGCGGTGCTCGGCAGCGGGCGCCGCACCAGCGCCCACGACACCGTCCCGTTCGCACTCTGGTCGGCGGCCCGGGCCCTCGGCGACTACGAGCAGGTGTTCTGGACGACCGCCCAGGTCGGTGGGGACGTCGACACCACCTGCGCCATCGCCGGTGGTGTCGTGGCCTCCAGCACGGCCGGCGCGCCGCCCGCATCCTGGCTGGAGCGGACCGAGGACCTGCCGGAGTGGCTGCCGACGTCTGTCCGTCCCTGAAGTCCGAGGTTTTCCCCGCCCCAGGGTGCGGTCGGCCGGCGCCGGCCGACCGTGCCCCGGGGTTCCGGTCCCTGGCGGCGTGGTCCTGAACGTCGTCCGGCACCCCTGGAACGGGACGTTGAGTGTCACGGTCCTGACACAGCGCCCCCCGGCCGGGTCCGACGGGCCGGACCGGCGTTAGAGTCGGCCACTCCGCAGCGCTGATCATGACGAGAGCGCGCCGACGCGACACCCGGACCGCTCCCTTCCGCCGCCACGGCACCGAACGCGACCGGGTCGGGAGGGGGTCCCGTGTCCGACATACCGTCCGAACCGCCACCGCAGGACAGAGCTGAGGCGAAGCCTGCCGCTGAGCCGCAGAGCTCCGCAGGTACGCCGCCGTCCGGCGCCGTACCGACGGTGAAGCCGCAGCCGCACAGCCCGCCGCAGCCCCAGATCCAGCCGCAGCCACGGCCGCAGCCCCAGGGCCAGCCGCAGCAGGCGCGGGCCGTGGCGGGTGCCGGGGTGCCGGGCGTCAGACCGGCGTACCCCTGGGCGCCACCCGTGCCTCCGAGCGAGCCCTGGCTCAACCGACTGCGCCCCGCGGCCCCGGCCCCGGTGACGGCTCCGACGCTCTGGGCCGTCCTGGCGACCGCCCTGCTCAGCGCCCTGCTCCTGGGCGAGGGCCTCGGGGTCAACCTGATGATCGTGGCCGCTCCCGCGGTCCTCGCGGCCGCGTTCGCCGCGCGGGCGGCCGGCCGCCGACTGCGGCCCTGGACGCTGGTCTGGGCGATCGGCGGTCTCGCCCTCCTCGCCGTACCCGCGCTGCGGGACGCCGGCTGGCCGACCTTCCTCGCGATCGTCACCGCCCTCGGAGTGACGGCCCTGGCCCTGCACGGTGGCCGGAGCTGGCCGAGCGTCCTGCTCGCCCCCGTCGGACTCTTCGACTCCCTCGGCTCCGGTACCGCCTGGCTCTGGCACGGGGTGCGCCACCGGGCCGACGGCTCGCGCGGCCGGTGGGGTCCGGTCGTACGGACCGTCGCGGTGGCCGTCGTCCTGCTCGTCGTCTTCGGCGCGCTGTTCGCCGGCGCCGACGCCGCCTTCGCCGATCTGCTCGGCGCGCTCATCCCCGACATCTCACTGGAGCAGGCGCCCTGGCGGCTCTCCCTCTTCCTGCTCGGACTGTTCGGCGCGATCGCCGTCGCCCGTACCGCCGCCGCACCGCTGCGCTGGGACCGGATGGCCGTCCGCCCCGGCAAGGCTCGGGCCCGCCTGGAGTGGGCGCTGCCCCTCATCGTGCTGAACCTGCTCTTCGCGGCGTTCAACGCGGTCCAACTCGCCGTCCTCTTCGGCGGATACGACAAGGTCCTCCGCGAGACCGACCTGACCTACTCCGAGTACGCCCGGCAGGGCTTCTGGCAGCTCCTCATGGCGACCCTGCTCACCCTCGTGGTGATCGGCCTCGCCCTGCGCTGGGCGCCGCGCTCGGATGCGCGCGACAACACCCTCGTACGCGCCGTCCTGGGTACCCTGTGCCTCCTCACTCTGGTCGTGGTCGCCTCGGCACTGCGCAGAATGGACCTGTACGTGGACGCGTACGGGCTCACGCGGCTGCGGATCTCGGTGGCCGCCATGGAGATGTGGCTGGGTCTGATCATCCTGCTGATCATGGCCGCGGGGATCTTCGGCGCCCGCCTGCTGCCCCGTGCGGTGGCCGTGAGCGCCGCCGCGGGCATGCTCCTTTTCGGACTGGCCTCCCCCGACGCCATCGTCGCCGAACAGAACGTCGAGCGGTTCAGCAGCTCCGGGAAGATCGACGTGCCCTATCTCGCGGGCCTCTCGGCCGATGCCGTACCCGCACTCGACCGGCTCCCCGAGCCGCAGCGCTCCTGCGCGCTCCTCGACATCGAGGAGCGCCTGGGTGAGAACGACGGCAGCTGGTACGCCACCAGCTGGTCGGAGGCGCGGGCGCGCTCGATCCTGGCGGAGCGTGGGATCGACCGCACTCCTGCCGAATGCGGCAGGCCGAGCAGGGAGGACGAGTACGACCCGTACGCGGACGGCGCCTGGTACGGCGATTCGTACGGCTCTCCCTGAACCCGGACGTGACCATCCGTCCGTTTGTACGTGTGGCCCCCTGTTCCGCCCCGCCGCGGGGAGGAACAGGGGCGACGCCCGAGGCGTCGCGATGATCGATCAGAACACGCCGGAGCGGGGTCCCCGAGGGCTTCTTCCGGCCGCTTCGGACATCCGATGGGAATCCGGGTATCGCGGGCGGTCCCGATCGGCGTAATCTGTCTGGCGCCATGCCCTACGAACCACCCACTCACACCGTCGAGCGCTCGCTCCGAGCCACCACCGGCGCCAAGATCATCGCCGGGGTCGATGAGGTCGGACGCGGGGCATGGGCCGGGCCCGTCACCGTCTGCGCGGCCATCACCGGCCTGCGGCGGCCCCCCGAGGGACTCACGGACTCCAAGCTGATCACCCCCAAGCGCCGCACCGCCTTGGCCGCGGAGCTGGAGAAGTGGGTCACCGCCTACGCCCTCGGCGACGCCTCCCCCGAGGAGATCGACGAACTCGGCATGACCGCCGCGCTCCGGCTCGCCGCCGTGCGCGCGCTCGACGCCCTGCCCGTACGCCCCGACGCGGTGATCCTCGACGGCAAGCACGACTACCTCGGCAGCCCGTGGCAGGTCCGTACGGTGATCAAGGGCGACCAGTCCTGCGTCGCCGTGGCGGCGGCCTCGGTCATCGCCAAGGTCCGACGCGACGCGATGATGGCCGAGCTGGAGACCGAGGCGCAGGAGTGTGCGGCGTACGGGTTCGGCGACAACGCGGGCTACCCCTCACCGGTCCACAAGGCCGCCCTGCGAGAGCTGGGGCCCACGGCGTACCACCGCCTCTCCTGGGCGTATCTCGACGCGCTGCCTCAGTGGAGCCACCTCAAGAAGGTCCGGATCTCCGCCGAGGCGGTCGCACTGGAAAGCGGGGGCCAACTCGGCTTCGACTTCTGAACTTCCCGGCAGGCCCATGCCGACAGCCGGGTCGCACGATTGTGCACACCCGCCGGAGCTTCGCGCACCGGCGTTTGATAGACATCCACCCATGCCTCTCATCCCCGAGGAGCCTCAGATTCACGAGAGTGCCCAGGGTCCCCGCGGCACGGCCGCAGGCCACCCCGCGCCGACCCCCCGTCCCGTACCCGGTCCGCGTTCCGCGGCTTCGCCGCGTCCCGGGCGTCCCGGTCCAGGACCGGCTCGCCCCGCGCCGCCGGTACCGCGCCCGCACCCCGGTGCCGGGCAGTCCCCGTCCTCCCGCACGGAGAATCGTTCCGAACAGCGGTCCGGACCGCAGATCCAGCTGATCCCGGCCCCGGTCGACGGCGCGATCGACGCCGCCGAAGAGGCCGTCGATCTGCTCCTGGAGAGCGGCCGTGCCCCCGGCGACATCCTCGTGCTCACCACCGGTGAGCAGCACCCGTGGGCCGCGCACGAGCTGTCCTTCGGCGAGACCGCCTACTGGGCGCAGCAGGACGCCGGCGACGACGTGTTCTTCGCCGACGCCTCCGCCGTGGAGCGTGCCGCGGCCCGGCCCGTCGTCGTCGTGGCGGTCAACGGTCCGAGCGACGAAGTCGCCGCTCGGACGCTGCCCCTGGCGATGGGACGCGCGACCACGCTGCTCATCGTCTGCGGCGACCCGCAGCGCATCAACGCCGTGCTCGGCGCGGGTGTCTGAGCCGGAGAGCCTTCCGCGGTCCTGACCCGGCTGCCCCTCGCGGGCGGCCGGGCCGTGGTCCCGCGCACCGGCGGGTCCCTCTCAGCGGGCCGCGGTCCGGCGCAGCGGTTCGGCGGCACCGCCGGCCGTGCGCGGAGCGAAGATGCCTCGTTCGGAGGCGGTATCACCGAGCGCGTCGGGACGTGAGCCCAGGCTCGGGTGCCGGCCGCCGCGGCCCTCGCCCAGCACCTGCCAACCGCCCCGGGTGAGCGCGATGTACGCACCGCAGCGCAGCCCGTGGAGCGTGCAGGCGTCCCGCAGCCCCCACATCCAGGCGCCGTCCTCCTCCGTCCAACGCTCGTCGCCCTCGCGGCAGTAGAGCAGCACGGCAGTCCGTACCGGCGTACGCCGACGCAGGTCGTGCGGGATCACGCGACGCAGATGGGCCAGGAGCGCGTTACGGAACTCCCAGCCGTCCGCGATGACCGGACGACGCGTGAACGACGCGCTGGCGATGAGCCGTTCCTCGTGGTCGAGCACCGCGACGACCGCCGTCGCGGGCGTCGGCCGATGGCGTGTGTGCAGTCCGCCGACGACCTCACGGGGATTGCGCAGCAGCGGGATTCCGGCGGCCGCCCACTCGGCGGGCTCCAATATCCGAGCGAGGCGGCTGGCGGACTCGGACGAGGCGATCGAGGCGGCTGCGGACGGAGCGAATCCGAAGGTCACGGTCCTCCCTTCGGATACGCGCCCGTTGGGCGGGCAGGGGCGAGTGAGGGCGCACCACGGCACAGTCCTTCCGGACCGCGTACGGGGCCATGCCGGGCGGTTTCCCAATTCTTGCGGGCCCGTGCGCGGGCGGCAACGAGCAATTGAGGCCGCTGACTGGAATGGGTTGGTATGACACTCATATCCCTGCCCAGACACCCACTGTTCACTCCCCGTTTCACGCCTGGACGGCCAATACCAGGGGGTACACCCCCTCGGCACCCGAGCGGCGCAGCAGTCGGGCCGCCACGGCGAGCGTCCAACCACTGTCCGACAGATCGTCAACAAGCAGCAGGGGACCCCCGGCCGAGCCCAGTCGCTCCGCCAGGGCGGGAGGCACCGTCAGAGCCTGGTGCAGCCCGACCACCCGCTGGGCACTGTTGGTCCGGGAGATCCGCAGCTCCTCGGCCTCCGGCGCGTACTCGACAGTCCCCAGCAGCGGCATCCGGCCGATCTCCGCGATCCGCTGCCCGAGCGAGCCGACCAGCTGCGGCCTGCTGCGCGAAGCCACCGTCACCACGCCGACGGGCCGGGCCGGAGCGTCCGGCGCGCCGGACGCCCAACCCCCGGGACCCTTGGCCCAGTCGGCGAGCACCCGAACCACCGCCTGCACGACATCGTCCGGAACCGGACCGTCGGGCGCCCGCTCGGTCAGCAACGGACGCAGCCGGTTCCCCCAGCCGATGTCCGAGAGCCGCCCCAGCGCCCGCCCGCCGAACGACTGCTCGCCCGCGGGGATACGGCCCTTCAGATCGACACCCACCGCCGCGAGTCCGGTCGGCCACATCTTGCGCGGCTCCACCTCCACGCCGGGACGGCCCAGCTCCCCCTTGGCGGCATCGAGCGCCGCGTCACTCACCTTCGGGTCGAACCGGGAGCCCGCGCAGTTGTCGCAGCGGCCGCACGGCGCGGCCTCCTCGTCGTCCAGCTGGCGCCGCAGGAACTCCATCCGGCAGCCCGTCCCCGCCGCGTACTCGCGCATCGCCTGCTGCTCGGCCGCCCGCTGGCGCGCCACCCAGGCATAGCGCTCGGAGTCGTACACCCAGGGCCGACCCGTACTCGTCCAGCCACCCTTCACCCGGTGCACGGCACCGTCCACGTCGAGCACCTTGAGCATCGTCTCCAGCCGGGTCCGCCTCAGCTCCACGAGAGGTTCAAGGGCGGGGAGCGACAGCGGACGGTCCGCCTGCGCCAGGACGTCGAGGGTGCGGCGCACCTGCTCCTCGGGCGGGAAGGCGACCGACGCGAAGTACTGCCAGATCGCCTCGTCCTCCTTGCCCGGCAGCAGCAGCACCTCGGCATGCTCCACACCACGCCCGGCCCGGCCCACCTGCTGGTAGTACGCGATGGGGGAGGACGGCGAACCGAGGTGCACCACGAAACCCAGGTCCGGCTTGTCGAACCCCATGCCCAGAGCCGACGTCGCCACCAGAGCCTTGACCCGGTTGGCCAGCAGGTCCTCCTCGGCCTGCTGCCGGTCCGCGTTCTCGGTGCGGCCGGTGTACGACGAGACCGTGTGGCCGCACTGGCGCAGATATGCGGTGACCTCCTCGGCGGCGGCCACCGTCAGCGTGTAGATGATCCCCGAACCGGGCAACTCGCCGAGGTGATCGGCCAGCCAGGCCAGCCGGTGCGCGGCGTCGGGCAGCCGGACGACACCGAGGCTCAGGCTCTCCCGGTCCAACGGCCCGCGCAGCACCAGTGCGTCGGTCCCCGCGCCCGTACCGAGCTGCTCGGCGACGTCGGCCGTCACCCGCGCGTTGGCCGTGGCCGTGGTGGCGAGCACGGGAACACCCGCCGGCAGCTCGGCCAGCATCGTCCGCAGACGCCGGTAGTCGGGCCGGAAGTCATGACCCCAGTCGGAGATGCAGTGGGCCTCGTCGACCACGAGCAGGCCCGTGGCAGCGGCCAGCCGGGGAAGGACCTCGTCGCGGAAGCCGGGGTTGTTGAGCCGCTCCGGACTGACCAGCAGGACGTCGACCGCGCCCGCCGCCACCTCCTCCTGGACCGTCTCCCACTCCTCCGTGTTCGACGAATTGATCGTGCGGGCGCGGATGCCCGCACGGGCAGCCGCCTCCACCTGGTTGCGCATCAGCGCCAGGAGGGGAGAGACGATCACGGTGGGACCGCTGCCGGCCTCGCGCAGCAGCGAGGTCGCGACGAAATACACCGCGGACTTGCCCCACCCGGTCCGCTGGACGACCAGCGCACGCCGCTTGTCCGCGACAAGCGCCTCGATGGCACGCCACTGGTCCTCACGCAGTCTCGCCGTGCCCGTGGGATCGCCGACAAGGCGGGCGAGTACGGCGTCGGCGGTGGCTCGGAGGGCCGCGCGGTCGGGGAGGCGCTCTGCGTTGGTCATGCCCCCATGCAACCCGATGACTCGGACAATGCGCGAACGCGCCTCGAAACCTGTGGAAAACCTGGTGAGGGCCTCGCTGCCGAGTTATCCACAGGGCTTTCGGAGTCGGCTCTCCTCGCGAGACCGTCGTGACCATGAACACGAACCCGCACGAATTCCGTGGAACGACCGAAACTCAGCAGATCACCCTGCGCGGCCCCGCCGAACTGGCCGACGCCCTGCCCTTCATGCTCGGCTTCCATCCCAGCGACTCCGTCGTCCTCGTCGCCCTCCACGGCGAGCTCGGACGATTCGGCGGCCGGGTCAGGCTCGGCATCCCGCGATCGTCGAAGGAATGGGCCTCGACGGCGGAACAGCTCGCGGAGTGCCTCGTCGACGGCTGCGCCCGCCGTGGCACCCGCCCGGACGGCATCGTCGTCTTCCTCTGCCAGGACCCGGCACCGGGCGAGACGGGCCGGCATGTGATGGAGCGGCTGCGCCCCTTCTCGCAGCGCCTGCGCACCGCCTGCGGCGCACTCGACATTCCCGTCTACGAAGCCCTCTGCATCTCCGACGGCCTGTACTTCTCCTACTGCTGCCCCGACACCCGCTGCTGCCCGCCCGACGGCACACCGATGGCGCTCACCGGAACGTCGGTCATGGCGGCCTCGGCCGCCTACGCCGGAATCCAGGTCCGCGGATCGCTGCGGGACATGGAGGCACGGCTCAAGCCCCGTCCCTCGTGGCCGGGCGAGGAACAGCAGCGCAAGGCGCTCAACGAGGGCTCGACCCTGATCGTCCCCAAGATCTTCGACGGCCCGCCCGGCGTCGGGCGGACCGAAGTCAGGGAGGCGACGCTCAAGCTCGCCCGGGACGTGCTCCGGCGGTTCGACATCCCGTCCGGCGGGGCCGACACCACGGCGAGCACACCCGTGACGAGCCCCGGGCGCCGCGACGGGACGGCCGAGCAGGATGCGGCGGACGACGCGTCGATCGGGGCCCACGAGGCCGCGGCCCTGATCCTCGGCCTTCAGGACCGGGACACGCGGGACCAGGCCGCCGAGTGGATGGAGGGCCGCGAGGGCGCCTCTGCCCTGCGCCTGTGGCGCGCGCTGGCCCGGCGCTGCGTCGCCCCCTTCGACGAGCACGCTGCGGCCCCGCTCACCCTCGCCGGCTGGGTGGCCTGGTCCACCGGGGACGAACCGGCGGCCCGCGCCGCGCTGGGCCTCGCGCTGGACGCCGACCCCGAGTACGTCTTCGCCCGACTGCTGCACCAGGCCTGCAACGAGGGGCTCGACCCCGAGTCGCTGCGCAGCTGCCTGAGGCACGAGCGGGGATCGCGGGCGGCCGCTGCCGTGGAGGCCCGCGTCGAGGCCCGGCCGATCGGCTCCCAGGACGCCCTCGCGTCGACGGCCGAGGTGGAACGGGCGGAGGGGACCGTCGAGCGGCCCAAGCCGGTGCGGGTGGCCAAGCCGGCCAAGCCCGTCAGGCAGGCCCGGAGGGGCGCCGGAACCCGTCCCGGCAAGACCTCGCCCAGGCCGCCGCGGGATGCGGCGGCACGGCGCGGCGGACGGCGCGGGACGAGGAGGAGGTGATGACGCCCGTGACCCGGCCACCCACAGCGGCGTTCACGTCAGTGGCGGAGCCCGACGACCCGTGCCGCCGACCCCTCATCGGCAGTCCGGACCGCACAGAGAGCACCGCACACCACCCATGGCCACCCGTCCCGCCCCAGCCCCCGGACTCCCGGCCGCACAAGCACCCGCCACCAGCCTCAGGCCGCCCGGAGGCGTACGGCCGCCGGAGCTTCCGTCGGTGCACGACGCCTTCCTCTGCGTCGCCCTGCCGGCCCTCGCTGTCTCCTCCGAGCACGGACAACTCACCGGACACGGTCTCGAAGGGGTCTACGCCTCCGGACGACGCCTCCTCTCCCGCTGCGTGCTGCGGGTGGCGGGCCGTGAGCCCCTCGCACTCTCGGGCCGCCAGGACGCCGCGGACCGTGCCGTCTTCCTCTCCGTGGTCCGAACGGCGGGAGACTCCGGGCCCGACCCCGGGCTCACCGTCGAGCGCTCGCGGAGCGCGGACGGAACCGAGCGGATCACGCTGCGCAGCTTCGCCGCCAGGCCGCTCAGGCTCCCGGTGGAAATCTCTCTGGGGACGGATCTCGCGGATCTGGGTGCCGTCGCGGCCGGGAGGGCGGGAGCCGACATCGTCGCGAGCGTCCACGGCACGGGGATGCGCTGGACCGCCGCCGACGGCCGGTGCGCCTCCGTCAGCGCCGACCCGCCGCCGACGGACGCCCTGGCGGCTGCGGGACTCCTGCGCTGGGAGGTCGACCTCGCTCCCGGATCCGCCCGGACCATCGAGCTCAGAGTGCGGGGCGACCGCCCCCACGGACTGCCCGGTCCCACCGGGCCGGGTACCGGCCGCCCCGGTGGCGTCGGGCTCGCGGAGGTCCACGCGGAAGGGGACGACCCCCGGATCGGCGAGCTGCTGCGGGTCGCCGTCGACGACCTGCGGGCGCTCCTCCAGCGCGACCCGGATCACCCGGCCGACGTCCATCTTGCCGCCGGGGTGCCGTGGCGCTGCGGACCGGTCACCGCCGAGGCGCTCTGGGCCGCACGGATGGCGCTCCCCCTCGGGACTCGGCTCGCCGTCACGACGCTCCGGGCCCTGGCCCGGACCCAGCTCGACGGACCCGGGCCGGCGGGTGGGCGCATTCCCGGCCCGCTCAGAGACGCGGGCCCCTTCCTCCCGCCTCGCTGTACGGGAATCGAGGCCACCCTCGCCTTTCCCACGGTCCTCGCGGAGGCCAGACGCTGGGGCCTGCCCGAGCAGGACCTCGCGGAACTCCTCCCCGTCGCGGAGAGGTGCCTGGGCTGGCTCCGTACCGCGGCCGACCCGCACGGGTTCGTCCCGGACCCGGGGCCCGCCGGGCCGCGGCGGGCCGAGACACAGGCCCACGCCCACCGCGCGGCCGTTCTCGGCGCCGACCTGCTCGACGCCTGCGGCCGACCCGGGGGAGACGGCTGGCGGGACTGGGCCCGCACGCTGCGCGAGCGGTTCCGGGATGAGTTCTGGATCGACGACCGGTCAGGGGGCAGGCCCGCCGCGGCCCTGGCGCCGGGCGGCCGGCCGTGGACACAGCTCGGCGGCTGGGCGGCGCACCTCCTCGACACCGGGCTTCTGGGCGGTGGGCGGTACGCACCCGGCCTGCTGGACGGGTCCGCGACGGACCAGCTGGCCCGGCTGCTGGGCACCCCTGCGCTGGACTCGGGCTGGGGCCTGCGCAGCCTCGGAACCAAGGAGCCGGGCCACAACCCGTTCGGTCACCGGGCGGGAGCGGTCAGGGTCCACGAGACGGTGGTGGCGGTGGCTGGTCTCGCCGCGGAGGGATACGAGAAAGAGGCGGCGTCGTTGCTGAAGGGCACCCTCGACGCGGCGGAGGCCTTCGGCTACCGGCTGCCGGAGATGTACGCGGGCAGTGTGCGGACGGCGGGCGCGGTCCCGGTTCCGCATCCGGCGGCCTGTCGGCCCGCCGCGGTCGCCGCCGCCGGCGCCGTCCACCTCATGACGGCCCTCGTGGGGATCCGGCCCGACGCACCGGGGGGCACGGTCGCCCTCCACCCCGTCCGGTCGGCGCCGCTCGGCGCGGTCCGCCTGTCGGACGTCCGGGTCGCCGGTGAGCCGTTCTCCGCGCGGGTGAGCCGGCTCGGTCTCGGCATGGTCGAGGAGGCCGCAGACGGCCTCCAGCTGGGGGTCTGATCGGATGCCGCTCGACATGGCGCGGGACGCCGCGGGGAACCGCGAAGAAGTCGTCGTCGATGCACGGCAGGGGCGTGTTTATCGTCAGGAAGACGACTATGATCACGGCATGCCTCCCTACGACCCGTCGGCCTTCCCACCCTTCGCCGTCACCGTCGATCTGGTCGTACTCACCGTGCGGCGCCACGCGCTGTGCGCCCTCATGGTGAGACGAGGGGAAACACCGTTCCAGGGCAGGTGGGCGCTGCCCGGCGGCTTCGTCCGGGCCGACGAGGACCTCGGTGCGGCGGCCGCGCGTGAGCTGGTGGAGGAGACGGGGCTCTGCGTCCACGACCCGGGCACCCCGGCGCCCATGCCCGGCAATGGTGCCCACCTGGAGCAGCTGGCCACCTACGGTGACCCGCAGCGCGACCCCCGGATGCGGGTGGTCAGCGTCGCTCATCTGGCTCTCGCGCCGGATCTGCCCGCCCCACGCGCCGGCGGCGACGCGAACAGTGCCCGCTGGGCACCGGTGGAGGAGGTGCTCGGCAAGGACGGTGCGGCCGAGCGCGAGGAGCAGGCCGAGCCGCTCGCCTTCGACCACGCGAAGATCCTGGCCGACGGTGTGGAACGGGCCCGATCGAAGATCGAGTACTCCTCGCTGGCGACGGCGTTCTGTCCGCCGGAGTTCACGGTCGGCGAGCTCCGCAGGGTCTACGAGGCGGTGTGGGGCGTGGCACTCGACCCGCGCAACTTCCACCGGAAGGTGACCGGCACACCTGGGTTCCTGGTTCCGGCGGGTGGGACGACGACCCGTCAGGGAGGGCGCCCCGCACAGCTGTTCCGCGCGGGCGGCGCAACGCTGCTCAACCCGCCCATGCTCCGTCCTGAAGTCTGACCGCGTCGATCCGGCCCGACCCCGGCGACCCGGGGTCCCAACCATGCACCAAAAGTCCGAAATGTAGCGTTATCTTGCTGGGATAGCCGCCCTGCCGCGGAGCGGTCTCACCTACCGCGAGAGAAGCGATGCTCCAGGCCATCGGACTCACCAGCAGCCCCCGCCGTGACCTCCCGCCCGCCGTGGACGATCTCACCTTCGAGGCACGCCCGGGTCAGGTCACCGCCCTTCTCGGCCCCGCCGGATCCGGCAAGACCACGGCCCTGCGGCTGATGCTCGAACTCGAGCCGGGGCGAGGCGTCACCTACTTCCGCGGTCGCCCGCTGCAGCGCATCGCGCACCCCGCCGGTGAGGTCGGAGTGCTCTTCGGGGACGTTCCCGGACACCCTTCGCGGACGCTGCGCAGTCAGCTGCGGATGCTGTGCGCCGCGGCCGGTGTCCCGGCTTCCAGGGCCGACGACATGCTCGAGTTCGTGGGGCTCACGGGCCTCCATGACCAGCGCATCGGCAGACTGGCCCGTGGCATGGATCGCCGACTCGGTCTCGCATCCGCGCTGTTGGGCGACCCCCACACGCTGTTGCTCGACGAGCCGGGTGCCGGACTCTCCGCCCGCGAGAAGGCGTGGCTGCACCACCTCCTGCGGGCTCATGCCGCCGACGGAGGCACCGTCCTCTACACCACCACGGATCCCAAGGGCGCGGCCCGCAACGCCGACCGGGTCGTCACGCTCGACAAGGGCCGGCTCGTCGCGGCACAGGACGCGGCCGACTTCGCCCGTACCCGCCTGCGCCCACGCGTGGCCGTGAGGACCCCCCACGCGGCGCGGCTCGCCGCCGCGGTCGCCCAGGAGGCGCGCGCGGCCCGCCGTACCGTCGAAGTGATCGCCGAACGGGGAAACCGCCTCTCCGTCTACGGCAGCGACTGCGCCGCGATCGGTGAGACGGCCTTCCGGCACGGAGTTCTCATCCACCAACTGGCCGACGAGGTGGGAGACACCGCCCCGCCGGGCCCGCGGGACCTCGCCGGGCCTGCCCCGGAGTCCGCAGAGCGCCGAACCGTGGCCTCCTCCGAGCCCGGACCCTCGAAGGCCCGGCGGCCGGCGCGTTCGCCACTGAGACCGCTGCGGTACGAGATTCGCCGACTGCTCGGGGTGCCGGCGACTCCGCTCGTCGCGGCGGCCGTCCTCGTCGCCTCCGTGGTGATCTCGGTGCTTCTCGCACGCAGCGGCCGGACACCTCTGCCCACGGTGCTCGCCGGATGGCCCGCGGTCTCACCGCTGCCGCCCGCCGCACTGGGCGCCGGACTGCTCGGAGCCTTCTCGTTCGGCGACGAGTACCGCTACCCGGCACTCACCACGGGGCGCGGCGTCGTTCCGCGCAGGCTCGGGCTGCTGCTCGCCAAGCTGACGGTCGCGGCCGCCGTGGCCCTGGTCCTCGCCGTGCTCGTCGTGGTGGCCGATCTGGAGGCGCTCCGCCTCGTCTACGGCGGAGAGTTGATTCCCGTACCCGAAAACTGGCCCACACTCTGTGCGAGTTGGCTGGGTCTGATCGTCGGCTGCGCCTGGGCGGGGGTGCTCGGGGCGGGCGTCTTCCGCGTCGCCACGGCGGGAGTGGCAGCGGTGCTCTCGGTGCCTGTCGTCGTGGCCCCTCTGCTGCGGCTGGTCAGCTGGGGGCCGACGGGCCGGTCGATCGCCGGACTCCCGGGTCGGCTGCGGGAATTCGCCAGCGTGCAGTGGCCGCCGGCGGCCGACCGCTGGCTGCTGGGTGCGCTGCGCGTCGTGGCGCAGCCCGTGGGGGTGGCGCTGGCCGTCGCGTTGACCGCTCTGCTCTGCGCGTATCTGATCACCGGCCTTCATCGCAGAGCGCGTTGGTGATCACTCCAAGATCGGAACTTTCCGTTTCCCCGGTAACTCTCTTGAAAATGCCCGCTTATGTCCGATTAATCGTCAATTGTGTAGCGGGTGCCGATCACCCTTTCGTGTGCTTTTCACCAAAGACCTCAAGGGCCACCGGGGCAACGCCGACAAAGGATGCGTGAGTACCCTTGCGCACACCATGATGACCGCCGCCCGCCCCGTCGACTCCGGCCTCGGCGCCCCGGGCGACCTCGATCGCTACCCGTACGCGGAGGCGCCCGTCTCCGAGCGCGTGGGCCCGCCCTCCTGGGAGGGGGTGGAGACGGACCTCGGCCGGGTCGGGCGTCGCAGCGCCGGCAGCCGCGGCCGAGGGCTGCACGGCCAGCTCGTCCAGCAGCTGGGGCAGATGATCGTCTCCGGCGACCTCGGCGCCGACCGCCCGCTCGTCCCGGAGGAGATCGGCCAGCGCTTCGAGGTCTCCCGCACCGTCGTGCGCGAGTCGCTGCGCGTGCTGGAGGCCAAGGGGCTGGTCAGCGCCCGTCCCAACGTCGGCACCCGGGTCAGGCCCGTCAGCGATTGGAATCTGCTCGACCCGGACATCATCGAGTGGCGCGCCTTCGGGCCGCAGCGCGACGACCAGCGCCGCGAGCTGAACGAGCTGCGCTGGACGATCGAGCCCCTCGCCGCCCGGCTCGCCGCAGGCCACGGCCGCGAGGACGTCCAGCAGCGGCTGTCCGACATGGTCGAGATCATGGGCCACGCCTACGCCCAGGGTGACGGCATCACCTTCACCCGGGCCGACGCCGAGTTCCACTCCCTGCTGATCCAGCTCGCCGGCAACCGCATGCTGGAGCACCTCTCCGGCATCGTCGCCGCCGCCCTGCAGGTCTCCGGCGGCCCGGTCACCGGCTGTGACCGCCCCGGCGAGTCCTGCCTGGCGCACCACGCACGTATCGTCGACTGCCTCGCGGCCGGCGACGCCCAGGGGGCCGAGGCGGCCATGCGCCAGCTGCTCACGGCCCACCCGGAGGTGGAGCGCGTCGTGCCCGCTCCGCGCGAGCACTGACCCCGGCCGTGGCCGGGTGGGCGGAAGTGCGCGCATCGCGTGTCGCCGGACCCGCGCGGAACCCGGGGATCATGGCGTGATCCCCGGGGCCGCGGGGGTTCCGGCGGCGCGAATGCGCCACGAACACCCGTTCTGACCGATTAGTCGCACATGGGGTGTGACTCGGGCCACGCGGATTGGGCGTAACACTCTTCGAAGTCGTGCGATGACCTAAGAGGTGACAGCCGAGGAAGGAATACAGCAGCCGTGTCAGGCGCTGTGCAGTTCCCCGGTCCAGCCCGCGCCGTCGGCACATTCCCCGTCGACGGTCGTCGGCTCCGGCCCGAACATGGGCGGGGCCGGAAGCCGTTTTCCATCGTTCCGAGAGGTTGTTCGTGTCGGCCAGCACATCCCGTACGCTCCCGCCGGAGATCGCCGAGTCCGAGTCTGTGATGGCGCTCATCGAGCGGGGAAAGGCTGATGGGCAGATCGCCGGCGATGACGTGCGTCGGGCCTTCGAGGCTGACCAGATTCCGCCAACCCAGTGGAAGAATGTTCTGCGCAGCCTCAACCAGATCCTCGAGGAAGAGGGTGTGACGCTGATGGTCAGTGCAGCGGAGTCGCCGAAGCGCGCCCGCAAGAGCGTCGCAGCGAAGAGCCCGGCCAAGCGCACCGCCACCAAGACCGTCACCGCCAAGACGACCGTGACGAAGACCGTCTCGGCCGCCGCGGCGGCTCCGGCGGCAGAGAGCGCGGACCCGGCCGACGAGGCCGGAACCCCGGCCAAGAAGGCGGCCGCGAAGAAGACCGCGGCCAAGAAGACGGTGGCCAAGAAGACGGCCGCCAAGAAGACGACGGCCAAGAAGACGGCCTCCAAGAAGGACGCCGACGAGGTCGTCGAGGGCGAGGAGCTCCTCGAGGACGTCGCGCCCGGCAAGGGTGAGGACGAGGAGGCCGAGGGCGAGAACAAGGGCTTCGTCCTGTCCGACGAGGACGAGGACGACGCTCCGGCGCAGCAGGTCGCCGTCGCCGGCGCCACCGCCGACCCGGTCAAGGACTACCTGAAGCAGATCGGCAAGGTCCCGCTGCTCAACGCCGAGCAGGAGGTCGAGCTCGCCAAGCGCATCGAGGCCGGTCTGTTCGCCGAGGACAAGCTGGCCAACTCCGACAAGCTGGCGCCCAAGCTCAAGCGCGAGCTGGAGATCATCGCCGAGGACGGCCGCCGCGCCAAGAACCACCTGCTGGAGGCCAACCTCCGACTGGTCGTCTCGCTGGCCAAGCGCTACACCGGCCGCGGCATGCTCTTCCTGGACCTGATCCAGGAAGGCAACCTGGGTCTGATCCGCGCGGTCGAGAAGTTCGACTACACCAAGGGCTACAAGTTCTCCACGTACGCCACCTGGTGGATCCGTCAGGCGATCACCCGCGCCATGGCCGACCAGGCCCGCACCATCCGTATCCCGGTGCACATGGTCGAGGTCATCAACAAGCTGGCGCGCGTCCAGCGCCAGATGCTCCAGGACCTGGGCCGCGAGCCCACCCCGGAGGAGCTGGCCAAGGAACTCGACATGACCCCGGAAAAGGTCATCGAGGTCCAGAAGTACGGCCGTGAGCCGATCTCCCTCCACACCCCGCTGGGTGAGGACGGAGACAGCGAGTTCGGTGACCTGATCGAGGACTCCGAGGCGGTCGTCCCGGCCGACGCGGTCAGCTTCACGCTCCTCCAGGAGCAGCTGCACTCCGTCCTCGACACGCTCTCCGAGCGTGAGGCGGGCGTGGTCTCCATGCGCTTCGGCCTCACCGACGGCCAGCCGAAGACGCTGGACGAGATCGGCAAGGTCTACGGCGTGACGCGTGAGCGCATCCGCCAGATCGAGTCGAAGACCATGTCGAAGCTGCGCCACCCGTCCCGTTCGCAGGTGCTGCGCGACTACCTCGACTGATCCGAGTCGTACGAGCCGAAGGGCCCGGTTCCCCGAGAGGGGGCCGGGCCCTTCGGCCTTGCGAGGGTGCACTGTGCGGGTCTCTGCACGACGCTGGGTTAACCGACATCATCGGAGAGTCAGGAGGCTCTATGCGTCGCCCCATCGCCCGAGCAGTCACCGCTGCGCTGGGCCTGATCTCGACGGCGGCCGGTCCGTTCGCGGCCGCCGCTCCCGCGGCCGCCGACAGTGTCGTGGTGGGCGGGCAGCCCGCCCAGATCGCGGACGCTCCCTGGGCCGTGGCCCTCTCCAGCCGTGACCGGTTCGGAGGTACGCGGGCGGGCCAGTTCTGCGGGGGAGCGGTCGTGGCGCCCACGCGGGTGCTGACCGCGGCCCACTGCCTCGGCCGGGACGTCCTGGGCGGCGAGCCCTGGGAGCTCGCCGACTTCAAGGTCATCGCGGGCCGGAGCGCCCTCAGCGGCACGGGCGGGCGGGAAGTCCGTGTCACCGGCACCTGGATCAGTCCGGACTACGACCCGACGGCCAACGCCAACGACCTGGCCGTACTGACGCTGGCGAGCCCGCTGCCCGATTCGTACGTGATCACACCGGCCCGTGCCGGTGACCCGGCCGAGGCGCCGGGGACGGCCGCGGACGTGTACGGGTGGGGGGACACCACGGGGAACGGGACCTACGCCTCCGCGCTGCGTGCGGCGCGTGTCCAGGTCCTGCCCGACGCCGCGTGCGAGCGGGCCTACCCCAGTGGCTTCGGGACCGCGTACCGCGCCGACACGATGCTGTGCGCGGGCGACCCGCACGGCGGCAAGGACGCCTGCCAGGGGGACAGTGGCGGGCCGCTGGTGGCCGGTGGGCGGCTCATCGGTCTGGTGTCCTGGGGCAGCGGCTGCGGGCAGGCCGAGAATCCGGGTGTCTACACCCGCGTCTCGACCGTGCTGCCGGCGAACTTCTGAGCCTCGGGCGCGAGAACGGGCGGCCACCCCCCTTGGTCGTGGGAGTGGCCGCCCGTCGTCCGGTCAGCGACCGGCCCATGGCTCGTCGTGTAATGCGAGGCGTCAGCGGTCCTCGTCTACTGCCTTGGCCGGCACGTCGGTGAGCCGGTCAGTCTCATCCTGTATTTCCGCGGCGATCTTCTTGAGTTCCGGCTCGAACTTGCGCCCGTGGTGGGCACAGAAGAGCAAGTCACCACCGCTGGTCAGGACGACGCGCAGGTACGCCTGGGCGCCGCAGCGGTCGCAGCGGTCAGCGGCCGTCAGGGGGCTCGCGGGGGTCAGAACAGTAGTCACGTCGCCTCTTCTCTAGCTCGACGAGCTGTCGTACCAGGGTCAACATCCAACCAGGCCGAAAACGTTCCCGCTCGTGGCTTTTCCTCGAAACTTCTTCCCGAGGTGGCTGCTGCTGCCGGTTGGCGGCGAATGAGCCGTATTGCGTCGCTCTACGGATTTCGCATTGCTTGTCTCGGTTTCGTCCTCCCGGCTGGGTTGCCGGTTGTTCATGAGGACGTGCCCGGAGCCTAAATGGTTCATGCGCGGAAGGGAACGTGATGTTCACGTCACCCGATCGAGGGATCGAACACCCATGCGACTCTGCACTAGCATGAGAAATCAGGAGGGTGGCGTGACAACGGCTCTACCAGGCATCGGTACCCTCTGACCGGTGACCGACGCCGGGCCTTACCCCACCGGGCCAGTTTTCAAATTCAGCGAGGAGCGAACCGCGTGACCGCCGAGACGTCCGTGCCGTCCAGTGCGCTGCTGACCGCAGACCGTGACGGTTCCAACTACACCGCGCGGCACCTGCTCGTACTCGAAGGGCTCGAAGCGGTCCGCAAGCGCCCTGGCATGTACATCGGGTCCACCGACAGCCGCGGCCTGATGCACTGCCTCTGGGAGATCATCGACAACTCGGTCGACGAGGCTCTCGGTGGCTACTGCGACCACATCGACGTGATCCTCCACGACGACGGCTCCGTCGAGGTGCGCGACAACGGCCGGGGCATCCCGGTCGACGTCGAGCCCAAGACCGGGCTGTCCGGCGTCGAGGTCGTCATGACCAAGCTGCACGCCGGCGGAAAGTTCGGCGGCGGCTCGTACGCGGCCTCCGGCGGTCTGCACGGTGTGGGCGCCTCCGTGGTGAACGCGCTGTCGGCCAGGCTCGACGTCGAGGTGGACCGGAACAGCTCCACCCACGCGATCAGCTTCCGCCGCGGCGTACCGGGCATCTTCACCGAGCAGGGCCCCGACAGCCCCTTCGACCCGGGCAACGGGCTGCTGAAGGGCAAGCGCGTCCCCAAGACCCGCACCGGTACCCGCGTGCGGTACTGGGCGGACCGCCAGATCTTCCTCAAGGACGCCAAGCTCTCCCTGGACCACCTCCACCAGCGCGCCCGCCAGACCGCCTTCCTGGTGCCCGGCCTGACCATCGTGGTCAGGGACGAGCGGGACCTGGAGGGTGTGGGCAAGAGCGAGGAGACGTTCCGCTTCGACGGCGGCATCAGCGAGTTCTGCGAGTTCCTCGCGCAGGACAAGGGCGTCTGCGACGTGCTGCGCCTGACAGGACAGGGCACCTTCAAGGAGACCGTCCCGGTCCTCGACGACCGCGGGCACATGACCCCCACCGAGGTCACCCGCGAGCTGGGCGTCGACGTGGCCCTGCGCTGGGGGACCGGCTACGACACGACGGTCAGGTCGTTCGTCAACATCATCGCCACCCCCAAGGGCGGCACCCACGTCTCCGGCTTCGAGCAGGCCATCACCAAGACGGTCAACGAGGTCCTGCGCTCCGCCAAGATGCTGCGCGTCGCCGAGGACGACATCGTCAAGGACGACGCCCTGGAGGGCCTCACGGCCGTCGTGACGGTCCGGCTCGCCGAGCCGCAGTTCGAGGGGCAGACCAAGGAGGTGCTCGGCACCTCGGCCGCTCGCCGGATCGTCGCCACCGTGGTCGCCCGCGAGCTGAAGGCCTTCCTGACGTCCACCAAGCGTGACGCCAAGGCCCAGGCCCGCGCCGTCCTGGAGAAGGCCGTCGCGGCCGCCAGGACGCGTATCGCGGCCCGCCAGCACAAGGAGGCGCAGCGCAGGAAGACCGCGCTGGAGTCCTCCTCGCTCCCCGCCAAGCTCGCCGACTGCCGCAGCGACGACGTGGAGCGCAGCGAGCTCTTCATCGTCGAGGGAGACTCCGCGCTCGGCACCGCCAAGCTCGCCCGCAACAGCGAGTTCCAGGCGCTCCTGCCGATCCGGGGCAAGATCCTCAACGTCCAGAAGTCCTCCGTCTCGGACATGCTCAAGAACGCCGAGTGCGGTGCGATCATCCAGGTCATAGGAGCCGGCTCGGGCCGCACCTTCGACATCGACGCCGCCCGCTACGGCAAGATCGTGCTCCTCGTCGACGCCGACGTCGACGGTGCGCACATCCGCTGCCTGCTGCTGACCCTCTTCCAGCGCTACATGCGCCCCATGGTCGAGGCGGGCCGGGTCTTCGCCGCGGTTCCGCCGCTGCACCGCATCGAGCTCGTCCAGCCCAAGAAGGGCCAGGACAAGTACGTCTACACCTACTCGGACAACGAGCTGCGGCAGACCCTGCTCGAGTACCAGCGCAAGGGCGTCCGGTACAAGGACGCCATCCAGCGCTACAAGGGCCTCGGTGAGATGGACGCCGACCAGCTGGCGGAGACGACGATGGATCCGCGCCACCGGACCCTGCGCCGAATCAACATCGGCGACCTGGACTCGGCCGAGCAGATCTTCGACCTGCTCATGGGCAACGACGTGGCGCCCCGCAAGGAGTTCATCACCAGCTCCGCGGCGACGCTCGACCGCTCGCGGATCGACGCCTAGCCGGCTGTCCACCCAGGGGTGGAGTCACCAGGCTCCACCCCTGAGCCGATCACAGCCGCACCGCCCCTCCGTAGCATCGAAGCGACGGAGGGGGACGGACGTGAAAAGCAACAAGTCGACAGCCCGATGGCTCGCATGGCCCGCGCCGGAGGCGCTGACCCGGGTCGGTGTGCCACGCGGCCGCCTTGTTCTCGACGGACTGCTGATCGCCGCGATCAGCGGCGGGATCGTGGTCAGCGCGTATCGCTCGGGCGCCTTCCCCGGCTGGTACGGGGCGCTGCTCCCCCTGGGGCTCGCCCTCGCGGTCGCACTGATCGCGGCCTACCAGCGGGCGACCCTCGCCAACCGGCTCACAGGCTCGCTCGGCCTGCTGGCCGCCGTCGCCGGCCTCGGCCTCGTGGCGCATGTCGCCGGAGCCCACACGGCCGCCACCCTGCTCTGGATCGTCGTCTCCGTGACCGCCATGGAGCGGCTGCCGCTGGTCGTCGCCCTGGCCACCGTGCTCGTCCTCTCCGGGGGATTCGTGGACGCAGACGAGACCGGGGTCCTGGGAGCCGGAGTCACCACCGCCGCCGTACTGCTCACCGGGTACTCCCTGCGCCTGGACGCCGAGGCCCGCAGCGCAGGGTTCCGGCTGCTGGCTCAGGAGCGCGCGGCACGCGACGCCGAGGCGGCCTCCGCGGCCCTGGCCGAGCGGGCCAGGATCGCCCGCGAGATCCACGACGTGCTGGCGCACAGCCTCTCCGCGCAGATGGTCCACCTGGAGGCGGCCAGACTGCAGATAGAGGCCGGCGCGGAGCGGGAGACGGTCCTCGAACGGGTGGTGGCCGCCCGCTGCATGGCCAGGGAAGGGCTCGCCGAGACCCGGCAGGCGCTCTCCGCGCTCCGTGGCGACATGGTGCCGGTGGAGGACTATCTGCGGGAGCTGGCAGTCCAGGACAGGGCCGAGGTCCGGGTGGTCGGCGCTCGTAGACACCTTCCGGCGGAAGCCTCACAGGCTGTACGGCGAGTGGCACAGGAAGCCCTCACCAACGTTCGCAAACATGCACCCGGGGCCAGGACACGGTTGCTGCTCACCTACGAAAAGGGCGAGGTCGCCTTGGAGATACGGGATTCGGGGGCGCCAGTCGCCCCTGACAGGCCCGGGACACCTGGCGGGGTCGGTGTGTCCGGCGCGGCCGACGTGGCGGGGCTCGGTGCATCCGGCTCGGGTTACGGGCTGCTCGGCATGCGGGAGCGCGCCGAACTGCTCGGCGGGACGCTGGACGCGGGACCCGAAGGCAGCGGCTTCGCGGTGCGGCTGCGGGTGCCGGCATGAGCGCCCCCGAGGACCGGTACGGCGACCGCAAGGTCGCGCGGGTGATCGTGGCCGACGACCAGTCCATGGTGAGGGAGGGAATCGTGCTCGTCCTGGGGTTGCTGCCCGGCATCGAGGTCGTCGGGGCCGCCAGGGACGGCGAGGAGGCCGTTGCCCTGACCGCCGAGCTGGCGCCCGATGTGGTGCTGATGGACCTTCGGATGCCGCGCTGCGACGGGGTGGAGGCCACCCGGCGGATTCGCGCCGAGCACCCGGGCACCGAAGTCGTCGTCCTCACCACGTACGCCGACGACGACTCGCTCTTCCCAGCGCTCCGCGCGGGAGCGCGCGGCTACCTCACCAAGGACGCCGGCGGGGAGGAGATCGTACGGGCCGTGCACGATGTGCTCGACGGACGGGCCGGGCTCGCGCCTTCCGTCCAACGGCGCCTCCTGGAACAGCTGATGACCCAGCCCGAGAGAGGACCACGACCTTCCCGCGACGGATCCAGAGGCCCACGGCGGCAGGCGGATCCGCTTCCCGACGGGCTCACGGACCGTGAGGTCGAGGTGCTCGCCCTGGTCGCCGACGGCCTCTCCAACCAGGAGATCGGCGCCCGGTTGAGCATCTCCACCGCCACCGTGAAGACCCACATCAACAATCTCTTCGCCAAGGCGGGGGTGCGGGACAGGGCGCAGGCGGTCCGGTACGCATATCAGCACGGGCTCGTCGCACCACCTGGGAGAACCATCACCTGATGGGGTGAAGTGCGGAGGGAGAAGAGTCCGGGATCTTCCCGCTCTGTCCATCCTTGGGCACGCGGCCGAAACGGTTCGCTGACAAGGAGAGTTCACCGGTGGAGAAGGACGAAGAGCCGGGCGCCCCCGCGGTGCGGATCGACGACCCCTGGTACGACGCGCTCGCCTCCGGCTGGGGCGAGGCTGCCGACACGGAGACGCCCGCCGCCGAGGCAGAGCAGGGTGCGGCGCCAGCCGGGGCCGTACCGCGCCAGCAGGGTCACGGCGCCGCCGCCGACATCTACCTGGAGGTTCAGCGCAGCCCCGCCTTCCAGGAAGTACGCAGTCGCTACCGGCGGTTCGTGATCCCGGCCGCCCTTGCCTTCCTCATCTGGTACCTCGCCTATGTCGTGGCGGCGACGGCGGCACCCGGGCTCATGGCCCGGCCCGTCCTCGGGATGGTGAACGTGGCGATGCTCGCCGGGCTCGGGCAGTTCCTCACCACCTTCCTGCTGACCTGGGCCTACGCCCGGCATGCCCGGCTGCGGCGGGACCGCGCCGCGTTGGAGCTGCGCTGGACGGTGTTCGACGAGACACGGGCACAGGAGATGACACGGGGAGGCCGAGGGTGAACGGTGACCACCAGACACTCGCACTGCTGCTGTTCAGCGCGTTCATCGCGGTGACGCTCGGGATCACCACCTGGGTGAGTCGCAACCGGCGCGGCTCGGCCGAGGAGTTCTACGCGGGCGGCAGGCTCTTCTCGCCACTGGAGAACGGTTTCGCCATCGCCGGCGACTACATGTCCGCCGCCTCCTTCCTCGGCATCTCCGGCGTGATCGCCCTCTTCGGCTACGACGGCATGCTGTACTCCGTCGGATTCCTCGTCGCCTGGCTGGTGGTGCTGCTCCTGGTCGCCGAACTGGTGCGCAATTGCGGCCGGTTCACCCTCGCGGACGTCGTGGCGGCCCGGATGGCCGAACGTCCCGTCCGGATCGCCGCCGGCACCTCCTCCGTCACCGTCTCCGTGCTCTATCTCGTTGCCCAGATGGTCGGCGCCGGGAGTCTGGTCGCCCTGCTCCTCGGGGGCACCAGCGAAGCCGCCCGCTCATGGACCGTGATCGGTGTCGGCGCCCTGATGGTGATTTACGTGTCGCTCGGCGGGATGCGGGCCACCACCTGGATCCAGATCGTCAAGGCCGTCCTGCTGATGGCCGGCACGATCACCCTCACCGTGCTCGTCCTGCTCCGCTTCCACGGGGACTTCAACCAGCTGCTCGCCACGGCCGCCGAACGCAGCGGACACGGACGGGACTTCCTCGCCCCCGGCCTGCGCTACGGCGGGGAGTGGACCTCGCGACTCGACTTCATCAGCCTCGGCGTCGCGCTCGTTCTCGGCACCGCGGGTCTCCCGCACATCCTGTCCCGGTTCTACACGGTGCCGACCGCGCGGGCCGCCCGCCGTTCCGTCGTCTGGGCCATCGGGCTCATCGGCGGCTTCTACCTGATGACGATCGTCCTCGGCTTCGGCGCGGCGGCGATCATCGGCCCCGACGCCGTCCGCGCCTCCAACGCGGCCGGGAACACCGCCGTACCGCTGCTGGCCCTCGATCTGGGCGGGGGAGCGGGCTCGACCGGAGGCACGGTGCTCTTCGCGATCGTCGCCGCCGTCGCCTTCGCGACCATTCTGGCCGTCGTCGCCGGCATCACCCTCGCTTCCTCCGCCTCAGTCGCCCATGATCTGTACGCCTCACTGCGGCGCCGGGGGAGGCGCGCGAAGCCGTACAGCGAGGTGACCGTGGCGCGGCTCGCCGCGGCCGGGATCGGCGTGGCGGCGATCGGACTCGGTCTGCTCGCCCGCGACCTCAACGTGGCGTTCCTGGTCGGCCTCGCCTTCGCGGTCGCCGCGTCGGCCAACCTTCCCGTGCTGCTGTACTCGCTGTTCTGGCGGAACTTCACCACGCGAGGCGCCGTGTGGTCGGTGTACGGGGGGCTCGTCCCGGCGGTGCTGCTCGTCGTGCTCTCGCCCGTCGTCTCCGGGAGCCCCGAGGCGCTCTTCCCGGGGGTCGACTTCCAGGTCTTCCCGCTCCAGAACCCGGGGGTGGTCTCCATCCCGCTCGGCTTCCTGGCCGGGTGGATCGGGACCGTCACCTCCTCGGAGCCGCCGGACGTGGCCAGGCATGCCGAGACCGAGGTCAGGGCGCTGACCGGCGCCGGGGCGGTGTGACCGGTGGTGTGAGCCGGTGGTGTGGAGCGGTGGTGTGAACGGGCGGTACGCACGCGGCGAGGTCAGCCCGTGGACTTCGCCCAGACGTAGCGGTGCTCGGGGCGGCCCGTCTCGCCGTACTTCAGCGAGAGCCGCACCCGGCCGGTCCGTTCGAGCAGCTTGAGATAGCGCTGGGCGGTCTGCCGGCTGACGCCCGCCCGCTCGGCGATCTCCTGCGCCGACAGGGCCCCGGCGGCGGCGAGCAACACCTGGCGCACCAGCTCCGCGGTGGTGGGGGAGTGGCCCTTGGGAAGGCCGGGCTCCACCACGCCCGCCGAGAGGGCGCCGAAGATGCGGTCGACCTCGGCCTGTTCCGCCTCGCCGCCACCGTCGAGGGTGTGGCGCAGCGCCGCGTACGCCTCCAGTTTGGCGCGCAGCCCGGCGAAGGCGAAGGGCTTGACCAGGTACTGCAGTGCGCCGTGGCGCATCGCCGCCTGCACGGTCGCCACGTCGCGCGCGGCGGTCACCATGATCACGTCGGTCTGGTGGCCCAGCCGCCGCAGTTCCCGTACCAGGGCGAGTCCGTTCTCGTCCGGCAGGTAGTGGTCGAGGAGGATCAGGTCGACGGGCACCTCGGCGAGGCGGGCGAGCGCCTCGGCCGTCGAGTGGGCGGTGGCGACGACCTGAAAGCCCGGCACCTTCGTCACGTAGGCCGCGTTGATCTGGGCGACTCGGCGGTCGTCGTCGACGACCAGGACGTCGATCACTGCGGCTCCTTGAGCGTGGAGGCCCCGAGCGGCGACGTGCCGTGTACCGGCTCCATGGGTACGGGCTCCCTTGGTACGGGCGCCCCGAGCGGGGACTCGTCGCGTACGGGCGCCCCGAGCGGGGGCGCCGCCGGCGGGGACGTACCGGCGTCCGGTCGTCCGTCCTGCCGCGTCGACGGCTCCGGCTCGTTCAGCGCCTCGGGGAGGACGACCGCGAACTCGGCGCCACCGTCCGGGCCGGTGGCCACCCGGGCGCTGCCGCCCTGACGTTCGGCGAGCCGGCGGACGAGAGCCAGCCCCAGGCCCCGCTTGCCGTGAGAGGGCAGTTCCTTGGTGGTCCACCCCTCGGTGAAGATGAGTTCGCGCCGGTCGTCCGGGACGCCGGGGCCGCTGTCGGTGACGCGCAGGACGGCGGTGCGGCCCTCGGCCCGCAGGGCGATCTCGACGCGGGCGTCGGCGGTACCCGAGGCGGCGTCCAGGGCGTTGTCGACGAGGTTGCCGACGACCGTGACCAGTTCGCGCGGGTCGACCAGCCGGTCGGGGAGCAGCGAGTCGGCCGAGATCCGCAGGGAGACGCCCCGTTCGGCGGCGACCGTGGCCTTGCCGACCAGGAGCGCGGCGAGCAGCGGATCGTGGATCTTCTCGGTGACCTGCTCGGCGGTGGCGCGGTGGACGCCGACGACCTCGGTGACGAACTCCACCGCCTCGTCATGCATCTCCAGCTCCAGCAGTCCGAGGAGGGTGTGCAACCTGTTGGCGTGCTCATGGTCCTGGGCGCGGAGGGCGTCGATCAGACCACGGGTGGAGTCGAGCTCCCGGCCGAGCCGCTCCAGCTCGGTGCGGTCGCGCAGGGTGGCGACGGCGCCGCCGTCGTCCGTCGGCATCCGGTTGGCGATCAGCACGCGGTGGCCCCGGACGGTCACCAGGTCCTCGCCCGTGACACGGCCGGCCAGCACGTCGGCCGTACGGCCGGAGCCGAGCGCCTCCTCCAGCGGGCTTCCGGTGGCTTCGGGGCCGATGCCGAGGAGGCGCTGGGCCTCGTCGTTCATGAGCCGGATGCGGCCGGCGCGGTCGAGCGCCACGACGCCCTCGCGGATGCCGTGGAGCATGGCCTCGCGTTCGGCGAGGAGTGCGGAGATGTCCGAGAACGCCAGGTCGTGGGTCTGCCGCTGGAGCCTGCGGGAGATCAGGTACGCGGCCAGGGCGCCGGCCGCCAGGGCGCCGCCGGCGTACGCGAGGAGTCCCGGGATCGCTCCGAGGAGCCGGTCGTGGACGCTGTCGTACTCGATGCCGACGGACACGGCGCCGACGATGGTCCCGTCCGCGTCGCGCAGGGGCGCCTTGCCGCGTGCCGAGCGGCCGAGGGTGCCGCTGTCGATCTCCATGACCTCCTGCCCGGAGAGGGCGGCGCTGGGGTCCGTGGAGACGGTCCTGCCGATCTGCGCGGGGTCGGTGTGGGACCAGCGCACGCCTCGGGTGTCCATGACGACCACGTACTCGGCGCCGGTGGCCTGCCGGATGCGCTCGGCCTCGACCTGCACCGGGCCTGTCGCGGAGGGGGCGGACGCGCGCAGGTCGGCGGCGACCTCGGGTGAGGCGGTGGTCTCGGCGATGGCGAGCGCGCGGCGCATGGCCTGGTCGTCGAGCTGGTCGCTGAGCGGTGCGAGGAAGAGGCCGGTGGCCAGCACCGTGACGCCTGCGGCGATGGCCAGCTGCATGAGGAGGACCTGCGCGAAGACCCGCCGCGGCCAGCCGAACCGCCGACGGCGCGGGGTGGGGCGCGCGGGGGTGGTCGGTGCGGGGCTCATGGCAGGAACGGTACGGGGAGGGGGGTGGGGACCGGAAATGTTGCGGGGCGGCGGGGGCGGGTGGGGCACCGTGGGGTGCGGCCGCGGGCCGGTGGGGGTGCGCCCGGCCTCCGGCCGGGCTGGGGGTTCCCACCCGCACCACCCGTGCGACTAGGAGGGCAGAGGTGCGGGTCGCCCTGTGGGCGGTGCGCGCCGTGGGCGGCCGCGGGCAGTCGGGAAAGCGACAGCTCCGCGTCGCGGGTCCGCGCCGACGCCGGTCGGGTCGCGGCGGCTGGGTGCGGGGCGGTATCGGCCGCGGTCGGGGGTGTGACGGGTCTGTGCGTCGGGCGGTATCGGCCGCGGTCGGGGTGTGACGGGTCTGTGCGGCGGTGGTGTCGGTCGCCGGTTGGGAGGGTGACGGTCTGCGCGTCGAGGCGTGTCGGCTGCGGCGGGCGTGCGGTGGTCTGCGTGACCTGGCGGGGGCGGGCTACTCTGGGGGCTTTGTGGGTTGTGGGTCGGAGGGGTTTTCTTGGGCAGGCAGCAGATTCCCGTCGTCGTCCTCTCCGGGTTCCTCGGATCGGGGAAGACCACGCTGCTCAACCATCTCCTGCGCAGCGCCCGGGGGACCCGGATCGGGGTCATGGTCAACGACTTCGGGGACATCGGGATCGACGCCATGACCGTCGCCGGACAGGTCGGCTCCACCGTCTCGCTCGGTAACGGGTGCCTGTGCTGTGCCGTCGACGTGAGCGAGCTGGACGAGTACCTCGACGTCCTCACCCGGCCCGAGATGCGCCTCGACGTGATCGTCATCGAGGCCAGCGGTCTGGCCGAGCCCCAGGAGCTCGTCCGGATGGTGCTGGCCAGCGACAACGAGCGGATCGTGTACGGCGGGCTCGTGCAGGTCGTCGACGCCGCCGAGTTCACGCGGACGCGGGCCCGGCACCCTGAGACGGACCGGCATCTCGCCCTCGCCGACCTGGTCGTCGTCAACAAGGCCGACCGCGTGGCGGAGCGGGAGCTGAACGCCGTCCACGAGGCCGTCACGGGGCTCGCGGGGCCCGCCGCGGTGGTCCGCGCCGCGCACGGCCGCGTCGACCCCGAGCTCCTCTTCGAGCGGGTCGTCCCGGAGGGGGAGATCGAGGGCCAGATGTCGATCGAGGACCTGCTGTACGGCGACCCGGACGACGCGCACGACCACCCGCACGCCTCCTACGAGACCCTTTCCCTGGCCTCCGGCACGGCGCTGCACCCGCGCAGGCTCATGACGTTCCTGGACTCCCGGCCCGAGGGGCTCTACCGCATCAAGGGATGGGTCGACTTCGGCGAGGCCGACCCCGCCAACCGCTACGGCGTGCACGCCGTCGGCAGGTTCCTGCGCTTCTACCCCGAGCCCTGGCCGGCCGGCGAGGAGCGGCTCACCCAGCTCGTCCTCATCGGATCGGGCATCGACGGCGACGCGCTCCGCGAGGAGCTCGACGCCTGCCGCGTGAACGGCCCGCAGGACGCCCCCGACGAGCACAGCATGTGGGGCGTCCTGCGGTACGTACAGGAGATCGGTCAGGAGATCGGTCAGGAGACCGGTCCGGAGACCGGTCTCGCGCTCTAGCTCGCCGGGCCGGCCACCACCGTGACCGGCTTCGGCAGCGGGGTGCCCGAGCCGTCGCGGCGCGGGTCGGCCTCGGGGAGCTCCACCGGCGTGCCGTTCGCCTGCGCGGCGTACGCCGGCGTGGCCCCCGCCCAGGCCAGGATCAGCACGTCCTCGCCCTTCAGGAACCGCTGGCATCGCACGCCGCCGGTCGCACGCCCCTTGCGGGGGTACTGGTCGAACGGCGTCAGCTTCGCCGACGTGGCGGCCGAATCGTCCAGCGTGCCCGTGGAGCCCGCGATCGTGAACACGACCGCGCCCACCGCCGGGTCCACCGCGGTGAACGAGATCACCTCGGCGCCCTCGGCGAGTTTGATGCCCGCCATACCGCCCGCGGGGCGGCCCTGGGGCCGTACCTGCGAGGCCTGGTAGCGGAGCAGCTGGGCGTCGGAGGTGATGAAGACCAGATCCTCCTCGCCCGTCCGCAGCTCGGTCGCGCCGACGATCCGGTCACCCTCCTTGAGGGTGATGACCTCCAGCTCGTCCTTGTTCGCCGGGTAGTCCGGCACGACGCGCTTCACCACGCCCTGGAGCGTGCCGAGCGCCAGTCCCGGCGAGGCCTCGTCGAGCGTGGTCAGGCAGACGACCGACTCGTCGTCCTCCAGGGTGAGGAACTCCGCCAGCGGCGCCCCGCCCGCCAGGTTCGGAGCGGCGGCCGTGTTCGGCAGCTGCGGCAGGTCGATCACCGCGATCCGCAGCAGACGACCGGCGGAGGTCACCGCGCCGACGTCGCCGCGCTGCGTCGCCGGAACCACGGAGACGATCGCGTCGTGCTTGACGCGCTTGCCGTCCGTGGCGGCCGGAATCTCCTCCGTCGCCGTACGGGCCAGCAGCCCCGTCGAGGACAGCAGCACCCGGCAGGGGTCGTCCGCGACCTCCAGGGACGTCGCTGCGATCGGCGCGCCCGCCGACTCCAGCAGGACCGTACGCCGGTCGGTGCCGAACTTCTTCGCCACCGCCGCCAGTTCGCCCGAGACGAGCTTGCGCAGCTCGCTGTCGGAGTCCAGGATCCCGGTCAGCTCGTCGATCTCGCCGTTGAGCCGGTCGCGCTCCGTCTCCAGCTCGATCCGGTCGAACTTGGTGAGCCGGCGCAGCGGGGTGTCCAGGATGTACTGCGTCTGGACCTCGCTCAGCGAGAAGCGCTCGACGAGGCGCTCCTTCGCCTGCGCCGAGTTCTCGCTGGAGCGGATGAGTCGGATGACCTCGTCGATGTCGAGCAGGGCGACGAGCAGACCCTCGACCAGGTGCAGCCGGTCGCGCTTCTTGCCCCGGCGGAACTCGGAGCGCCGGCGCACCACGTCGAAGCGGTGGTCGAGATAGACCTCCAGGAGCTCCTTGAGGCCCAGCGTGAGCGGCTGGCCGTCGACCAGCGCCACGTTGTTGATGCCGAAGGACTCCTCCATCGGCGTCAGCTTGTAGAGCTGCTCCAGCACCGCCTCCGGCACGAAGCCGTTCTTGACCTCGATGACCAGGCGCAGACCGTGGTTGCGGTCGGTGAGGTCCTTGACGTCCGCGATGCCCTGCAGCTTCTTGGAGCCGACCAGGTCCTTGATCTTGGAGATGACCTTCTCGGGGCCGACCGTGAAGGGCAGCTCGGTGACGACGATGCCCTTGCGGCGGGCCGTCACGGTCTCCACCGTCGCCGTGGCGCGGATCTTGAACGTGCCGCGGCCGTTCTCGTACGCGTCCTTGATGCCCGACAGGCCGACGATCCGGCCGCCGGTGGGCAGGTCGGGGCCGGGGACGAAGCGCATGAGCGCCTCGAGGTCCGCGTTCGGGTACCGGATCAGGTGCCGGGCGGCGGCGATGACCTCGCCCAGGTTGTGCGGGGGCATGTTGGTCGCCATACCGACCGCGATGCCGGACGCGCCGTTGACCAGCAGGTTCGGGTACGCGGCGGGGAGCGCGACCGGCTCCCGCTCCTGGCCGTCGTAGTTCGGCGAGAAGTCGACGGTGTCCTCGTCGATCGACTCGGTCATCATGAGCGCCGCGGCGGCCATCTTCGACTCGGTGTACCGCATGGCGGCCGGCGGGTCGTCGTTGCCCAGCGAGCCGAAGTTGCCGTGGCCGTCGACCAGCGGGAGGCGCATGGAGAACGGCTGGGCCATGCGCACCATCGCGTCGTAGATCGACGCGTCGCCGTGCGGGTGCAGCTTGCCCATGACCTCGCCGACGACGCGGGCGCACTTCACATAGCCGCGGTCGGGGCGCAGGCCCATCTCGTTCATCTGGTACACGATCCGGCGCTGGACGGGCTTCATGCCGTCGCGGGCGTCCGGCAGCGCGCGGGAGTAGATCACCGAGTACGCGTACTCGAGGAAGGAGCCCTGCATCTCGTCGACGACGTCGATGTCGAGGATCCTCTCCTCGAACGCGTCGTCCGGCGGCGGTGTCTTCGTGCTGCGGCGGGCCATCGCGGCTGCGGCTCCTTCACCAACAAGGTTGATCTGACGCGGACCATTGTGGACCGTCCCACCGACAACGCCGACCGCGACCCGGGTACGGGCCGTCGTCAGCCGTACGCGACGCCCGTGCGACCCGGAAGAGGGACGCCGGGAACCTGCGGGAACTTCGCCAGGTGTCAGTGCGCTTGCATAGGGTGGCAGGACTTTTCCATATCGCGATCGAAGGGACGTACATGCCCATGGGTCACACGGCCACGGCAGAGGCCGGCTCAGGCGGCCTGACAGCGACCGAGCACCGGCTGGCCAACGGCCTGCGCGTGGTGCTCTCCGAGGACCACCTGACCCCGGTCGCCGCGGTGTGCCTCTGGTACGACGTCGGTTCCCGCCACGAGGTCGCGGGCCGCACCGGCCTCGCCCACCTCTTCGAGCACCTGATGTTCCAGGGTTCGAAGCAGGTCCACGGCAACGGCCACTTCGAGCTGGTGCAGGGCGCGGGCGGTTCGCTCAACGGGACGACGAGCTTCGAGCGCACCAACTACTTCGAGACCATGCCCACGCACCAGCTGGAGCTCGCGCTCTGGCTGGAGGCGGACCGCATGGGCTCGCTGCTCGCCGCCCTGGACGACGAGTCCATGGAGAACCAGCGGGACGTCGTCAAGAACGAGCGCCGCCAGCGGTACGACAACGTGCCCTACGGCACGGCCTTCGAGAAGCTGACCGCGCTGGCCTACCCCGAGGGCCACCCCTACCACCACACGCCGATCGGCTCCATGGCCGACCTGGACGCGGCGACGCTGGAGGACGCGCGGGCCTTCTTCCGCACGTACTACGCGCCGAACAACGCGGTCCTCTCGGTCGTCGGCGACATCGACCCGGCGCAGACCCTGGCCTGGGTCGAGAAGTACTTCGGCTCCATCCCGTCCCACGACGGCAAGCTGCCCCCGCGCGACGGCACGCTGCCCGAGGTCCTCGGGGAGCAGCTGCGCGAGGTCGTCGAGGAGGAGGTCCCGGCCCGCGCGCTGATGGCCGCCTACCGGCTTCCGCACGACGGCACGCGCGAGTGCGACGCCGCCGACCTCGCCCTGACCGTCCTCGGCGGCGGCGAGTCGTCCCGGCTCCACAACCGTCTGGTCCGCCGCGACCGTACGGCCGTGGCCGCCGGCTTCGGTCTCCTCCGCCTGGCCGGCGCGCCCTCGCTCGGCTGGCTGGACGTCAAGACGTCCGGCGGGGTCGAGGTGCCCGAGATCGAGGCCGCCGTCGACGAGGAGCTGGCCCGGTTCGCCGCCGACGGCCCGACGCCCGAGGAGATGGAGCGCGCGCAGGCCCAGTTGGAGCGCGAGTGGCTGGACCGGCTCGGTACGGTCGCGGGCCGCGCCGACGAACTCTGCCGCTACGCGGTCCTGTTCGGCGACCCGCAGCTCGCCCTGACCGCCGTCAACCGGGTCCTCGACGTCACCGCCGAGGAGGTGCGGGCCGTCGCCGCGGCCCGGCTGCGCCCGGACAACCGCGCGGTGCTGGTCTATGAGCCGGTCGGCACCGAACAGAACGACGCCGAGACGGCCGACAGCGACGAGGAAGAGGGAGCGGACCAGTGACCGACGCTGCCGCGTCTTTGACGAGCATGACGTTCCACCCGCAGCCGGAGCCGGGCACCGCCAGGCCCTGGGCCTTCCCGGCCCCGGACCGCGGAGCGCTGGACAACGGCCTGACGGTGCTGCGCTGCCACCGCCCCGGCCAGCAGGTCGTCGCCGTCGAGATCTTCCTCGACGCGCCGCTGGAGGCCGAGCCCGCGGGTCTCGACGGTGTCGCCACGATCATGGCCCGCGCGCTCTCCGAGGGCACGGACCAGCACACCGCCGAGGAGTTCGCGGCCGAGCTGGAGCGCTGCGGCGCCACGCTCGACGCGCACGCCGACCACCCGGGTGTACGGGTCTCCCTGGAGGTCCCCGTCTCCCGGCTGCCCAAGGCGCTCGGGCTGCTCTCCGAGGCCCTGATCGCCCCGGCGTTCCTCGAGACCGAGGTCGAGCGCCTGGTGCGCAACCGGCTCGACGAGATCCCGCACGAGGCGGCCAACCCGGCCCGCCGGGCGGCCAAGCAGCTCTCCAAGGAGCTCTTCCCGGCCGACTCGCGGATGTCCCGGCCGCGCCAGGGCACCGAGGAGACCGTGGAGGCGATCGACGCCGCCGCCGTCCGCGCGTTCTTCGACGCGCACATGCGTCCCTCCACGGCCACGGCCGTGGTCGTCGGCGACCTGACCGACGTGGACCTGGACAAGGTGCTCGCCGAGACCCTCGGCGCCTGGACGGGGAACACCGCCGAGCCCCGCCCGGTCCCGCCGATCACGGCCGACGACACCGGCCGCGTGGTCATCGTCGACCGCCCGGGTGCCGTCCAGACCCAGCTGCTGATCGGCCGTGTCGGCGCCGACCGGCACGACCGCGTCTGGCCGGCCCAGGTCCTCGGCACGTACTGCCTCGGTGGCACGCTCACCTCCCGCCTGGACCGTGTCCTGCGCGAGGAGAAGGGCTACACCTACGGTGTCCGTGCCTTCGGCCAGGTGCTGCGCTCCGACGGCGAGGGCAACGGCGCCTCGATGCTCGCCATCAGCGGCTCCGTCGACACCCCCAACACCGGCCCGGCACTTGACGACCTGTGGAAGGTGCTGCGCACCCTCGCCGCGGAAGGCCTGACGGACGCCGAGCGTGATGTGGCCGTGCAGAACCTGGTGGGCGTGGCGCCGCTCAAGTACGAGACCGCCGCCTCGGTCGCCGGGACCCTCGCCGACCAGGTCGAGCAGCACCTTCCGGACGATTTCCAGGCGCAGTTGTACGCGCGCCTCGCCGAGACCGGCACGGTGGAGGCGACGGCCGCGGTCGTCAACGCCTTCCCCGTGGACCGTCTCGTCACGGTGCTCGTGGGTGACGCCTCGGAGATCGAGGAGCCGGTGCGCGCCCTCGGTATCGGGGAAGTGACCGTCGTCACCGGCTGATTGAGCCGTCGCGCCGCCGCGTCCGGCGGCAGAGGAGGACCCCGACGTCACGGTACGTCGGGGTCCTCCTCTTTGTCCGTATTGCAGCAGAGGGTGGGCGTATGCCCTGTGGCATGTCTTACAAACGGCCGTGTCTGTTTGGTTATTGAAAGATGGTCCGCATACCGTCAATCCGGCTGTTCGCCAGTTGCACTCCGCCGCACCCGCGGCATCGGACAGTCATCGCCGAGTCCCCGTCAGGCGTGAGCCTGGGGAGCCGGGGACCCACACGAAGTCCCTGGGGTGAATCGGACGCCTTCGCATCCCTGCGGAGGGGCCCGTAGGAGACCTTCCTGCTCCGAACCCGTCAGCTAACCCGGTAGGCGAGAAGGAAGGAAAGGAACAGCCCCTACATGGCGTTCACCCGTGCCACCGGGAAGCACCGTGGTCCGAGCCGTCTGTCGCGCCGCAGCGCCGGCATCGCCGGCGTCGCGACCCTCGCCACGACCGGCGTCATCGGAACCCTCGCCTCCCCGGCATTCGCCGTCGACGCGGACGCTGCCCCCTCCGTCGAGGACACCGGGCTGACCCAGATCATCGCCGCCGACTCGCTCGCCGCCACCGTCGACGCCCAGGCCGCCGCCCAGGAGCGCGAGGCCGCCGAGGCCGAGGCGAAGCGCAAGGCGGAGGCCCGCGCCAAGGCCGAGGCCAAGCGCAAGGCGGAGGCCCGCGCCAAGGAGATCCGCGAGGCCAGGGAGCGCGCCGCCCGTGAGGCCGAGCGCAAGCGCCTGAACTCCTTCCAGCTCCCCGTGGCCGGCTCGTACGTCAGCACCGGCTACAAGACCGGCGGTGCGCTCTGGTCCTCGGGCAGCCACTCCGGTGTCGACTTCCACGCCGCCTCCGGCACCAAGGTCGTCTCCGTCGGCTCCGGCACCGTCGTCGAGGCCGGCTGGGGCGGTGCGTACGGCAACAACGTCGTCATCCGGATGAACGACGGCACGTACACCCAGTACGGTCACCTCTCCGCCATCAGTGTCGGGGTCGGCCAGTCCGTCACCCCGGGCCAGCAGATAGGCATCTCGGGCTCGACCGGCAACTCCACGGGTCCGCACCTCCACTTCGAGGCCCGCACCACCGCCGAGTACGGCTCCGACATCAACCCGATCGCGTACCTCCGTGCGCGCGGTGTGAACGTCTGACCGTTCGAGGTCTTTCCCGGCTTCTCAGAAAAGCCCCGGCTCGTACCGAGCCGGGGCTTTTCGCTGACCAAAAACATATCCATGGTTCCTGCGGAGCCGTCGGAAACAATGCCCTGCTGCAATAGAGTCGCCGGAGAACCGGTTTCGCGCGGATCAAGGCGGAGGTCGAACATGCGCATTCCCGCGCACTCTGTATGCACGGCGATCCGGGACGACATCGTCACCGGGGTCTTCGAGCGCGGCAGCCGGCTGACCGAGGAGCAGCTCGCCCGCCGGTACGGAGTCTCCCGCGTCCCCGTCCGCGAGGCGCTGCGCACCCTGGAGTCAGAGGGCTTCGTGATCACCCGCCGCCACGCGGGAGCCCAGGTCGCCGAGCCCACCGAGCAGGAGGCGGCGGACCTGCTGGACGTACGGTCCCTGCTGGAGCCGCTGGGGGCCGCGCGCGCCGCGCAGCGCCGCACCGAGGCGCACCTCAAGGTGCTGCGGGGCCTGGTCAGGCTGGGGCAGGAGCGGGCCAGGCAGGGCCAGGCGGAGGACCTGCGGCCGCTCGGCGGCTGGTTCCACGAGACGCTGGCCCAGGCCTCGGGCAGCCCGGCGCTCACCGCCCTGCTCATCCAGCTGCGGCACAAGATCGACTGGATGTACGCGATCGAGCTCCCGTCCCAGCCGGCCGAGGCCTGGGCCGAGCACGGGGCGATCGTGGACGCGGTGGCGCGCGGCGACGCCGAGCGGGCCCGCGCGCTGACCGCGACGCACGCCGAGCGGTCCCTGGTGCTGCACCGCCTGAAGCGCCCGGAGCACGGGCGCGTGAGGGTTCCGCAACATGTCGTCAACACCGCGAGCGTCCGGAATTAACGAGCGGGCCGTATACAAGGAGCAGTAAATTTCGCGGGTCGGCTCCGTCCTTTCTGGAACGGTGCCAGCCTGGAACGGGTGCCTGCCTGAAATGGTGCCTGCCCGGAATGGCGCTCGGAAATGTGCTGTGCACGACGCACCGTGCACAATTCGCTGTCCGTGATGCGCCGCAGGGAATGTGCCCGCGGAATCGGGGGGACGAAAAAGCCGCGCCGCCGGTGTTCCGGCGTGCGCGGCTTCTTCGGAGTCCGGGTCAGACGGTCTCGGGAAGCTCCTCGAGTCCCTCGGCAACCAGCTTCGCCAGGCGGTCGAGCGCGACCTCGGCGCCGTCGGCGTCCGAAGCGAGAACGATCTCCTCGCCGCCCTGCGCGCCCAGACCGAGCACCGCGAGCATCGACGCGGCGTTGACCGGGTTGCCCTCGGCCTTGGCGATCGTCACGGGGACGCCGGAGGCCGTGGCGGCACGGACGAAGATGGAGGCGGGGCGGGCGTGCAGGCCCTCGGCCCAGCCGACGTTGACGCGGCGCTCAGCCATGGTGTTGCCCTTCAAGTCTCAAGCGGGTTGTCTAGACCAGTCTCTCACGGGTGGCGGGGTGCTCGTGGCCGACCTCCGGCCCCCGCGCGAGGGCCGATCGGTCCTCCTTACCTTGCATGGCACACAGGTGCCGCGCGACCGGTGCCCGTGTCGGACCCCGGCCGTACGCTTGCCCCATGCAGAGCGCGTCGGAACAGCCGGGCCGGCCCGGGGAGCCGGTACAGGCAGTGCAGTCGGCAGGGGCACAGCCGGAGCACGCCTATCCCGACCACTGGGAAGCGGACGTGGTCCTCCGGGACGGCGGCACAGCGCGCATCCGGCCCATCACCGCCGACGACGCCGAACGGCTGGTCAGCTTCTACGAGCAGGTCTCCGACGAGTCGAAGTACTACCGCTTCTTCGCGCCCTACCCGCGGCTCTCCGCCAAGGACGTGCACCGCTTCACCCACCACGACTTCGTCGACCGGGTGGGGCTCGCGGCGACGGTCGGCGGGGAGTTCATCGCCACCGTGCGGTACGACCGGATCGACGACCGCGGCATGCCCGCCTCCGCGCCGGCCGACGAGGCCGAGGTCGCCTTCCTGGTCCAGGACGCGCACCAGGGGCGGGGCGTGGCCTCCGCGCTGCTCGAACACATCGCGGCGGTGGCGCGCGAGCGCGACATCCGGCGGTTCGCGGCGGAGGTACTGCCCGCGAACACCAAGATGATCAAGGTCTTCACCGACGCGGGCTACACCCAGAAGCGGAGCTTCGAAGACGGTTCCGTACGGCTCCACCTCGACCTGGAGCCCACGGACCGCTCCCTCGCCGTGCAGCGCGCGCGGGAGCAGCGGGCCGAGGCGCGTTCCGTGCAGCGGCTCCTCACACCCGGCTCGGTCGCCGTCGTCGGCGCCGGACGCGCCCAGGGCGGCGTGGGCCGGGCGGTCCTGCGCAACCTCCTCGACGGCGGGTTCGGCGGACGGACGTACGCGGTGAACCGCGCGCTCCCCGCCGAGACCGGCACGTTCGACGGAGTGCCCGCCTTCCGCTCCGTCGGGGACATCGGCGAACCGGTGGACCTCGCGATCGTGGCCGTGCCCGCCGAGCGCGTGCCCGAGGCGGTCGCCGACTGCGGGGAGCACAGGGTGCGGGGGCTCGTCGTGCTCTCGGCGGGCTACGCGGAGACGGGCACGGCGGAGGGCCGGGACCGGCAGCGGGAGCTGGTGCGGCAGGCCCGCTCGTACGGGATGCGGATCATCGGGCCGAACGCGTTCGGGATCATCAACACCTCGGCCGGTGTGCGGCTGAACGCCTCGCTCGCGCCGCAGACGCCGGCCGCCGGACGCATCGGGCTCTTCACCCAGTCCGGTGCGATCGGGATCGCGCTCCTCGCCGGACTGCACCGGCACGGCGCGGGCATCTCCTCCTTCATCTCGGCCGGAAACCGGGCGGACGTCTCGGGCAACGACTTCCTCCAGCACTGGTACGACGACCCGGAGACGGATGTCGTCCTGCTGTACCTGGAGTCCATCGGGAACCCCCGGAAGTTCACCCGGCTCGCCCGGCGCACGGCGGCGGTCAAGCCGGTCGTGGTGGTCAAGGGTGCGCGGCACAGCGGCAGCGCGCCGCCGGGACACCGGGTGCCGGTCACCCGGATCCCGCACACCACGGTCTCCGCGCTGCTCCGGCAGGCCGGCGTCATCCGCGTCGACACGGTGACCGAACTCGTCGACGCGGGGCTGCTCCTGGCGGGCCAGCCGCTGCCCGCCGGGCCGCGCGTGGCGATCCTCGGCAACTCCGAGTCGCTCGGGCTGCTCACGTACGACGCCTGTCTGACCGAGGGACTCCGTCCGCACCGGCCGCTGGACCTGACGACGGGCGCGAGCCCCGCGGACTTCCGAGCCGCGCTGGCGGCGGCGCTCGCGGACGACGCGTGCGACGCGGTCGTCGTGACCGCGATCCCGTGGGTGGGGGAGAACGGGGCGGTCGAGTCCGGTGACGGCGAGGTCCTCGCGGCGCACCTCCGCGAGGCGGTCGCCTCCGCCCCGCCCCCGGCGAAGCCGGTGGTCGTGGTCCACGTGGAGATGGGCGGCCTGGCGGAAGCGCTCTCGGCGGCGACGAGCACCCGCCCGCCCGCCCGCCGCCGACTCGCCGAGTCCGAGGGCCCGGGCGGGTCCCGGTCCGCGTCCGGCGCGGGCTCGGCCGAGGCGCCCCCCGCCCACGCACGCCCCGATGCCACCGGCCCCACGGGCCCGGGCGAGGCCCCGTCCCCCACCGGCCACACCGCCGGCTCGGATGGCCCCGGCAGCTCCGGCTCTGTCGGGGACGGGCCCGGTAGCTCCGGCTCTGTCGCGGACCGGCCCGGTGGCTCCGGCTCTGCCGCAGCCGCCTCCGCCTCCGGCCCTGCCTCCGCCTCCGGCCCTGCCTCCGCCTCCGGCCCTGCCTCCGCCTCCGGCCCTGCCTCCGGCCCCGGCCCCGCCTCTGGCCCCGGCCCCGCCTCCGGCCCCGGCGGCTCCCCTTCCGCCGGGGCCGGGGGCGACGCTCCGCCCGGTGCCCCCGGTGCCCCCGGTGCCCCCGGTGCCCCCGGTGCCCCCGGTGCCGCCGCGGGTGCGCCCGGCGGGGGGATTCCCGCCTATCCCGCCGCCGAGCGGGCCGTGCGGGCGCTGGCCGAGGCCGTGCGCTACGGGCAGTGGCGGCGGCAGGCCGCGGAGCCCGGGCGGGTGCCCGAGTTCGAGGACATCGACGAGGGCGGGGCCGCCGCGCAGATCGAGCGCGTACTCGGGGAGGACGAGGACGCCCGGGGCGCCACGCTCGACGCCGACGCGGCGCGCGAGCTGCTCGGGCGGTACGGGATCGACGTGCTGCCGACCCTCCCCGCGCCCGCCCCCGACGAGGCGGTCCTCGCCGCCGCCCGGCTCGGGTACCCCGTCGCCCTCAAGACGACCGCCCCCCACCTGCGCCACCGCCCCGACCTCGGGGGCGTACGGCTCGACCTGGCGAGCGAGGAACAACTCCGTACCGCCTACGCCGAATTGACCGAGGCGCTCGGCAAGCCCGCCGAGCTCCAGCCGGTCGTCCAGGCCATGGTGCCCCGCGGTGTCGACACCGTCGTCCGCTCGGCCATCGACCCGGCCGTCGGCGCCGTGCTCTCCTTCGGGCTCGCCGGAGCCGCCTCCGAGCTGCTCGGGGACATGTCCCACCGCCTCGTCCCCGCCACCGACCGTGACGCCGCCGAGCTCGTCCGCTCCATCCGCACCGCCCCGCTCCTCTTCGGCTGGCGCGGTTCCGCCCCCGTCGACACTCCCGCCCTGGAGGAACTGCTGCTGCGCGTCTCCCGGCTCGTCGACGACCATCCCGAAGTGGTCGCGATCACGCTGGAGCCCGTGGTCGTCGCCCCGCACGGCCTCTCCGTGCTCGGTGCGACGGTCCGGCTGGCCCCGCCCCCGCCCCGTACGGACCTCGGTCCCCGCAGCCTTCCGAGCTACTGAAACCCGCCTCAACCCGGCCCCGGGGCGTCCCGGAGCGCCCCTTCCGACGGATTAGGATGGAGTCCATGGCGAAGACCGGTACGACGACCCAGGGGCTGCGCGCGGCGATCGAGCGCAGCGGCTACTACCCGGCCCTCGTGGCCGAGGCGGTGGAGGCCGCCGTCGGTGGCGAGGCGATCGCGTCGTACCTGGTGCACCAGGAGACCACGTTCGACTCCAACGAGGTCCGTCGCCATGTCACGGTCCTCGTCCTGACCGCGAACCGCTTCATCGTCAGCCACACCGACGAGCAGGCCGCCGACAGCAGCTCCCCGACGCCGTACGCCACGACGTCCACCGAGTCGGTCAAGCTCGACCGGATCTCCTCCGTCGTCGTCAGCCGCGTCGTCGCCAATCCCGAGTCGTACACGCCCGGCACCCTGCCCCGTGAGGTCGTCCTCACCATCGGCTGGGGCGCCGTCGCGCGGATCGACCTGGAGCCCGCCGCCTGCGGCGACCCCAACTGCGACGCCGACCACGGCTACACCGGCAACGCGACCGCCGACGACCTCAGCCTGCGCGTCAGCGACGCCGGAGACGGCCCGGACACCGTGCGCCAGACCCTCGCCTTCGCCCAGTCGCTCTCCGAAGCCACCGCGGCGACCCGCTGATGGTCCAGCCCACCGCCGTCACCTCCGGCTGGCCGGACGAACCCGTCCCGCTCGACCCTGCCACGGCGCCCGTCCCCGAGTACGGCACGGGCTCGCTCGCCGACGTCCTCCCGACGCTCGTCGCGGGCCAGGGCGCCCCCGGTTTCGAGGCCCGGATCGCCGAGCTGTCCCCCGCGGACCGGAACTGCGTCTTCCTGATCGACGGACTCGGCTGGGAGCAGATCAAGGCCCACCCGGACGAGGCCCCGTACCTCACCTCGCTCCTCGGCACCTCGCGCGGCGGCACGGGCCGCCCGATCACCGCCGGTTTCCCGGCGACCACGGCGACCTCGCTCGCCTCGGTGGGCACCGGCCTCGTACCCGGCGCGCACGGCCTGCCCGGCTACACCGTCCGCAACCCCGACACGGGCGAGCTGATGAACCAGCTCCGCTGGAAGCCGTGGACCTCGCCGCGGGTCTGGCAGCCGTACCCCACCGTCTTCCGGCTCGCGCACGAGGCGGGCATCCACACCGCCCAGGTCTCCTCGCCGATCTTCCAGGACACCCCGCTCACCAAGATCGCGTTGAGTGGCGGAACGTTCCACGGCCGGCTCTCGGGCGAGGAGCGGATGGACTTCGCCGCCGAGCAGCTCGCCGGGGGCGACCGCTCCCTGGTCTACACGTACTACAGCGAGCTCGACGGGGCCGGACACCGCTTCGGCATCGACTCCGACGCCTGGCGCGGGCAGCTGATGTTCGTCGACCGGCTCGTGCAGCGCCTCGCCGAGCAGCTGCCGCCCCACTCGGCTCTGTACGTGACGGCGGACCACGGCATGGTGGACATCCCCTTCGACGACCAGCACCGGATCGACTTCGACGAGGACTGGGAGCTGCGTGCCGGGGTCGCCCTGCTCGGCGGCGAGGGCCGTGCCCGCCATGTCTACGCGGTGCCGGGCGCCGAGGCCGATGTGCTGACGTGCTGGCGGGAGGTGCTCGGCGAGCAGTTCTGGGTGGCGAGCCGCGACGAGGCCATCGCGCTCGGCTGGTTCGGCGACGCGGTCGACGAGCGCGTGTACGGCAGGATCGGCGACGTCGTCGCCGCGGCCCAGGACGATGTCGTCATCACCGCGTCCGTCAACGAGCCCCACGAGTCGGCGATGGTCGGCATGCACGGTTCGATGACGCCGGCGGAGCAGCTGGTGCCGCTCATCGAAGTCCGTTCCTGACTCCGCAGCCCGTACTGCCGTCACCCCGTCCCCTCACCCACGACCTGAAAGGTCCTCGACCTCCCATGCCCGAGCTGGTGTTCTTCTCCGGAACGATGGACTGCGGAAAGAGCACTTTGGCTCTGCAAATCACCCACAACCGCTCGGCCCGCGGCCTCCAGAGCGTGATCTTCACCCGCCAGGACCGCGCCGGCGAGGGCAAGCTCTCGTCGCGCCTGGGCCTGGTCACCGACGCGGTCGAGGTGACCGACGCGATGGACCTGTACGCGTACGTGGTCGGCGAGCTGTCCCAGGGCGGGAAGGCGGACTACGTGATCGTGGACGAGGCCCAGTTCCTGGCATCGGGGCAGATCGACCAGCTGGCCCGGATCGTGGACGACCTCGACATGGACGTCTTCGCCTTCGGGATCACGACGGACTTCCGCACGAAGCTCTTCCCCGGCTCGCAGCGCCTCATCGAGCTCGCGGACCGCATAGAGCAGCTCCAGGTCGAGGCCCTGTGCTGGTGCGGCGCTCGTGCCACCCACAACGCCCGTACCGTCGACGGGGAGATGGTCGTCGAGGGCGAACAGGTTGTCGTGGGCGACGTCAACCGCACCGTAGAGGTCGGCTACGAGGTCCTGTGCCGACGCCACCACCGTCGCCGGATGACTTCAGCCTCCGCCCGCGCCGCCGCCCTTTCCCCGGACGTCCTCCCCGTCAATCGCGCCTGAGGACCCCCTCTCTGTCCCCGGCACGGTGCCGGCACCCCGAGACTCAGGGGCTTCGATCGATGTCGGACGCCTGCAGTAAGGTGATCAACTCGACTGCTGCGACGGGGGAATGGGAACAATGGACGGCATACAAGCCGGAGGCACTTCGGGCTGGGCGGCTACGGGGGCGATGGGGCCGAATGCCGCATACCGCAACCAGACGATGCGGTATGAGGACGTCGAGCTGAGTTTCGACGAGTCGGTGCCGTTCCGGACCGTGTTCCAACTCTGGTTCCAGGCCTTCGTCGTCTCCCTCCTCGTCTTGTTCCTCTTCGGTCTGCTGCCCCTGATGCTGTCGGATTCCGGCCCCTTCGAGTCGGATTACGAGCTGGGCGCGGGACCGATCCTCAGCATCATCGCCTTCTGGGTCGTCCTCCTCGCCGCGCGCATCAACGAACCGGTCTCGGAGTGGAAGACCCTGCTGGAGGACAAGCACGCGGCGTCCTCCTCCGCCTACGCGGCCATCTACGGCGCCCTCGCGCGGCGGCAGATCCCCGTGTCCGCGGTGCCGGTCCGGATCCGCAGCGACCTCATGCCCGAGGTCGTGAACAACCGACTGGTCATCACGAGTGGCCGGTACATCGCCTACGTGACCGTCTTCGGCTACGGGACCAGCCTGTACGTCGGATGGACCATGTGGCGCAGCCGCTCCGGAGCGGTGATCATCGGCCATTTCCTGAAGGATCTCGTGGGCGGGATCTTCAACCGCACGGGGGCGATCAACCAGATGCTCCGCACGGAGAAGCCTCGCGCCATGCGTGAGGCCGTGCACTCCGCGGCCCGTGAGGGCGTGGAGACGGCCGTCCAGGGCATTGAGGTCCCGCTCGTGTCGACCTTCGGTCAGGAGCCGCCCATCCAGTCCGGCTCCACCGCGACCGAGCCGGTGACCAAGGACGGCAACGGTCCGGTTCCGGGCGCCATGCCCGCGCATGGGACGGCCGGTCCGGTCATGGCGCCGCCGGTGCCCCAGACGTACCCGGCTCCGCAGGCCCCGGGAACCCCGCCGCCTCACTACGGTCCGCCGACCCCGCCGGCCGCCCCGCCCGTGCCGCCGTACGGGACCCCTGGCGGTGGAAACTGAGCGCAGCCGGGTCGGACGGCGTGCTCACCGTCACTGACGGCACGACCGTCTGGGCCTGGACGGCCGTTCGCATCGACGCCGCCGCCGACCTCACCGAGACCCAGGAATACGCGGACCTGTCGGAAACGGAGCGCAGGACCAAGGCGGTGGCCGCCGAGACCGCTTGGCTGACGGGGCAGTGGAACACAGAGCATGGCGAACGGATCGAGCTGCGATACCTCAGCGACCCGGTCGAGCGCAGGATCTCCTGCGCCCTGCTCGGCCGGGTCGTGGCTCCCACCGCGCAGCGCGCCGAGGAGGCCGTGCGCGGGCTCCGTGACCGGATGGCGGCGCTGCCCCGGCACGTGCACGCCTCACCGGTCGAGGACGGCTACGAGACGGCACGGCTGCTGACTCCCTTCTCGCCCGACGGGGCGGCGGGGGTGGCGGAGATCCGCAAGCGCTACCACAGCGGGCTGCCCAACCGTCCCGACTCCGGAGTGCACTACTACCTCGCGCCGCAGCCGTTCACGGCGGCGGCCCCGCCGTGGGACATGTTGTGGCAGGCTCTGGCAGCGCACCCGTACCCCGTGATGCTCAGCATCGGCCTGGAGCCGTACGTCGTACCGCCCGACTTCGGCCCGCTCCTGCACCGCATCGCCACGCAGTACGGACGTCTGGGCACCCCAGGGCAGCTCCCCGACGGGCTCTGGTCCCCGGGCGCCCAACTCGCCGCGGACGCCTTCGCCGTGGACGCGTCCCGGATCTACGCCGATGCCGCCCGCCGCTACACCGACCGTGTGTTCCGCGTCCGGATCGCCCTCGCCTCGCCGGCGCCCCTGCCGGAATCCCTTGCCCAACTCGTCGGTGCCACGGTGTCCCCGCCCGTGCAGGCTCGCGAAGGCGGTGTCCTCACCGAGACGGTCAACGGTGCGGCCCACACCGTGGCTTGGCCCACGCCTGCCGAACTCCCCGCAGCCTGGCAGCAACTGACCACCCTGGAGCAGTCGCGTTGGGGCGGCGACCACTGCTGGCGGCTGCCCGAACAGCTCTCCCCGCCCCTGCGACTGCTCCCGGAACTCGTCGACGCCCGTGAGGCCACGGCGGCCTTCCGCCTTCCGCTGGCCGTCAACGGTCACATGACGGCCTTCCCCGTACGGCGCCCCGGCATCGCCGGTGAGACCGCGTACCGCATGGACGGCCCAGCCATCACACTCGGAAAGCAGCTCGTCAACGACACGCCCGCCGGCCCCCTGGGAATCGGCCTCGGTGACCTCACCCGGCATGCCCTGATCGTGGGTACGACCGGCTCCGGCAAGACCAACACCACCCTGGCGTTCTGCGAACAGCTGTGGCGTGACCACCATGTGCCCTTCCTCGTCCTCGAACCCGTCAACTCCACCCTGGACGACTACCGCTGGCTGGCCACCCGACCCGGGTTCGAAGACCTGTTGGTCCTCACCGTCGGCGATGAAGCCGTCGCTCCCCTGCGGCTCAACCCCTTCGAGGTGCCGGCCGGGGTTCGCGTCAGCACCCACATCGCCGGACTCATGGCCTGCTTCGACGCGGCCTTCGGCCTCTGGGACCCGCTGCCCAGCGTCTACAACCGGGCGCTGCGGGCGACGTACGCACGCAAGGGCATCGTCGCCACCGACATCGCCGATACGACCCACGCCGGAAACTGGCCGACGCTGCGTGACTTCATCACAGAGATGCGCAAGCAGTGCGAGCAGCTGGACTACTCGGGCGAGGTACGCGACAACATCATCGCCGCGTCCCGCCTGCGGGCGGAGTCCCTTGCGGAAGGGGCGTGCGGCACCACTCTGGACGTGGCCCGCTCTTATCCGGTCGAAGAGTTGCTGCGGCGGCCGGTGGTCGTCGAACTCGCCGGAGTCGGGGACAACGAGAAGGAACAGTCGCTCATCACGGCGCTGCTCCTGCAGAACATGACCGAGTACTACAAGGCGAACCGCGAAGGCGGCTCCCTCGCCCACGTCACCGTGATCGAGGAGGCCCACCGCCTGCTCGGCCGGCCAGTGGCCAGCGGTGGCGACGCGAAGGAGGGCAACGCTCAGGCCCGGGCGGCCCAGGCCTTCGCCAACACCTTGGCGGAGAACCGCAAGTACGGCGAGGGCATCGTCATCGTCGAACAGGTTCCCGGCAAGCTCGTCGAGGACGCGTACAAGAACACCAACCTCAAGGTCATGCACCGGCTGCCGTCCGCGGAGGACCGCAACCTCATCGGCGGAACCATGCGGTTCTCTCCCGACCAGGAGCGGTACGCCGCCTCCCTGGAGCCCTTCCAGGCCTTCGCCCACCACGACCGCATCGACCGTCCGGGACTGCTCCGGGTACCCGACGTACGCGCGCAGGCGGCGAGGGAGGCGGGCGTCAGCCGGGCACCCCTGGCCACGGACGCCGAACTGGCCTCCCGTTTCCGCGCCTTGGCGGCCGACGACGAGGCGGTCGACGCCGCACTGGCCCCCTTCCCGGACTGCGAGGGCTGCCGTCACCGTTGCAGCTTCCGCACCCGGGCCGCCACGGCGGTGTGGCCCGAGCACGGTACGAAGCTGAAGGAGCGCGTGGCGGCGTACCCGAAGACGAGCGCAGAGCAGGCCGATTGGTGGCGCGACACCGGCGACTGGGTGGCCGAGCTCGCCGCCACGGTTCCCCTGCGCGTTCCGGAAGGCGAAGGAGATCGGGCCCCCGTCGTGAGCGACTACCGCGCCTGTGTCTTCGTCCACGTCGCCCGGGCGGCCTGGCAGCGCAACACCCTGCCCTGGGTGCGTCTCTACCGCGCCAACGTCCGGCCGGGAGGTGACCGATGAGCGAACGTCCGCCGGAGCAGCCCCCACGCCCGGAAGCACCGTCGGCGCCGGAACCCACGGACGCCCCTGCCCCGACCCCACCGACGGACGCTCCTGCCCCGACTCCGGCGACAGACGCCCCGACCCCGACCCCGTCGACGGACCGGGCCGAGGCTTCCAAGCCGGAGGAGGCGCCCAAGGCGGGGGAATCCTCGGCTTCGGAGGCGGCGCCCAGTCCTGGTGAGGCTTCCGACTCGGTGGAGGCGCCTAACCCGGCGGAGTCTTCGGCGTCGGGGGAGGCGCCCAACCCCGCCGAAGCCCCCAACTCGGCGGATGCCCCGGTTCCGGCGGATGCCTCCGACTCTGACGAGGCACCTGAACCCGCCGGGGCGTCGGATTCTGCCGAGGCTTCCGACCGCGATGCGCCTGTGCCGTCGGACGCGGCGTCGGATCCGGAGAAGGCACCGGTCCCGGCGGAAGCCGTCGACTCGGGCGGATCGCGCTCCCCGGAAGCGGACGAGGCGCCCGACCCTGTGCCGGCGTCGGACGACACCCCCGAGCCGGCCGGGCCCGAGGGCTCGGAGGCGTCCGCCGACGGCAGGCAACCCGAAGCGCAGGAACGTTCCGGTGATCGGGCGGAGTCGGACGACGAGACTCCCGAGCTGGAGCTTGAACTCAAGCCCTACGACGACTCAGTGCCGTACTCGGCCGCGTACACCGCATCACGCGGTGCCGCCGAGGCCCGCGAAGCGGACGCGGTACCCGCACGGGCATCGGAGACCGCCGACGAGTCGGCGCCGGAGCCGACAGCGCCGACGGACGCACCCGAGCCGCCCGCGCCCAAGGCTGACGCGGAGGCCGCTCCGGAACGGGCCGAGGCGGCGAAGCCGCCTGCGGACGCCCGGCACTCGGCTGAAGAGGCTCCGGAGCCGACGGCGCCGATCGATGCTCCGGAGCCGCAGGCAGAAGCTGCCCGGGACCTCCCCGCGCACGCCGAGAACGAGGCCGAGCCCGTCGAAGCGCACGAGGGCAGCACGCCGGCGAGCGAGGCCGAGGCCGCCGAACCGGCCGGTGCCGGTGCGAAGACCGGGGAGGCCGGCGAGACCGCCCTGCCAGGTGACGGCAACGGCATCCGCCAGGACCACGAGGCGGAGGCCGAGCCGACGGCCGAGGCGTCCGAGGGGGAGGCCGAGCCGACAGACGAAGCGTCCGAGGACAAAGCCGAGCGGTACGACAACAGCGCGCTGCGGGACGGCCGCGACTACCAGCAGCAGATCGACGACCAGCTGGGCGCACGGGGCCTGGACCGCTCCGAGCACGACAAGCTCCGGCTCACCCGGACCAACGAGCTGAGCGACGCGCAGGCCCGCGAGGTCGTGGGTGTCCGTGACGCGATCAAGCTCGACGAGGGCCGCATGGTGACCAAGGTGATCACACCCGCAAAAATGGACGCGTACCTGGGCAACGCCACGAAGTTCGACGGAAAGGACTTCAACCCCGGCGCGTTTGAGGGCTCCATCGCGCGCGGCTCCGACACCGCCGACCTCCGCAGCATGGACCAACTGCGCGACGGGCTCGCTCTTGACGATGGCGGGGCCGGCTGGACCCCCGTCCCACCGGGCGCGTCCGAGGCGTACCAGCTGCGCTTCCCGGCACCGCACGGCATGGAAGCGCCGCCGAGCTTTGGTGCCGTCCGCGACCAGGGGCTGGCCGACGGCGTCGCAGGCATGGCCGGCCTGAGCAAGGGAAAGGCCTGGCAAGACCCGTTCCTCGGCACCGGTTACACCGGCGGGGGTGTCCCTGAGTGGATCGCCGAGCCCACCGGCTTCCCGCACCATGCTGAGATCTGGTGCATGAACGCTGATGGCACCGAAGAGGCCGTCGGCTTCTTCGACGAGAACGAAGGACGGTGGAATGAATATGACTGACCCTGGGAGCCGCCCCTTCCCGGTCAAGGGCGAGGTCGGCGTTTTCCACGGAGATCTCTACCGGACCCGTCCGGCCGCGGGTCTGTGGCCGGACATCGAGCTGCTGCCCGAGCCCGACCGCCCCGCACCCTCGGGCCTTGCCCCGCGCGAGGCCGTCGACGGGTCGGTGGGGTACGCGGTTGCGCCGGAGCGTCTTGAAGCCTGGTACGCCGTAACGTGGACGTTCCGCTGGCGCGGCGAGCTCTTCGAGTGCACCGCCGCCGCCCCCACCACGCTCACGGGCCACTATCTCGGCTCCGACGAACACTTCGCCAAGGAGCACCTCAAGCGCCGGGGCATTCGCTATCGCGGCGTCTTCCCGCGCGAGGAGGTCACCGAGTTGGAGGAGCAGCGTGAGGATCTGCTGCAGCCTCTGCACGCTCTGGTACGGCGGCTGGCCGAGGTTGACCACTTCCGCCCCAAGATCTACGCGGTCTACCAGGGCCGGACGTATGAGGCTGCTGCCGAGGCCGAGGCCTCGGGCCGCATCGCACTGACCACCGGGCATGATCGCCCAGAGGGTCTCGCCGCCGATCCCCGGGACCCGAGCGCCGAGCACTTCCTGGCCGCCCCGGAGCAGTTGGACGCCTGGTACCGGACCCACTGGACTTTCCGCTGGCAGAACGGCCCCTTCGACGCCGTCGGGACGGTGGACGGCATGATCAAGGGCGTCTACACAGGCGGCAGCTGGGGCTTCGCGGACAGCTGGGGCCTGACCGACGAGACGGGCCGCGACGCGGCGGCGGAAACCCGATACACGGCCAAGGTTGACCTCGACAGCGTCACCGACCTCGAACAGCACCGCACCGACCTGCTGGCCGACCAGTAGGCAGGGCCTTTCGCGGCCGGCCAAGTTGGCTTCATGCTCCTCGCGGCACGGTGTGCGGCCCGTCGCACGTCCTTCGCCCGGGGCCTCACGCCGTGCCCCACTCGCGAGCCGGCGGGTCGGGCTACCGCGCCGCGAGTGCCTCCACGGCCGCGGTCGCGAAGCCGTGGTCCTGGTCCGGGGCTCCGCCGCCGACGCCGATGGCGCCGATGAGCCGGCCGTCGCGGTGGACCGGGAGGCCGCCGGCGATGAAGAGGAGCGGGCGGTCGAGGGCCGTCGTGAGGCTGTGGAAGGGGCCGTCGGGCTTCACCAGGTCGACCAGGTCGGCCGTGGGGGCGTTGAGCTGGAGGGCCGTGTACGCCTTGCGGGTGCTGGTCTCGCCGGAGATAAGGACCGCGCGGTCGTCGCGGCGGAAGGCCAGCAGGTGGCCGCCCGCGTCCAGGACGGTGACGCTGACCGTGACTCCGGCGTCCTCGGCGGCGCGGAGCGCGGCGGAGAGCAGGGTCTCGGCGTCCTGGGTGGTCAGGGGAGTGACGGCCGTGGCGGTGGTGGTCGTGCTCATGGTGCTGTCTTCCTTTGGGGTGGGGGAGGGGTAGGGGTTACGGGGGTCAGTGCCGGCCGGCCGGTACCGGGGCGGCGGCTCGGGCCTCGACCGGCCGGGACGTGGTCTCGGGGGCGGCCGCCGCGGACCGCTTCCGCCGGTCCAGGAACGCCGCCAGGAACGCCAGCAGCAGCGCCGTACCCGAGAGCAGCGCGCCGACCCAGTTCGGGGCGGTGAAGCCGAGGCCCGTGGCGATGACGACGCCGCCGAGCCAGGCGGCCAGGGCGTTGCCGAGGTTGAAGGCGCCGATGTTGGCGGCCGACGCGAGCGTGGGGGCCTGCTTCGCCTGGTCCAGGACCCACTTCTGCAGCGGGGGCACGGTGGCGAAGCCCAGCGCGCCGATCAGGGTGAGCGTGATCGCGGCGAGGACCTTGTGGTGGGCGGTTGCGGTGAACGCCAGCAGCGTCAGGGACAGCGCGCCGAGGGCCACGAACAGCATGGGCATCAGGGCGCGGTCGGCGAACTTTCCGCCGAGCAGATTGCCGAGGAACATGCCGATGCCGAAGAGGACGAGCAGCCAGGTCACGGCGCCTTCGCTGTAACCGGCGACCTCGGTCATCATCGGGGTGATGTACGTGACGGCCGCGAACACGCCTCCGTAGCCGAGGACGGTCATCGCCATCGCGAGCCAGACCTGGACGTTCCTGAAGGCGGCGAACTCGGTGCGGACGCCCGAGGTCTCCGGCCGGCCCGTCTCGGGCACGAGCCTGGCCACGCCGAGGAGACCGATCACACCGAGCGCCGCGACGACGGTGAAGGTGACGCGCCAGCCGGCGGCCTGGCCGATGTAGGTGCCGAGCGGGACGCCGACGACGTTGGCGACGGTCAGGCCCATGAACATCAGCGAGATCGCCGACGCCTTCTTCTCCGGGGCGACCAGGCCCGCGGCGACGACCGAGCCGATACCGAAGAACGCGCCGTGGGCGAGGGAGGCCACGATCCGGCCGGTCAGCATCATCCCGAAGGACGGGGCGACGGCGGAGAGCAGATTGCCGACGACGAAGAGGCCCATCAGGAAGAGGAGCATCTTCTTGCGGGACACCCTGGTGCCGAGCACGGTCAGGAGCGGGGCGCCGAACACGACACCGAGGGCGTAGCCGGTCACCAGCCAGCCGGCCGTGGGAATGGTGACACCGAAGTCCCCGGCGACCTGGGGCAGCACGCCCATGATCACGAACTCGGTGGTGCCGATCCCGAAGGCCCCGATGGCCAGGGCCAGGAGCGCGAGAGGCATGGTGAAGCACCTTCCAGAAATGATTGCAGGGGGGTCTTACGTGCTTCGACAATAGTTGCAGACGCTGGCTAAGTGCAAGCGGAGGGTATTGCGGGCGGCGAATACCGCCGTGTGGCAGCGATCCGTGCCCGCCGGTCCCGTGTGGCCGTGGCACCTCGTGTTCACCTCCGGTGTGCCGGAAGACCGCCTTCTGATCGGATGCGAGACGCCCGGCTCGGCGGTAATGGCCCTCTGCCCGTGCCGTGGACGCGGACGTGAACACCGGGCCCCGCGCGACCGCGCGCCGCCCGACAACCCCGGAGGACGTGTGCCCCCTGCTGCCGAGACCGTGCCCGACCAGGGCGAAGGCGCGCACACCGAGGGCGGGCGACCCGGCGCGGCGAACGGGACGGGGAAGCGCCCCCGGCGGTACCTCGACCGGGCCCGGCACAGCATCCGCGTACGGGCCGCCGTTGCCGCGGCCCTGCTGACGTCCCTCGTCTTCTGTCTCGGCACACGGATCGCCGGCAGCCATCCGTTCGGGTCCACGACCCGCAACACCGTCGACCTCGGCCAGCAGTACCTGCCCTTCCACGCCCACTGGCGCAAGGTCCTGCTCGGCCAGGCCGACGGGGACCTGTTCCTCAACTGGAGCGCGGGCTTCGGGTCGAACTTCCTCGGCGACTACGGCACGTACCTGAGCAGCCCGTTCGACCTGATGGTCGTGTTCTTCCCGGCCGACCGCATGGAACTGGCCCTCTACGTCATCACCGCCGCCAAGATCACCGCCGCCGGTGCGGCCATGGCGGTCCTGCTCCTCAGGCTGCGCCGCGGGCCCTGGCAGGTGGCGGCCGTCCTGGGCGCGGCGTACGCGCTGTGCGGCTGGACCCTCAACTACGGGGCCACCGTCCCGATGTGGCTCGACGGACTGCTCGCCTTCCCCCTGCTCTGCCTGGTGGGGGAGTGGGCCCGCACCGCGCGCCGCCCCGTCCTCGGCCCGCTCGTCGTCGCCCTCGCCTGGTACGCCAACTTCTACACCGCGTACATGGCGACCCTCGGCGCCGCCGTCGTCCTGACCGTCCGTCTGCTCACGGCCGAGACGACCGCCCGCCGGCGCCTGGCCGGACTGCTGCGCGCAAGCCGCTCCGTCCTCCTCGGCATCGCGCTCGCGGCCCCGCTCATCCTGGTGATCTTCCTGGCCACCCGGGTCGCCGACCCGACCCCCGAGGTGACGTTCGCCCCCGTCGCCTGGACCGAGGTGTTCGCCCGGCTGCTGCCGGCCACGGCCAGCGTCGCCACCCCCGCCCTCTTCATCGGCACCCCGGCCCTCGCGCTCGCGCTGGCACTGCCCTTCAACAGCGCCGTGGCCCCCAGGCTCCGTATCGCCTGGACCGCCGCGATCATCCTGGTCGCGCTCTCGCTCCAGTGGGGCCCCACGCATCTGCTCTGGCACGCGGGCGCCTCGCCCAACGGGCTGCCGTACCGTCAGACCTTCGTGCTCTGCGGGCTGCTGCTCATCGCCGCCTGGCTGTCCACCGCCCGCGGACTGCCCCCGCTGCCCGCTCTCCTCGGCGGCGTGGCACTCCTCGCCGCCCTCGCCTTCGCAGCCCGCGACAGCCTCGTCGTCGACCGCTGGACCTACCCCGCCTTCGCCGCCGCCCTGGCCCTCGCGGTGCTCGCCGCCGTCGCCGTCCTGCTCGCCCGGCGGTACGCGGCCGGGGCCCGCGCCCTGCCGGCCCTGGCGGTCGTCCTCCTCGTCGTCGCCCAGGCCGGCGAGACCGCCCTCACCGGAGGCAGGATCGCGGAGCAGGAGCTGAGCAAGGTCCAGTGGAACCCGCGCCTCGGACCCTGGCAGGAGGACATGGCGCGCGCCGTGGAGGCGAAGGACGCCTGGCCGCGCCACCGCACGGATCCGGGCGAGATCCCGGGCGGCAACGACGTCCTGCTCGTGGGCGGCCAGGGAGCCGAGTACTACTCCAGCCTCACGGCGGACACGTACGCGCGCACCCTCTCCGCCCTCGGCTTCGGCTTCTGGGCCAAGGGCCGCCACCCGGTCACCCTCGACAACCCGGTGACCGACGCGATCTTCTCCATCGGCACCCGGATGCGCTCCACACCTTCGGTACCGGTCACACCGGACACCCTGCCCGAGGGCGCGATCACCGTCACCGACACGCCCGTGCCCCCGCTCGTCACGGTCCGTCCGGACGTGGAGCTGCCCGCGCGCGACGCCGCCTTCGGCGACTCCCCGTTCGCCAACCAGGAGTTGCTGCTGGGCTCGGCCGTCTACGCCGTGCCGGACCGGATCCGCCGTACGGACGGTCCCGGAGGAGTCACCACGCTGAGCGCCACGTGCCCCGCGGGCAGCCAGGTCTGGCTCTGGGCGCCCGAGCTCAAGGGCACGGCCGCCCTGGCCGGGCGGCCGCCCCTGACCTTCTTCGGCGGACTGCCGTCGGTCCAGGGCCCGATGCAGACGCTCGGCGCGGTACCGGCCTCCGGCGCCGTACGGATCGAACTGCGCGGCGACGCGCGGGCGGCATCCCTCCCACGGGAGCCCGTGGCCTGCCTGGACCGGGCGCGCCTCGACACCGCCGTACAGCGGCTGACGGCGACCGGCGCCACCTCCGTCCACGTCTCCGGCCACACGCTCACCGCCGAACTCCCTGCGGGCAGCAGGGGAACGGCCCTCATCGCCGCCCCGCGCATCTCCGGCTGGCGCTGCGCATCGGGCGACGCCCCGCCGGCCCCCGCGCAGCGCCACCTCGGACTCCTGGCCGTCCCGATCGACTCCACTGCGACCTCGGTCAGCTGCACCTTCCGGCCCCCGGGGCTCCGCCTCGGCGGCGCGATCGCCGCCATAGCGCTGCTCGCCCTGCTCACGCTCGGCTTCCGGCAGCGGTTCGCGCGCGGGGCGACAAGAGTTCACCTGGAGGCCACATCGGGCTCCACCGGCAGGAGATGACGGTGGATACGCTGCCCGCCTGACCGGCGTCCGCCCTGGTGAAGACCGTGAGCCGAGGCGCCCGAGTGATCGATTGCTTGTCAGTACGTCTGGTTGAGTGTGGGGATTCCGAGTGCCGAAGTTGTCCGTCATCGTCCCGTTCCACAACGTCGGGATCTATGCGTCCGACACCATGCGAAGCCTCGCGAACAACGCGGACCCGGATTTCGAGTTCCTGCTGATCGACGACTGCTCGACGGACGAGACGCCGCACGTCCTCGACCGCTGGCAGAGCCGCATCCCCAACGCCAGGGTGATCCGGCACGAGACCAACCTCGGCGTGGCGCAGGCGCGCAACACCGGAATCGACGCGGCCACCGGCGACCACCTCACCTTCCTCGACGGTGACGACTGGTACGCCCCCGGCCATCTGCGCGGCATGGTCCGCGGCATCGAGGCCCTCGGCTGCGACTTCGCCCGCACCGACCACGTGCTGTCCACCGGCACCAAGCGCGCCATCCGGTACGCCCCCGCCAAGCGGCGTGAGACGGTGATGGACCCGCGCGACGGCATCGCGCCCGCCAGCATGGTCACGATGGTCGACTACCCCTTCGTCCCCTTCGGCATCTACAGCGGCCGCCTCTTCGAGAACGGCGAATCCCGCTTCGAGACGAAGCTGCGCACGGCCGAGGACCGGCTCTGGATCTGGCGCCTCCACCTGAAGGCCACCACCTACGCGGCCCTCAACCTGCACGGGGTCTTCTACCGGCGAGGCGTCACCACCTCCCTCACCCAGATCACCGACAACCGCCAGCTCGACTTCATCCCCTCGTACGACCTCCTGCTCGACGAGGTGTCCGCCGACCGCGACGCCGACCGCTTCCTGCCCAAGGCGGTCCGCACGTACTGCGCCATGATCGCCTTCCACATGGGCAAGGCCGACCAGTACGAACCGGCCGTCACCAAGCGGCTCAAGCGGAACGTGACCGACGCCCTGCGCCGGATGCCGCAGCAGGTGCTCGACGAGACGCTGGCGACGATGGACCCCGCGCGCAGCACCCTGCTCCGCGGCCTGCGCGCCACCGGAAGGACGGCCTGACCCCATGACCGCGACGACAGCGAAGAGCGCACCCGCGCGTATCCAGATCTTCGAGGTGTCCACGCTCTACGGCGCGGCCACGCTCGCGGCGGCGATCGACGCCGGCCGGTTCGGCGCCCCCGGCCACGCCCGGCGCATCCTGCTCGTGTCGAACAACGCAGCGATCCCGGAGACCTCGCTGCGCCTGGAGACGATGACCGGCTACGACCGGATCGCCTCCCGCTTCGACGAGGTGATCGACTGGAACGAGGCCATCCACCCGCACCACCCCGCCACCTGGGCGCCCCGCCCGGAAGAGGCCCCGCTGTGGCAGCGGGTGTTCCGCACGGCCTGGGAGCTGGGCACCGCACCGGTCGAGCTGATCGTCGAGTCCATCCAGGTCAACCCGGCCAAGGCGCTCGCGGCGGTCTTCGCCGAGAGCACCGTCGACGTCTACGCCGACGGCCTGATGAGCTACGGCCCGACGCGCGAGGAGCTGCCACAGTCGATCGCCTGCCGGATCGGACGGCTCCTCCACCTCGACCTGGTGCCCGGTCTGCGCCCCCTGCTGCTCTCCGAGTACGGCGTCGAGCCCGAGCTCGTACCCGACGAGGCGTTCCGGCGGGTCCTCTCGGAGATCGCCGAGGCGGCCGAGGGCGACCGGCAGGTCACCGCGGCGGTCGAGGCCGGGCCGACGGCCCTGCTCCTCGGCCAGTACCTCGCCTCGCTCGGCATCCTCACCGCCGACGAGGAGGAGGACCTGCACATCAGGATGCTGCGCGGTGCCGCGGCCGCCGGACACACGTCGGTGATCTTCAAGCCGCACCCGACCGCGCCCGCCCGCTACGGCACGGCGCTGAACGAGGCCGCGGACGCGGCCGGCGTACGGCTGACGGTCCTGGACGGCCCGCTGCTCGCCGAGACCTTCTACGAGCGCTGCCGGCCGACGCTCGTCGTCGGCTGCTTCTCGACCGCGATGGTCACCGCGTCCGTCTACTACGGCGTCCCCGTCGCCCGGGTGGGCACGGACACGGTCCTGGCCCGGCTCACGCCGTACGAGAACAGCAACCGCGTGCCGCTGACCGTCGTGGACCACATCGTGCCCGACCTGGAGACCGGTGCGGGACCGGCCGTCCCCGGAGCCGGGCCGGAGACCCTGACGCCGCTGGTGCGTGCCGTGGGCTTCTGCATGCAGTCCAAGCTCCACCCGCTGCTGCGCGACGAGACCGCCGCGTTCCTGGAGCGCCACCGGGGGAACGCGGACATGGCCCGGTACTTCGATGCCGAGCGGCTGACGAAGCTCGGCCTGCCCGGCGGCGATCCGGCCGGACCGGCCGGCGGCTCCCGGCTGCGCCGGACCCTGACGCGCAGCGGCAGGGGCTGAACCCCGGAGACCGTCCGCCCGGTCAGTTCGCCGAGTGGACGATCGTGAACACCGCGCCCTCCGGGTCCGCCACCAGCGCGCTCCGGCCCGCCGCGCCCTCCCTGGGCGGCCGCAGCACATGGCCGCCCAGCTCGGTGACGAGACGGGCGGCCGCGTCCGTGTCGGTGACCTCGAAGTACGTCAGCCAGTGCGCGCCGCGGTCGCGGGGGAGCGAGGTGCCGGCGCCGTGCAGGGCCGCCACCGGACGTCCGTCCAGGTGGAGGGTCAGATAGTCGAAGTCGGCGGAGACGACCGGCTCGGCCTCGTACCCGAACACCGACCGGTAGAACTTGGCGATCGCCGACGTCTCGTACGTCAGGAGTTCGTTCCAGACCGGCGTCCCCGGGGGGCCAGCGGCCGCCGTGCCCTGGTGCACCCCGGCCTGCCAGACGCCGAACACCGCGCCGACCGGATCCGAACAGATCACCATCCGGCCGGCCTCGCCCGCGTCGAGCGGGCCGACGGCGACCGTGCCGCCGCAGCAGCGGATGGTCTCCGCGGTCTCGTCGGCGTCGTCGGTGGCCAGATAGGGGGTCCAGGCGACCGGCAGATGCCGGTCGGGAGGCAGCTGGCCGATGCCCGCCACCTCCCTGCCGCCCAGCAGGGCGCGGACGTACGGACCGAGCTGCTGCGGTCCGGGCTCGAACTCCCAGCCGAAGAGCCCGCCGTAGAACTCCTGCGTCGCGTCAATGCCGTGCACCATCAAGCTCACCCAACAGGGTGTACCGGGTGTGCGCCGAGTCGCCTCGGTCATCGTCACTCTTTCCTCGGACCATCGTCGTGGCCGTGCGGGGGGACTGAGCGTGCGCACGAGCTCGTACGGGCGGGTGGGGGCGGGGCCCTCGAGGCCCGCAGCGGGTTCCTGCCCGCCGTTCACCCGCCGTACACGCGCCTCGGTCGCGCGCCCCGTGCAGATGCTCGCACCCCTGAGCCCTTCTCGCGCCACGGCCGCGCCGTCGAGCGGTCGCCGCGCCGTCCTGGCGTCGCCGTGGAACGGTCGGGGGAAGGTGCTCCCGGGCAGCGCGAGCTGCGCGAGGATGGCACCCATGAAGCCCATCATCACCGCAGGCGAACTCGCGAGCGAGTCGGCCGGGGCCCGCCCGGTCCTCCTGGACGTCCGCTGGCAGCTCGGCGGCCCGCCGGGGCTGCCCGAGTACGAGGCCGGACACATCCCCGGCGCGGTCTACGTCGACCTGGACACGGAACTGGCCGGGCCGCCCGGCAGCGGCGGCCGGCACCCGCTGCCGGACCCGGAGGTCTTCGGCGCGGCGATGCGCCGGTCGGGTGTCTCGGCGGACACCCCGGTCGTCGTCTACGACGGCGGGCTCGGGTGGGGCGCCGCCCGGGCCTGGTGGCTGCTGCGCTGGACGGGCCACACCGGCGTACGGGTCCTGGACGGCGGCCTCGCGGCGTGGACGGCCGCCGGGCACGAGCTGTCGAAGGAGACCCCGGAGCCGGAGCCGGGCGACTTCGTGCCGCACCCGAGCGAGGTCGGGCTGCTGGACGCGGACGGGGCGGCCGCGCTGGCCCGCTCCGGGCTGCTGCTCGACGCGCGGGCGGCGGAGCGGTACCGGGGCGAGGTGGAGCCGATCGATCCGGTCGGCGGCCACATCCCGGGTGCGGTCTCGGCGCCGACGACCGAGAACGTGGACGCTGAGGGCCGCTTCCTCCCGGCGCGGGCGCTGGCGGCCCGCTTCGCCGCGCTGGGCGCCCACGAGGACGGCGCGGTCGGTGTGTACTGCGGCTCGGGCGTCTCGGGCGCGCACGAGGTGCTCGCCCTCGCGGTCGCGGGCATCCCCTCCGCGCTCTACGCCGGCTCCTGGTCGGAATGGTCGAACGACCCCACGCGCCCGGTCGCCAAGGGCGCGGACCCGCAGTAGCCGCGCAGGGGACGGTGCCCCGGTCATGCGAGAAGGGGCCCGAACCGATCGCCGGTTCGGGCCCCTTCTCGTACGGGCGTCAGTCCTGCTTCTTCCTTCGCGTGCCGAAGACGATCTCGTCCCAGCTCGGGACCGCCGCCCGGCGGCCCGGGCGCACACCGTCCGCCTCGGCCTGACGGTCCGTCGTGCCGGTGAGACGGTCACGGTGGCCCGAGACCGCGCGCGGCATCAGGACGTCGGCGTAGGCCGAGCCTGCTCCGGCCGAGGCCGCCGGGGCCGGCGGCTCCTCCGCCTCGGGCTCGTCGGTCGGCTCCGTGGAGTCCGGGTCGGTGCCGCGGTCCGGGACGACCATGTCGCCACGGAAGCTCGGCACCGCCTCCAGCAGGCTGGTCAGCGAGTCCCGCTCCTCCTCCGGCTCGGGAACCGGCGCCGGACGCTCGATCTGACGGTCGAGCGCGCGGTCCAGCGGACGGTCGCGCGGCAGCCGCGCGATCCGCGGGACGAAGGGGAAGCTCGGCTCCGGCGCGGCGGCGATCGTGTCGTCCGTCTCGCCGATCAGCGCGCGCGCCTCGTCGTCCACGGCCTGGACGAGCCGCCGGGGCGGGTCGTACGTCCAGCTCGCGGTGTGCACCTCGCCCGCCACGCGGTAGACGAGCAGCACCTCCCACGTGCCGTCGTCACGGCGCCAGGAGTCCCACTGCACGGTGTCCTTCTCGGCACCGCGCAGCAGCAGCCGCTCCTGCACCGCCTCGCCGAGCTGCGGTCCGGTGTTCTCGCCGGGCCGGCGTACAGGCGTCTTGCGGGCCCGCTCGGCCATGAACGCCCGCTCCGCGAGCACGGGTCCCTCGAAGCGCCGTACGCGGTCGACGGGGATCCCGGCGAGCTGGGCGACCTCCTCGGCGGAGGCACCGGCACGTATCCGCGCCTGGATGTCGCGAGGGCGGAGGTGGCTCTCCACCTCGATCTCGATCTGACCGAGCCGCGCGCGGTCGTTGCGCACCGCGGCGCGCAGCCGCTCGTCGATCGGAAGCGTGTACTCCGTGCTGTCAGCAGCCTTCAGCACCAGTCGTGTGCCGTCGTTGGAGACGGCCACGACACGCAGTTCGGGCATGGGGACCTCCCGGGTGGTGCCTGCCGACGTCACGTGCGTCGCTGCTTCCGCTAGTCGAGTGTGGCCTGCCCGGGTGCAGCCTGCCACAACCTTGCCGAGTTGCCCGGCGTGTCGGGCCTGGACCCTGGAACGCCGTTATGGCACGGTTACCCATCTGCGACGCAGAGTGACCGACGGTCACGCTCCGCAGCGGGCTACCGCGCGATGCCTTGGCGCCGCCGGTTCGAGTGCCGTTTTCGGCCCCCTCCCCGCGTCCCGGCACCCATGAGGGAGCCCAGACCCAGGGATCGCCACAGTACTCCATTCGGGCCACCTGGGTGGACCGGCGCGCCGCCCAACTTCTCCGGGGGTACGGGAGTTGAGTCTCCGCGTTCTCCGTCGCCGCGTGGCGCTCTTCACAGAAAGCGCAGAAACGGAACTTTTCACTTCGCCCATTTGTCCCTTGTGGGTATGGATCACGAGAAGAACGGTGAGAAGAAGAAGCTCGACCTGAGCATCGCTCAGGTCTCGGGCTCCGCGGTCGCCGCCGTCGTGGCGGCCAAACTCGCCTCCACGCTCGGCGTGTACGGCACGATCCTGGGCGCGGGTGTGATCAGTGTCATCGCGACCTGCGGGGGCTCGCTCTTCCACCACCTCTTCAGGCGCACGGGAGAGCAGATACGGGAGGTCACCGTCCCCGCCGCGCCGGCGAAGGCCCCTGCGCGCCGGACGGCTCCCGACCGCACCCAGGTCCTCACGGCTGTCGGCGGGCCCGCCGCGCCCCCGTACGACGAGGAGTTCGGCGAGGCGACCACGCACGGCACGCGCGTTCGCGGCTGGAAGCGCTCCGCCGTCGGTGCCGCGCTCGTCTTCCTGGTGGCCATGGGCGGCATCACCGCCTACGAACTGATCTCCGATCAGGACTTCAGCGGCACGAAGGGGCGGACGACCTTCGGGTCCGTCGTCCGCGGCGACGGCGAGGCGCGGAAGGGGACGACGCCGTCCGGCGACGAGCCGGCCCGGCAGCAGGGGCGACCGGCGCAGCAGGACGGCGGCGGCACCCCCGCCGACGGCGGGACGGGTACCGGCGAGAGCACCCCCGACCCCACGCCGACCCCCTCCGGCTCCACCGGCACCGGCGACGATCCGGCGCCCGCGCCGACTCCGACCCGGCCGACGCCGTCGGACCCGACACCTGCACCGACACCGACCCCGACCCCGACTCCGACGGGCACCCCGTCCACCGGCGCGGGCGCTCCGGAAGCCGGGGCGCCCGCCGAATGACCGTCAGTCGCCCAGTACCCGGCGCAGATAGTCGTTGGCGAAGAGCCTCCCGGGGTCGAGCCGGTCACGGAGCGCCGTGAACTCGTCGAAGCGCGGGTACACCTCGGCGAAGTAGGCGGCGTCCCGGGTGTGCACCTTGCCCCAGTGCGGCCGGCCGCCGTGCGCGGTCATGATCCGCTCCACCGCGGTGAAGTAGGCGCGGTGGGGCGTGCCCTTGTAGAGGTGCACGGCGATGTACGCCGTCTCCCGGCCCGAGGCCGTGGAGAGCGCGATGTCGTCGGCGGGCGCCGTCCGCACCTCCACCGGGAAGCTCACCTTCAGCGGCGAGCGCTCGACCATCGCCTTCACCTCGCGCAGCGCCGACACCGCCGCCTCACGCGGCAGGGCGTACTCCATCTCCATGAAGCGCACCCGGCGCGGGGAGGTGAAGACCTTGTACGGGATGTCGGTGTACGTACGGGCCGACAGCGCGCGGCTGGAGACCTTGGCCAGCGAGGGGATGACCGGGGGGACCGCACGGCCCAGCGAACAGGCCAGCTGGAAGACCCCGTTGGAGAGCAGCTCGTCCTCGACCCAGGAGCCGACCTTCCCGGGCGGGGCGGCGGGACCCGCGCTGCGGTTGTTGCGCTTGGTGTTGCAGTTGTCCGTGTGGGGGAACCAGTAGAACTCGAAGTGCTCGTTCTCCGCGTGGAGCGCGTCGAACTCCGAGGTGACCCGGTCGAAGGTCATCGGCTCCTCGCGCGCGGTGAGCAGGAAGACCGGCTCCACGGCGAAGGTGATCGCCGTGACCACGCCGAGCGCGCCGAGTCCGATCCGGGCCGCGGCGAAGACCTCGCGTTCTTCGTCGGTCCCCTTCTCGGAGCAGACCAGCGTCCGTCCGTCGGCGGTGACCAGCTCCAGCTCCCGGATCTGCGCGGCTATCGAGGCCGAGTCGCGGCCGGTGCCGTGCGTTCCGGTGGAGGTGGCCCCGGCGACCGTCTGCTCCATGATGTCGCCCATGTTCGTGAGCGACAGGCCCTCACGGGCAAGCGCCACGTTGAGCCGCTTGAGCGGAGTGCCGGACTCCACGGTCACGGTCATCGCCTCGCGGTCGATCCGCCGGATACCGGTCAGCAGGTCCGGGCGGATCAGCACCCCGTCCGTGGCGGCGATCGAGGTGAAGGAGTGTCCGGTACCGACCGTCTTCACCCGCAGCCCGTCCGCGGCCGCCTGCCTGACCGCGTCGGCCAGCTCGTCGGCCGACGCGGGCGTCACCTCCCGTGCGGGGCGGGAGGAGACGTTCCCCGCCCAGTTACGCCACGGGCTGTTCGTCGCCCTCGTGCTCGTCCACCGCTTCGTCGGCGTACTGCTCACGCTGCCCCTCCCGTGTCGGCACCGGCCTGCCCAGCCGGCGATACCCCAGGAGACCCACCGCGACCGCGAGCGCGCCCGAGACGACGGGCACCACGTACGCCGCCTCCGCGCCCGACGCGTCGACGACCCAGCCGGCGGCCGAGGAGCCGAGCGCCACTCCGATGGCCATCCCCGTCCCTGTCCAGGTCATGCCTTCGGTCAGCTTGGTGCGAGGTACGTGCGCTTCGACGAGGGACATCGTGATCACCATCGTCGGTGCGATGGAGAGGCCCGCGACAAAGAGCGCCACGGCCAGCAACGGCAAGTTCCCGGCCAGTAGGAGGGGGATCATACTCACGGCCATCGTGCAGTTACCCAGGAGCCATGTGCGGGACGGCTCGCCCTTCAGGTGCAGCAGACCGAAGACGGCGCCGGCCAGGCAGGACCCCAGCGCGTAGACCGCGAGCACCAGGCTGGCGGCGGCCTTGCTGCCCTGCTCCTCCGCGAAGGCCACCGTCACCACGTCGATGGAGCCGAAGATGGCGCCGGTGGCGACGAAGACGAGGGCCAGGACCTGCAGGCCGGGGGAGCGGAGCGCCGAGCCTCCGGAGCTTCCGTCGTGCGGGTGCGGCGTGGGCTCGGTGGAGGTCAGCGAGGTCAGCCAGAAGACGCCGACGGCGAGGAAGACGGCAGCGAAGAGCGGTCCCGCCTCGGGGAACCAGATCGTCGACAGACCGATCGAGATGATCGGGCCGAAGATGAAGCACACCTCGTCGACGATCGACTCCCACGAGTACGCGGTGTGCAGCCGGCGGGCCTCGCCGCGGTAGATCTCCGCCCAGCGGGCCCGGGTCATCGCGCCGAGGCTCGGCACACAGCCGATCACGGCGGTGAAGACGAACAGGGTCCAGTCCGGGGCGCCCTGCTGGACGCAGAGCAGCAGTCCCGCGGCCGCGGCCAGCGAGACGAGGGTGACCGGGCGCAGCACGCGCCGCTGGCCGTACCGGTCCACCAGCCGGGAGACCAGCGGGCCCAGTGCGGCGGCGGACATGGCCATGGTCGCCGAGAGCGCGCCCGCGAGTCCGTACCGCCCGGTGACCTGGGAGATCATCGTGACGACGCCGATGCCCATCATGGAGAGCGGCATCCGGCCGATGAAACCGGCGACCGAGAACGATCGGGTGCCGGGCGCCGCGAAGATCGCGCGATAGGGACTGGGCAAGGGGATCTCCGGGCGTTCACTCAACACGTGTAATTAATGGCTAAAGCCTACGGTGTTGAAGTCGATGTCGCACCAACTTTTTCGGCCGGGGCGGGCCGTCGGCCGTCAGAGGGGGGTGGGAAGATCGGTGCCATGTCCGATCAGCACGATCCCGCACCGTACGACGCCCTCCTGCTGCTCTCCTTCGGCGGCCCCGAGGGCCCGGACGACGTCGTCCCGTTCCTCGAGAACGTCACCCGCGGCCGGGGCATCCCCAAGGAGCGGCTGAAGGAAGTGGGGCAGCACTACTTCCTCTTCGGCGGCGTCAGCCCGATCAACGACCAGAACCGCGCGCTGCTCGACGCGCTGCGCGAGGACTTCGCGGAGGCGGGGCTCGACCTGCCGGTCTACTGGGGAAACCGGAACTGGGCGCCGTACCTCACCGACACCCTGCGGGAGATGGTCACCGACGGCAGGCGTCACATCGCCGTCCTCGCCACCAGCGCCTACGCCTCGTACTCCGGCTGCCGCCAGTACCGCGAGAACCTCGCCGACGCGCTCTCGGAGCTGGAGGCGGAGCGCCTCCCGCTGCCCCGGGTCGACAAGCTGCGGCACTACTTCAACCACCCCGGATTCGTCGAGCCCATGGTCGAGGGCGTGCTCACCTCGCTCGCCGAACTCGACGAGTCGGTCCGGGCCGGCGCCCACCTCACCTTCACCACCCACTCCATCCCGGAGTCGGCCGCCGACTCCTCGGGTCCCGTCGGCGAGCACGGCGAGGGCGGGGCCTACGTGAAGCAGCACCTGGACGTGGCCCGCGTGATCGTCGAGGAGGTCCGCCGCAGGACCGGCGTCGAGCACCCCTGGCAGCTCGTCTACCAGTCCCGCAGCGGCGCCCCCCACATCCCCTGGCTGGAACCGGACATCTGCGACCACCTGGAGGAGCTGCACGGCGCCGGCGTCCCGGCCGTCGTGATGGTGCCGATCGGCTTCGTCTCGGACCACATGGAGGTCCTCTACGACCTCGACACCGAGGCCACCGCCAAGGCCACCGAGCTCGGCCTTCCGGTGCGGCGCTCGGCGACGGTCGGGGCCGACCCCCGGTTCGCCGCCGCCGTCCGGGACCTCGTCCTGGAGCGCGCGGCGGGCGAGCGCGGCGTCCGTGCCGAGCGCTGCGCCCTCGGAGCGCTCGGACCCTCCCACGACGTCTGCCCGATCGGCTGCTGCCCCGCCCGTGCGGAGCGGCCCGCGGCGGCCGGCGCCGACAGCCCGTACGCCTGAGGAGCCCCCGTGACCCAGCCCGTGAACCCCGAGCCGGCCGGCGCCCCGAGCCCGGCCCTGCTGACCGAACTGCTCGACCTCGCCCTGGAGGCCGGGCGCCGGGCCGGCGCGCTGCTGCGCGACGGCCGGCCGGACGACCTGACGGTGGCGAAGACCAAGTCCAGCCCCATCGACGTCGTCACGGAGATGGACATCGCCGCGGAGAAGCTGATCACCGGCTTCCTCGCCGAGCACCGGCCCGACGACGGCTTCCTCGGCGAGGAGGGCGCCGCAAGCCCCGGCACCAGCGGCGTCCGCTGGGTGATCGACCCGCTCGACGGGACGGTGAACTACCTCTACGGCCTGCCGACCTGGGCGGTCTCCATCGCCGCAGAGCTGCACGGCGAGACCGTCGTCGGCGTGGTCGAGGCGCCCATGCGGAACGAGACGTACCGTGCGGTGCTCGGCGGTGGAGCCCACATCGGGGACCGCCGCCTCGCGGTCCGCCCCGCGCCGCCGCTGGACCAGGCGCTGATCTCCACCGGCTTCGCGTACGTCCAGACCCGCCGCGCCCACCAGGCGGACGTCGCCCAGCGGATGATCCCGCTGCTGCGCGACATCCGGCGCGGCGGCTCGGCCGCGATCGACCTCTGCGACGTCGCCGCGGGCCGGCTCGACGGCTACTACGAGCGCGGCCTCAACCCCTGGGACCTCGCCGCCGGGGACCTCATCGCCCGGGAGGCGGGCGCCCTGACCGGTGGACGGCCCGGTGAGCGCCCGTCGGGCGATCTGGCCGTCGCCGCCCCACCCGGCGTCTTCGAGCCCCTCCAGGAGCTTCTGGAGAACCTCGGAGCCTGGCACGACTGAGCCCGGCGGAACCGTCGCGCGGCGGACGGTCGCGCGGCGGACGGTTGCGAGGACGCGAAGAGGCCCCGGTGCCGATGGACACCGGGGCCTCTCGCGTCAGGGGTCAGGCGCTGGCGGCGCCGACCTCCACGCCGTGCTCGGCGGCGAGTCGGTGCAGGTCGTCGAGCTCGGCCTGCTCGACCTCCGCGAGGAAGTCGTCGCCCGTCTCGCGTGCCCGTGTGAGGTCGGTCTGCGCAGCGCTTATGCGCTGCAGCAGTCCTGCGGTGAAAGCGTCCATCGTGCGCCCCCTCGTCATGGGTCGGTGGCACGGGGGTGTGCCGAGGGTGGGTGGATCACACGCTGTTACCTCTGGGGGACAGAGCGGCATGTGGCGTGCCACGTACGTGCCACATACAGGGCGTGATCACGGGGTGTGCAGACGTCCTCCCCCGGAGTTTCCTCACAGAAACCTCAACTGGCCCGTGAAGTCAGGTGAATTCTTCGTACGCCCCCTTCAACCCCGCCCGCGCTTCCACGCGCCCCGACCCTCCCCGGAGCCCCTCCCTCCCCGCCCGCACGCCGCCTTACAGCCGGTTTACGCGCGTACGGGGCAGGATGGACACGCACAGTCAGTGCTCACCATCGCCCGGTCCGCATCAGTGGCAGGGGCCCGTAGGAAGGAATGACCGACGTGCGCGTACTCGTCGTCGAGGACGAGCAGCTGCTCGCCGATGCGGTGGCCACCGGACTGCGCCGGGAGGCCATGGCCGTCGACGTCGTGTACGACGGCGCCGCCGCGCTGGAGCGGATCGGGGTGAACGACTACGACGTGGTCGTCCTCGACCGCGACCTCCCGCTGGTCCACGGCGACGACGTCTGCCGGAAGATCGTCGAGCTGGGGATGCCCACGCGCGTCCTGATGCTCACGGCCTCCGGCGACGTCAGCGACCGCGTGGAGGGCCTGGAGCTGGGCGCGGACGACTACCTGCCGAAGCCCTTCGCCTTCACCGAGCTCACCGCCCGCGTGCGCGCGCTGGGCCGGCGCACCACGGTGCCGCTGCCGCCCGTCCTGGAGCGCGCCGGCATCAAGCTCGACCCGAACCGCCGCGAGGTCTTCCGCGAGGGCAAGGAGGTCCAGCTCGCCCCCAAGGAGTTCGCGGTCCTGGAGGTCCTCATGCGCAGCGAGGGGGCGGTGGTCTCGGCCGAGCAGCTCCTGGAGAAGGCCTGGGACGAGAACACGGACCCGTTCACCAACGTCGTACGGGTCACGGTCATGACTCTGCGCCGAAAGCTGGGCGAGCCCCCGGTCATCGTGACCGTCCCCGGCTCCGGCTACCGGATCTGACCCCGTGGCCGCGACCCCTGCGCCCCCACAGGCGCCCCCGAAGCCGACCTGGGACCCCCGGGACCCGGTCAGACCGCTGCTCCGGCCGACGATCCGGATACGGCTCACGCTGCTCTACGGCGGGATGTTCCTGATCGCCGGCATCCTGCTGCTGTCGATCATCTACCTCTTCACCGCGCAGGCCCTGGGCGACAGCGCCTCGGAGCTGCCCTTCAAGGTCGTCAAGGGCGAGGTCCAGCCGACCACGTCCTGGTGCCAGCTGCCCGCCACGGGAACCGGCGAGCAGCTCAACGAGGCCGTCTCCGCCTGTCTCCAGCACCAGCGCGACCTGGCGCTCGACGACCTCCTGAGGCGCTCCCTGTTCGCCCTCCTGGGTCTGAGCATCATCGCCTTCGCCTTCGGCTACGCCATGGCCGGCCGGGTGCTCTCCCCACTGGGTCGGATCACCCGGACCGCCCGGCAGGTGGCCGGATCCGACCTCGCGCGCCGGATCGAGCTGGACGGCCCGGACGACGAGCTGAAGGAGCTGGCCGACACCTTCGACGAGATGCTGGAGCGGCTGGAGCGGGCCTTCACCGCCCAGCAGCGGTTCGTCGCCAACGCCTCGCACGAGCTGCGCACGCCGCTGGCGATCAACCGCACGCTCCTGGAGGTCCACCTCTCCGATCCCGGGGCGCCCGTCGAGCTCCAGCAGCTCGGCAAGACCCTGCTCGCCACCAACGAGCGCAGCGAGCAGCTGGTCGAGGGCCTGCTGCTGCTCGCCCGCAGCGACAACCAGATCGTCGAGCGCAAGCCGGTGGACCTGGCGGAGGTCGCCTCGCGCGCCGTCGACCAGGTGCACGCGGAGGCGGAGTCCAAGGGCGTGGAGATCCGTGCCGAGTGCGAGCCGGCCGTCGTCCAGGGCAACGGTGTCCTGCTGGAGCGGATCGCCCTGAACCTGGTGCAGAACGCCGTGCGGTACAACGTGGCCGAGGGAGGCTGGGTGGAGGTCACCACGGGGACCGAGCACGGCCAGGCGCTCCTGGTCGTCTCGAACACGGGTCCCGTCGTGCCCGCGTACGAGATCGACAACCTCTTCGAGCCGTTCAGACGGCTGAGGCAGGAGCGCACCGGGAGCGACAAGGGCGTCGGACTCGGCCTGTCGATCGCGCGTTCCGTCGCGCGCGCCCACGGCGGCCGTATCATCGCGGAGCCCCGCGAAGGCGGCGGGCTCGTGATGCGTGTCACTCTCCCGATCTGACACACTTCGGGTACCAGCCGGTTCCGTTCGCTTTGCGCGGAATTTTCGGATCCCATTCCTGAGACGCTCATGTGTGATCGATCACAGGGGTGTGCATCCGACCCTCCACTCTCCGTGATCGAGAATTCCAGTGGAAAACCCGGAAAAGTCCGGGTTTCCCGGCCTCTGGATGACGGGAAGTACACGGGGTGGCGCCCGTGAAGGACGGCAGGAGGACCGTGTACGGTCCCGTTCGCCACCCAAAGCCGATCACTCGTGAGAGGGCCGGTTGGGTGTCGATTGAGTAACAGACCTTGATGTGAGGCAAAATCTCCGCCTCAGGTCGGGCACAAGTCCGGCCTCTCACGCGTTACGTGCGCTGGAGACACCGCAACCACCCAGAGGGGGAGAGCGACATGGCAACGGATTACGACACCCCACGCAAGACCGACGACGACGTCGATTCGGACAGCCTTGAGGAACTGAAGGCCCGCCGGAACGACAAGTCCACCTCGACGGTCGACGTCGACGAGTTCGAGGCCGCCGAAGGCCTGGAGCTGCCCGGCGCGGACCTCTCGAACGAGGAGCTCGCCGTCCGGGTCCTGCCGAAGCAGGCCGACGAGTTCACCTGCATGAGCTGCTTCCTCGTGCACCACCGCAGCCAGCTGGCTCGGGAGAAGAACGGCCAGCCGATCTGCCGCGACTGCGACTGAGATCGGTCGGCCGTGGCAGGCGACACACCTTCCCGGAAGCGTCGCTTCCGGCTTCCCAGGAGGCCGGAGGCGAATCAGGGCGGTGACGCAGCGGTGGAGGGTGCCCAGGAGGCACCGGAAGCCGAGGAGACCGCCCTCCTGCCCTCTCTCGGCGCACGTGACGACGAGCGAGGCCGCTCGGCCTCGCTCGAAGCGGCCACGTCCGGTACACCGACGTCCGGCACACCCGTGTCCGGCACCGACGTGTCCGGCACCGACGTGTCCGGTGAGCCCGGGACCGAAGCATCCGCGTCACCGGTACCGGCCGAGCACGGCAGGCGCCGTCACGGCGCCGTCCAGCGCGTCACCGACCCGGCGCGCGCCCAGCTGGACCGTATGAAGCTCGACCGCGCGCGGATCGACGCCGTCAAACGCGGCGTGAAGCGTGGCGGCGAGAGCGCCAAGGCCGGCATCGGCTATCTCGCCGACCGGATCATCGAGATCGCCCCCCGCGTACCCGTGCGGGACCTGGCGACCCTGCGCAAGCACTTTCCGGGGCTCGGCCCCGAGCAGATCGCCGACAGGCTCGTCGGGGGCGCCTGCAACGCTAGCTCGACGGTCGGCGCCGGCGTCGGAGCGGCCGCCATGCTCCCCGTGCCCCCCGCGCTGCCCGCGGAACTGGCCGCGGAGATCACCGGAGTCGCCGCGATCGAGATCAAGCTCATCGCCGAGCTGCACGAGGTGTACGGGCTGAGGCCGCCCGGCACGCTCACCCAGCGGTCCACGGCCTATCTGACCTCGTGGACGGAGGAGCGAGGCATCGACCCCGCCAAGCCGACGACCGTCAACGCGGCCCTCGGCGGGCAGCTCAAGCGCGAGCTGCGCCAGCAGATCATGAAGCGCATGGTGCGCAACCTGCCCAGCCTGATGCCGTTCATGGTCGGCGCAGCCGTCGGAGCCGTCATGAACCGCCGCGACACCAGGAAGCTCGCCGAGCACGTCCGCAAGGACCTGCGCGCGCGTCAGGTGCCCTGGGACGCCCTGGAGGGGCTGCCCCCGCTGGAGCAGCCCGAGAACCCCAAGGAGATCGGCTTCTAGCCCTCGGCGCGGCCGCTAGCCCTCGGTCCGGGCCGCCTCGACGGCCGCGGCGAGACCCTCCGGGTCACGGCTGGAGAGATACACGTACGGCGTCGGGTCCTCGGGGTCCGTGACCGCGATCCGTACGGCACCCGGCACATAGCTGCGCAGCAGCATGAAGGCGCGCGGGTCGGCCTTGAACGTGCGCCAGGCCCGCGCCTCCTCCGCGTCCAGCACCTCCGGCGCCCCGAGCGCCGAGACCGGGATCCGGGCGTCACCGGCGACCAGCGAGCCGGCCACCACCCGGATCCGGGCCGAGCCGTACGAGGAGACGCCCACGGCCGCCAGCGCGCCCGCGGCGATCAGCCCGCCCAGCGTCGCCACCGTGCCCAGCGGGAACATCACCAGACCGCCGCTGAGGGCCAGCAGAACCGTGATGACCCACCACGAGCCGGGAGCGGTCAGCCGCTCGTCGAAGCGCGGCGCGGCGGTCGGAGCGGGGGAGGCGGGGGAAGGCTGCATGCGCCCAAGCTTGGCACGGCGCGACCCGCGGCCGACCTCGCGGGTAAGGTCTGCGCCTGTGACCGCAACATCTCCCGCCCTCACCCCGCCGGCCGACGCCATACCGCCGGTACGCCACCCCGACGCGCCCGCCCCCGGCGAGCTGCTCGGCGCGCACTACGAGCACTGCTTCGGGTGCGGCGGCGGGCAGCCCCACGGGCTCCACCTGGAGGCCCGGGCCGGCGAGGGCGTGACCGTCACGGCCGAGTTCACCGTGACCCCCGACCACCAGGGCGCCCCCGGCCTCGCGCACGGCGGCGTCCTCGCCACCGCGCTCGACGAGACCCTCGGCTCCCTGAACTGGCTGCTGCGCGTCATCGCCGTCACCGGACGTCTGGAGACGGACTTCGCCCGTCCCGTCCCGGTGGGCACCGTCCTGCACCTGGCGGCCGAGGTCACCGCAGTGCACGGCCGCAAGATCTACTCGACCGCCGTCGGCCGGATCGGCGGGCCGGAGGGCCCCGTCGCTGTCCGTGCCGACGCCCTCTTCATCGAGGTCAAGGTCGACCACTTCATCGACAACGGCCGCCCGGAGGAGATCCAGGCCGCCATGTCCGACCCCGACCAGGTCCGGCGCGCCCGCGCCTTCGAGGTGAACCCCTGATGCGCAACCCTGTCGACGTACTGATCCGGCGTGTGGACCCGGACGTACCGCTCCCCGCCTACGGCCACCCCGGCGACGCCGGCGCCGATCTCGTGACCACCGAGGCGGCCGTCCTGGCCCCCGGCGAGCGGGCCGTGCTGCCCACCGGGGTCTCCATCGCCCTGCCCGACGGCTACGCCGCCTTCGTACACCCGCGTTCCGGGCTGGCCGCCAGGTGCGGAGTCGCCCTCGTGAATGCCCCAGGGACGGTGGATGCCGGGTACCGTGGAGAGATCAAGGTGATCGTGGTCAATCTCGACCCGCGTGAGAGCGTGCGGTTCGAGAGGTTCGACCGGATTGCCCAACTGGTCGTCCAGCAGGTCGAGAAGGTGCGCTTCCACGAGGTGGCGGAGCTTCCCGGCTCGGCGCGGGCCGAGGGGGGCTTCGGGTCCACCGGCGGTCATGCCGCCGTGGACGGCACAACGGGTGGGAATCGATACGCTTCGGTCGTATCCGACCGGGAAGGACAGTGACGTGTTCGGACGTCGCAAGAAGAGCGGTGCCGCTGAGGACGCAGCGGGCGAGGCCGAGCAGGTCGTCGACGAGGTCGACACTGACGACACGGCCGGTGCGCCGCGTCGGGTGAACCTTCCGCCGGCGCCCCGGCCCGACGGACCGTGGGACATCTCCGAGGTCTCCAAGCCCGAGGACGGGCGGGTGGATCTCGGTGGCATCTTCGTGCCCGGAGTCGAGGGCATGGAGCTCCGGGTCGAGGTGGCGGGCGACGCGATCGTCGCGGCCACCGTCGTGCTGCGCGACAGCGCCGTGCAGCTGCAGGCCTTCGCGGCACCGAAGAAGGAAGGCATCTGGGGCGAGGTCCGCGAGGAGATCGCCTCGGGCATCACCCAGCAGGGCGGTGTCATCGACGAGGTCGAGGGTCCGCTCGGCTGGGAGCTGCGGGCCCAGGTCCCGGTGCAGCTGCCGGACGGCACCGGAGGCGTGCAGCTCGTGCGCTTCGTGGGCGTCGACGGCCCGCGCTGGTTCCTGCGCGGAGTCATCTCCGGCCAGGGCGCGGTGCAGCCGGAGGCCGCCGGCCTCCTGGAGCAGATCGTCCGGGACACCGTGGTGGTCCGCGGCGACGGCCCGATGGCCCCCCGTGACCCGATCGTCCTCAAGCTGCCCAACGACGCCCAGATGGTGCCGGACGGCGTGCAGCAGGAGGAGCAGGAGGGCTCGCGCTTCTCCGGAGGCATGGGCCAGCTCCAGCGCGGACCGGAGATCACCGAGGTCCGCTGACCCCGTTCCGTACCGCATACAGATCAAGGCCGGTGGGCCGCATTCCGAACATCCTGTCCGGAATGCGGCCCACCGGTGCGTTCCGGCCCCTGGCCGGACGGCCCCTCGGCGTCCGATACTGACGGGCGCGCCGAGGGGCGCACCCGTTCGACGAGGGGGAGCACAGGGATGAGCGAGAGCAGCGCGCGGACCGGTACGGCGGTCGCCGAGGACCCGGCCGGCGGACCCATGGTCCGCGTCGAGAACCTGCGGCGCTCGTACGGTACGGACGCGGCGGCCGTCCACGCCCTGCGCGGGGTCTCCTTCGACGTCCGTCACGGCGAGCTCGTCGCACTCAAGGGCCGCTCGGGCTCCGGCAAGACCACCCTGCTCAACCTGGTCGGCGGCCTGGACAGCCCGGACGGCGGCCGGATCACCATCGACGGGACGGATCTCGCGGAGCTCGGCGAGAACGGGCTCCTGGAGCTGCGCCGGGACCGCATCGGCTTCATCTTCCAGTCCTTCGGCCTCATCCCGATCCTGACCGCCGCGGAGAACGTGGGCGTGCCGCTGAGGCTGCGCAGGGCGGACCCGAAGGAGCGGGAGGAGCGGGTCGCCCTCCTCCTCGCGCTGGTGGGCCTCGCCGACCACGCGGCGCAACGGCCCGGCGAGCTCTCCGGCGGTCAGCAGCAGCGCGTGGCCATCGCACGGGCCCTCGCCAACAAGCCGGCCCTGCTGATCGCCGACGAGCCGACGGGGCAGCTCGACGCGGAGACCGGCCTCGCGGTGATGGAGCTCCTGCGCGCGGTCGTCCGCAGCGAGGGCGTCACGGCGCTCGTCGCCACCCACGACGCGCAGCTCCTGGGACTGGCGGACCGCGTGCTCGAACTGAGCGACGGCGAGATCGTCGAACACTCCCGCTCCCGCTGACGCTGACGCCGACGCCGACGCTGACGCCGACGCCGACGCCGACGCCGACGCCGACGCCGACGCCGGCGCTGACACGGACGCCGGCGCCGGGCGCTGCGTACCCCTCCGGACCGCCCGGGGGCCGCCCCATCAGAATCCCGTCAATACGGCTCGTCGCCCTTGCCCCTTGTGCGGAATGTCCGATTCGCTGGACGTAAGGTCATGGCATGGGACGGGGCAAGCTACGGATCTACCTCGGTGCGGCACCGGGTGTCGGCAAGACCTACGCGATGCTCTCCGAGGGGCACCGCCGGGTCGAGCGCGGCACGGACTGCGTCGTCGCCTTCGTCGAGCACCACGACCGGCCGCGTACGGAGGTCATGCTGCACGGCCTGGAACAGGTCCCGCGCCGCACCCTCGCCTACCGCGACACCTCCTTCACCGAGATGGACGTCGACGCGGTCCTCGCGAGGAAGCCCGCCGTCGCCCTCGTGGACGAGCTGGCCCACACCAATGTGCCCGGCTCCCGTCACCCCAAGCGCTGGCAGGACGTCGAGGAGCTGCTCGCCGCGGGGATCGACGTCATATCGACGGTCAACATCCAGCACCTCGAATCGCTGGGCGACGTCGTCGAGTCGATCACCGGCGTACGCCAGCAGGAGACCGTCCCCGACGAGGTGGTGCGGCGGGCCGACCAGATCGAACTGGTCGACATGTCGCCCCAGGCCCTGCGCCGCCGCATGGCCCACGGCAACATCTACAAGCCCGACCGGATCGACGCCTCCCTCGCGAACTACTTCCGCCCGGGGAACCTCACGGCCCTGCGCGAGCTGGCGCTGCTCTGGACCGCGGACCGGGTCGACGAGTACCTCCAGCAGTACCGGGGCGAGCACGGCATCCGCTCCACCTGGCAGGCCCGTGAACGGATCGTCGTCGGGCTCACCGGCGGACCCGAGGGCCGCACGCTCATCCGGCGTGCCGCGCGGCTGGCCGAGAAGGGCGCGGGCGGCGAGGTCCTCGCCGTCTACATCGCCCGCAGCGACGGCCTCACGGCCGCCTCGCCCAAGGAGCTCGCGGTCCAGCGGACCCTGGTCGAGGACCTCGGAGGAACGTTCCACCACGTCATAGGCGACAACATCCCCTCGGGCCTCCTGGAGTTCGCGAGAGGCGTCAACGCCACCCAGATCGTCCTCGGCTCCAGCCGCCGGAAGACCTGGCAGTACGTGTTCGGCCCCGGCGTCGGCCAGACCGTCGCCCGCGAGTCCGGCCCCGACCTCGACGTCCACATCGTCACCCACGAGGAGGTGGCCAAGGGACGCGGACTGCCCGTCGCCCGCGGCGCGCGTCTCGGCCGCTCCCGGATCATCTGGGGCTGGCTGGTCGGCGTCGGAGGGCCCGCCCTCCTCACCGTGCTCCTCACCCATGTCGACGCCGACCTCGGCCTCGCCAACGACATGCTGCTGTTCCTGGCGCTCACCGTCGCCTCGGCGCTGCTCGGCGGCCTCCTGCCGGCGCTCGCGTCCGCCGCCTTCGGATCGTTCCTGCTGAACTGGTTCTTCACGCCGCCGCTGCACAAGGTGACCATCGCCGACCCCAAGAACATCGTCGCGATCGCCGTCTTCTTCGGCGTCGCCGTGGCCGTGGCCTCCGTGGTCGACCTCGCGGCCCGGCGCACCCATCAGGCCGCCCGGCTGCGCGCCGAGGCCGAGACCCTCTCCTTCCTCGCGGGCAGCGTGCTGCGCGGTGAGTCCAGCCTGGAGTCCCTGCTCGAACGGGTCCGCGAGACCTTCGCCATGGAATCCGTGGCACTCCTGGAACGGGAGAGCGACGTGGAGCCGTGGACCTGCGCCGCGAGCGTGGGAGCGCGCCCCGTCGTCCGGCCCGAGGACGCCGACGTGGACATGCCCGTCGGAGAACACCTGGCCCTCGCCCTGACCGGACGGGTCCTGCCCGCCGAGGACCGGCGCGTGCTGGGCGCGTTCGCCGCGCAGGCGGCGGTGGTACTGGACCGGCAGCGGCTCGTCGGAGAGGCCGAGGAGGCCCGGAAGCAGGCCGAGGGCAACAAGATCCGCACGTCCCTGCTCGCGGCCGTCAGCCATGACCTCCGTACCCCGCTCGCCGGTATCAAGGCGGCGGTCTCCTCCCTGCGCTCCGACGACGTCGAGTGGTCCGAGCAGGACCGGGCGGAACTCCTGGAGGGCATCGAGGAAGGCGCCGACCGGCTCGACCATCTGGTGGGCAACCTCCTCGACATGTCCCGGCTCCAGACCGGCACCGTCACCCCGCTGATCCGCTCCATCGACCTCGACGAGGTCGTCCCCATGGCGCTCGGCGGGGTGCCCGACGGCAGCGCCGAGCTGGACATCCCCGAGACGCTGCCGATGGTCGAGGTCGACAAGGGGCTCCTGGAGCGCGTCGTCGCCAACATCGTCGAGAACGCCGTGAAATACAGTCCTGAGCGGGTGCCGGTGGTCGTCTCCGCCAGCGCGCTCGGCGACCGGGTCGAGCTGCGTGTGGTCGACCGGGGACCCGGAGTGCCGGACGAGAGCAAGGAGGGCATCTTCGAGCCGTTCCAGCGCTTCGGCGACGCCCCGCGCGGCTCCGGCGTCGGCCTCGGCCTCGCGGTCGCCCGCGGCTTCGTGGAGGCCATGGGAGGCACCATCACCGCGGAGGACACCCCCGGCGGCGGTCTGACCATGACGATCACCCTCAAGGCCGTGACGGGGCGGCGGCCGCCGCCCTCCACCGCCGACGTGCCGGCCAGGGTCACCACCTGACCCGCCGGCACCGAGCGACCCCGAGTGACCTCATGACCCCACGGGAATCCCCGTACCCCCGACGTACGCAAGCGAGAGAAGGAAGCCCTCGATGACCCGGGTTCTCGTCGTCGACGACGAGCCGCAGATCGTCCGCGCGCTGGTGATCAACCTCAAGGCGCGCAAGTACGAGGTGGACGCGGCGCCCGATGGCGCCACCGCCCTTCGGCTCGCCGCCGAACGCCATCCCGACGTGGTCGTCCTCGACCTCGGCCTGCCGGACATCGACGGTGTCGAGGTCATCAAGGGCCTGCGCGGCTGGACCCGCGTGCCGATCCTGGTGCTCTCGGCCCGCCAGACCTCCGACGAGAAGGTCGAGGCCCTCGACGCCGGAGCCGACGACTACGTCACCAAGCCCTTCGGCATGGACGAGCTCCTGGCCCGGCTGCGTGCCGCGGTCCGCAGGGCCGAGCCGGTCGGCGGCGACGACAGCGTCGTCACGGTCGAGACGGAGGGCTTCACGGTCGACCTTGCCGCGAAGAAGGTCCACCGCGACGGCCGTGACGTCCGGCTCACGCCGACCGAGTGGCACCTGCTCGAGGTGCTCGTCCGCAACAGCGGACGCCTGGTGAGCCAGAAGCAGCTCCTCCAGGAGGTCTGGGGCCCGTCGTACGGCACGGAGACCAACTACCTGCGGGTCTACATGGCGCAGCTGAGACGGAAGCTGGAGGTCGACCCGTCGCACCCGCGGCACTTCGTCACCGAGCCGGGCATGGGCTACCGCTTCGAGCGCTGAACCGACCCCGCGGAGAGGCCCGCGGGGAGGGCCGCGGGGAGGGCCGTGGGGAGGCCTGCGGAGAGGGCCGCGGGGAGGCCTGCGGAGAGACCCGCGGAGAGGCCCGTGGGGAGGCCTGCGGAGAGACCCGTGAGGGCCCGTCCGGAGGGCCGGTTCCGCAGTCGGTGGGGGCCGGTACGCTTTCTGTATGAGTGCTGCACCGCGTACAGAGAAGCCGGCCGGACGCTTCCGCCGGATGCTCGACCGGCTGTCCACCTCGCAGGAGGAGCTGGAGTCCGTCGAGCTCCAGGAGGACGCCGAGGCGACGGGCTGCACGCGCATCTGTGACTGCTCCGACCGCCAGATAGTCAAGGTGACTGGTACCTTGCGCACGGTCACGCTGCGTCCCCGGGCGGGTGTGCCCGCCCTCGAGGCCGAGCTGTTCGACGGCACGGCCCCGCTGGACGTGGTGTGGCTGGGCCGGCGGTCCATCGTGGGCATCGAGCCGGGCCGCAAGCTGATCGCCTCCGGCCGGATCTCCATGAGCCACGGCCGGCGGGTCCTCTTCAACCCCAAATACGAGCTCCGACCGCTCGGACAGGAGTAGCCGGTGACGTCGCTCGACAAGCCGACGACGGATCAGGACGCCCCGGACAGCCAGGGCGCTCCGCAGGGACAGGCCGCGAAGGAGGTCACCGAGGCCGCGCTGTTCGAGGCCTTCGGCGGCCTGCGGGGCATGATCGAGACGGTCGTCCCCGGCCTGCTCTTCGTCACGATCTTCACGATCAACAAGGACCTGCACATCTCGGCGATCGCGGCGCTCGCGGTCTCCCTGGTCCTGGTCGCCGTCCGGCTGATCCGCCGGGACACCGTCAAGCACGCCTTCAGCGGGGTGTTCGGCGTGGCGTTCGGTGTGGTCTTCGCGATGATGACCGGCAACGCCAAGGACTTCTACCTGCCGGGCATGCTGTACACGCTGGGCCTCGCCCTCGCGTACATCGTCACCACGCTCGCCGGTGTCCCGCTGATCGGCCTGATCCTCGGCCCGGTCTTCAAGGAGAACCTCTCCTGGCGGACGCGTAACCCCGGCCGCAAGAAGGCCTACGCGAAGGCCAGCTACGCCTGGGGCTTCATCCTGCTCGCCAAGTGCGCGATCCTCTTCCCGATGTACTGGTGGGCCGACACGACCAAGTTCGGCTGGGTCCTCGTCGCGCTGAAGATCCCGCCCTTCCTGCTCGCGGTCTACCTGACGTGGGTCTTCCTGGCGAAGGCCCCGCCGCCGATCGACGTCTTCGCCGAGATGGAGGCGGAGGAGGAGGCCGAGAAGGCCCGCAAGGCGGCCGCGGCGCGGGATCGGGAGTCGTAACCCCCGGAGCCGTACGAGACGCGCCGTGAGGGCACGGGGAGCGCGCCGAGAGCCGTCCGCGGACCGGCGCGAGGACCTGCGCGAGCCACGAGCCTCACCGCCGTCATGGGGATGGGGCCCCGCCACCGTCACGGGGATGGGGCCTCACCACCGTCACGGGGATGGGGCCTCGCCACCATCACAGGGAAGGGCCCGGGACCTCTCGAGGTCCCGGGCCCTTCCCCGTACGTGCCGCGCACCTCGCGGCGCGGGCGTCAGTCCCTCGGCGCGCCCTCTTCGCGACGGACCGACAGCAGGTCCTCAAGCTGCTCCTCGCGCGCCTGGGCGGCCACGAAGAGGAGCTCGTCGCCCGCCTCCAGGGTCTCCTCGGGGCTCGGGGTCAGCACCCGCGAGCCGCGGATGATCGTCACCAGGGAGGTGTCCTGCGGCCAGGCGACATCGCCCACGGCCGTCCCCGCGATCGCCGACTCCGGCGGAAGCGTCAGCTCCACCAGGTTCGCGTCACCGTGGCTGAAGCGCAGCAGCCGGACCAGGTCGCCGACGCTCACCGCCTCCTCCACCAGGGCCGACATCAGACGCGGCGTCGACACGGCGACGTCCACGCCCCAGGACTCGTTGAAGAGCCACTCGTTCTTGGGGTTGTTCACCCGGGCGACGACGCGCGGCACGCCGTACTCGGTCTTCGCGAGCAGCGAGACGACCAGGTTCACCTTGTCGTCACCGGTGGCCGCGATCACCACGTTGCAGCGCTGCAGCGCCGCCTCGTCCAGGGACGTGATCTCACAGGCGTCGGCAAGCAGCCACTCCGCCTGCGGCACCCGCTCCACCGAGATGGCGGTGGGCGCCTTGTCGATCAGCAGGACCTCGTGGCCGTTCTCCAGCAGCTCGCCCGCGATGGAACGGCCCACCGCACCCGCGCCGGCAATAGCGACACGCATCAGTGACCGCCCTCCTCGGGACCCTCGGCGAAGGCCTCCTCGACCTTCGCGATCTCGTCCGTACGCATCATCACGTGCACGAGGTCGCCCTCCTGCAGCACGGTCTGCGAGGAGGGGATGATCGACTCGCCCAGCCGGGTGAGGAACGCCACGCGTACGCCGGTCTCGTCCTGCAGCTTGCTGATCTTGTGGCCGATCCACGCCGGAGAGGTGTGCACCTCGGCGAGCTGCACCCCGCCGCTCGGGTCGGTCCACAGCGGCTCGGCGCCCGACGGCAGGAGGCGCCGCAGCATCTGGTCGGCGGTCCAGCGGACCGTCGCGACGGTCGGGATGCCGAGACGCTGATAGACCTCGGCGCGCCGGGGGTCGTAGATCCGGGCGGCCACGTTCTCGATGCCGAACATCTCGCGGGCGACCCGGGCGGCGATGATGTTCGAGTTGTCGCCGCTGCTCACCGCGGCGAAGGCGCCGGCCTCTTCGATCCCCGCCTCACGCAGCGTGTCCTGATCGAAGCCGACGCCGGTGACACGCCGTCCGCCGAAGCCGGAGCCGAGACGGCGGAAAGCCGTCGGGTCCTGGTCCACGACGGCCACGGTGTGCCCCTGCTGCTCCAGGGTCTGCGCGAGAGCGGCTCCCACTCGCCCGCAGCCCATGATGACGATGTGCACGTCCCCTTACCCCGCACTCCTGATCGTCTTACTGACCTGCGAATACACCCTGCTCACAACTTTCCTCACCCGACTGGCCCGGGCCGTGGCGGGCAACGCTCTGCCGTGCTGCCCGATCCGAGCTTATGCGGCAACCCCTTGGGGGACCGCATCCGCGGTCCCCGCCAGGGAGATTCCGTGCGGATTGGGGGTCGCGGTGAGCATGGCTGTTTTCGAACGCTTACGATCCTCTCCGTGTCCAAACTGACCGACCTGCCCAAACGGATCTTGATCGGACGGGCTCTGCGCAGCGACAAGCTCGGGGAGACCCTGCTCCCGAAGCGCATCGCCCTCCCCGTCTTCGCCTCCGACCCGCTGTCCTCGGTGGCGTACGCACCCGGCGAGGTGCTGCTCGTCCTGTCGATCGCGGGTCTGTCGGCCTACCACTTCAGCCCGTGGATCGCGCTGGCCGTCGTCGTCCTGATGTTCACGGTCGTCGCGTCCTACCGGCAGAACGTCCACGCCTATCCGAGCGGCGGCGGCGACTACGAGGTCGCCAACACCAACCTCGGCCCGAAGGCCGGACTGACCGTCGCCAGCGCCCTGCTCGTCGACTACGTCCTGACCGTCGCCGTCTCGATCTCCTCCGGGATCGAGAACCTCGGCTCGGCCGTCCCGTTCGTCGTCGAGCACAAGGTCCTCTGCGCGGTCGGCGTCATCGTGCTGCTGACGCTGATGAACCTGCGCGGGGTGAAGGAGTCGGGCAGCCTCTTCGCCATCCCGACGTACGTCTTCGTCGCCGGCGTCTTCATCATGATCGCCTGGGGCGCCTACAAGGGGATCGTCCTCGACGACACCATGAAGGCCCCCACCGCCGACTTCGAGATCAAGCCCGAGCACCAGGGCCTGGCCGGCTTCGCGCTGTTCTTCCTGCTGCTGCGCGCCTTCTCCTCCGGCTGTGCCGCCCTCACCGGCGTCGAGGCGATCTCCAACGGCGTCCCCGCCTTCCGCAAGCCCAAGTCGAAGAACGCCGCCACCACGCTCGCGCTCATGGGCGCGCTGGCCGTCACCATGTTCTGCGGCATCATCTTCCTGGCGCTCGCCACCGACGTACGGATGGCCGAGAACCCCGCGGTCGACCTGCTCCGCAACGGTGTACCCGTCGGCGAGAGCTACGTCCAGGACCCCGTGATCTCCCAGGTCGCGGCCGCCGTGTTCGGCGACGGAACGTTCTTCTTCGTACTCCTCGCCGCGGCCACCGCGCTCGTCCTCTTCCTGGCCGCCAACACGGCGTACAACGGCTTCCCGCTCCTCGGCTCGATCCTCGCCCAGGACCGGTACCTGCCGCGCCAGCTGCACACCCGTGGCGACCGGCTCACGTTCTCCAACGGCATCGTGCTGCTCGCCGGCGCCGCCGCCCTCCTGGTCTGGGTCTACGGGGCCGACTCGACGAAGCTGATCCAGCTGTACATCGTCGGCGTCTTCGTCTCCTTCACCCTCAGCCAGACCGGCATGGTCCGGCACTGGAACCGCCACCTGCGGACGGAGAAGGACCCGGCCAAGCGCCGCCACATGATCCGCTCCCGCGCGATCAACACCTTCGGCGCGTTCTTCACCGGCCTGGTCCTGGTCGTCGTCCTCGCCACCAAGTTCACGCACGGCGCCTGGGTCGCCCTGCTCGGCATGGTGATCTTCTACGGGACGATGACCGCGATCCGACGGCACTACGACTCCGTCGCGGACGAGATCGCCGCCGCCGAGGAGCGCCCCGACGAGTACGTACGCCCCTCGCGCGTCCGCTCCGTCGTCCTCGTCTCCAAGCTGCACAAGCCGACGCTGCGCGCGCTCGCCTACGCCAAGCTGCTGCACGCGAACGAGCTGGAGGCGCTGAGCGTCAACGTCGACCCGGCCGAGACCAGGGCGCTCAAGGAGGAGTGGGAGCGGCGCGGGATCAACGTACCGCTGAAGATCCTCGACTCGCCGTACCGCGAGATCACCCGGCCGGTGATCGAGTACGTCAAGAACATCCGCCGCGAGAGCCCGCGCGACGCCGTCTCCGTCTACATCCCGGAGTACGTCGTGGGCCACTGGTACGAGCACCTGCTGCACAACCAGAGCGCCCTGCGCCTCAAGGGCCGGCTGCTCTTCACGCCCGGCGTGATGGTGACCTCCGTCCCGTACCAGCTGCAGTCCTCCGAGGCCGCGCGGAAGCGGGCGAGGAAGCGCCAGGACTGGAACGCGCCGGGTTCGGTGCGCCGCGGCCCGGTCGAGAAGCGCACGAAGGAACCGACCGGCAAGGGCACGTAGACTGGTGGGGGGGGGGGGGGGGCCCCCCCCCCCAAAAACAAAAAAGTGGGAGGCCCCCCAAGAAAAAAACGCCCCAGGGGGGGGGGTTGGGGGGGGGGATAGGGGGGGGGGGGGGGCCGGGG
>NZ_JBHXTV010000020.1:0-159409 GCF_042671585.1 Streptomyces sp. NPDC127129
CCCGTGTTTGGGGTGGTTTTGTTTGTGTTCGTCCCCCCGTTCTTTGGTGGCGCGCCCGCCCGGTCCATGACCGGGCGGCCGCTCTCGTACGTACGTGCCGGGGGCCTAGCGCGAACGCTTCGCGAGGCGCTCGACGTCCAGCAGGATCACGGCGCGGGCCTCCAGGCGGAGCCAGCCGCGCTGGGCGAAGTCCGCGAGGGCCTTGTTCACCGTCTCGCGGGAGGCGCCGACCAGCTGGGCCAGCTCCTCCTGGGTGAGGTCGTGGACGACGTGGATGCCTTCCTCGGACTGCACGCCGAAGCGGCGCGACAGGTCGAGGAGCGCGCGGGCGACACGGCCCGGCACGTCGGAGAAGACCAGGTCGGACATCTGGTCGTTGGTCTTGCGGAGCCGGCGGGCGACCGCGCGCAGCAGGGCGGTGGCCACCTCGGGGCGGGCGTTCAGCCAGGGCTGGAGGTCGCCGTGGCCGAGGCCGAGCAGCTTGACCTCGGTCAGCGCGGTCGCGGTGGCGGTGCGCGGGCCCGGGTCGAAGAGGGACAGCTCGCCGATCAGCTCGCCGGGGCCGAGGACGGCGAGCATGTTCTCGCGGCCGTCGGGGGACGTGCGGTGGAGCTTCACCTTGCCCTCGGTGACCACGTACAGGCGGTCGCCGGGGTCTCCCTCGTGGAAGAGCGCGTCGCCACGGGCGAGCGTCGCTTCACTCATCGAGGCGCGCAGCTCCGCGGCCTGCTCGTCATCGAGCGCCGCGAAGAGCGGGGCGCGCCGCAGAACGTCGTCCACGAGTTCTCTCCTATGTCGACCTGCTCAGGGGACCTTGATCCCATGATGCCGGACGCACAAAACAGTGCGATCAATCACAACAAGTTTGACGTACCGAACCGCCCGTCCGTACGTCAGGGGCCCGATTGGGTCGTGATCGGCCATGCCCAGGGCGGATGTCGGTGGTGGCGCTTAGGCTGGCCGGGTGTCCAACTCGCCGGTGAGAGCGCAGGCCAAGGGGGCTGGAAGAGTGTCGGCCAAGGGTAATTCCGCTGTGGGCGAACAGGGTGCGCCGAAGCGGACAAATGCCACGAAAGACCCTGTGAAGGCCGCCAAGAAGCCTGCAAAGCGGCCCGCGAAACCGTCGGCGGCGAAGCCCGCGAAGCAGTCCGCGGCGAAGGCCGAGAAGTCGTCCGCCGTGAAGGCCGCGAAGGCCTCCGTGGCGAAGGCCGCGAAGCCGTCCACGGCGAAGGCCGGGGCGAAGGCCGCCCCCAGGACCGCTCCGAAGGCCGCGAAGCCGGAGTCCCGGCTCGCGATGGTCCGCCGCGCCCGGAAGATCAACCGCGAGCTGGCCGAGGTCTTTCCGTACGCCCATCCCGAACTGGACTTCCGGAACCCCTTCGAGCTCCTCGTCGCCACGGTCCTCTCCGCCCAGACGACCGACCTGCGGGTCAACCAGACCACCCCCGCGCTGTTCGCGAAGTACCCGACGCCCGAGGACCTGGCAGCCGCCGTCCCCGAGGAGGTCGAGGAGCTGATCCGGCCCACCGGCTTCTTCCGCGCCAAGACCAAGTCGATCATGGGCCTCGCCGCGGCCCTCAGGGACGACTTCGGCGGCGAGGTCCCCGGCCGCCTCGACGACCTGGTCAAGCTGCCCGGCGTGGGCCGCAAGACCGCCTTCGTCGTCCTCGGCAACGCCTACGGCGTACCCGGCATCACCGTCGACACCCACTTCATGCGTCTCGCCCGCCGCTGGAAGTGGACCGAGAGCGACGACCCGGTGAAGATCGAGGCCGAGGTCGCCGAGATCTTCCCCAGGAGCGAGTGGACGATGCTCTCGCACCGCGTGATCTTCCACGGCCGCCGGATCTGCCACGCCCGCAAGCCCGCCTGCGGCGCCTGCCCGATCGCCCCGCTCTGCCCCGCGTACGGGGAGGGCGAGACCGACCCGGAGAAGGCGGCGAAGCTCCTGAAGTACGAGAAGGGCGGCTTCCCGGGCCAGCGCCTCAACCCGCCCCCGGACTACCCCGGCCGTCCGGCCGCCCCCGCTCCCGGTGTGGCCCCGGGGGCCGAATGAGGCGCAGCCCGGGGGAACGAACCCACGCACGTATCGCGTTGTGAATCATCGGGGGTGCCTATGACGCGCACGGAAGAAGAGACCGGGGAGACGACCCACGGCGTGGGGACCGGCGGCCTGCTGAGACGGGACGGCCTGCCCGAGTGGCTCGCCCCCGTCGACCGGGCGGCGCGCACCGTCGCGCCCGAGCAGCTCAGCCGCTTCCTGCCGCCCGCGAACGGCGCCGGGCGCCAGTCCGCCGTTCTCATCCTCTTCGGTGAGGGCGAGCGCGGCCCCGAGCTGCTCCTCATGGAGCGCTCCGGTTCGCTGCGCTCCCACGCCGGACAGCTCTCCTTCCCCGGCGGCGCCCTGGACCCGGAGGACGGCGACCCGGCCGGCGGAGGCCTGCTGCGTGCCGCCCTGCGCGAGGCCGAGGAGGAGACCGGACTCGATCCCTCCGGCGTCCAGCTCTTCGGCGTCCTGCCCCAGCTCTACATCCCGGTCAGCAGCTTCGTGGTGACTCCCGTCCTCGGCTGGTGGCACACCCCCAGCCCGGTCGGGGTCGTCGACCCCGCCGAGACCGCCCGGGTCTTCACCGTCCCCGTGGCGGATCTCACGGACCCCGCCAACCGCGCGACCACCGTCCACCCCAGTGGCCACAAGGGCCCTGGGTTCCTCGTCGCATCCGCTCTGGTCTGGGGTTTTACGGCCGGAGTGATCGACCGGCTCCTCCACTACGCCGGCTGGGAGCAGCCGTGGGACCGGGCCAAGCAGGTCCCGCTCGACTGGCGCTCATGACAGGCTGAACCCCCCGGAGCCCGGGGCGACCGAAGACGAATCTGCGAGGCTATTGACGGTGAACGTGCTGGACATCCTGTTGCTGCTCGCCGCCGTGTGGTTCGCGATCATCGGTTACCGCCAGGGCTTCGTGGTCGGCATCCTGTCGGTCATCGGCTTCCTGGGCGGCGGCCTCGTCGCCGTCCTCCTGCTCCCGGTCGTCTGGGACTGGCTGACGAACCACTCCGAGGTCTCCACCACGGCGACGGTCGTCTTCGTGGTCGTCGTGATCGTCTGCGCCTCCGTCGGCCAGGCCTTCACCACCCACCTCGGGAACAAGCTGCGCCGGCACATCACGTGGTCACCTGCGCGAGCCCTGGACGCCACCGGCGGCGCGCTGGTCAACGTGGTCGCGATGCTCCTCGTGGCCTGGCTGCTCGGCTCGGCCCTCGCCGGGACCTCGATGCCCACGCTCGGCAAGGAGGTCCGCAGCTCCAAGGTGCTGCTCGGTGTCGAGCAGGTGATGCCCGATCAGGCGTCCACCTGGTTCACGAACTTCACCTCGACGCTGGCGCAGAACGGCTTCCCCCAGGTCTTCAGCCCGTTCGCCAACGAGCCCATCACCGAAGTCAGGCCGCCGGACCCGGCGCTCGCCGGAAGCCCGGTCGCCGCCGAGGCCCAGCGCTCGATCGTCAAGGTCGTGGGCACGGCCCCCAGTTGCGGCAAGGTGCTCGAAGGCACCGGCTTCGTCTTCGCCGACCGCCGCGTCATGACCAACGCCCATGTCGTCGGCGGCGTCGACGAGCCGACCGTCCAGATCGGCGGCGAGGGCAAGCTGTACGACGCGAAGGTCGTCCTCTACGACTGGCAGCGCGACATCGCCGTCCTGGACGTGCCCGACCTGGACGTCCGGCCGCTGCAGTTCACCGAGGAGGACGCCCGCAGCGGCGACAGCGCGATCGTCGCGGGCTTCCCCGAGAACGGCTCGTACGACGTCCGCTCGGCGCGCGTCCGGGGCCGTATCAGCGCGAACGGCCCGGACATCTACCACCGCGGCGAGGTGCGCAGGGACGTCTACTCCCTGTACGCGACGGTCCGTCAGGGCAACTCCGGCGGCCCGCTGCTCACCGAGGACGGCAAGGTGTCCGGCGTGATCTTCGCCCGCTCGCTCGACGACAGGAACACCGGCTACGCGCTGACGGTCGACGAGATCCGGGACGACATCGTCCAGGGCCGCGCGGCGACACAGCAGGTCGACAGCCAGGGTTGCGCGCTGTAGGCGGCTGCGCCGCTGTGCGCCGCGGCGGTTGGACGTCTCCGGCCCGGGCGCGTGGCCCGGGGATGCGGTCCGGGGTGCGGTCAGTCCCGGGTGTGCCTGAGCCGGGCCGAGACCCAGCGGGCCCGGCGGCGCAGGATGCGCGGAATGCCGATGTCCTGCCCCGGATGTGAGCGACCCTGTTCCTGCGGGCCGCTCCTCTCGTGTGAGCCCGGCCCAGCGGCCGAGCGGCGGTTGCGTGCCGTGTCACCGTAGTCGTGCGTCCAGCCCATACCCCGACGTCTGCCCGTGGCCCAAGGTCGGTAACCGCCCGGGGGCCCGCCAATTGGAGTATGCGCCGGGCACATGGCCGTTCGTCGAACGGCCGTACGTCACCGATCCGGCTCGGGGTCCTTCAGCCAGTTGATGAGCTCCGTGGAGAACGCCTTCGGGTCCTCCTCGTGAGGGAAGTGCCCGAGACCGTCGAAGAGCCGCCAGCGGTACGGCGCCTCCACGTACTCGCCCGAACCGGCCGCGCTCCGCGTCCGCATCGCCGGGTCCAGCGAACCGTGCAGGTGCAGTGTCGGTACCCGCACAGGGCGCTTCATACGCCGGTTGAACTGGATGCCGTCGGGCCGCGCCATGGACCGCACCATCCAGCGGTACGGCTCGATCGAGCAGTGCGCCGTCGACGGGATGCACATCGCCCGCCGGTACACGGCGAGCGCCTCCTCGTCCGGCAGCCCCGGGCCCGACCAGTCCTCGATCAGCCGGCCGACCAGGGCCGCCTCGTCCGCGACGAGTTGACGCTCCGGCAGCCAGGGACGCTGGAACCCCCATACGTACGAGCCGGCGCGCGACTGGGAGAAGTCGGAGAGCATCGCCGAGCGCCAGCGGCGCGGGTGCGGCATCGAGGAGACCGCGAGGCGGCGCACCAGCTTCGGCCGCATGACGGCCGCGGTCCAGGCGAGGTAGCCGCCCAGTCCGTGGCCGACGAGGGCCGCGTCCGGTTCGCCCAGGGAGCGGACGACGCCGGTGATGTCGAGTGCCAGGTTGGCGGGGTCGTAACCCCGCGGCGTACGGTCGCTGCCGCCCACGCCGCGCAGATCCATCGCCACGGCCCGGAAGCCGGCGTCGGCGAGAGCAGGCAGCTGGTGGCGCCAGGTCCACCAGAACTGCGGGAAGCCGTGCAGCAGCAGGACGAGCGGCCCGTCGCCCATCTCCGCGATGTGGAAGCGCGCGCCGTTGGCGGCCACATCGCGGTGGGTCCAGGGCCCGTCGATCCGTACGGGGCTGCCGACGGGGCCGCTGCCGTTGCTGCTCTCAGGGACGGTCATGTGGACGAGCGTCCCACAGCGGCGACCTTCTCCTGGACCGTGGCCGGCAGAGCCGCCCGTTCGGGGCGGGGGTGCGGCTTGGCGTTCTGCAGGATCGCGGCCGTCTGCTTGGCCGAGTTGATGGACTTCTCCGGCGGCTTGACCTTCTTGAACTTGGCGTACGCGAGCAGCCCGAGCAGCCCTGCGAGCAGCACGTTCGCCGCGAAGGAGAGCAGGAAGCACCAGGCGAGGTTCCAGCCGCCCTCGCCGTTGTGGCCACCGGTCCAGGTGTTGATGCCGTAGGCCAGCGCGAAGCTCAGCATGGGCAGCGAGAAGAGGAGCACCGTGGCGGCGGCCGTGCCGGCCGCGCCGCCGATGGCGCCCCGCTTGACGTCCTGGCGGATCTCGGCCTTCGCCAGGGCGATCTCGTCGTGCACCAGCGCGGACATCTCGGCGGTCGCCGAGGCGACCAGCTGACCGAGGCTGCGCTCGGCTCCGTTGACCGGGTCGCTCATCGCTGCTCCCTCTTCTCTTCTCAGGTCCGACCTCAGATCATGCCGGACTGTCGCCGTCATCGCTCGATGCCCCCGCCAGTCGGGCGCGCTCGCGGTGCTCCGCGGCCTTCCTCTCGTAGATCGCGGCCATCCTCAGGTGGTACCCCGGATCGTCCTCCTCATAGATGTCGGGGATGCCGTCCTGGTCCTCGTCGCGCTCCTCGTCGGCCAGCAGGGCCTGGTACTTCCGTACCCGCAGCTTGAGCAGGACCGTCGCGAGCACGGCGGCGGTGAGCGAACCGATGAGGACGGCCGCCTTGACCTGTGTGGTCAGTTCGTCGTCGCCCTCGAAGGCGAGCTCGCCGATGAGGAGGGAGACGGTGAAGCCGATGCCGGCGAGGGAGGCGACGGCGAAGACGTCGGGCCAGGACAGGTCGCTGTTGAGCTCCGCCTTGGTGAAGCGGGCGGCGAGCCAGGTGCCGCCGAAGATGCCGACGGCCTTGCCGACGACGAGGCCGAGGACCACACCGAGTGTGACCGGGTTGGTGAAGACGTCCACGAAGGACTTCCCGCTGATGTTCACGCCCGCCGAGAACAGTGCGAACAGGGGCACGGCCAGACCGGCGGAGAGCGGCCTGACCAGGTGCTCGATGTGCTCGCCGGGGGACTGCTCCTCGCCTTCCCGCCTGGTGCAGCGCAGCATCAGGCCCATGGCGACACCGGCGATCGTGGCGTGCACGCCGCTGTTGTACATCAGGCCCCAGATGACCAGGGCGAGCGGGACGTAGACGTACCAGCCGCGCACGTCCTTGCGCAGCAGCAGCCAGAAGACGGCGAGACCGGCGAACGCGCCGCCGAGGGCGGCGAAGTCGAGGTCGCTTGTGAAGAAGACCGCGATGATCAGGATCGCGAAGAGGTCGTCGACGACGGCGAGCGTGAGCAGGAACGCGCGGAGCGCGGACGGCAGCGAGGTGCCGATCACGGCGAGGACCGCGAGCGCGAAGGCGATGTCCGTGGCGGTGGGCACGGCCCAGCCGTCCATCGAGCCGTCGCCGACGAGGTTCGTCAGGGCGTAGACGAGGGCCGGTACGGCCATGCCGCAGAGGGCGGCGACGACGGGGAGGGCGGCGGCCTTGGGATCGCGCAGCTCGCCCGCGACCAGCTCACGCTTGAGCTCGATGCCCGCGACGAAGAAGAAGACCGCGAGGAGGCCGTCGGCCGCCCAGTGCTGGATCGAGAGGTCCAGGCCGAGGGCGGCGGGGCCGATGTGGAAGTCGGACACCGTCTCGTAGCTCGCACTGACGGGGGAGTTCGCCCAGATCAGCGCGGTGACCGCGGCCAGGAGGAGGAGCACGCCACCGACGGTCTCGGCGCGCAGCGCCTCGGCGACGTACCGCCGCTCGGGCCAGGAGAGGCGGCCGAGGAACTTGCGGCCGGTGGGGGTGGGTGCGGGCGCGGGCACGGGCGGCGACCTCCGGTCGGTTGGGCAGCACAAAGCACATGCCGACCAGACTTCCCGGCGCACCTAGGTGTTTCTGTCGCGTCTCTGACGCGATCTTTACTTTACCTAACGAGCGAGGGCTGTGTCCGGCGATCTTCACTTTAGGGACAGAACCGCCCTCCGGCCCGTTGTGGAGACCGGGGTGCACACGCGACCGCCCGCCCCGGGAGACCCGGGACGGGCGGTGTGCGGCGAGGTGGCCGGCGGCCGCAGGACAAGGCCCGTGGCCAAGGCCCGTGGCCAAGGCCTGAGGCGTGGGCGGCTTGTGGCTCAGTCCTCGCTGGACGCGCTCGGGAGCTTCGTCTGGATGAGGTCCATGACGGAGGAGTCGGTCAGCGTCGTCACGTCGCCGAGCTCCCGGTTCTCCGCCACGTCGCGCAGCAGTCGCCGCATGATCTTGCCGGAACGGGTCTTGGGCAGCTCCGCCACCGGCAGGATCCGCTTCGGCTTGGCGATCGGGCCGAGCGTCGTGCCGACGTGGTTGCGCAGCTCCGCGACGAGCCCCTCGTCCTCGCTCGCCGAACCGCGCAGGATCACGAACGCGACGATCGCCTGGCCGGTCGTCTCGTCGGCGGCGCCGACCACCGCCGCCTCGGCGACGGACGGGTGCGAGACGAGCGCCGACTCGACCTCGGTGGTGGAGATGTTGTGACCCGAGACGAGCATGACGTCGTCGACCCGGCCGAGCAGCCAGATGTCGCCGTCCTCGTCCTTCTTCGCCCCGTCGCCGGCGAAGTACTTGCCCTCGAAGCGGGACCAGTACGTGTCGAGGAAGCGCTGGTCGTCACCCCAGATGGTGCGCAGCATCGACGGCCACGGCTCGGTGAGGACCAGATAGCCGCCGCCTCCGTTCGGGACCTCGTTCGCGTCGTCGTCGACGACGGTGGCGGAGATGCCGGGCAGCGGGCGCTGGGCCGAGCCCGGCTTGGTCTCGGTGACGCCCGGCAGCGGGGAGATCATCATCGCGCCGGTCTCGGTCTGCCACCAGGTGTCCACGATCGGGGTCCTGCCGGCGCCGATGTGCTCGCGGTACCAGACCCAGGCCTCGGGGTTGATGGGCTCGCCGACCGAGCCCAGCACGCGCAGGCTCGACAGATCGAACTTCGCGGGGATGTCGTCGCCCCACTTCATGAACGTACGGATCGCTGTGGGCGCCGTGTAGAGGATCGTGACGCCGTACTTCTGGATGATCTCCCAGAAGCGGCCCTGGTGCGGGGTGTCCGGGGTGCCCTCGTACATGACCTGCGTCGCGCCGTTGGCCAGCGGACCGTACGTGATGTACGAGTGCCCGGTCACCCAGCCGATGTCGGCGGTGCACCAGTAGACGTCGGTCTCCGGCTTGAGGTCGAAGACGGCGTGGTGGGTGTACGCCGCCTGGGTGAGGTAGCCGCCGGAGGTGTGCAGGATGCCCTTGGGCTTACCCGTCGTGCCGGAGGTGTAGAGGATGAAGAGCGGGTGCTCGGCCTCGAACGCCTCGGGGGTGTGCTCGGCGGACTGGCGGGCGACGACGTCGTGCCACCAGACGTCGCGGCCCTCGGTCCACTCCACGTCCTGGCCGGTGCGACGGACGACGAGGACGTTGCCCACCTTGTCGGTGCGGGTGAGGGCCTCGTCCACGGCGGGCTTGAGGGCGCTCGGCTTGCCGCGGCGGTAGCCGCCGTCGGCGGTGATGACGAGCTTGGCGTCGGCGTCCTCGACGCGGGTGGCGATGGCGTCGGCGGAGAAGCCGCCGAAGACCACGGAGTGCGCGGCGCCGATGCGGGCGCAGGCCAGCATCGAGACGACGGCCTCGGGGATCATCGGGAGGTAGATCGCGACCCGGTCGCCCTTGGTGACGCCCAGCTCGGTCAGGGCGTTGGCCGCCTTGGAGACCTCGTCCTTGAGCTCGGCGTAGGTGATGGCCCGGCTGTCGCCCGGCTCGCCCTCGAAGTGGATCGCGACCCGGTCGCCGTTGCCCGCCTCGACGTGGCGGTCGACGCAGTTGTACGCCACGTTGAGCGTGCCGTCGGCGAACCACTTGGCGAACGGCGGGTTCGACCAGTCGAGGGTCTCCGTCGGCGCGGTGGCCCAGGTGAGCCGCTTCGCCTGCTCGGCCCAGAAGCCAAGCCTGTCCTCCGCGGCCTGCTCGTACGCCTCCGCCGTCACGTTGGCGTGCGCGGCCAGCTCGGCCGGCGGCGCGAACCGCCGCTCTTCCTTCAAGAGGTTGGCCAGGCTTTCGTTGCTCACGACATCTCCCTTTCCCAGGGCGTCCTATGTGCCTATGTGTCCCGCGTCATAGCTCATCAGTCAGATGCCCGGGTGACAAGAGTCTCCAGGAAATTGGTTTAGACCTATGAGGTGGCGGGCGTGCGGTGGCCCCTCCTTCCCGAGCGGTGGGAAGAAGGGGCCACCCAGTCTCACGGACGTGAGGGAGGGAAGGTTCAGGACGCGCGCGCCCGCGTCCGATTCTTGATCATCGTCGGCGCGAGGCGGTCCCCGGCTGTCGCGATCCGGCTGCCGCCCTCGGCGGGCGCGTCGGCCGACGGAGCTGCGGACGGGGCTGCCGGCGGGGCGGTGGACGGAGCGGTGGACGGAGCGGTGGACGGGGCGGCCAGGGCGTCGGCGAGCGAACCCGAGAGTGCGCCGGACAGCACATCGACGGGTGCGCCGGTTCGCGCGCCGGCCGGCCCGCCGCGGCTCCCGGTCGCGTCGGCCCGGTCGTCGGCCGACACGATGGACGGCGGGACCAGGTCGAAGACATCGTCGTAGCGATGCTGCTCGTCCGGGCCGGCCAGCAGATACGCCTGCGCCTCGCCGACGTGGAAGTACATCCCGTGGAGCGTCAGCGTGCCCTCGGCGAGGCGCCGCGCCACCGACTCGTACGCCCGCAGGTGCTCCAGCTGCTGGACCACGTTGGTCAGGCAGAGCTGCTCGACCGCGTCGGCCGGCAGCCGGCCCGAGATCCGGGCCCAGGTGTGTCGGCGGCTGCCCATCCGCTCCAGGCTGGGCCGGCCGTGGCGCAGCCAGCGCCGCAGCGGGCTCTGCGGGGCGTCCGCTCCGGGTGTGCTGTTCAGCAGGGCCTGCATCGCACCGCAGCCGGAGTGTCCGCAGACGGTGATCGACTGGACGCGCAGGACCTCCACCGCGTACTCGATCGCCGCGGCGACCGAGTCGTCCCCGCTCTCCTCTCCGGGCAGCGGAACGAGATTGCCCACGTTCCGTACGGTGAAGAGGTCGCCGGGCCCGCTGGAGGTGATCATGCTCGTGACCAGCCGGGAGTCGGCGCAGGTGAGGAAGAGCTGCGAGGGGCGCTGGCCCTCGCGGGCGAGGCGCGCGAGTTCGTCCCGTACGAGAGGCGCCGTGTTGCGCTGGAACTTGCCGATGCCGCTCGCCAGCTGATGGCCGGTCGGCCGACGGGTCTCGTCGGCGGCGTGGGCCTCGCCGCAATGGTGGTTGCGCCAGGCGGTCCAGGGGCGGCAGCAGGCGTGGGACGCGGAGTCCGGTTCGGTGATCCGGGCGCCTGCGGGGCCGGTGATCTCCACCTCGCCGCCGTGCCGGAGACAGCTTGCCTGCCAGTCGCGCAACGTCTCGTACGCCGCGTGGTCCATGAAGGACCCGTCCAACTCGACGACCACATGAGCTCCCGGGGGAAGTTGGTGCAGGGCCCGGCTGAGCCGGGGTACGGCGAGGAAGGTCAACTGTCCGCGGACGCGGACCAGGTGGCGGCCGTCGCGCTCCGCGCGGGTGATGCGGGTCTTGGCGAGGCGGTGCATCGCGACGGCGACGGCCACCGCGATCCCGAGCGCGACGCCCTCGAGGATGCCGACCAGCACGACACCGCTCAGCGTCACCGCGTAGACGAGGATCTCGCGGTGCCGTGTGACGGTGCGGATGTGGGTGATGCTCACCATCTGGATGCCGACCACCATCACGAGGGCGGCGAGCGCGGGCAGCGGGATCAGGTCGAGCACCGGGACGAAGAGGAGTGCCGCCAGCACGATCCACAGTCCGTGCAGCATCGTGGAGTTGCGGCTGACGGCGCCCGCGGAGACATTGGCGACGCTGCGCACCGCGACGCCGGCCACCGGCAGCCCGCCGAGCGCGCCGGAGACGACGTTGGCCGCCCCCTGGCCCGCGAGTTCGCGGTCGAGACGTGAGCGGGGCACGGTGGGCCCCTGGCCGCCGCTGCCTCCGTTGTCGGCGCGGGCCGCCACGAGCTTGTCGACGGCGACGGCGGAGAGCAGCGACTGCACGCTGGTGACGAGCGTGATGGTGAGGACGCCGGCCGCGATGCCGAGCACCGGTCCCTCCGGCAGTCCGGGCAGGGCGTGGCTGCTCCAGGAGGGCAGATCGACGCGGGGGACGGCGAGCCCCGCGAACGCGGCGAGCGCCGTCGCCGCGGCCACGGCGACGAGCGCCCCCGGGAGCTTCCGTACGAACCGTCCCGCGCGCCCGGGCAGCCGGGGCCAGATCAGCAGGACGGCGACGGTGAGGGCGCTGATGGAGAGTGCGGCCGGATGGTGGGCGGCCAATTGGGCGGGCAGTCCGAGGACGTTGTCCAGGGTGGACATCTGCGGCGTGCCGCCGAGCACGATGTGGAGCTGGGCGACGGCGATGGTCACGCCGATGCCGGCGAGCATGCCGTGCACGATCGCGGGGGAGACCGCGAGCGCGGAGCGGGCCACCCGCAGCGCGGCGAGGCCGAGCTGGGCGAGGCCGGCGAGGACGGTGATGGCGCAGGTGGTGCGCCAGCCGTAGAGCTGGATCAGCTCGGCGGTGACCACGGTGAGGCCGGCGGCGGGGCCGCTGACCTGGAGTGGCGCGCCGCCGATGCGGCCGGCGACGAGGCCGCCGACGGCGGCGGCGACCAGTCCGGCCTGGAGCGGCGCTCCGGTGGCGAGCGCGATGCCCAGGGAGAGGGGCAGTGCGATCAGGAATACGGAGATCGAGGCCGACAGGTCGGCGGCCGCGATGGGGAGGCGGCGGCGACCGGGGGCGTCCGGCGGGCTGTGGGGCCGCTGGGTGTCGGGCCGGTTCGTGGTGCGGTCGGGCGGGGGACAGAGGGCCATGTTTCCCGTCTCCTCCGGGGCAGCGCGGGCGCGGCTGGGTCACGGCGTGCAGTGGCGGGATGGCCGAGCGAATATCAACGCTCGGTAAATGGATCGTAATGGAGAGTAAAGACTGCGGCATTATTTTCGGGGCAAACAGGGCAATGTTTCACCGGTTGGGGTGACAGGGGCGGCCCGTTCCGCTTGTCGTTTCATCATTCCGGCGTCCGTGGTGCGAGGTTGACGCCGCTCGCAGCCGTACGGAATCCGAGGAGAGGTGGGCGCATGTCAGCCGCCGGGAGAAGGACCACTGTCCGCAGAAGGGCACTTGCCGCCAGTGCCCTCGCCGTCGCCCTGATCACCGGGCTCGCAGGATGCTCGGAGTCCGGGAAGCCGCCCAGGCCCCAGGGCGCCGAGGGGGCGAAGAAGCCCGTCGCGGCCCCGCCGAACGCGGTGCGCCTGATCGGCGACGGCTCCACCGCCTTCACCGGCGCCCAGCCCCGCCAGCCGGTCTGGCAGAAGCTGAAGCCGGGTGAGAAGCCCCCGCAGTTCGTGGTGTTCTCCTGGGACGGAGCGGGGGAGGACAGTCAGAAGCTCTTCTCCCACTTCCGCAAGGTCGGCCAGAAGTACGACGCGACGATGACGTACTTCCTCAGCGGCGTGTACCTGCTTCCCGAGGAGAAGCGGAAGCTCTACGACCCGCCGCAGCACAACGCCGGCAGCTCGGACATCGGCTTCAACGACACCGAGGGCATCCGTGCCACCGTCCGGGAGCTGCGCGGCGCCTGGCAGGAGGGCAACGAGGTCGGCACGCACTTCAACGGCCACTTCTGCGGGCCGGAGAGCGGTGTCGGCAGGTGGTCGGTCGAGGACTGGAAGAGCGAGATCCGCCAGGCCAAGTCCTTCGTGAAGAACTGGAAGACGAACGCCGGCCTCGCCGCCGAGGAGCCGCTCCCCTTCGACTACGACAAGGAGCTGGTCGGCGCCCGCACGCCGTGCCTGGAGGGCCGCGAGAACTTCGTGAAGGCCGCGTCCGAGCTGGGCTTCCGCTACGACACCAGCGGCGTCAACGACCAGATCTGGCCCGAGAAGGAACACGGTCTGTGGGACCTGTCGATGCATCTGGTGCCGGTGCCCGGCCGCCAGTTCCAGACGCTCTCCATGGACTACAACTTCATGGTCAACCAGTCGGGTGGCAAGACGCAGGGCGACCCGAACATGCACGAGTACTGGGGCGACCAGATGCGTGACGGCCTGGTGCAGGCCTTCAACCGCTCGTACCACGGCAACCGGGCGCCGGTGATCATCGGCAACCACTTCGAGTCCTGGAACGGCGGCACGTACATGCGCGCCGTCGAGGAGACCATCGCCACGGTCTGCGTGCAGAAGGACGTGAAGTGCGTGTCCTTCCGGCAGCTCGCGGACTGGCTGGACGCCCAGGACCCGACGGTGGTCGCGAAGATGCGGACCCTGAAGGTCGGCGAGGCCCCGAAGGGCGGCTGGACGACCTTCCTGGCCGCCCCGCAGCCCCTCACGCAGCCCCAGTCGGCCGTGAAGAAGCCCGCCGCCGCGCGGGACTGACGGGCGCCTGCGGCGGGTTGTCGTCGCGCCGTCCGCCGGGGCGTCGCCGTCCGCCGGGGCGTCGCCGTCAGCTGGGCTGGGGCACCGGCAGGGCCTCGCCGAGGACGAAGCCGGGGTCGATCTGCGCCGCCAGGTCGACCCCGGTCTTGGCGTTGCCCCAGCTCTCCGCGTTCCTCAGGTGGAAGTGGACCATCTGGCGCGTGTACCGCTCCCAGTCGCGGTGCGCGTACGAGTCGTCCGCCGCGTTCTGGAGCGCCTGGAGCGCCATCCGGTTGTCCACCTCGAGCAGCTCGAAGCGGGCCGGACGGCCCTTCTCCATGCCCCGGACCCAGTCCGAATGGCCCACCGTCACCAGCAGGTCGTCGCCCACTTCGTCGGTCAGGAAGTCCATGTCGTCCTGGCCCTGCACCTTGTTGCCGATGACCTTCAGGACGACGCCGAAGTCCCGCGCGTACTCCTTGTACTGGCGGTAGACCGAGACACCCTTACGAGTCGGCTCGGCGACCAGGAACGTCACGTCGAAGCGGGTGAACATCCCCGAGGCGAAGGAGTCCGAGCCCGCCGTCATGTCGACGACCACGTACTCGTCCGCCCCGTCGGCCAGGTGGTTCAGGCACAGCTCCACGGCCCCCACCTTGGAGTGGTAGCAGGCCACCCCGAGGTCCGACTCCGTGAACGGGCCCGTCGCCATCAGCCGGATGTCGCCGTCGTCGAGGCGCACGGTCCGTGCGCACGCCTCGTAGACGGGGTTGTCCTCGCGGACCCGGAGCAGCTGCGAGCCCTCGCCGGGCGGAGTCGTCTTGATCATCGAGGCGGCGGAGGCGATCCGCGGGTTCGAGCCGCGCAGGTACTCCTTGATCAGTGGCAGATGCGCGCCCATCGCGGGCAGCCTCGCCGCCTCGATCTCGTCGAGCCCGAGCGCGGCCCCGAGATGCTGGTTGATGTCGGCGTCCACCGCGAGGACGGGGGCTTCGTTGGCGGCGAGATGGCGGATGAAGAGCGAGGACAGCGTGGTCTTCCCGCTGCCGCCCTTCCCTACGAAAGCGATCTTCATGTTCACGAAGCGTAGCGCCACGATCGCGCCCAGTGGTCGAGGTCCGTGAAGAAGACCACTCCAACGTGGGGTGGGCGCCGTGGGCGCGTAGCCTCGCTACCTATGAGTACGAACGCCTCTGACCCCCTGGCCGCCCTCGGCTCCCTGCCGGGCGTCGCCGACTCGGTGGACTCCGTACGCAAGGCCGTCGACCGGGTCTACGGCCACCGCGTGATGCGGCGCCGCAGCAACGAGATCACCTCCGAGGCCGCCCTGCGCGGGGCGCGCGGCTCGGCCGCGCTATCCGGCGCCGACTGGGCCCTGGAGGAGGTCCGCCGGCGCACCGACTTCGGCGGCGACGCCGAGGCGCGGACCGTGGGCGCGGCCCTGCGGCTGGGCGCCGAGGCCGGCCAACTGCTCTCCATCTGGCGCCAGTCGCCGCTGCGGGTGCTCGCCCGGCTGCATCTGGTGGCGGTCGGCGACGCGGCGCTCGCCGCGGCGCGGGGTGAGGCGGGCGAGGCCGGCGACTCGGTCGGCAGGCCCCGGCAGGCCGGCGAGCCGGTCGACGAGCCGCTGATCGAGGCGCCGCTGCCGGACCCGGCGGAAGTCGCGGGACGGCTCGACGGGCTCTCGGAGCTGATCATCGCGGGAGGTTCGGCCCCGGCGCTCGTGACGGCGGCCGTGGTCCACGGCGAACTGCTGGCGCTCCGTCCGTTCACCTCGTACAACGGGCTGATCGCCCGCGCCGCCGAGCGGATCGTGCTGATCGGCAGCGGTCTGGACCCCAAGTCGATCTGCCCGGCCGAGGTCGGCCATGCGGAGCAGGGCCGGGCGGCGTACGTCGCCGCCTTCGAGGGCTATCTCTCGGGGACTCCGGAGGGCATGGCGGCGTGGATCGCCCACTGCGGCCGGGCCGTGGAGCTGGGTGTGCGCGAGTCGACCGCCGTCTGTGAGGCGCTCCAGCGCGGCGCTGCCTGAGGGCGCGGCCCCTGGGGGGCGTGACGGGCGGGCGTGACGGGCGTGAAGGCCCCTTGAACAGGGTTGCGGCGGTACCAGTCCTGGTACCGCCGCTGGCACGTCTGCCGAGTTACCAAGCGTCCTCGATATGTGCCCATCAAGCGGGGAACTTTGCCCATCGCCTGGTGCGGCTGGCCCGTAATCGACGGGTCGACGTCGCGTGGGTGCTCAGTTTCTGTGCGTGGTCCGTGGGGCCTTCTTGCTCAACAGGTGATCCTCTCGGATGTCCTAGGTCTCGCGGGCCTGATTCCTTTCTACTCCTGTCGGATGGGAAGCGAAAGTCCTGGCTCCACTTCTTTACTTTCGCCTCAAATCCGGGCAAAGCGATCGGCAAGAGCGGAGTTGCGCCGACGATTGGCGTACCAGACCAGTCCGGCGGTCGCGGCTGCCGCGCCCACGGCGGCGACGGCCAGGAGCGCGGGTCGCGGCGGCATCCGGAACCCCGGCAGCCGCTGCTTGAGGCGGACCGGCTTCTCGAAGAGCAGGATCGGCCAGTCCCGGGCGGTGGCCTCGCGGCGCAGCGCGCGGTCGGGGTTGACCGCGTAGGGGTGGCCGACGGACTCCAGCATCGGCACGTCGGTCGCCGAGTCGCTGTACGCGTAACAGCGCGAGAGGTCGTAGCCCTCCGACTCCGCGAGCTCCCGCACCGCCTCCGCCTTGGTGGGCCCATAGGCGTAGTACTCCACCTCGCCGGTGAAGCAGCCGTCGTCGCCGACGACCATCCGGGTCGCGACGACCCGGTCGGCGCCGAGCATCTCGCCGATCGGCTCCACGACCTCGGCTCCCGACGTCGAGACGATCACGACGTCACGGCCGGCGGCATGGTGCTCCTCGATGAGGGAGGCCGCCTCGTCGTAGATGATCGGGTCGATCAGCTCGTGCAGGGTCTCGGCGACCAACTCCTTGACCTGCGAGACGTTCCATCCTTTGCAGAGCGCGGAAAGATATTCGCGCATCCGCTCCATCTGGTCGTGGTCGGCACCGCCCACGAGGAACACGAACTGGATGTACGCCGTCCGCAGGACGGCGCGGCGGTTGATCAGTCCGCCTTGGTAGAAGGACTTGCTGAAGGTCAGCGTCGAGGACTTCGCAATGACCGTCTTGTCCAGGTCAAAGAAGGCGGCTGTGCGCGGCATCGAGTGGTTTTCCACGAGCCGAGCATAGGTGCCCGCCATTCGGCGTACGCTGGGGCGTGTGGGTTTGCCTGAGAAGGCTCTCGGGTACACCATGGAAGTCACGGATCGTTCGCGACCGTGCTAACCCGGTCCGGCTCCTCCCCCCCGAGTCGGCCGGAGAGACGACCCCCGCTCTCCCCCCCGGCGGGGGTCGTCGCATGTCCGGACGCGTTTTCGTCCCGCGGACCCTCATGTCTCCCCCTCTCGTCGGCCGTTCGGCCGCGACGGCGTGACGCCCTCGTTTCGTCACTCAGAGTAGCGGTCGGGATGCTCTCCGGGTATCGCCGGTATGGGGCACAGGGATATTCACAACGGCCGAGTTATCCACAGTTTTCGAGCAAGATCCACAAGATTTCCGGGATGGCGCCACGGTGATTCCGACCGCGAACTCCGCGGGTGGAAGGAATCGGTGATCTCGGCTGCGCGACCGGCGTGGGCGGGGATCGCCGGGACAGGGGGCGTGTGCTGTGGCGGGAACCATGACATTCGGAACGGCGAGGACATCGGGGGGTGCGCGGACTCCCCGCTCCGCCCCGGCCGGAGACGGGCGGGGAGGAGCGGCCGGCGGTGCCGGACGAGGGAGCGGGCCGCTGATCGTGACCGAGGACCTCGCGCTCCTCGACGACCTGCTGCGGCTCTGCGCCGCGGCGGGGGCGGAGCCCGAGGTGCACCACACCGTGCCGGAGCATCGCGCGAGCTGGGCCGAGGCGCCGCTCGTTCTGGTCGGCGACGACGCCGCGGCCCGCTGCCGCGGCGCGACGCGCAGGCCGGGGGTGATCCTCGTCGGGCGGGACCACGGCGGGCTCACCGATTCCCTCGCGGGCCCCGACCCGGACGTGTGGCGGCACGCCGTCGACCTCGGCGCCGACTGCGTCCTGCGGCTGCCCGACGCCGAAGGCTGGCTCGTCGACCGGATCGCCGACGCCGCCGAAGGCGCGGGACAGCAGGCGCTGACCGTCGGCGTCATCGGCGGACGCGGCGGCGCCGGGGCGTCCACCCTGGCCTGCGCCCTCGCACTGGCGGGAGCCAGGACCGGACGGCGCACCCTGCTTGTGGACGGCGACCCGCTCGGCGGCGGGCTCGACGTCCTGCTCGGCGGGGAGCGTGCCGAGGGCAGGCGGTGGCCCGACTTCGTCGCCTCCAAGGGCCGGGTCGCAGGCGGCGCACTGGAGGAGTCGCTGCCGTCGGTGCGCGGGCTGCGCGTGCTGAGCTGGGACCGTGGGGACTCGGTCCTCGTGCCGGCCGAGGCCATGCGCTCCGTGCTCGCGGCGGCGCGCAGGCGCGGGGGCATCGTCGTCGTGGACCTGCCCCGCCGGGTCGACGCGGCGGTCGGCGAGGCCCTGGCACAGCTGGACCTCGGGCTCCTCGTCGTCCCCGGCGAACTGCGGGCCGTCGCGGCCGCCCACCGGGTCGCCACACTTGCCGGCGCGGTGCTGCGCGACCTGCGGGCCGTGGTGCGCGGGCCCTACGCGCCGGGTCTCGACGACCGATGGATCGCGGACACCCTCGGGCTGCCGCTCGCCGGAGAACTACCGCACGACCCCGGCCTCCTGGCCGCGCTCGACAGCGGGGCGCCGCCGGGCGACGAGCCGCGCGGACCGCTCGGCCGGTTCTGCACGGCGTTCTGGGAGCGTGCCCTGACCGCGGAGGTGGCCTCGTGACCGCGGCCGGGCCGGCCCAGGGCGGCGCGGCCCTCCTGGAGGCGGTACGGCAGCGGCTCGCCGAGAGCGGGGCCGAGCCCACGCCCGCGCGGGTCGCGGCGGCGCTGCGGGCCCAGGGGCGGCTGCTGGGCGACACGGAAGTGCTGGGCGCGGCCGAGGCGTTGCGCTGCGAGCTGATCGGGAGCGGCCCGCTGGAACCACTGCTGGCCGACCCCGCCGTCACCGATGTGCTGGTCTCGGCCCCCGACCGGGTCTGGGTCGACCGAGGCGCCGGTCTCGAACTCACCCCGGTCCGCTTCGCGGACGCTCCGGCCGTGCGCCGGCTGGCGCAGCGGCTCGCGGCGGTCGCCGGCCGCCGTCTGGACGACGCCCGGCCCTGGGTGGACGCCCGGCTCCCGGACGGGACCCGGATGCACGCCGTCCTGCCGCCGGTGGCGGTCGGTTCGACCTGCCTGTCGCTGCGGGTGGTGCGCCCGCGGGCCTTCTCCCTGGGCGAGTTGACCGAGGCGGGCACCGTCCCTCCCGGCGGGGAGCGGATCCTGCGTGCCCTGATCGAGGCCCGGGTCTCGTATCTGATCTCCGGTGGCACGGGTTCGGGAAAGACGACACTCCTGTCCACGCTGCTCGGACTCGTCGGTGAGCGTGAGCGGATCGTCCTCGCCGAGGACTCGGCCGAGCTGAGGCCCGACCATCCGCACGTGGTGCGCCTGGAGGCCCGGCCTGCGAACCAGGAGGGCGCGGGCCTGGTGACCCTGCGGGACCTGGTCCGCCAGGCCCTGCGGATGCGGCCCGACCGGCTGGTGGTCGGCGAGGTGCGGGGCGCGGAGGCCGTCGACCTCCTGGCAGCCCTCAACACGGGCCACGAAGGAGGCTCGGGAACGGTCCATGCCAACACGGCGGCGGACGTGCCGGCCCGCCTCGAAGCCCTCGGGACGGCTGCCGGTCTCGACCGGGCCGCGCTGCACAGCCAGTTGGGGGCCGGCCTCTCGGCCGTACTGCATCTGGTCAGGGACCGGACCGGCCGCAGGCGGATCGCCGAGATCCATGTCCTGGAGCGGAACCGGGAGGGGCTGGTGGTGACCGTGCCCGCGCTGCGCCGGGGAGCGGCCGGGTTCGAGCGCGAACGCGGCTGGGAGCGGCTGCGGTCGCTGATCGGGGGCGGGTCGTGAGGGGCGGGCAGTGGGCGCTGGCCCAGGGCGCGGCGGTGCTCTGCGCGGGAGCCGCGGCCTGGCGGCTGGCCGAGCGGGAGCGAGGCCTTCGCCGGGCGCGGGTGGTTCTCGCGGGCGTCGGGGCGCTGGGCGGTGCGGGGGTGCCGGGGTGGGCGGGTCCGTCGTGGCGGGCGGTCCGCGAGCGCTGGCGGGGAGTCGTGCGTGGCCGGCGGGCCTGGCTCTGTCTGCCGGTGGCGGCGGTGCTCGCCGTCCTCGGGCAGTCACCACTGCCGCTGGCCGCGGGGGCGCTCGCGGTGCCCCTGGCAGGACGGCGACTGCGGGCGAGGGACCTCCGCAGGGAGCGGGAGGCCCGGTCGGACGCGGTGGTGGCCCTCTGCGGCGCGGTCGCGGCCGAGTTGAGAGCCGGCCGACAGCCCGCGCGGGCGCTGCTCTTCGGACTCGGAGCGACGGAGGCGCTCGGGCCGGAGGAGGAAGCCGAGGTGGTCGCCGCCGCCCGGTTCGGCGGGGATGTGGCGCAGGCGTTGCGGAGCGCGGCGCGGCAGGACGGCGCGGACGGGCTGGCCGGTCTCGCGGCCTGCTGGCAGGTCGCCGTCGACGGCGGAGCGGGACTGGCCGCGGGCCTCGACCGGCTGGAGGCGGCGTTGCGGGAACACCGCGACCAGCGGGAGCGACTGCGGGCCCAACTGGCCGGGGCCTGGGCGACGGTGGCCGTCCTGGCTGTGCTGCCCGCGGTGGGGATCCTGCTCGGTACGGCGCTGGGCGCCCGCCCGCTGTACGTGCTGTTCCACACGCCGGTGGGGCTCGGGTGTCTGACCGTCGGCACGGCTCTGGAGACGGCAGGCCTGTGGTGGGCCGCGCGCATCGTCCGAGGAGGGGAGCGGGTGTGACCGGGGTGGCGGGTCTCCCGGGGGAGTTCGTCCACAGGCCGGGGGTGGCGGTGGCGGTCGTCGCCCTCGCCGCCTGCGCGGTCTGGACGGTGACCGACCGGCGGCGTGAACGGCGGATCCGGAAGCGGCTCATGAACCTGGTGGGGACCCGGGTGCTGGGTGAGCGACGGCGGGGAGGCGGCCTTCCGCCCTGGCTCCGGACGTGGGCCGTGCCCCTTGCGGCGGCTGCCGGTGGCTGGGCGCTGATCGGAGGGGCGGCCGGAGTCCTCGCGGGCATCGCGGCGGGCTGGGGCGCCTGGCGGTGGAGCACACGGCGCGCTCCGGCGGCCGGGGGCGAGGAGGAGGCGGCACGTCAACTGCCGCTCGCAGCCGATCTGCTGGCGGCCTGCGCGTCCGCCGGAGCCGGGCCCGGTGAGGCCGCCGAGGCGGTCGGGCGGTCGCTGGGCGGACCGGTCGGCGAACGGCTGACCCGGACCGCGGCCGAGCTGCGCATGGGCGGCGAACCGGCCGACGTGTGGCGGAGGTTCGGCGCGATTCCGGGTGCGGAGGGCCTGGCCCGCTGTCTTGAGCGGGCCGGTTCCTCCGGGGCGCCCGCCGCCGAGGCCGTCTCCCGACACGCGGGCGACCTGCGGGCGGACCGCGCCAGGAAGGCGTCGGCCCGGGCGCAGCGGGCCCAGGTGCTGATCACCGCCCCCGTGGGGCTCTGTTTCCTGCCCGCCTTCCTGGCGGTGGGAGTGGCCCCGGTGGTGATCGGCCTGGCGACCGGGCTGCTCCGCAGCTGACCGCACGGCGTGAACGGCGACGACGCGGACGAACACGGACCGAGAACGAACCGAGAACGAGCCGAGACGAACACGGCGACAACACATGGGGGTTGGCATGAAGAGGGTGAGCGAGTGGTGGCGGGCCCGGCGGGCGGCCCGGAGCGATGCGGGAATGACCACGTCGGAGTACGCGATGGGCACCATCGCGGCGGCGGGCTTCGCGACCGTGCTGTACAAGATCGTGACCAGCGGATCGGTCTCCGGCGCGCTGGAGTCCGTGATCGGCAAGGCGCTCGATGCGCCGTTCTGACGACCGGGGTGCCGTGACCGTGGAGGCCGCGATGGCCCTCCCCGCGCTGGTGGTGTTCACCATGGCCCTGGTCTGGGCGCTCGGCGCCGCGGCCGCGCAGATCCAGTGCGTGGACGCGGCGCGGGCGGGCGCGCGGGCGGTGGCGAGGGCGGAGCCGGTGGCCGGCGCCGAGGCCGCCGCCCGGGCCGCCGCGCCCGAGGGGGCTCGGGTCTCGGTCACCCGGTCGGACGAGCTGTGGCGGGTGACGGTGGAGGCGCCGGCTCCCGGGCCCGGCGGGATGGGGCTCACGCTGCGCGCCGGGGCGGCGGCGCTCGCCGAGGACACGGTGGGGGTGACGCCGCCGTGAGTCGGGCGGGGACGGGCGGGCCGTCGGCCTCGGTGCGGGGCGACCGGGGGATGGCGACGGTCTGGACGGCCTTCGCGGCCTGTGTCCTGTGCGTGGTGTTCGGGGCGGTCCTGGCGCTGGGACAGGCCGTGGCGGCCCGGCACCGGGCGGGAGGGGCCGCGGACCTGGCGGCGCTCGCCGCCGCCGACAGGGCCCTGTGGGGCGAGGAGGCCGCGTGCGCGGCGGCGGTCCGGGTGGCCGGGGCCCAGGGCGCCTCGGTGGTGCGCTGCTCGGTGCGGGGCGACGTCGCGGACGTGACGGCGGCGGTGCGCCTTGGGCCCTACGCCCCGGCGGTCAGGGCGCGGGCGGGGCCTCCGCAGGCTCTGCCGGGGCTTCCCGCAGCAGTTCCGTGAGCAGGCGTACGGCGCCGCGCTTGTGCAGCGGGTCGTTGCCGTTGCCGCACTTGGGGGACTGGATGCAGGACGGGCAGCCCGCCTCGCACTCGCAGGAGGCGATCGCCTCTCGGGTCGCCGTCAGCCAGGCGCGGGCCGTGTGGAAGGCCCGCTCGGCGAAGCCCGCGCCACCCGGATGGCCGTCGTAGACGAAGACGGTGGGCAGCAGGGTGTCGGGGTGGAGCGGCACGGACACGCCGCCGATGTCCCAGCGGTCGCAGGTGGCGAAGAGCGGCAGCATGCCGATGGAGGCGTGTTCGGCGGCGTGCAGGGCCCCGCCGAGGATCTCCGGGTTGATCCTGGCGGCGTCCAGCTGGTCCTCGGTGACCGTCCACCACACGGCCCGGGTGCGCAGGGTGCGGGGCGGCAGGTCGAGCTTGGTCTCACCGAGCACCTCGCCGGTGATCAGACGGCGGCGCAGGAAGGAGACGACCTGGTTGGTGACCTCGACGGAGCCGTAGCAGAGGCGGCCGGCGCCCCAGGGGATCTCGGTGTCGGTTTCGAGGACGGAGATGGCGGTGGTGTCCCGGGCGGTGGTGGAGTACGGCGGGGCGGCCTCCTCGACCAGGGCCACGGAGTCCTTCAGGTCGAGGGTCTTCACCAGGTACGTACGGCCCTGGTGGAGGTGGACGGCGCCCTCGTGGACGGCGGTGTGCGAGGCGGCCTCGTCGACCGTGCCGAGGAGGCGGCCGGTGGCGGCCTCCACGATCTGGACGGGGCTCCCGCCCCCGCCCCGGATGTCGGTCAGGTCGGCGGCCCGCTCACGCCGGGTCCAGTACCAGCCGGTGGAGCGCTTCCGGAGCAGTCCGGCGTCCTCCAGCTGGGTGAGCAGGCCGGGGACGGCCGGGCCGAAGAGGGCCAGGTCGGCGTCGGTCAGGGGCAGCTCGGCCGCCGCGGCACACAGATGGGGGGCGAGGACGTAGGGGTTGTCGGGGTCCAGGACGGTCGACTCGACCGGCTGCCGGAACAGCGCCTCGGGGTGGTGGACGAGGAAGGTGTCCAGCGGGTCGTCGCGGGCGACGAGGATCGCGAGGGCACCCTCGCCCGAGCGGCCGGCGCGGCCCGCCTGCTGCCACAGGGAGGCCCGGGTGCCCGGATACCCGGCGATCACCACGGCGTCCAGGCCGGAGACGTCCACGCCCAGCTCCAGGGCCGTGGTGGCGGCCAGGCCGAGGAGCTCGCCCGAGTGCAGGGCGCGCTCCAGGGCCCGGCGCTCCTCGGGCAGGTAGCCGCCCCGGTAGGCGGCGACCCGGCGGGCCAGGGAGCGGTCGACCTCGGCCAGCCGTTCCTGGGCGATCACCGAGATCAGCTCGGCGCCGCGCCGGGAGCGGACGAAGGCGACCGAGCGGACGCCCTGGACGGTCAGGTCGGTCAGCAGGTCGGCGGTCTCCGCGGTGGCCGTCCGGCGCACCGGAGCGCCCTGCTCGCCGTGGAGCTCGGTGAGCGGCGGCTCCCAGAGGGCGAAGACCAGCTCGCCGCGCGGGGAGGCGTCGTCGGAGACCTCCGAGACCGGCAGGCCGGTCAGCCGGCCCGCGGCCAGGGCGGGCTCGGCGGAGGTGGCGGAGGCGAGCAGGAAGACGGGGTCCGCGCCGTACCGGGCGCAGACACGCCGAAGGCGGCGCAGCACCTGGGCGACATGCGAGCCGAAGACGCCCCGGTAGGTGTGGCACTCGTCGATCACGACATAGCGCAGGGAGCGCAGGAAGGAGGACCACCTGGGGTGGGACGGGAGGATGCCCCGGTGCAGCATGTCGGGGTTGGTCAGCACGTAGTTCGCGTACTGGCGGACCCACTCGCGCTCCTCGACCGGCGTGTCGCCGTCGTAGACGGCGGGCCGGATCCGGTTGCCGAGCGGGGCCGCCAGCTCACGGACCGCACGGCGCTGGTCGGCCGCGAGGGCCTTCGTGGGCGCCAGGTACAGCGCGGTGGCCCCTCGGCCGTTCGCGGCCTCGGAGCCGTCCAGGAGCGTGGTCAGGACGGGGGCGAGATAGGCCAGCGACTTGCCCGAGGCGGTGCCCGTCGCGATCACCACGGATTCGCCGTCCAGGGCGCGCTCGGCGGCTTCCGCCTGGTGGGTCCAGGGGTGCTCGATGCCTGCCGCCTGGATCGCGCTGATCACTTCTGTTCGGATGCGATGCGGCCAGACTGCATGCCGGCCCTCCCGGGCGGGCAAGTGCTCCGTATGAGTGATGCGCGCGGCCCGGCTCTCGCCCGAGGAGAGCCGGTCGAGGACCATGCCGGGAGAGGGGCGGTTGCCCGTCTCCCCGGCCGGACGACTGGGGCGGTGATTCTTGGCCATCGGCACCGAGTGTGTCACTGGCGTGACGGACAATGCTCCCAAGCCGTCGTGCATGGCTGCTGGTAAGTGATTGAATGCCATCGCGGCTGGCGATCCGTCCCCCGACTCCGCCGGGGAGACTTGAGGGGCGACCGCTCGATAGCAAGGTGCTGGAGGATCCGTGGACCTGTCCCTGTCGACTCGCAATGTGTCCGGACCGAGTGGCGACCGTACGGTCGTCGAGGTCGGTGGCGAGATTGATGTGTATACCGCGCCCAAGCTGCGCGAGCAGTTGGTCGAGTTGGTGAACGACGGCAGCTACCACCTGGTCGTCGACATGGAGGGCGTGGACTTCCTCGACTCGACCGGCCTCGGCGTGCTGGTGGGCGGCCTGAAGCGCGTGCGCGCGCACGAGGGCTCGTTGCGCCTGGTCTGCAACCAGGAGCGCATTCTCAAGATCTTCCGGATCACTGGTCTGACCAAGGTGTTCCCCATCCACACCACGGTCGACGAGGCCGTCAACGCCACCGACTGACGGTCGGCCGGCGTCGGAAGATGCAGGGGAGAACCGGGCCGACACGCCCGGTCCTCCGAGTTGCCCGCCCAGACGTTCCTAGGGGGACCGTATGGCCACCGTTGAACTCCGCTTCAGCGCCCAGCCCGAGCACGTCCGCACGGCCCGCCTCGTGGCGGCCGCGGTGGCGCGCCGGGCCGGGGTCGACGAGGCGGTTCTCGACGAGGTCAGACTCGCCGTCGGCGAGGCGTGTTCCCGTGCCGTCGGACTCCACCGGAGCAACGGGGTCACCACCCCCGTGAAGGTCGTGCTGACCGAGGAGGAGAAGACGTTCTCCATCGAGGTCGGCGACGAGGTCCCGGGCGCGGGCGTGGCGGCGGCCGATGCCGCCGGTGTGCCCGGTGCGCGGGACGAGGCTCCCGTCGAGGAGTTCGACGATGCCGACGGCGAGGACGAGATGGGTCTCGCCGTGATCCGCGGGCTCGTGGACGACGTCGAGGTGCGAGCGGGCGAGGAGGGCGGGGTCCTCAGGATGAGCTGGCCGACGACGCCGGCGATCGCGCTCCCCTGACCGAAACCGGTCATCCGAGATCATGAGAAGAGGCCCTGCCGAGCAGGGCCTCTTTTCATTTCTCTAGATCATCGATCATGCGTAAATGCTTTGGGCCCATTACCGCTTTCGGTGGGAAGATCAAGGCAATGGGGAATTCCGATTGCGGCGCCCTGTTTTGATCAGGTTCTGCTCCCTACAATCCGTCCACATCTTGAGCTCGCAACGTCAAGGAGGACGAATGGCGGGGCTCTTCAACCCAGAACTGGCCGGACACCCCACTTCTCTCGCCGCAGCGGTACTCACGGACGAGAACCGTACGATTGTGATCGTCATCGCGGCCGTCGCGCTCGCGGCCCTGCTCGTCGCCCAGCTGCTGGTACGCCAGGTGCTCGCCGCCGGTGAGGGCACCGACTCGATGAAGAAGATCGCCGCCGCCGTGCAGGAAGGCGCCAACGCCTATCTCGCACGGCAGCTGCGCACGCTCGCGATCTTCGCCGTCGTCGTGTTCTTCCTGTTGCTGCTGCTGCCCGCCGACAACTGGTCGCAGCGCGCCGGGCGCTCTCTGTTCTTCCTGGTGGGTGCGCTTTTCTCGGCGGCGACCGGATACATCGGCATGCGGCTGGCCGTACGAGCGAATGTACGAGTCGCGGCTGCCGCCCGAGAAGCGACACCGGCACCCGGAGAACCGGAAAAGGATCTGACGGCCGTCGCCCACAAGGCGATGAAGATCGCTTTCCGTACGGGCGGAGTGGTCGGCATGTTCACCGTGGGCCTCGGCCTGCTCGGTGCCGCCTGCGTCGTCCTCGTCTACGCGGCCGACGCGCCCAAGGTCCTGGAGGGCTTCGGCCTCGGAGCGGCGCTCATCGCCATGTTCATGCGTGTCGGCGGCGGAATCTTCACCAAGGCGGCCGACGTCGGCGCCGACCTCGTCGGCAAGGTCGAGCAGGGCATCCCCGAGGACGACCCGCGCAACGCCGCGACCATCGCCGACAACGTGGGCGACAACGTCGGCGACTGCGCCGGCATGGCCGCCGACCTCTTCGAGTCGTACGCCGTCACGCTCGTCGCCGCGCTCATCCTGGGCAAGGCGGCCTTCGGCGACCTCGGCCTCGCCTTTCCCCTGATCGTCCCGGCGATCGGCGTGGTCACCGCGATGATCGGCATCTTCGCGGTCGCCCCGCGGCGCGCCGACCGCAGCGGAATGTCCGCCATCAACCGCGGATTCTTCATCTCCGCGGTGATCTCCCTGGCTCTCGTCGCCATCGCCGTCTTCGCCTACCTGCCGTCCTCCTACGCCGACCTCGACGGCGTGACCGAGCCGGGGATCCACGACCACCCCGGAGACCCGCGGATCCTCGCCCTGGTGGCCGTCGCCATCGGCATCGTCCTGGCCGCCCTGATCCAGCAGCTCACCGGCTACTTCACCGAGACGACCCGGCGCCCGGTCAAGGACATCGGCAAGTCCTCGCTCACCGGCCCCGCCACCGTCGTCCTCGCCGGCATCTCCATCGGCCTGGAATCCGCCGTCTACACCGCCCTGCTCATCGGCCTCTCCGTCTACGGGGCGTTCCTGCTCGGCGGCACGTCGATCATGCTGGCGCTCTTCGCGGTCGCCCTGGCCGGCACCGGACTGCTCACCACCGTCGGCGTCATCGTCGCCATGGACACCTTCGGCCCGGTCTCCGACAACGCCCAGGGCATCGCCGAGATGTCCGGCGACGTCCAGGGCGCGGGCGCGCAGGTCCTCACCGACCTCGACGCCGTCGGCAACACCACCAAGGCCATCACCAAGGGCATCGCCATCGCGACCGCCGTCCTGGCGGCGGCGGCGCTCTTCGGCTCGTACCGCGACGCGATCGCCACCGCGGTCGCCGACGTCGGGGCCCAGGCCACCGGGATGACCCTCTCCATGGACATCTCGCAGCCCAACAACCTCTTCGGGATGGTCCTCGGCGCGGCGGTCGTCTTCCTCTTCTCGGGTCTCGCGATCAACGCCGTGTCGCGTTCGGCGGGGGCGGTGGTCTACGAGGTGCGGCGGCAGTTCCGCGAGCACCCCGGGATCATGAACTACACCGAGACGCCCGAGTACGGGCGCGTGGTCGACATCTGCACCAAGGACGCGCTGCGCGAACTCGCCACGCCCGGGCTGCTCGCCGTGATGGCCCCCATCGCGGTCGGATTCGCCCTCGGCGTCGGCGCGCTCGGCTCGTACCTCGCCGGCGCCATCGCCACCGGCACGCTGATGGCGGTCTTCCTCGCCAACTCCGGAGGTGCCTGGGACAACGCCAAGAAGCTCGTCGAGGACGGCCACCACGGTGGCAAGGGCAGCGAGGCGCATGCCGCGACCGTCATCGGCGACACCGTCGGCGACCCGTTCAAGGACACCGCGGGCCCGGCCATCAACCCGCTGCTCAAGGTGATGAACCTGGTCGCCCTGCTCATCGCGCCCGCCGTGGTGCAGTTCAGCTACGGCGACGACGCGAGCGGCGGGCTGCGGACGCTGGTCGCGATCCTCGCGATCCTCGTCATCGTCGGCGCGGTCTACGTCTCCAAGCGGCGCTCCGTGGTCGTCGGGGACGACACGAGCGACGGCACGGGTGACGAAGGCAACGCCGCGCGGCGGACGGCCGCCTCGCCGGACGCGCCGGTGATTTCGTAACACCAGATCAGAGGGCGGGTGGGCAGCACGTGTTGACGTGCTGCCCACCCGTCGTTCACGGCGGCGTGAGGCGTGTCTCGCTTGGTGCAATCGACTGCAATCGGGGATGAATCCGTCCCACGAAAGGTGGATGTCGCCCGTTCGGCGTGTATGTTCCGGGGCCGAGAGTCTTGGAAGGGACCGAACCGGTGAACAAGAAGCTTGCTGTCGCGCTGTCCGGCGCCGCTGTCCTGGTGCTCACGCTGTCCGGCTGCAGCGACGACGGCGACAAGGTGAACGACTGGGCCAAGACGGTCTGCGACCAGGCACAGCCCCAGATCCAGAAGCGGGCCAACGCTCAGCAGCTCATCATCTCGACGGCTGCGGACGGCAAGCCGGCCGACATCCAGGCCGCCGACTCCAAGGCCTTCCAGGACATCGCCGACGCCGACCGGGCGCTCGCCAAGTCCGTCCAGGACGCCGGGGCGCCGCCCGTCGAGAACGGCGAGACGCTCCAGCAGGACGCGGTCAAGGAGCTCAACGCCACGGCCGTGGCGTACGAGGGGCTGAAGAAGCAGGTCGACGCGCTCGACCCGCTCAACCAGCAGAAGTTCGCCGACGGTCTCCAGGACGTCGCCGACGGCCTGAAGAAGATCGAGAAGATGGACCAGGACGCGCTGGCGAAGCTGCAGTCCGGCGAGCTGGGCACGGCGATGGCGAAGCAGCCTGGCTGCCAGCGCGCGACCCCGTCGGCCGCCCCGAGCGGCCCGGCCTCCCCGCCGGCGGGCTCCACGCCGTCGGGCAAGGCGTCCGCCAAGCCGTCGAGTTCCCCGAGCAAGAGCAGCGGGCAGTAGCAGGCGGCAGGCAACGAGCCGTACGACGGGCCCCGGGCGCGCACGACCGCCCGGGGCCCTTCGCATGCCACGCGCCCTTGCCGGCCGGGGACTTCGACCCCCGGGTCCGGCGGTACGGGCGGGGCTGACGAGGCAATGTCCGCGGCGGCCGCCACAATGGTGGGGTGAGTACGACCAGCCTGACCTCCCGCCTCCCCGTGCCCGCGCACGCCGCCCGGCTCCGCGAAGCCCTGCTCGCCGCCGACTTCACCGCCGACGGCCTGCTCGAACGGCTCGGCGCCCCCGCCTACGCGGCGCTCGCCCGCAGCGAGACCGTGCCCGCGCTGCGGGCCACCCGGGGGGACTCCCCGCTGGAGACCCTCGTACGGCTCTTCCTGCTGCAGCGCCCCGTCTCCCGTGCCCGCGCCGCCGCCGCGCTGCCGCTGGAGGAGTGCCTGGAGGACGGCTGGCTGGTCCGGCCGGGCGAAGGCGGCGACGAGGAGGTCGGCGCCTCCGTCGACATCAGGCCGTACGGCGGCCCCGACGGGCAGGACTGGTTCATCGTCTCCGACCTGGGCTGCGCCGTCGGCGGGGCCGGCGGCATCGGCAGCAAGGAGGAGGGGGTCGTCCTGGGCGTCGGCGGCGCCTCCACCACGCTGGCCGGCATCACCGTCCGAACGCCGGTGTCCTCCGCGCTCGACCTCGGCACCGGCTCCGGCATCCAGGCCCTGCACGCCGCCCAGCACGCCACGCTGGTCACCGCCACCGACCTGAACCCGCGCGCCCTGGACTTCACCCGGCTCACCCTCGCGCTCTCCGGGGCCCGCGAGGCCGAGCTGCTCCAGGGCTCGCTCTTCGAGCCGGTCGACGGCGACACGTACGACCTGATCGTCTCCAACCCGCCGTTCGTCATCTCCCCGGGCGCCCGGCTCACCTACCGCGACGGCGGGATGGGCGGCGACGACCTGTGCCGCACGCTCGTACGGGAGGCCGGGGAGCGGCTCAACGACGGCGGGTACGCCCAGTTCCTCGCCAACTGGCAGCACGTCGAGGGCGAGGAGTGGCAGGACCGGCTGCGGTCCTGGGTGCCGCGCGGCTGCGACGCCTGGATCGTGCAGCGCGAGGTGCAGGACGTCACCCAGTACGCCGAGCTGTGGCTCCGGGACAGCGGCGACCACCGCGCCGACCCGGAGGCCTACGCGGAGCGGTACGAGGCGTGGCTGGACGAGTTCGAGGCCCGTAAGACCAAGGCGGTCGGCTTCGGCTGGATCACCCTGCGCAGGAGCGCGGCCGTCGCCTCCGGCGCGGTCGAGCCGTCGATCGTGGTCGAGGAGTGGCCGCACCCGGTCGAGCAGCCGCTCGGCGACACCGTGCGCGCCCACTTCGAGCGGCAGGACTATCTGCGGACGCGCGACGACGCGGCCCTGCTCGCCGACCACTTCACGCTCGCCCCCGAGGTCGTCCAGGAGCAGGTCGGGCTGCCGGGCGCCGAGGACCCGGAGCACGTGGTGCTGCGGCAGAACCGCGGCATGCGGCGCGCCACGAAGGTGGACCACGTGGGGGCCGGTTTCGCGGGCGTCTGCGACGGGACGCTCAGCGCGGGACGGATCCTGGACGCGATCGGCCAGCTGATGGGCGAGGACCCCGTGCTGCTGCGGGACCGCACGCCTCAGGCCATCCGGCTGCTCGTGGAGGAGGGCTTCCTGCTCCCCTCGTCCCCGGTGTGACCGACGCCGCGACACCCCCGGTGTGACCGACGCCCCGATGTGACCGACATCCCGAGGTGACGTGGCGAACGCGCCGCGTCACCGGGAGAGCACTACCGGCCATATTCGTGAACCCGTGCGGGACCGTCCGCGTCGTTCACCGGGAATTCGTACCCGCGACGCCGGGAGGTGCCAGCCTCGGCTTCCAGGGGCCACGGGGGCCCGGGAACGGAACGGGGTACGGGCATGGAGAGCGGGCCTGCGATCTTCGCCGGAACGGCGTTCGCGCTGTTCGGAGCCGCACTGCTGCTGTGGACGGGGGTACGCGTGGCCCACGGCGAACCCGTCGCGCAGGGGGTCGGGACCAGGACAGCCGCCACGCTGACGACGATCTTCGGACTGGTCTTCCTGCTGCTCGGAGTGTGGTGCTTCGGACGCGTGTGACGACGAGGTTCCGCTTGAGCCCGCCCCACCGGACCGGGAGTCCGGGCGGCAGGAATGCCAGGAGTCGGGTTACCGTTCGAGTGGCCGTTGCGGGCTTTTGCCGTTTGACACGGGGGCGGGTTGTACCGTCACACTCCGCAGCGGCGGCAGCGTCACCGTGCGTGCCGCCGCCGTGCGTGCCATGCGGAGTGCCAGCGCCGTACGTGCCACCGAGCGTCGACCGGAGAGAAGAGCGAAGTTGTCCCCGACCAGCGAGACCGCACAGGGCGGCCGCCGACTCGTCATCGTCGAGTCGCCTGCCAAGGCGAAGACGATCAAGGGCTACCTCGGCCCCGGCTACGTCGTCGAGGCGAGCGTCGGGCACATCCGAGACCTCCCCAGCGGCGCCGCCGAGGTGCCGGAGAAGTACACCGGCGAGGTGCGCCGCCTCGGCGTCGACGTCGAGCACGACTTCCAGCCCATCTACGTCGTCAACGCGGACAAGAAGGCCCAGGTCAGGAAGCTCAAGGAGCAGCTGGCCGGGGTCGACGAACTCTTCCTCGCCACCGATGAGGACCGCGAGGGCGAGGCCATCGCGTGGCACCTCCTGGAAGTTCTGAAGCCCAAGGTCCCGGTCCACCGGATGGTCTTCCACGAGATCACCAAGGACGCGATCCAGGAGGCCGTGCGCAACCCGCGCGAGCTGAACAAGCGGATGGTGGACGCCCAGGAGACCCGCCGCATCCTCGACCGCCTCTACGGCTACGAGGTCTCGCCGGTCCTGTGGAAGAAGGTCATGCGCGGCCTGTCCGCGGGCCGCGTCCAGTCCGTCGCCACCCGTCTCGTCGTCGAGCGCGAGCGCGAGCGCATCGCCTTCCGCTCCGCCGAGTACTGGGACCTCACCGGCACCTTCTCCACCGGCCGCGCCGGCGACCCCTCCGACCCGTCGTCGCTGGTCGCCCGGCTGAACACGGTCGACGGCAAGCGGGTCGCGCAGGGCCGTGACTTCGGCGCCGACGGGCAGCTGAAGACCGCGAACATCCTCCACCTCGACGAGGAGAAGGCGCGGGCGCTCGCCGCCTCGCTCGCCGACACCTCGTTCAGCGTCCGGTCGGTCGAGTCGAAGCCGTACCGCCGCTCCCCGTACGCCCCGTTCCGTACGACCACCCTCCAGCAGGAGGCGAGCCGGAAGCTGGGCTTCGGCGCGAAGGCGACCATGCAGGTCGCCCAGAAGCTGTACGAGAACGGCTTCATCACGTACATGCGTACGGACTCGACGATCCTGTCCGACACCGCCGTCTCGGCGGCCCGGGCGCAGGTCACGCAGCTGTACGGCGCCGACTACCTGCCGGAGAAGCCGCGTGTCTACGCGGGCAAGGTCAAGAACGCGCAGGAGGCGCACGAGGCGATTCGCCCTTCGGGTGATCGTTTCCGCACCCCGGCGGAGACCGGCCTGACCGGCGACCAGTTCCGGCTGTACGAGCTGATCTGGAAGCGGACCGTCGCCTCCCAGATGAAGGACGCGACCGGAAACTCGGTCACGGTGAAGATCGGCGGCCGCTCCGCGGACGGCCGGGACGCCGAGTTCAGCGCCTCCGGCAAGACGATCACCTTCCACGGCTTCATGAAGGCGTACGTCGAAGGGGCCGACGACCCCAACGCCGAGCTGGACGACCGTGAGCGCCGGCTGCCGCAGGTCGCCCAGGGCGACGCGCTCTCCGCCGAGGAGATCACCGCCGACGGCCACGCGACCAAGCCCCCGGCCCGCTACACCGAGGCCTCGCTGGTCAAGGAGCTGGAAGAGCGCGAGATCGGCCGCCCCTCGACGTACGCGTCGATCATCGGCACGATCCTGGACCGCGGTTACGTCTTCAAGAAGGGGACGGCGCTCGTCCCGTCGTTCCTGAGCTTCGCCGTCGTCAACCTGCTGGAGAAGCACTTCGGCCGGCTCGTCGACTACTCCTTCACCGCCAAGATGGAGGACGACCTCGACCGCATCGCGCGGGGCGAGGCCCAGGCCGTGCCGTGGCTGAAGCGTTTCTACTTCGGCGAGGGCGGCGACTCCGCGGAGGGCGGCGCGGCCGACGCGGGCAACGGCGACGGCGACCACCTCGGCGGGCTGAAGGAGCTGGTGACCGACCTCGGCGCGATCGACGCCCGGGAGATCTCCTCCTTCCCGGTCGGCGAGGGCATCATGCTGCGCGTCGGGCGGTACGGCCCGTACGTCGAGCGCGGTGAGAAGGACGCCGAGGGCCACCAGCGGGCCGACGTGCCCGAGGACCTCGCCCCCGACGAGCTGACGGTCGCGTACGCCGAGGAGCTGCTGGCCAAGCCGAGCGGCGACTTCGAGCTGGGCGTGGACCCGGTCAGCGGCAACCAGATCGTCGCGAAGGACGGCCGGTACGGCCCGTACGTCACCGAGATCCTGCCCGAGGACACCCCGAAGACCGGCAAGAACGCGGTGAAGCCGCGGACCGCCTCGCTCTTCAAGTCCATGGCGCTGGACACCGTCACGCTGGAGGACGCGCTCAAGCTGATGTCCCTGCCGCGCGTGGTCGGCGCGGACGCCGAGGGCGTGGAGATCACGGCGCAGAACGGCCGCTACGGCCCGTACCTGAAGAAGGGCACGGACTCGCGGTCGCTGACCGAGGAGGAGCAGCTCTTCACGATCACGCTGGAGGAGGCGCTCGCGATCTACGCGCAGCCCAAGCAGCGTGGCCGGGCGGCCGCCAAGCCGCCGCTGAAGGAGCTGGGCGTCGACCCGGTCAGCGAGAAGCCCGTCGTCGTCAAGGACGGCCGCTTCGGCCCGTACGTGACCGACGGCGAGACCAACGCGACCCTGCGGACCGGCGACAGCGTCGAGGAGATCACGCCCGAGCGCGGCTTCGAACTGCTCGCCGAGAAGCGTGCCAAGGGGCCGGCGAAGAAGGCGGCCAAGAAGGCGCCCGCGAAGAAGACGGCCGCGAAGAAGGCCACGCCGGCCAAGAAGACGGCGGCCAAGAAGACGGCCGCGAAGAAGACGACGACGGCGAAGTCCGCGGCGGCGAAGAAGACCACCGCCGCGAAGACGGCGGCGTCCAAGTCGGCCGCGTCCAAGCCGGAGTAGGCGTACGTACGCAGGTGTGAGGGGCGGGGTCCTTGGACACCCGTCCCTTACACGTTTCCCGGGCCCCCGACGTTTGTTCGGGTGCAGGCCACGGGGAGTCAGGGGGTCCGGATAGGGTGGACGGATGACGCGAGCAGAGCAGCCAGACTCCGACGTCGCGCTTGTCGCAGACTCCCGGGAGCGCGCCGTACGGGCGCTTTTGCGCCATCAGCCCCTCCGGAGACTGTGGAGCGCTCAGTTCGTCGGTGGGACCGGTGACGCGCTCGCCGTGCTCGTCCTGGTGCTCCTCGGACTCCAGGCCGCCGTCTCCGAGGGCGCCTTCGGAGGCGGATACCGGGGCGCGGCGCTCGCCGTCGCGGCGGTGATCGGCGCCCGGCTGCTGGCCTCGGTGCTGTTCGGGGCCGTCCTGCTCGGCCCGCTCACCACGCTGACCGGGCCCTCGGGCGTACTCGACCGCCGCTGGACGATGATCGGCGCCGACGGTCTGCGGATCGCGCTGCTCGTGATCGCTCCCCTGTGGATCGACTGGGTGCCGGACAAGGCGCTCGGCTTCCTGCTCGGCACCGTCTTCGTCACCGGCGCCGCCGAGCGGCTGTGGACCGTGGCCCGCGAGGGCGCGGCCCCCGCACTGCTGCCCGCGCCGCCGCTGGAGGGCGCCGCCGTACGCCCCCTGCCGGACCACCTCGACGCGCTGCGCCGGCTCTCGCTGCGCACCGGCTTCCTGGCCGTACCGGCGGCGGCCGCCGTGCTCCTCGTCGCCACGCTGCTCAGCAACCTGCTCGGCACGGGCATCGAGTGGTTCACGCTGCATCAGGCCGCGCTCGGTTCGTACGTCGCCGCCGGCCTCTTCGCCGCCTCCGTCTCCGTCCTCTACTTCATCGAGCTGCCCGGCGGGCAGACTCCGAGGCCGCGCTCGCCGCTGGAGGGCCTGCGCCGTCCCACGGCCGAGAAGGGCCGCACGGGCGCGGTCGGACTGCTCGTCCTCGCCTGCGCGACGGTCGCCGGAGCCGTCGCCGCCGCTGCGGCGGTCTCCGTCCTGCACGCGTACGACCTCGGCGGCGGCCCCGTCACCTTCGCCCTGCTCGTCCTGGCGCTGAGCGGCGCCACGGCCGTCGGCATCCGGACGGCGGGCTCCGTGCTCAGCGCCCTCTCCCGTCGCCGGCTCCTCGCCCTCGCGATCGCCCTCACCGGCGTCGCGCTGCTCGCGATGGGCCTCGTGCCGGACACGGCCACGGTGCTGCTCCTCGCCGTCCTCGCCGGCTACGCGGCCGGTGTCGCCGCCAACACCGGCCACACCCTCGTCGAGCAGGAGACCGAGGACGCCCGGCGCCCCCGCGTCACCGAGCACCTGCAGGCCGTCGCCCGGGTCGCCATGGCCGTCGGCGCGCTCGCCGCGCCGCTGCTCGCCGCCGCCATCGGGCCGCACCGGCTCGCCTCCGGCAGCTTCGTCTTCGCCCACGGCGGGGCCGCGTTCACCCTGATGCTGGTCGGCGCGCTGCTGCTGCCCGTCGCGGCCCTCGTGCTGGCCAAGACCGACGACCGCGCCGGCGTACCGCTCCGCCGCGACCTGCGCGACGCGCTGCGCGGCGCCGACCCCGTCCAGTCGCCCGCCCCGACCGGCTTCTTCATCGCCCTGGAGGGCGGCGACGGCGCCGGCAAGTCCACCCAGGCCGAGGCGCTCGCGGACTGGATCCGCGCCAAGGGCCACGAGGTCGTCGTCACCCGCGAACCGGGCGCCACCCCGATCGGCAAGCGGCTCCGCTCGATCCTGCTCGACGTCTCCAGCGCCGGGCTCTCGAACCGCGCCGAGGCGCTGCTGTACGCCGCCGACCGCGCCGAGCACGTCGACTCCCTCGTGAAGCCCGCCCTGGAGCGGGGCGCGGTGGTGATCTCCGACCGGTACATCGACTCGTCCGTGGCCTACCAGGGCGCCGGGCGGGACCTGTCGCCGACCGAGATCGCCCGGATCAACCGCTGGGCGACCGGCGGACTGGTCCCGCATCTGACCGTGCTGCTCGACGTCTCGCCGGAGACCGCGCGGGAACGGTTCACCGAGGCGCCGGACCGTCTGGAGTCCGAGCCGCCCGAGTTCCACGCGCGCGTGCGGGCCGGTTTCCTCGCCCTGGCCGCCGGTGACCCCGGCCGCTACCTCGTCGTCGACGCCGGCCAGGAGCCGGAGGCCGTCACCACCGTCGTCCGTCACCGGCTCGACCGGATGCTGCCGCTCTCCGAGGCCGAGGTGAAGGCCCAGGAGGAGGCGCGTCGGAAGGCCGAGGAGGAGGCCAGGCGCCGCGCCGAGGAAGAGGCCGCGCGCAAGGCGGAGGAGGAGCGGCTGGAGCGCGAGCGCCAGGAGCAGCTCGCCCGGCTCCGTGCCGAGGAGGAGGAGCGCAGGCGCCAGGAGGAGGAAGAGGCGCGTCGCCGCGAGGCGGAGCGCCAGGCCGAGGAGGCGCGTCTGCGCGCCGAGGAGGCCCGGCTGGCCGCCGAGGAGGAGCGCAAGCGGCGCGAGGCCGAGGAGAAGACCCGCCGCGAGGAGGAGGAACGCCGCCGCAAGCAGGCCGAGGAAGAGGCCCGGCTGCGCGCGGAGGCGGAGGAGCGCCGCCTGGAGAAGCAGCGCAAGGCCGAGGAGGCCCTGCTGCGTGCGGAGGAGGCCCGGCGCCTGGCCGAGGCCGCGGCGGCCAAGGCGGCGGAGGAGGCCGCGCGCAAGGCGGCGGCCGAGGCCGCGGAGAAGGCGGCCGCCGAGGCCGCGCGCGCCGAGGAGACGCGGAAGGCCGCGGAGGCGGCCCGTGCCGAGGAGACGCGGAAGGCCGCCGAGGCACAGCGGGCGGCGGAGGCGAAGCGCGCCGCCGAGGCCGCCGAGGCACGGAAGGCGGCCGAGGCCGCTGCCGCCAAGGCCGCGAAGGCCGCCCGCGCGGCGGAGGCGTCGGCCAATGAGGTGACCGTCGAGACCCCCGTGGTGCAGCCGAACGACGTGACGCAGGCGGTGCCCCGCGTCTCGCCGAACGAGGTCACCGTCCCGACCCCGATCGTGGACCCGGAGACCGTCCGGCCCGAGGCGGAGAAGGTCCGGCCCGGGACGGAGAAGGTCCGGCCCGAGGCGGAGACCTCGGTCCTGCCGCAGGTCCGCGAGGCCGACGAGACGGCGGTGCTGCCGCCGGTGCGGGGCGCCGACGAGACGGCCGTGCTGCCTCCCGTACGGGCCAAGGACCCGGTCGACCGCGTTCCGCCCGGCATCTTCCGCGACGAGCAGGCCGCCGGATCCAACGAGCAGACGCGCGAGCTGCCCCAGGTCGACGACCAGGGCCGGCCGCGCCGCCGCTCCGACTGGGCGGAGGAGACCCCGCTCGACGACCTCCCGACCCTGGCGGACGAGCTGCTCGGCCCGCACGACGACGAGGACGACGACCGCCGCCGACGCCGCTGACGCGGGGCGGGGGGCGAGGGGCCGGGGCTGACCGCCCCGGCCCCGTCGTGTTCCTCGCTTCGTGCGGCCGGTGGTGTCAGAGGGGTGCCCCACAATGGAGGGCGTACCTGAGGAGGGCACATGGCCGTATGGGACGACCTGGTCGGACAGGCGCGCGTCGAGGAGCAGCTCGCCGCCGCCGCGCGGGACGCCGACGCCCTCGTGACCGCCCACGCCGCCGGGGAGCCCGAGCCCGAGGCGTCCAAGATGACCCACGCCTGGCTCTTCACCGGCCCCCCGGGCTCGGGGCGGGCGACCGCGGCGCGGGCCTTCGCCGCCGCGCTGCAGTGCGTGAGCCCGGACCGGGCGCTGGGCGGGGCACCGGGATGCGGGTTCTGCGACGGCTGCCACACTGCACTCGTCGGGACGCACGCCGACGTGGAGGTCGTCCGCACGGACCTGCTCTCCATCGGTGTGAAGGAGACCCGCGACCTCGTCCGGCGCGCCCAGCTCTCACCGGCCAACGGCCGCTGGCAGGTGATCGTCCTCGAAGACGCCGACCGGCTCACCGAGGGCGCGGGCAACGTGCTCCTGAAGGCCGTCGAGGAGCCCGCGCCGCGCACGGTCTGGCTGCTCTGCGCGCCCTCCCTGGAGGACGTGCTGCCGACCATCCGCTCCCGCTGCCGCCACCTGACCCTGCGTACGCCCGCCGTCGACGCGGTCGCCGACGTGCTCGTACGCCGCGACGGCATCGACCCCCGGATCGCGGCGGCCGCCGCCCGCGCCACCCAGGGCCACATCGACCGCGCCCGCCGGCTGGCCACCGACGAGCGCGCCCGCGCCCGCCGGGCCGTCGTCCTCAAGCTGCCCCAGCGCGTCGGGGACATCGGCGGCTGCCTCAAGGCGGCCCAGGAGCTCGTCGACGCGGCGGGCGAGGACGCCAAGCAGGTCGCCGAGGAGATGGACGTCAAGGAGACCGAGGAGCTGAAGGCCGCGCTCGGCGGCGGCCAGGGCTCGCGGATGCCGCGCGGCACGGCCGGTGCGATGAAGGAGCTGGAGGAGCGGCAGAAGCGGCGCAAGACCCGTACGCAGCGCGACAGCCTGGACCTGGCGCTCACCGACCTCACCGGCTTCTACCGTGACGTGCTCACCCTGCAGCTGCGCACGCGGACCCCGATCGCCAACGAGGACGTGCGGGACGCGGTGGAGCGGATCGCCCAGGACACCGCACCCGAGCGGACCCTGCGCCGGATCGAGGCGGTGCTCGCCTGCCGCGAGGCGCTGGACCGGAACGTCGCCCCGCTGCTGGCGGTGGAGGCGATGACCATGGCCCTGCGCGACTGATTGGACACGGTCCGTACCCGTACGGATACCCTCCGGACATGGACTCCAGGCGTTTGCTCCGTACGTCCGCCACGGCCCTCGCGGCCGCCGGGCTGATCCTCTCCGGCTGCACGGGCGGCAGCGACGCCGCCGCGCCTTCGGGCCCTTCGGCGGCAGCGCCGCCCGCCGCGCCCACCACACCGGACCCGGCCCTGGCGAGCTTCTACGGACAGAAGCTCGCCTGGCGCGACTGCGGTGTGCCGAAGTTCCAGTGCGCGACGCTCCGCGCCCCGCTCGACTATGCGAAGCCGACGGCCGGCGAGGTGAAGCTGGCCGTCTCGCGGGTCGCGGCTAGCGGCCCGGGCAAGCGGCTCGGCTCCCTCCTGGTCAACCCCGGCGGCCCCGGCGGCTCCGCCGTCGGCTACCTCCAGGCGTACGCCGGCATCGGCTACCCCGCCCCGGTCCGGGCGCGGTACGACATGGTCGCGGTCGACCCCCGCGGAGTGGCCCGCAGCGAGCCCGTCGAGTGCCTGACGGGGCCCCAGATGGACACGTACACCCAGATCGACCAGACGCCGGACGAGGCGGCCGAGACCACGGCCCTGACCACGTCGTTCCGGGGCTTCGCGACGGGCTGCCAGAAGCTCTCGGGCCCGGTCCTGCCCCATGTCTCCACGGTCGAGACGGCGCGGGACATGGACATCCTGCGGGCCGTTCTCGGCGACGCGAAGCTGAGCTACGTCGGCGCCTCGTACGGCACCTTCCTCGGCGCGACCTACGCCGAACTGTTCCCCGGCAGGGTGGGCCGCCTGGTCCTCGACGGCGCGATGGACCCCTCGCTGCCCGCGGTCGACCTCAACCGCGACCAGACCGCCGGCTTCGAGACCGCCTTCCGGGCCTTCGCCGCCGACTGCGTCGAGAAGCCGGACTGCCCGCTCGGCACGGGCTCCGTCGACGCGGCCTCGGACGCGCTGAAGGGCTTCTTCCGCTCCCTGGACACCAACCCCGTGCCGACCGGCGAGAGCCGGAAGCTCGGCGAATCCCTGGCGACGACCGGGGTGATCGCGGCGATGTACGACGAGGGGGCCTGGCCGCAGCTGCGCGAGGCGCTGACGAGCGCGATGGGCGGCGAGGGCGCGAGCCTGCTCGCCCTGGCCGACAGCTACTACGAACGCGAGCCGGACGGCACGTACGCGAACCTGATGTACGCCAACGCGGCCGTGAACTGCCTCGACCTCCCGCCGGCCTTCACCGGCCCGGCGGACGTCGAGAAGGCGGTCCCGTCCTTCGAGAAGGCGTCCCCCGTCTTCGGCAAGGGCCTCGCCTGGGCCGCCCTGAACTGCGCCTACTGGCCCGTCCCCCCGACCGGCCGCCCGCACCGCATCACGGCCGACGGCGCCGCCCCGATCGTCGTCGTCGGCACCACCCGGGACCCGGCGACCCCCTACAAGTGGGCCCGGTCCCTCGCGGCCCAGCTCGCCTCCGGCTCGCTCCTGACGTACGAGGGCGACGGCCACACGGCGTACGGCCGCGGCAGCGACTGCATCGACTCGGCGATCAACACCTACCTCCTGGAGGGCACGGTCCCGAAGGACGGCAAGCGCTGCACGTGAGGGGTGTCCTGGACCACGCGAAGGGTGGTCAGGAGCACCCCGGGAAACTGTGTAGACTTGGCGTCGCTGCTGCACCCACCATGGGAACGCACAGCATGCCGCCTTAGCTCAGTTGGCCAGAGCAACGCACTCGTAATGCGTAGGTCTCGGGTTCGAATCCCGAAGGCGGCTCCACGGAAACCCCAGGTCGGATCTCATCCGACCTGGGGTTTTGTGGTTCGCCGAGCACGCTGCCGGACGGGCTCACTGGAGCAGCGGGATGAGGGACAGGGCGAGGCCGATCACGCCCACGGCCAGGCCCGCCACCTCCCACGGGCGGTCCCGGACCACCTCGGTCAGAGTGCGGTGAAGGGGGCCGGGAAAGCTCGGGGGGAGACCCTGCAGGCCTCCCGGGAGGGTGGTGTCGAGCCGCACGAGGGCGGTCACGTTGAGACTCGCGTGGCCGATGCGGAAGTCCGGGTCGAGGATGTCGTCCTTCTTCGACCAGCGGGATCCCGGGCCCAGGAGGAGGCGTTCCGCTTCCGTCTTCAGCTGGAAGAACGTGACACGGTACGCACTCACGGCCCCGAACGTGCGGGACGGCTGGACCGCCTCGACCGTGCCGAGGTCGACGAGGGTGTCCCGGTCCGGGGCGTACTGGTAGCCCGCCAGCTCCTCTTCGAGTTCTCTGATCGCGGCCGCCCGGTGGTCGGCGTCGGTGGCCCGGACGTGACCGCCCGGCAGTTGGTACTGGCGGGCCCGCTCGTCGTACTGCAGGAGGTAGTGGGCCTGTTCACCCTTGCCGCGACGTCGCGCCTTGACGACGACCTGGACGACGTCCACCTCCCGCAGCGGCACGGCCGCGGGATCGAGGGACAGGCGACGGTTCTCCGCCAGATAGAGGAACTGCGGTCCGGCGAGCACCTGATGGTCGGTGTACGGGCCGGCCACCGTGCCTGCCCGCTCCCAGTTGTCGAGCATCTCGCGACCGCTGCGCACGTAGGCGGCGAGTGAGCGCAGGAAGTACGCGGCCTGAGGACTGACGACCGCGGTGGCCGGGGTGCCGTCCGGTGCGGCCTCCGCGCGCACGACGCCGAACACGCCGACCAGGGCGAGCACGGCGGCGACCGAGGTGTCGGCCTCCGGGGGTTCGAGCCCGGCCCGGCGGCCCAGCTCCCGCGCCGTGACGGGGGCGGATCCCCATTGCGCGGCCAGACAGTCCAGGAGGTCCGCCGTTCTCGCACGCTCCGCTTCGGTCATCGCTCATCGCCTCCGTCCTGGCTTCCGTCCTGGCTTCCGGTTTGGCTTCCGGTTCGGGTTCCGGTTTGGCTTCCGTCCTGGCTTCCGCCGGGATCGGCGGGCTCGTCGGGCCGGCGGATGCAGTGGACGCCGGGCTTGATCTCCGCGAGCTCCCAGCCGTGTTGCCTGACCAGGCCCGTCAGGGGTTGCCTGGCGGTGATCCCCTTGTAGGCCTCCAGGCCCCAGCGGGACCTGAGACGGCTGCCGAGCTCGGTGAGCATGGGCTTCCGGTCCTGGGCGGCCAGCTCGCGCAGCACGTCGGCGATGTCCGCCGCGATGTCCGGGGCGGTGCGTGCCGCGGGCACAGCTGCCGTTCTCCGTACGCGGGAGGGATGGGGAGGCTTGCCCACCAGTTCCCACCCGGGCTCCTGGAGAAGCTTCTTGCGCAGCGACCGGCCGCCCTCGGGACCGACCACGGTGGCGAAGTTCGCGCCGAGAGAAGCGTTGAGCGCCGACCGGACCTCGGACCACGTCGGATCCTCCGACCCGTTCCGCAGCCGCAGTTGGTCCACCACGGCGGACAGGGCCTCGCCGAACGTGGGCAGGGGCGTGGACGGGGGCCGCGGCGTCGGCGGGGCCGCGGGCGCGGGCGCGGGCACCTCGGGCTTCTTCCCGGACACCTCGCCCTCCTGGCGAGGGAGGTTCACCCGGCCGAACACGGGCTCGGCCGTGGGGGCCAGCGTCGCCCTCCGGCCCGTGCCCTCGCGGTGCAGCCAGTCCAGCCCGCCCCACAGCAGGGACAGATCGGCGAGGCCCAGGCGTTCGGCCAGGGACTGGCACCCGTTGAACCGGGCTTCCAGCCACTCGGCCAGGGTGGCTTCGGGGACGGGGGAGGAGCCTCGCGCCACCTGGGCGTCCATCTCGTCCCGCAGATCACTCTCGACCCGGTCCCACAGACGGTCGGCGGGGATGAGTTCGTCGTCCACGACCGTGGCGCTCGGCGGGAGCAGCTCCACCTCCCGCGCGGTGCTGCCACCGCCCTTGCCGCTAGGCTCCGCCTTCATCCAGAGGAGCTGGCGGGTACGGGGGACCTCCTGGGGCGGGCTCAGAACGTCGTCGAGACGCAGCGTGGCGTACTGGTTGTCCGCGTGGACGACCACGGCGGTGCGGCTCTCCTCGTTGACGGTGAGGACTTGGCCCAGCACCTTGTGGCTCGGGCGCGGGCTCGGGAGCCACTCGGCCGGTTCCTTCACGGACCGCCGCGACTGCGCGGACCGGGGGGCCTGCCCGGCCGGTTTCGGGAGGGGAGAGCCGAGGAGCCGGATCTCGGGGTCGTCCTCGTCGCCGAAGTACTGCACCTGGCCGGACTGTTCCAGGAGGGCTTCGACATCGGCGCCGTCGTAGCGGTACCTGGCTCGGACGCGGTCGACCAGATCGGACAGACTCGCCGTCCGCTCCACTTCGTCCCAGGCCCGGAGCAGTGACAGGCAGAAGTTCAGCTTCTGCTCGTCGCTGATTTCGGCGGCATGCGCCAGGATCTCCTCGGTGGAGAGCACGGGCCGATCCGCGGCCCCGCCCGCCCCTGCTCCGACTCGTGCCGTGTCCGCCTCCGGGCCGGCCGTCCCGCCCTCGGCCGGCGCCGCCGCCAGAGCCGTCCACAGCAGCTGGCGCGCGGTCACGCCCTCCGGATGGTGACCCCGCTCCACCTCGTAGGCCCGCAGCCCGCTCGAACTCATCCCCAGATAGAAGTTGACCTCCGTGTTCTCCTCGCCGTCGAGGAAGCCACCCCGCTGGGGGCGGAAGTCCGCGGAGACGCGTCCGGCGAGCATGATGGTGCCCTTCAACTGCGAGTACACACCGTCCAGCACGCCGTTGACCCGCTGCAGCGGTTCGGGGTTCTTCCAGAACGTCCGCTTGCGGTCCCACTCGCCGAGGTCGGTGTCCGAGATCACCGGGTACCACTCCGGGCCCTTCGCCAGCCATAAGGGCGACCAGGTGGACCGGCCGAGCACCAGTTGGCTGCTCTGCTGCTGCGCGTACCGGAACTGCTCGGTCTGATTGCTGTTCCCGCTGAACCACTGGTGGAACAGGAGGCAGTACCGGTAGTAGTGGGCGCGCCAGGAGGGGAAGCGGTCCAGCCACAGCTGGAGCTCGGAAAGGCTCTCCGTGATGTCGAACTCGGGCAGCTTCCTGTACGCCTCGAACCACAGCCGGTAGTCCTCCTCCCGGCAGTCGTGGCGGGACAGGTTCTGCCGGGCCAGCTGCACCACGCGCCTCAGTTCGGCATGGCTCAGGGGAGTCCCGTCGGCCTCGCTCCTCAGGTGGTACGCGTGGGCGAGAGCCCGTCGGACCGCCGTGTTCGACTGCCGCCCCGCGACGGCCAGTTCCCAGGTCTCGACAGCGGCGTTCAGGTCGCCGTGCAGACTCCTGATGGCCGCGTGGCAGCTCGCGATGTACGTGCTGTGCCCGTCCAGGGTCGCGTAGGCACGGGTCGCGTCGCGCAGCAGGTCCCTCGCCTCGGCGACCTTCAGTTTCACCCACTCGCCGGCCGACGCCGGCAGGTCCGTGATCGACTTCACCCGCGCCGCCGCCTTCATGGCCCGGGCGACGTCGATGATCGACTGGACGTGGGTGATGTAGGCGTAGCGGTTCTCCTTGTTGATCCGGCGCGAGGTGACGAAGCACTCGACGGTGCGCTCGTAGTGGGCCTCGACCACGCTCATCACGGCGGCCAGGCCGTGCGACCGTGCCTCGTTCAGCTCCTCCTTGAGGATCTTCTTGCGGGTCAGGCCGAGCGCGTGGTGGTGGATGAAGTCGTTCTCGTCCAGGGCCACCGCGCGGGAGACGTACTCCTCCGCCTTGGCGTACCCCTCGTTCAGCCGGTAGATCTGGTGGCGTCCCAAGTGGGTCCAGTAGTGCGGATCGTCGGGGACGCGCTCGGTGAGCGAACGCAGCACCGCGTGTGCCGAGTAGTCGTCCAGACGGTCGATGAGCGGCGCGAACTGGCCCCGGTCCTCCACTCCGTCCACGGTGCCGCCCTGGCGGTCCACGAACAGCTGCTTCAGGAGCAGCCGGATCGGCTTCGAGGAGGTGTCGGTGTTGAAGGCGAGCGCCTCGATGAAGTCGATCGACTGATCCTTGAGATGGGCGTCCCAGTTCTCGTCCATGAGGATCTCGACGAGCGCCTGTTCGGCGATCAGCTGGTGCTGGAGCCGCACCCGGCCGGCGCGCACGGTGACCAGGCGCGCGGCTTCAGGGCCCAGCACGTCGGAGAGCTCCAGCAGGGTCGTGCCCGGCGCCAGGCGCATCAGTTTCTGGACGGTGTCCCGCTGGAGGCCCGAGTTCGAGAAGATCGTGACGATCGCGAGGTACGTCATCACCTTCGCGGCCTGCCCCCGGACGTTCTCCAGGTGCGTCTTCACGTAGTCGGAGAGCTTGGTGAAGTTCCGCTCGAAGGTGACCAGGCCGTAGAAGAACGGGGTGCGGTACTGCTCGTACTGCTGCTGTGACAGCTTGCGCAGCTCGGAGAGCCGGGAGGGATCGACGACGAGCTGCTTGTAGCGCCGCTCGAACTCCCGGGTCTCCGTGGCGTCCAGCAACTCGGTGACCTGCAGGGCGTCGCTCTCTCCGTCCGCCACCACACGCCGGACGTAGAGCATGGTGACCCTGGCGCCCCGCTTGCTCAGCTCCTGGTAGAGCATCTCGCGGTCGGACTCGCTGAGATCGCCGGATTCGGCCACGAGAAGAACGGGCATCTGCGTCCGGCTGTACAACAGGTCGATCCGGGCGGCGATGAGCGCGACGCGGGAGCGGTCGACGGCGATGCCGTGGGGCAGAACGGCCACGGGGTACTCGTGGTGCAGGTCCCACGCGGCGCGCAGCGCGACCGTGGTGCCTCCGGCTCCCGGCAGGTGGCGGAGGAGAACCGTACGGATGTGGTGGTTCTCCAGGCTGTCGCGCAGCGCCGCCATCAGGTCGTTCGCGACGGTACGGGGGACGTCGCGGTCGGCGTCGAGGTCGGACCAGCGGATGAGGCCACCACGCCAGAACTCGTCGTTGTAAGGGACCGGTGTGGCCGGCTCGGTCAGCTCGATCCCGTCGTGCAGCACCACGAGGTGTTCGCGGAGCCGCTGCATGGTGTCGGGCGAGATCGCGGCCGTCTTCTGCTCGAGCGACGGCAGGGTGAAGTCGGTCTGCTCGGGCTCCTGACCCAGCGTGTCGCTCAGCCGGTCGAGGAAGGCGGGCAACGGCAGCGGTACACGCGTCGCCTCGACACGAGTGGCGAGGGGGGACTGCCCGATGTGCAGGAACGTGCCCCGGCCCTGCAGCATCTCGTCCACGGCTTCGAGCGTCCGCAGCAGCCGGTCCCGCTCGAGTCCGCCTTCGGAGCCGTCGCCGTTCCCTTCGAGAACGACGACGAAGACCGGGGTGTCGCCCACCGACTCCCGGAAGGACGCGGCCAGCCGCCTGATGGCGCTCAGGCGCCGGTAGCCCCAGTTGCGCAGATCCTCGGGGGGCTCGTTGAGCAGGACCGAGCCGACCGCCAGCATCCAGGCGGTGCCGCGGCCGTAGTCGACCTGCGGCTGGTTCTGGGTGAACAGATGCACGGCGCGCTGGGCGTCGAGGACCGGTTTCGCGCGATGCTGCAGTCCGTCGTCGTCCGACCTGGGGTCCAGATCCAGGACCACGGACCAGGGGATCCGGCCGAGAGCGGCCACGGTGTCGACGGCCGGCATCCGTTCGGCGATCAGCACGTACCGGCCCGCGTGGGACGCGAATCCCGATGTCGCGTCCCACAGCGACTGCCAGAGCGTCTCCTCCGCCTCCGTCCGCCTCTGCTCGTCCGGACCGGCCGGTTCGCTCCGCTGCCCGGCCGACGCTTCCACCGCCGGGTCCGAGCCGTCGATGCCGTAGACACTGTCGTAGTGGAAGGCGTAGCACCCGGCGTACGCGAGACAGAGCCGTGCCTTGGGACTCCCCGGCTCGAACCGTCTGGCCCAGAGCAGTCCCGTGACCATCCGGACCAGCATGAACTGGCGCTCCAAGTGGTCCATCCGCCCCTGCTGGGCGGAGGTCCACTGCCGGATGCCCCGGCGCGAGGACTCCAGGAAGGCCATCAGCCAGTCGGTGCCGTCCGGGATCTGGCGGGGGGAGATTCCCTCGGCGCTGGTCAGGCACCGGCTCAGGACGACGGGGTCGAGGTCGGGGAGGAGATTGACCAGGACGCTGACCTCGAGATAGGCGAGGTCGAAGCCGACCGCGCCGTGGCGTGTCCGGTCGAGGTCGACGATCCAGTACCCGGAGTCGACACCGGCCAGCTCGCTGGAGGGCACCAGCAGGTTGCCCGTGTGGAGGTCCCCGTGGCAGAAGCCGTACATGAGCGGCACCTGCTCGCCCCGGCCCGGACCGAGGACCTTGCGGGGGTCGACGAAGGTCTGTCCCCCGGTCACCTCATGTCTGCCGTCGGGGAAGAACGCCTCGGCGCCGTCGAGGCATTCGGTGGCGCGGGGTGCACCCCCGGCCAGGTCGACGAGCAGCTCGTGGGGCGTCTGTTCGCGCATCTCGTGCGGGAGCGCCCAGGCGGTCAACAGCTCGTGGGACAGCCGCTCCGCCGTCAGTTGCAGGGCTGTGGAAGGGCCGCGGGGTGAGACGTAGCGGTGGGTACCGCCTCCCGCCAACTGCTGCAGGGAGACCACCAGAGGTCTGGAGCCGTCGTCGGCCTCGACGGTCCTGATCCTCAGCAGGCGGGGAATGTGGTTCTCGGCGAACTCGGGTGCGGCGTCCCGAAGTTTGTTGTGGGCGGCGAGCTCGTTGCGCTGGACGAGACCGTCGTCGGCCGGTCCGACCCGTACGACGTAGGAGCCGGGCTCGAAGTCGGGGCCCGTCGTACCGCTGATGTCGACCTCGAGGAGACGGGCCTCGTCGCGGCCCTGGGGCATACCCCTGTAGACGCGCTTCGCCTCGGGTAACCAGTCCTCCATCGCCTTGTCGACAGCGATGCGTTGAGCTTCCGTCAGTTCAGGAGCGCTGCCCACGTTTCCCCCGACATATCCGAGTGAACACCGTTCGTTGGTTTTACCACGGTCGCGGCACCGTGCGCCGTGACAACCGCGAGGTCGCCGTTCCGGCAGGCGGGCGTCGGTGGCGGTGCGGAGTTCGGGGACGTAGAACACCTTCGAGGCATCCGCCTGTACGCGCCCAACGAAGAGGACATTCATGAACACCGTCGTCGAACAGATACCCGCTCCGGACGAGTTCGTTCCCAGTGAGCGCACACGATTGCGGCGGATGCGGCACAAGGGGAGTCATCGGCGGGAGGATCTGGACGCCGTGCTCGCCGCCGGGTTCCTCTGTCATCTCGGGGTCGTCGTCGACGGCACGCCCATGGTCGTGCCCACCGCCTACGGCACCGAGGGCGACCGGCTCTACGTGCACGGTTCCGTCGCGAGCCGGAGTCTCGTGCAGGCGCCCGGTGCCACCGTCTGCGTCACCGTGACGCACGTCGACGGACTCGTGCTCGCCCGCTCCGTCTTCGAGCACGGCGTCAACTACCGGTCCGCCATGGTCTACGGCGTTCCGCGGGAGGTGACCGATCCCGCGGAGAAGCTGCTCGGGCTGCGGGCGCTCACCGAGCAGTGCGCGCCGGGGCAGTGGGAGTACGCCCGGCAGCCCAGCCGTAAGGAGCTGGCGGCGACCTCGCTGCTCGCCCTCGACCTCACCGAGGCGTCGGTCAAGATCGCTTCCGGTCCGCCGGACGACGGTGACGGTCCCGACGCCGAACTGGGGCTCTGGGCCGGGGTCCTGCCCGTCGTCACCGCCTTCGGCGCGCCGGTCGCCGACCCGGTCCTGCCGGCCGGTGCCGAACCGCCCGCGCACATCGCGGCCCGCGCGGGCCGTCCGGCGGTCGTACCCGCCACCGGGTAGGAACGCTTAAGCGTTCCCGTAGAACAATTTGATTGTGCTGATGCGTCGGGGTGCGGCAGGTTCGAGGGCATGCGATCCGACTCACCCTGGCGCGTCCCCGACTTCCGTACGCTCTTCTCCGCGGCCGTCCTCAGCCAACTCGGCACCAACGTCGGATACGTGGCCGTTCCGCTGATCGCCGTCGAGGCCCTGGACGCGAGCCCCGGCGAGGTCGGGGTGCTCGCGACCCTCTCCACCCTCGCCTTCCTGCTCATCGGCCTGCCCGCGGGGGCGTGGGTGGACCGGCTGCCGCAGCGCCGGATGCTCATCGTGGCGGACGCGGTCCGCGGGCTGCTCCTGGCCTCCGTGCCCGTCGCCTGGTGGTGCGACGCCCTGACCCTCGCGCAGTTGTACGCCGTCGTGCTGCTCAGCGGCTGCGCCACCGTCTTCTACGACGTCACGGGCCAGAGCATCCTGCCCCGCTTCGTCGGCCGCGACGGCCTGGTCCCCGCCAACGCCGCCATGGTCAGTCTGATGGCGGCCACCAACGTGGCCGGACGCGGCGCGGGCGGCGGCCTGGTCCAGCTGCTCACCGCGCCGCTCGCGGTGGCGGTCACCGCGGTCAGCCATCTGGCCTCCGCCGTACGGCTCCTGTGGCTCAAGGAGACGGCCGCTCCCGCGGCCCCGCCCACGGTCCCGCCCACGGCCTCTCCCCGCCGGACGCGGGAGCCGCTGCGGGTCCAGATCGCCACGGGCGTACGGCACGTCCTCGGGAACAGGGAGCTGCGGGCGCTCGCCCTGTCCGCCTCGCTCACCAACCTCGGCTCGCAGATCCTCAACACGATGATGCCGGTCCTCTTCGTCCGTGAACTCGGCCTCTCCGCCGGTGTCCTCGGCCTCTACTGGGCGGCCGGCGGCGTCGGCCTGCTGCTCGGCGCCCGCTGCGCACGCGCCGTGGCGGCCCGCCTCGGGTTCGGCCGTACGCTCGGTCTCGCCGGGCTCGTCCTCGCCCCCGCCGGCCTCCTCGTCCCGCTCGTCGGGCACGGTCCCTGGCTCTGGATCGCGGGCGCGGGGTGGCTGTGCGCCATGTTCAAGACCGGAATGGACAACGTCCTCGGGGTGAGCCTGCGCCAGCGGATGACCCCGGACGCGCTGCTCGGCCGCATGAACGCGACCTTCCGCTTCCTGCTCACCGGCGCCATCGCGATCGGCGCCGCGATCTCGGGCCTCCTGGGCGAACTCGTCGGTCTCCACGCCACCCTGTGGGTGGGCGGTTCCCTGCTCGCCTGCGCCTTCCTCCCGGTCTTCCTCTCGCCCGTCCGAACCCGACGGGCACTTCCGGCGGAGGCGCAGGAGCCGGGGAGCGCCCGCCCGGCGCCGCTTCCACGTGTACGGGAGGGGTGACCCCTCGCCCCTCCGGGCGGGGCCGGCCGGCCCCGTGCGTCACTCCGGGAGGCTCTCCACGGACAGGCGGTCGAGGTGGTTCGCGTCCATCAGGATGTCGGCCGCCGTGACGCGGCCCTCGATGACCGTGAAGGCGATCACCGCGCCCGGGCCGTCCTCCTGGGCCGCCACCAGTCCCGCCGCGCCGTCCACCAGGGCCGTGCGGGCCGACCCGGCGCGCTCGGCGAGGCGGGCCGCGACGGCCGTGGGGCCGTGGGCGGTCGCCGCGCCGGACCGTACCGCCGCGGTGTCCGCACGCAGCAGCACGTCCGGATCGAGCAGCTCACGCAGCGCGAGCAGGTCGCCGTCGCGTGCGGCGGCGAGCACCGCGTCCACCACCTCCCGCTGGCGCGCCAGGTCCGGCTCCGGCATCTCCTCCGTACCCCGTACGCGCGTGCGTGCCCGGCTCACCAGCTGCCGCGTGGCCGCGGGCGTGCGCTCCAGGACCGGGGCGATCTCGTCGACGGGCACCGCGAACACGTCGTGCAGGACGAACGCCACCCGTTCGGCGGGCGTCAGCGTCTCCAGGGCCGCCTCTTCGGACCGGTCCGGGGTCCGGCCGGACTCGGCGGCCGACCACGGATCCCAGGGGGCCTCCTGCCGTGCCGCGCGCGACCGCAGTCTCGCCAGGCAGACACGCGCGACCGCCGTGACGGGGTCGGGCGCGGTGGCGAGGGCGGGGCCGGTGCCGGGCGCGCCGGTGGCGGCCTCGGCGGTCGTGTCCCCGAGCCGCCGCGCCTCCTGCGCGCCCCGCGCCTCCCGTACGGCGTCGTCCGCCTCGTCGGACGAGCCCAGCAGCCGGTACGCCACCGCCCGCTCGTGGCCCACGGCACTCACCGCTCGCTCGGACACCGCTCAGTCGCCGTGCCCCGTGCCGCCGCTGCCGAAGCCGCCGCTGGAGATCCCGCCCCACTTCCGCTTCTCCTCGCTCGGCGGGTCGGGTGACTCCTCCGAGCCGCTCTTCAGCTCGTACGGCATGAGCCGGTGCTCACCGTCGGTCTGGGGCATCTCCGACGGCTTGCGGTACTCGGACGTCTCGCCGGGAAGCCCGCCCTCCGGCCGGTGCGGCTGCTCATCCGGCCTGGGTGTGGGGGACTCCTTGTCCCGGACCCTCATCCCCAGCCAGAAGGCGCCGATCAGTACGGCGACCACGACCAGGCCGCCGAGAACCTGGGCCATCCCGGACTGCCAGACACCGGCCGCCGTCGTGACCCCTGCGGAATCCACGAGAAAACCGTTCATACTCCACAGTTACCCAATTCTGGACGATCTGGGACATCTGGCTCCATGCGAACTCGTCGAACCTCGTGTGAAACATTTCCCCGGGCCCGTCGCGTCAAAGGGGTGTAAGGACGCCGCGACGGAGGGGAGGGGCATGAGACAGGCCCACGCGGACGGGTTCCTGGAGTTCGCCACCGCCAGGACCGGCCATCTCTTCCGCTCGGCATGCCTGCTGACCAGCGGCGACACCCATCTCGCCGAGGACCTCGTGCAGGAGACCCTGGGCCGGATGTACAGCCTGTGGGGGCGTGTCCAGCGGATCGGCAACCCGGCGGGGTACGCGCAGACCGTCCTGGTCCGCACGTTCCTCAGCCACCGGCGCCGGCGCTCCGCGACCGAGCGCCCGCTCGGGGAGCTGCCGGACCGGGCTCCGGAGAACGGCGACGACCCGGCCCTCCGGATCGCCCTGCTCGACGCGCTCGCGGCCCTCGCGCCCAAGGACCGGGCCGTGGTGGTGCTGCGGTACTGGGAGGACCGCAGCGTCGAGGAGACCGCCGACGTGCTCCATGTGAGCTCCGCGGCGGTCCGCACCCGCTCGACGAGGGCGCTCGCCAAGCTCCGGGAACGGCTCGGCGGCAGCATCGTCGAGTTCGCCTCCCGCTGACCCGGCACCTCGCACGCTTCCCACTCTTTCTTTCACTCATGGACCGGAGACGGTGATTCGGCATGCCTCTGAACGAGGGACACGACGGTTTCGCGGAGGAGCTCGGACAGGCCCTTCGCCGCACGGGCGACGGATTCGTCACGGAGGACGGCCGCGAGCTGGTCGCCGGCGGTCTGGCCCGCGGCCGGCGCCGGCTGATGCGCCGCCGTGCGGCCGCGGTGACCGGCGGCGTGCTGGCGTTCGCCGTGGTGGGCGTCGGCGGGATCTACGGCGGAGACCTGCTCGGCGCGGGAGCGCGGACCCAGGGGGCCGTGGGAGCCAAGGACTCCTCGGTCGCCACGGCGAGCAGGACGGCCCTGCCGACCCCCGAGCGGCCGGGGCCCGCGCCCACGCTCCGGGTCAGGGACCTGGCGGCCGTCCTCAAGGCGAACACCCCCGCCGGAACGTGGACCATCGCCGACGAGGACTCCAAGGGCGAACACGTCTCCGGCGTCTACCAGGACGGCAAGGGAGAGTCGGCCGTCTCCGTCGGCCTCTACCGGGCCGGCGGGACCGAGGAGGGCGGCGCGGGGCAGGTGGAGTGCCCGGACGAGACCTTTGTCCCGCACGACGGGTGCACCAGCGAGAAGCTGCCGAACGGCGACCGGCTGATGGTCATCCAGGGGTACGAGTACCCGGACCGGCGCGAGGAGACCAAGAACTGGCGGGCGGTCCTGCTCACCAGGGACGGATTCCTCGTCGACGCGAGCGAGTACAACGCCCCGACGGAGAAGGGCTCCGCCGTCACCCGCGCGAACCCGCCCTTCGGCCCCGCCCAGCTGAAGACCCTGGTCACCGCCGAGGGATGGCGGCCGCTGTTCAAGCAACTGGCCGTGACCACCAAGCCCACCACGCCCGGCCGGGACGCCACGCGGGGCGGGAACACCGTGCCGGGCGCGGACACCACGCCGGGTGGGGACGCGATGCCGCCGGAGCCGGACGGCCAGGCCGTGCGGGGGACCCTGCGCGCGCTGCTCCCCAAGGGGCTCAAGGTGACCTCCCAGGGCGGCGAGGGCGAGTTCGCCTACGTGGTCGTGGACGACGGCAAGGGCAAGAGCCTCGTCCAGGTCAACGTGCAGAACGGCATGGGCGACGTCGCCGACCAGCTCTTCGCCGGCGCCACGAAGCTGCCCGACGGACGGCTGGTGAAGGTGACGAAGGAGGCCGGTGAGAAGGGCGGCGCGGGTGTCGTCATGTGGACGGCCGACATGATCCTGCCGTCGGGCTTCCGGGTCGTGGTCTCCGCGTTCAACACCGGCGCACAGCACCAGGCCGCCACGCGCGCCGAGCCCGCGTTGACGACGGACCGCCTCAAGGCGATCGTCCTCGACGACCGGTGGCTGAAGTTCTCGTGAGGTGACGCCCCGCGGCGCGTCGTGCGCGCGCCGCGGGGCCCTCGGGAGCGGGCGGGGCCGGGCCCCGGCGGGGGCCCGGCCCGTGTGCCCGTACGCACCACGTCCGCGGCCGTCACTTGGCGTCCGCGTACCGCTCCACCGTGGCCGTCGTGAACGGAAAACGCACCGGCGTCGCGCCGAAGGCGATCCGCCCTGCCTCGTCCCCCGCCGCGCGGATCGCCGCCGTGACCGCCTCCGCCTCCTCCGCCGGGCAGTGCACGATCACCTCGTCGTGCTGGAAGAAGACCAGCTCGGCCCGCATCCCCGAGAGCGCACGGCGCAGGGCGGCGAGCATCAGCAGCGCCCAGTCGGCGGCGCTGCCCTGAACGACGAAGTTACGGGTGAACCGGCCGCGGGCCCGCGCGTTTCCGGAGGCGTATCCGGGCGTGAACTCGCCTTCCCCCGAAGCCGGTTCGTCCGCGCCCTCCTGGGGGATGCCCGCCTCCTCGGCCTCGCCGGCGCCGACCGCCCGCGGGCTGGTCCTGCCGAGCCAGGTCCGCACGAGCCGGCCGTCCTCGCCGGCCTTGGCCGCGTCGTCCACGTAGGCCACGGCGCGGGGGAAGCGGCGGCGGAGCGCGGCCAGGTTCTTCAGGCCGTCGCCACTGGTCTGCCCGTAGATCGCGCCGAGCAGCGCGATCTTCGCGTGGTCGCGGTCGCCGGAGAACGCGCGGTCCGAGAGCCGGGTGTACAGGTCGTCGGGGTGCCCGGCGACCTCCATCAGACCGGGATCGCGGGAGATGGCCGCCAGGACCCGGGGCTCCATCTGGTCGGCGTCGGCCACGACGAGCCGCCAGCCCTCGTCGGCCACGACGGCCCGCCGGATGACCTTGGGGATCTGCAGGGCGCCGCCGCCGTTGGTCGTCCAGCGGCCGCTGACCGTGCCCCCGGGGAGGTACTCGGGGCGGAAGCGGCCGTCGCGCACCCAGTCCTGGAGCCAGGACCAGCCGTGGGCGGTCCAGATCCGGTACAGCTTCTTGTACGCGACGAGCGGGGCCACCGCCGGGTGGTCGATCTCCTCCAGCTCCCAGCGACGGGTGGACCGCACCCGGATCCCGGCCTGGGCGAAGGCCTTGACGACGTCGGCGGGCAGATCGGGGCGGACGCGGCGGCCGAAGGCGGCGGACACCTCGTCGGCGAGCTCGGCGAGGCGCCGGGGCTCCCCGCCGCCCGCGTACCGCTCGCCGAGCAGCTCGTGCAGCAGCTCGCGGTGCACGTCGGCGCGCCAGGGCAGCCCGGCCCGGTTCATCTCGACGGCCACGAGCATGCCCGCGGACTCGGCGGCGGTGAGCAGCCGCATCCGGCCCGGGTGCTCGGCCACTCCGTGGCGGCGCTGCTGCTCCGCGTAGACGGCGAGGAGGTCCTCGAAGGGGACGGCGGTGGCGCTGGGCCTGGCCTCGAAGAGGGAGTCCTGCGAGCCGGGTTCGGCGGCGCGCTGGGGCGGATCGGGCGGTACGGGAGCGTTCCGCAGCCGCGCGAGGGCGGCGGCCGCGGACCGGGGCTCCCCGAGCCGCCCCTCGTGGCCGAGGAGGAGGCCCTCGGCGACCTCGATGTCGTAACAGCGCTCGATGCGCACCCCGGCGGCGAGGAGCCGGGGATGGACGGCGGTGGTGGACCGCCACACCCACCGGGCGACACCGGGCCGGGAGCGGACGGCCTCGACGAGATCCGGTTCGTGGAGGACGGGTCCCGCGGGCAGCGCGTCGGGGCCGAGGGGGACGAGCCGTGCCCCGTCCCCCTCCGCCTCGGCGTCCACCGCCCACCTCTCGTTCACGGGTGCGAGTCTGGCACCCGCCACTGACAGCGGCCCCGCTCACGCGCCGCGCGAAGCCGCGCCGCCTGCGGTCAGGCCGCCTTGTGGAAGAGCGCGGCGGCCTCTCCTCGCGAACCGACCCCCAGCTTCGTCAGGATGTTGGCGACGTGGAACTTCACCGTGGACTCGCTGATGTGCAGCTCCTGCGCGATCTGCCGGTTGCGGTGGCCGAGCGCCAGATGGGTGAGGACCTCCAGCTCACGGCCGCCGAGGTCGGCGAGCGGGTTCGCCGCACCGTCGGGGGCGTCCGGAGTGGCCAGGGGGATCACGGCCGTGAGGGTCGTCCCCCAGCCCTGGACCGCTTCCATGTCCAGGCGGCCGCCGAGCACCTCCAGACGGTCGGTGATGCTGCCCGCCCCGAGATCGCAGCGTTCGAGCGTGCCCGAGCCGTCGTCCCGCACCGTCGCCCGCAGCTCGTGCTCGGTCAGCTGCCAGCCGACGTGGACCCGGCGTACCGAGTCCTGTTCCAGGATCACCAGGAGCAGCGCCCGCACGATGGCCCGCGCGCTGTGCGCCACGTCCGCCGCGAGCGAGCGGGCGGAGTCCGGCGGGCCGAGTTCGAGCCGTACCGGGGTGTGCCGGAGCATCGGCCGCAGATCGTCGGCGAGCCGGGCGAATGCCTGCGGGGCCGGTTCCTCGGCGATGGCCCGGTCCCGCCTGGTCGCGGCTCGCATCTCGATCAGCACGGAGGCCGCGAGGTCGATGGCCGTCGCCCGGGCCGTGGCATCGTCCAGGGCCCGGCTGCGCAGCACCCCGAGCACCCCGGAGACGGCGGCCGCGTGGGCGGTCGACAGCTCCGCGATCACCCGGGCCCGGGTGTCGGCCGCCGCGCGCGACCGGGCCAGCGCGCCGGGCATGGCCTCCACCGCGAACCGGTCGAAGTGGCTGGTCACCAGGTCCCAGAGGGCCTGCGCCGCGGCGAGCCCGTCCTCGTCGACGGGCGCGGAGCCCTCGTCCCGTACGAGGACGAGGACGGAACGGCGCGCGGTCGCGTCGCTGGTGACGGCGACGACCTCGCGCTCGGTGCCGCCGATCGTGGCCCGTCCCTGCCAGGGGTTTCCGGGGACGCCGGTGGTCAGCATCGTGGTGAGTTCGGCCGCGACGAGCAGCTCCGTCTCGCCGACGGTCTTGAACGGCGAGTGGGCGCAGTGCGTGGAGAGTTCGGCGGCCCCCCGGTGCGGGATCAGGGGCGCGAGGGCGGCCGAGAGACGGGGCAGGATCTCCCCGAGCGGCTGCCGGATGATCTCGTACGCGGTGGTCAGCGTGGTCGCGTCCATGGGACTCAGGGTAATGAGGGGGCCGGGCCGGACGGCTGTCCTTTCGGCCAGGCGGGACTGGCCGTTGGGAGGGCGGGGCGGCGGGGTCGTCGAGCGCAGGCTTGGTCCATCGGAAGCAGCGAGTGCTCGACGAGGGTCCACGGAGGCCGAGATGGAAGCGATCACGTACGAGGAGTTCGGCGGCCCGGAGGTTCTGCGCCACGAGGCGGGGGTGACCGTGCCCGAGCCCGGCGCCGGCCAGGTGCGGGTGAAGGTGGCCGCGGTCGGCGTCAACCCCCTTGACCACAAGCGGCGTCACGGCTGGGTCGAGGCGTTCTACCCGACCACCTTCCCGGCCGTGCCCGGCCTGGAGTTCGCCGGCACGGTGGACGCGCTGGGGGAGGGTGTGACGGGGGTCGAGGCCGGTGACGAGGTGTTCGGCTGGACGACGACCGGCGCCTACGCCGAGTACGCCCTGGCCGAGGTCTTCGTCCCCAAGCCGGCGGGCCTGAGCTGGGAGCGGGCGGCGAGCATCCCGGTCGCGGGGGAGACGGCCCGGCGGGTCCTGGACCTGCTCGCCCTGAAGGAGGGCGAGACGCTCCTCCTGCACGGCGCCGCGGGCGCTGTCGGTGCGCTGGCCGTCCAGTTCGCGGTGGCCGCGGGCGTGACGGTCGTCGGCACCGCCTCGGCGCGCAACCACGACTTCCTGCGCGGCCTCGGCGCGATCCCGGTGACGTACGGGGAGGGCCTGGCGGACCGCGTGCGGGCGGCCGCGCCCCAGGGCGTCGACGCTGTCTTCGACGCGGCGGGCCACGACACGCTGCCGGTCTCGATCGAACTGACGGGCGGCGCGAAGGAGCGGATCGTGACGATCGCGGCGGTCGACGCGGAGGAGCACGGCATCGTCTTCAGCGGTGTCACGGTCGACCCGCCCCTCGCCCGCACCTGGCTGACCGCCCACGCCCGCCTGGCGGCGGAGGGCCGGCTGCGCCTCGACATCGCCGAGACCTTCCCGCTGAAGGAGGCGGCGAAGGCCCAGGAGCTGAGCGAGTCGGGGCACGTGCGGGGCAAGTTGGTGCTGCTGCCGTAGGGGGCGACTAGGAGTAGCGGGGCAGGTCCTCGGTCGAGATCGTCCAATGGGCGATGGTGACGTCCTCGCCGTAGACGAAGTCCTTGCGTGTGGCGTAACGCGGGCCGTCGGGTGTGGTGTGGATGTCGGAGAACACGGCGCCCGTCCCGGTACGGGGATCGAAGATCGCGTACACCGGAATGCCGATGAGCGGGTAGTCCCGCAGTTTGCCGATCCAGTCGTTGTCGGGGTTGGAGCGGGAGGTGATCTCGATGGCGGCGATGAGGGTACGGGGGTCGAACGCGCCGTCGCCTTCCATGTCCGCCTCGGCGATCACCATCACGTCGGGGTGGCGCATGATGCCTTCAGGCTCGTCCTCGACATCGGGTTCGCCCGTGTGGGCTGCCAGTTCGTCCGGCATGACCTTCTCCAGGCGCTTGCGCACGCGGAACACGGTCAGCTCGTGGGGACGCTTCGGGACCATCATGTCGTGAACGATTCCTTCTTTGGTGATCTCGAACCTGCCGGAGACGGTGTCGTCCAGGTTCTCCACCGCAGCGCGCATGGTCCGGTAGTAGGGGGAAGCGGTCGTCATGGCGCTGGCTCCTCGTCCGTGCCCTGGGGCCCGAGTCATCAGCTTCATGCTAGGCGGCCTCTCTTCGTTCGGGGCTGCAGTCGCGGCAGCGGCCGGGTCCGGGGGACCGGAAGGCCCGGTCGCAGTCCTCGCAGGTCTGGAGGGGGTCGGGGGCCGGAGGTCTGGCGGGAAGCGGCGGTGGGATCAGGGCCGTGAGCCGGTGGGCGAGGAGCCCGGCCGGGTGTCTGAGCTGGTCGGGAAGGCACGCGGAGAGCGTGCGGCGGACGGCGTCGGGATGGGCACCGCGCTCGAACCAGGCGGTCACGCCGGGGGCGAGGCGCCGGACGTCCCGCTCGGCGAGGAGGAGCCGTGGCTCGTGGAGGTGCAGCCCGGCGAGGAGCTCGACGGCGGGCCGGTGCACCTGGGCGAGCGGCGGTGGCGGTGGTGGCGGAGGCGGGGAAGGCGGCTTCGGAGCCGGAGCCGGGGCGGTCACGGGGGCCGGAGCCGTCACGGGGGCCTGAGCCGTGGCCGGTGCCGGAGGCGACGGGGGTGCCTCCGGCACGGCATCAGGCGCGGGTGTCTCCGTCGGGGGCGGTTCCGGGACCGGCGCCTTGGGCGGCGTCGGCCGCGGGGGCTCGGGCGGCGTCTCCGGCGGGGGCTCGGGTTCATCCCCTGGTCGGTTGTACGAGACCGTGCGCGGGACCAGCCGCCCGTTGGGCAGGCGCTCGTTGAAGCGCTTCAGGTAGCCGTGGGCCTCCAGCTCGCGCAGGGCGGCGGCGACACGCAGCTCTCCCTCCGGGAAACGGTCGGCGACGGCCTTGATGCCGACGGAGGCCCCGGTGGGCAGCGACTGGATGTGGACGGCGAGCCCGATCGCCAGCAGCGAGAGCTCGCGGTGCTGGGCGAGGTGGTTGCCGACGACCGTGTAGTGCGTCGTCTGGGGGACGTTGACGTGAACGAGCCCGGAGGACTGCGAGGGAGCGCTAGGCTGCGAGTAAGCCATCAGGAAGCGTCTACTTCCGCGGTGGTCAGGCCCTCGCCGGGATCGCTAGTCCCGTCGGGGGCCGACGTCTGTCTGGAGTGGTCGGCGAGAGCATATGCCAGGCAACCAGTCCCAAATCCAGCCCAGTTGGCACAGATCACCCGTGTGAGTGACCGGTGCCCTGCGGGGAGGCTGGAGGGGTGGGGTGGGTACTTTCCCTCCGGTTCTTTAAAGCTTTTCCGTCGTGGCGCACCGCGTCGCGGAGCCCCGCTGCGCGGCGGCCCGGCCCCACGGCAGCCCGATCTCGGCCCAGACCGTTTTGCGCGGAACGGGCCCCGGCGTCACGCCCCACCGCTCCGCGAGGGCCTCGACGATCAGGAGCCCGCGCCCCGACTCCGCCCCGTCCGGGCGCCTTGGGACCGGCAGGCGGCCGGCCCGCGTGTCGGTCACCTCGATACGGAGCGTGTCCGCCGTCGCGGTGAGCGCCAGGTGGAAGTCCCGCCCGGGGACGCGACCGTGAGTCACCGCGTTGGCGGCGAGTTCGGCGACGACGTGGGCCGCGGTCCCGGAGATCGCTTCCAGCCCCCAGGTGCGCAGTTGCTCCACCGCGAGCAGCCGCGCGAGGCGCGCGCCCCGGCGGGTGGCGGAGAGCTGGATTCCGAACTGGCGTACAGGCGCCAACACTTGGGCGGTTTCGTGGTTCATGTCACCCAGCGTGGTGGGCCGTGCGTACGCTGCCCAGCGAAGACGCCCTTACGTACGGTGATTGTCCCGAGACTGTCCGGCGCTGTCCCGGCTGTCCCGCGCGGCCGTCGGGTACGGCGGCGCTGAGCACAGGTACGGCATCACGGAGGTGGGCGGGCGTGAGCGTGGTCGAGACGGACGAGCCGGGCTGGGAAGTCGACCCGGACGACGAATCGGGGGCGGCGGTGGTCGCGGCGGTGGGGCGGCAGATCAGGAAGTGGCGGGAGGCGAAGGGGCTGCGGGCCGCGGAACTCGGGGAGTTGGTCGGCTACGGCGAGGACCTGATCCGGAAGGTGGAGCGTGGCGCTCGCATTCCCCGGCCGGAGTTCCTGAACAAGGTGGACGAGGCGCTGGGGGCCGGTGGGCTCATCTCGGCCATGAAGGAGGACGTGGCGGAGGTCCGGTACCCGAAGAAGATCCGCGATCTGGCGAGGATGGAAGCGCGAGCGGTCGAGATGGGGGTGTACGAGTGCAACAGCATCAACGGGCTGTTGCAGACGCCGGCCCATGCGCGGGCCCTGTTCGAGGCGGGACAGCCGGTGTACTCGCTGGACGACATCGAGCGCATGCTTGCCGCCCGCATGGCCCGGCAATCGGTCTTCGACCGGTCGCCCGCGCCCGCCCTCAGTTTCGTCCTGGAAGAGGCGCCGCTGCGCCGTCCGGTTGGAGGCACAATGGTGTGGCGACAGCAGCTCGAACGTCTGCTGGAGGTCGGTCGGTTGCGCAACGTCTCGCTTCAGGTGATGCCGACGTCCACCGATGCACACCCCGGACTCGACGGGCGGATCGAGATGCTGAAATTCGAGGATGGCACGGCAGTCGGACGCTCCGACGGCGCCTTCAGCGGCCGCCCGACCTCCGATCCAAAACAGCTACGAGTCCTCGATCTGCGGTATGGCACCATCCGGGCTCAGGCTCTCACTCCACGGGAGTCGCTGGCCTTCATCGAGCAATTGCTGGGAGAAACATGATCCGCAAGCCCGAGCTGGAGTGGTTCAAGAGCAGCTACAGCAGTGGCACCGATGGCGAGTCCTGTGTCGAGGTCGCCACGACCCCCGGCGCCGTCCATGTCCGGGACTCCAAGGACATCGACATCCCCCACCTGGACCTCACGCCCTCCGCCTGGACCGCCTTCGTCTCGTACGCGGTCGTCGCCCAGGGCTGACAGGGCGGGGCGGTGGCCCGGCTCCGACCCTGGACACCGCCCCGTCCACCCACCTTCGCCGCTCAGCGCGTCAGGCGCCACGCGGGGAGCGCCGCGCAGGCGACCGCGACCACGCCGCACACCCCGGCCGCCGCGCCCACGGCGCCCCACGGCACGGACAGGGCCACCGGCGCGGACAGGGCCGCAAGGGCCGCTCCCAGCGTGCCCAGGCCGACCGCCGTCACGGCGAGGCCGAGGGTCGTCCCGACAGCCACCGCGAGCGCCGCCTCGCCCGTCACGACCCGCAGGACCTGGGCCCGTGTGGCGCCCGCCAGCCGGAGCGAGGCCAGCTCTCCGCCCCGTACGGAGGTCGCCATCAGGAGTGTGTTGGCGAGCGCGATCACCGTGTAGACGAGGGCGATGCCGAGGACCAGGAGCAGCCCGAGCCGGGTCTGCGGACTGGTCGACGGGTGCGTGGCGGCGGCCCACTCCTCCACCGTGCGTACCGTCCCGCCCGCCGCCGCGAGGGCCTCCGGCGCCACGCCGGCCGCCGCCTCGATCCGGTCCACCGTGGCGCCCGGCGCGTTCGCCCGCGTCACGTACGGGCCGTTGTCGCCCGTGCCGAGGGCGAGGACCGCCACCACCCGCAGCGTCACCGGCCCGCTGCCGTCCGCGCGCCACACCTCGACCCGGTCGCCGACCGTCCGCCGCTCCCACTCCTCGTTGACGACGATCGACCCGTCGTCGAGATCGGCCACGTCCCCCGCCACCACCGGCAGCCGCGCGAGCTCCGCGAAGGCCGCCGGGTCGTCGACCGCCCGCGCCCCGTACTTCACCAGCGCCTCGGCCCCGTCCCGTACGAAGACGGAGGTCGTCGCGGTCGCCGACGCACCCGGCACCGGCCGCAGGTCCTCGCCCGTCACCACCCGCTCCGCGCGGGTCTGCTCCCGCGCCTCCGCGGCCTTCGTGCTCGTGACCGTGGCCGCCGAACCGAGGAGCGAGCCGGCCAGCGCGACCGTCACCAGGACCGGCGCGGCGACGGCGGCGGTACGGCGGACGGCCGCCGCGCTGTTCTCCCGTACGAGCATCCCCGTGGCGCCCGGCAGCCGCAGCGCCCGTGCCACCGGCCGGACCAGCACCGGGGCCAGCAGCGCGACGCCGGTGATCAGGAGCATCGGCACGGTCGTGTACGTCTTGCGCTTGAGCAGTTCGGACGGCTCCGTGACCGCGGTCCACACGAGCAGCCCGGCGCCCGCCAGGAGCAGCCCCGTCCCGAGCAGCGCGCGGCCGGGCGGCAGGACGTCGGTGTCGACGTCCGCCTCGCGCAGCGCCGCCGTCGGGCCGATCTTCCCGGCCCGCCGCGAGGCGGCGAGGGCCCCCGCGAGGGCGACGGTCACGCCCGTCCAGAAGGCCAGGTGGAACGGCCAGGTCGCGTCCCCGATCCCGAACCAGGCCGGGGCCGGACCGCCGTCCACGAGCACCCGCGCAAGCCACGGCGCGCCCCACGCGCCCAGTGCGCACCCGGCGGCCGCGGCGAGGACGCCGACGCCCGCGGCCTCGGCGAGGAGCATCCGCCGCACCTGGCCGGGGGTCGCGCCCGCCGTCCGCAGCAGCCCGAACTCGCGGCGCCTCAGCGCGACGGCGAAGGCGAAGGTGGAGGCGACGACGAAGACCGAGACGAAGGTGGTGACGCCGCCGGCCGTGCCGAGGAGGGAGTTGAGGGCGACGAGCGCCTCGGCGTCCCGCTCGGGCTCGGGGTCGGCGCGCAGCCGGTCGTTCCCGGTGAGCACGTGGGCGCGGTCGCCGACGAGGGTACGGACCTCGGCGGCGGGGCCGTGGACGCCGACGGCGTCGGGACCACCCGCGGTGGTGACCGTCCAGCGCGCCTTCAGCTCGGCAACGAGTTCGATATCCACAGGCTGTGGACGGTCGAGTTTCTGTGAGACGGAGGCCGTGTCCGGTCCGCGCCGGACCTCGACGGTGACCGCGTCCCGGCCCTGCACGACCACCGGCGCGGACGCGAACCGGCGCGGTTCGCGCTCCGGTGCGTCGAAGGTCGAGGCGAGGCCGAGGCCCATGGTGGCGAGGAGCCCGACGCCGAGGCCGAGGGCGACGAAGCTGCCGAGGAAGGCGGCCCAGCGGGCACGGAGGCCGGAGAGGACGACGGTCAGCATGCGACGGCCTCCGTCCGGGGCGTCGTCTCCAGGCCGGCCATGCGGGCCGCGACCCGCTCGGCCGTCGGGGCGTGGAGCTCGCCCTCCACCCGCCCGTCGACCAGGAACACCACCCGGTCCGCCCGCGCCGCCGCCACTGGATCGTGCGTGACCATGACGATCGTCCGGCCGTCCCGGTCCACCAGCTCCCGCAGCAGCCGCAGCACCTCACGGCTGGTGCCGGAGTCCAGCGCGCCGGTCGGCTCGTCCGCGAAGAGCACCGCGGGCCGGGTGATCAACGCCCGGGCGATCGCGACCCGTTGCTGCTGCCCGCCCGACAGCTCCCCGGGCCGGTGTCTCTCCCGTCCGCCGAGCCCGACGCGCTCCAGCGCCGCGCGCACCTCGCCCCGGGAGACCCGTCGGCCCGCCAGCCGCAGCGGCAGCGCCACGTTCTGCGCGGCCGTCAGCGACGGCAGCAGGTTGAAGGACTGGAAGACGAACCCGATCCGGTCCCGCCGCAGCAGCGTCAGCCGCCGTTCGCTCAGCCCCTCCAAGGCGATCCCGCCCAGCTCGACCGTCCCTCCCGTGGGCCGGTCGAGACCGGCCGCGCACCGGAGCAGCGTGGACTTGCCGGAGCCGGAGGGGCCCATGACGGCGGTGAAGGTGGCGGTACGGAAGTCGAGGTCGACGCCGTCCAGGGCGCGGACGTCGCGGTGGAGGCGGCGCAGGGCGGTGAGCCGGACGGCGGTGTCGGAGCTGGTCGTCGAGGTCATGGCTCAAGCCAACCGTCGGCGCGGCCGCCGGTCACGACCGCTGGAGGGCGTCTCGGGGGTATGCCTGGCCCCACCCCCGCCGTACGCCCCGCCCCCGCCCGACGGCCATCCCGCCGTACGCCCTACCCCTTGCGCACGGCCTTCACGAACACGTCGAGCGCGTCCAGCGGCTCCCGCCCGAGCAGCTCCCGCAGGCTGCTGTGCCCGACACCCGTCCCGTCCATGAAACCGTGCGCGATCGCCGAGTACGTCCCCGTCAGCATCGGGACCTGGAACGGCTCGGCTCCCGAGGCGGCGATCGCGGTCCGCGCCCCGGCGAGCGTGCCGGGGGCGTACTCGGCGCCCAGCGCCCGCGCCAGGTCGGCTCCGCCCAGCGGGCGCTCGCCGACCAGCTCGTAGGTGCGCCCGGCGTGCGCGGCGGGGGCGGTGGCGACGGTGACCGCGATCTCGGCGAGGTCCTCGCGGGCCACGGCGGCGAGCCGGCCCTCGCCGAGCGGGCCCGTGATGCGGTTGTCGGCGTCCGGGGCCGCGATCCAGGTGAGGAGCTCGGCGTACAGCCCGTTGCGCAGCACCGTCCACGCCACGCTCGACCGCCGGAGCCGGCGCTCGGTCCAGCGGTGCGGGAGGGCGTACGTGAGGTGGTCGCCGTCGCCGGAGAGGCTCGTGTAGACGATGTGGCCGACCCCGGCCGCCTCGGCGGCGGAGATCGTGGCCTCGTGCCGGGCGATCACGGTGTCGTCCTCGCCGTACCCCGCCGAGATCAGCAGCAGGGTGTCGACCCCGGCGAAGGCGCCCGGCAGGCCGGCGGGCTCGTCGAAGTCGACCGGCCGGGTGCCGGACAGTCCGGCGCGCGTGCCGAGGACGACGTCGTCCCGGCCGGCCAGACGCTCCGCGACGAGCGAGCCGAGGCCCCCGGAGACACCGGTGACGAGCAGCATGACTCCCCCTGAATTCGTGTTCGTGTTCGGTGAGGATCATTCTGGTGAGGGCGGCGGGATCGCGTAAGGAGGCACATTGATGTCAGCGGGGCACACCGGGGTAACCACCGACCCCGTGGTGAGTTGCGCGGAGGAGTGCGGGGTCCGGGATGTCCAGGACCGGCTCGGCGACAAGTGGACCGTGCACGTCGTGGTCGAACTGGCCCCGGGACCACGCCGGTTCAGGGAGCTCCAGCGCCTGGTCGACGGCATCTCGCAGCGGATGCTGACACTCACGCTCCGCCGTCTGGAGCGGGACGGCCTGGTGACGCGGACGGTGCATCCGACGACGCCGCCGCAGGTGGAGTACGCGCTGACGGAGACGGGCCACAGCATGACGCACCTGATCAAGCAGCTGATCGACTGGTCGCTCGACCACCGTGCGGTGATCGGGCGGGCGCGCGAGGAATGGGACGCGAAGCAGGCGTGAGTACGACGAGGAGCACCGTCGAGAGGGCCTTCGAGGCCCTGTACACGGACGACGACACCGCCCTGGACTCGGCGGCGTCCCTGCTCGCGGCGGACCGGGCGGCGGACGCGGAACTGACGCGCCGTGGCGAGGAGTTCGTCCGGCGGGCGTGGGAGCGGGGCTGGCAGCCGGCGGATCTCGTACGGCTGGTGCGGCGGGACCTCGCGGAGGAGCACGTGCGGCTCGCGGGTGCCCTGATCGCGGCGGAGACCGGGCGTTACGAGCGGCTGCCGCACCGGTGGGCCGCGCAGCTGGCCGACCTGGAGACCGCACCCGCCCGCGCGGACCGTTTCTCCTCGGCGACGACGAGCCTGGAGCTGTACCGCCTGCTCGTCCGGCTGCCCTCCCTGGAACCGGTGGGTCCGGTGCCGGGTGACGCGCTCCCGGCCGCCGTGGCGGGGGAGCCGCGGATGCTGACGCGCGTACGGGCCCTGCTCGCCAAGGCGGAGGCGACCGGCTACCCGGAGGAGGCGGAGGCGCTGACCGCCAAGGCCCAGGAGCTGATGGCCCGCCACAGCCTGGACGAGGCCGCGCTGGCGTCCCGTACGCCGTCGGGGGACGTGCCGGGGGCGATCCGGATCGGTGTGGAGCCGCCGTACGAGCAGGCCAAGGCGATCCTGCTGGACGCGGTGGCGACGGCGAACCACTGCCGGGCGGTGTGGAACGAGCCGTACGGCTTCTCGACGGTGGTCGGCTTCGAGGCGGACCTCGATCCGGTGGAGCTGCTGTACACCTCGCTCCTGGTGCAGGGCACGGCGGCGATGACGCGGGCGGAGGCGGAGCAGCGGGCGGGCGGCCGGAAGCGTACGAAGTCCTTCCGGCAGTCGTTCCTGCTCGCGTACGCGAACCGGCTGGGCTCCCGGCTCGCGAGCACGTCACGCCGCGTCGCCTCCGAGGCCCCGACCCTGCTCCCGGCGCTCGCCTCCCGGGAGGTCGCGGTGACGAACCGCGCGGACGAGATGTTCCCGGAGACCCGGACGACCCGCGTGCGCGCGATGTGGGACGAGGCGGGCTGGACCCACGGCACGACGGCCGCGGACGCGGCGGGCCTGGGGCGCGGTCACCGGGAGATCCAGGACCGCCGCCCCTGACGGCGCCGGGCGCCCACGCCCGCTGCCATGGGCCTTCACCACTCCGTCAGTGCCGCGAGGCCCGACGCGCAGTCGTGGTAGCGGGGCGTCCAGCCGAGTTCCGTCGCGGCCTTGGCGTTGGAGACGGTCAGGTTGGTGGTGCACACCTGGTGGGCGTACGACATCGGTCGCGTCAGCCAGGCCGGTACCGTCGGCGGCTTCGGGGTGCCGAACACCTTGGCGACCGCCCGCACATGGGCGCCGAAGCCCATCGGGCCGTCGTCCACGATGTTGTACGCCTCGCCGGCCCGCCCGCCCCCGACCGCCAGCACGACCGCGCGGGCCGCGTCCTGGAGGTGGATCCAGGGCAGCACCCTGCCCCGGTCGGCGACCGCCGGCAGCTTCCGCTTCCGCAGCAGGTCCACGATGCCCTCGGTGCCGCCGGGGCCGTAGAAGAGGCCGAACCGCAGCGCGACGCCCTCGATCCCCTCGGCCCCGAGCATCAGCTCCTCCTTGGTCCGCATGGCGTCGACATGGCGCTGGGACGCCGCGTCGAGGCCGGTCGGGCCGTAGGTGTCGTCCTCCGTGACCACACGGTTCCCGAAGTCGCCGTACCCGTACCCGAACACCATGGTCTCGGCGATCATCCGCCGCGCCCCCACCGCGCGCGCCGCCTCGACCAGATGGGAGGTCCCGGCGGTCCGCAGCGCGTCGGTCGCGTCCATGTCCCGGTGCCTCATGGGCGGCTCGCGCAGGGCGGTCGCCGCGTGCACGACGGTGTCGATCTCCAGCCCCTCCACCGCCCGGAGCAGCCCGTCGCGGTCCATGAGGTCGGCGACGACGTCGTTCTCCGCCCCGCGCCCGAGGCCGAGCACGGTGTGTCCGGCCGCGGTGAGTTCCTCGGCGACGTGGCGTCCGAAGACCCCGCTCGCCCCTGCCAGCAGTACGTTCCCGGTGTCAGTCATGCTCATGGGACGAGCATGCGCCGCGAAGCGTGACATCCGCGGAAGCGACCGGGCCGTGGGGCAGGCGGAGTGGCAGACGGGGATGACCTGTTCGTCCCGCCCGCCGAGGGCACACCGTAGGGTGAGGTGAGCGGCGTGGCTTACCCGCCGGTAGACGCTGAGTCGCGTAGTCGCTACGCCACCCCGCGTGCACGTGCATCTGCTCATGCATTGGCATATGAACACAGCTATGATCCGAGGAAGTTGACACCTGCATCAAGTCTCTCGGGGAGCTACCAGTGCATCATGCGCATCACGCGTACAACGGCATGGCGGCCACGGAGCTCCGGGGTGTCGTGTGGCAGAAGAGCCGGCACAGCAACTCCCAGGGTTCCTGTGTGGAGTTCGCCAAGCTGCCCGGCGGGAACGTTGCCGTACGCAACTCGCGCCACCCGGACGGCCCCGCGCTCGTCTACACGCCCGCCGAGATAGAGGCGCTCCTGCTGGGCGTCAAGGACGGGGAGTTCGACCACCTGGTCTGAGCCCGTTCCGAGGCCGCTCCGAGCCCGAGAAGAAGGGCCCCGGCGTCCCGCCGGGGCCCTTTCCGCACCATCGCGCGCGCCTACGCGCGTCACTCGGGTCCGAGCCGGAACAGCGCCCAGACGACCTTGCCCTGGAGCGTCCCGGCGAGCGGGTGCCAGCCCCAGGTGTCGCTGAACGAGTCGACCAGGAACAGCCCGCGCCCCGACTCGGCCGCGAAGTCCTCGCCCCCCTCGCGCGTCTCCGGGCTCCGGTGGCTGGGGTCGCGCACCGCGCAGACGAGACGGCTCGTCCATCGCATCAGATGCAGGCGCACGGGGGGCCCGTTCCGGCCGTCTTCGTGAAGATCCCGCGAGTCCCGCGTGTCGTGCGCCGCCTCGGACGGCAGCGCGTGCCTCAGGGCGTTGGTGACGAGTTCGGAGACGACCAGGGCCACGTCGTCGAAGCGCTCGGTGAGATCCCATTGCGCGAGCGTGGCCCGGGTGAACTTCCGTGCGCCGCGCACCGCTTCGTACGCGGGTGGCAGTGCGCAGGAGGCCGAGCTGGAGACGGCGGCGGGATCGATCGGCGGAAGCCCCTGCCGTAACGGCTCGAGCATGGTCGATCCATTCGTCCCCATGCGAGGCACTCCCGGGAATCGCGGCGAATCGCGGATAGTGGTGCGGTTGCGCGGGCTCCATGGTTCCGAATGGGACCACTGGATGCAAGGGCAGATGCACGTGCACGCGCCGGACCTGTCCGTCCGCGTGCCGATTCTGTGCATATCTTCTGGTGGCCACTTTCTCCTTGATCATGAAGTCGCCCTGAAGTTGCCGTCTTTCCGTAATCGAATGTGTACGGGCTGAAGCGTTTAGTGGCACAATCCGGGGGCCCGAGACCGCGAAGGAGAGGCTGGAGCCGTGACCGCAGTCGAATCGAGCGGAGCGAGCGGGAGTGTCGTGCGGCGCATCCTGCTGGGTTCGCAGCTGAGGAGGCTGCGCGAGTCGCGCGGCATCACCCGCGAGGCGGCCGGCTACTCGATCCGCGCGTCCGAATCCAAGATCAGCCGTATGGAGTTGGGCAGGGTGAGTTTCAAGGCCAGGGACGTCGAGGACCTGCTCACGCTCTACGGCGTCAGCGACGAGGCGGAACGCGGCTCGCTCCTCGGGCTCGCGCGCGAGGCCAACGTGGCCGGCTGGTGGCACAGTTTCGGCGACGTCCTGCCGGGCTGGTTCCAGACGTACATCGGCCTGGAGGGTGCCGCCTCCCTCATCCGCGTCTACGAAGTCCAGTTCGTCCACGGCCTGTTGCAGACCGAGGCGTACGCGCACGCCGTCGTCACCCGGGGCATGCCCGGCGCCCCGCGCGCCGAGATCGAGCGCCGCGTCGCCCTGCGGCTGGAGCGCCAGAAGGTCCTCGTCTCCGAGCGGGCCCCGCACTTCCACGCCGTCCTCGACGAGGCGTCGCTGCGCCGCCCGTACGGCGACCGGGCCGTGATGCAGGGGCAGTTGAGGCATCTCATCGAGATCTCCGAGCACCCTCACGTGACGCTCCAGGTCATGCCGTTCAGCTACGGCGGGCACGCCGGCGAGAGCGGCTCGTTCACGATGCTGAGCTTCCCCGAGTCCGACCTCTCCGACGTCGTCTATCTGGAGCAGCTGACCAGCGCGCTGTACCTCGACAAGCGCGAGGAGGTCGCCCAGTACGCGCGCGTGATGGAGCGGCTGGCCGAGGACAGCCCCGATCCGGCCGAAAGCCGGGATCTTCTCCGAGGACTCCTTCAACTCACGTAGGACGTAAGTACGATGACGTGACATCAGGGTTCTGCTGTCACAGTCGCCACGTCCGCCACCGCGGGTTAAGGGGTCTCGCCACATGTCCTACTTCACCGACCTGGCTCACCAGTACATCGACGGCGAGTGGAAGCCCGGCAGCGGCTCGTGGGACATCATCGACTTCAACCCGTACACCGGGGAGAAGCTCGCCGCGATCACCGTCGCCACCGCCGACGAGGTCGACCGCGCCTACCGCGCCGCCGAGCGCGCCCAGCGTGAGTGGGCCGAGACCAACCCGTACACCCGCCGCCTCGTCTTCGAGCGCGCGCTGCGGATCGTCGAGGAGCGCGAGCAGGAGATCGGCGACACGATCGTCGCCGAGCTGGGCGGTACGCGCCTGAAGGCGGCCTTCGAGCTGCACCTCGCCAAGGAGTTCCTGCGCGAGGCGATCCAGCTGGCGCTGCGGCCCGAGGGGCGGATCCTGCCCTCGCCGGTCGACGGCAAGGAGAACCGCGTCTACCGGCTCCCCGTCGGCGTCGTCGGTGTCATCTCCCCCTTCAACTTCCCCTTCCTCCTCTCCCTCAAGTCGGTCGCGCCCGCGCTCGCGCTCGGCAACGCGGTCGTGCTGAAGCCGCACCAGAACACGCCGATCTGCGGTGGCACGCTCGTCGCCAAGGTCCTGGAGGACGCCGGTCTGCCGACCGGTCTGCTGAACGTCGTCGTCACCGACATCGCCGAGATCGGCGACGCGCTGCTGACCCACCCGGTCCCGAAGGTCATCTCCTTCACCGGCTCCGACAAGGTCGGCCGTCACGTCGCCACCGTCTGCGCGGAGAACTTCAAGCACGCCGTCCTCGAACTCGGCGGCAACAGCGCCCTGATCGTCCTCGAGGACGCCGACGTCGACTACGCCGTGGACGCGGCCGTCTTCAGCCGCTTCGTGCACCAGGGCCAGGTCTGCATGGCCGCCAACCGGATCCTGGTGGACCGCACGCTGGAGGAGGAGTTCACCGAGAAGTTCGTCGCGAAGGTGAAGACCCTGCGCGTCGGCGACCCGGCGGACCCCGCCACGCACATCGGCCCGCTCATCAACTCCCAGCAGGCGGAGTCGGTCTCGGCCGTCGTCGAGCAGGCCGTGGAGGCCGGCGCGACAGCCCTGCTGCACGGCTCGGCGGACGGCAACGTGGTCTCCCCGTCGATCCTGTCCGGCCTTCCGGCGGACGCGCCCGTCCTGAGCCAGGAGATCTTCGGCCCGGTGGCCCTCGTCATCCCCTTCGACGGCGAGGACGAGGCGGTACGCATCGCCAACGACACGCCGTACGGGCTGAGCGGTGCCGTCCACACGGGTGACATCGAGCGGGGCGTACGGGTCGCCAGGCGCATCCACACCGGCATGATCCACATCAACGACGGCACCGTGGCCGACGAGCCGATCGTGCCGTTCGGCGGCGAGAAGCACTCGGGCGTCGGCCGGCTCAACGGCGACGCGATGATCGAGGCCTTCACCACCCAGAAGTGGATCTCGATCCAGCACGGGCGGAGCCGGTTCCCCTTCTAGGACCGTAGCTGTCCTCAAGGGTTCGTAGCGTGGTGGGTGTCGGGGAGAGGAAGAGCTCCCCCCGGCACCCACCGAGTCGTCTGGAAGGCGGACATCATGGTTGCTCTTGTTCCCGCGGAGGCCCAGGGTGACGAGCGCGGAGCGTTCCTCAACTTCATCGAGGCGCAGCGGGCCGCGCTCCGCCGCGCCGCCCTCGGCCTCACCGAGGAGCAGGCGGCGAGCCGCCCCAGCGCCAGCGCGCTCAGCCTCTCCGGGCTGATCAAGCACGTCGCGGAGGTCGAGCTCAACTGGCTGCGACTGGCCCAGCAGGTCCCCAACGAGCGGCGCCGCACCCAGGAGACCTGGGGTGACGGATTCCGGCTCGTGGAGGGTGAGAGCGTCCCGGAGACGCTGGCCTTCTGGGAGGGCGTCGCCAAGGAGACCGAGGAGTTCGTCCGGTCGGTGCCGAGCCTGGACGACACCTTCCCGCTGCCGCGCGCGCCCTGGTTCCCCGAGGACGGCCGGGTCTCGATCCGCTGGATGCTGCTCCACCTGGTCCAGGAGACGGGGCGGCACGCCGGGCACGCGGACATCATCAGGGAGTCGCTGGACGGCCGGGACTCCTTCTCCCTGATCGCGGAGGAACAGGGGCGCTGAAGAGGGCGCGTACCCTAGTCAAAATTGACTAGGAGGTACGAGGGTGTCAGCGATCCGGCTTCTTGTCCTCGGCGCGGTGCGCCGGCACGGGCGCGCCCACGGCTACCAGGTCCGCAACGACCTGGAGTTCTGGGGCGCGCACGAGTGGTCCAACGCCAAGCCCGGCTCGATCTATCACGCGCTCAAGCAGATGGCCAAGCAGGATCTGCTGCACGCGTACGAGATCGCGCCGAGCACGGCGGGCGGCCCGCCGCGCACCGAGTACGAGGTGACGGAGAAGGGTGAGGCGGAGTACTTCGCGCTGCTGCGCGAGGCGCTGACCACGTACGACCAGAAGATGGACGTCCTGTCGGCAGGGATCGGGTTCATCGTCGACCTCCCCCGGGCGGAGGTCGTGGAGCTGCTGCGGCAGCGGGTGCGGGCGCTCGACGCGTGGCGCAGCGCCGTCACCGAGTACTACACGCCGGAGGGCGGCCCGGAGCAGCTCGGTCACATCGGCGAGATCATGCACTTCTGGGTCCACTCGGCCGACGCGGGCAAGGAGTGGACGCTCGGGCTGATCGAGCGGATCGAGGCGGGTGCGTACTCCTTCGAGGGGGAGGGCGGGGAGCCCTTCCGGGGAGTGCTCGCCGAGGGTGAGGAGAACCCGTACTCGACGGGCGGACCCGACCCGGAATTCGAGTAATCAAGTTTGACCAATCGACTCGCGTGGCATACCTTCGATCGAGTGGTCAAGTTTGACTACTGGCTGGAGGGCTGGAATGACTGACGCGATCGTCGTCGAAGGCGCGCGGAAACGGTACGGCGACAAGCGGGCGCTCGACGGCCTGGACCTGCGTGTGGGGCGCGGCACGGTGCACGGGCTGCTCGGCCCCAACGGCGCGGGCAAGACCACGACGGTACGGATCCTGGCGACGCTGCTGCGGCACGACGAGGGCCAGGTGAGGGTGGCGGGCTTCGACGTCCGGGCCCAGGCGTCCGAGGTGCGGCGCAGGATCGGGCTCCTCGGGCAGCACGCGGCCGTCGACGAGGAACTCGGCGGCCGGCAGAACCTGGAGATGTTCGGGCGGCTGTACCACCTGGGAGCCCGGCGGGCGGGCGCGCGGGCGGACGAACTCCTGGAGCGGTTCGGGCTCGCGGACACCGGACGCAAGCCGGTCAAGCAGTACAGCGGCGGCATGCGCCGGCGCCTGGACCTCGCGGCCTCGCTGATCACCGAGCCGGAGGTGCTCTTCCTGGACGAGCCCACGACGGGGCTCGACCCGCGGGGCCGCGGCGAGGTGTGGGAGTCGGTGCGCTCGCTGGTGGGCGGCGGGACGACCGTCCTGCTCACCACGCAGTACCTGGAGGAGGCCGACCAGCTCGCCGACCGGATCTCGGTCGTCGACCACGGCCGGGTCGTCGCCGACGGCACGGCCGACGAGCTGAAGGCGAAGGTCGGCGGGGACCGCGTCGACGTCGTCCTGCGGGACGCCCGGCGGCTCGACGAGGCGGTGCGGCTGATGCCCGCCGGCCGGTCCGAGGCGACGGTGGACCCCGACCGGCGGCGGATCAGCGTGCCCGTCACCGACCGGATGGCGGCCCTGGCCGAGACCGTACGGGCCCTGGAGGCGGCCGGGATCGAGGCGGAGGACATCGCGCTGCGGCGGCCGACCCTCGACGAGGTCTTCCTCCAGCTGACCGGCGACCAGCTGACCGGCGACGCGGCGAAGGGCCGGGAAGCGGAGGTGGCGGCATGAGCGCGGCGTACGTGATGGACGACTGCTGGACCATGACCCGGAGGGAACTGGCCCACTGGGCGCGGCAGCCCGTCGTCGTGGTGGTCGGCCTCGCCTTCCCGGTCATGATGATGCTGATGTTCGGCTATCTCGTCGGCGGCGGCCGGGCGATCGAGGGCGCGTACGTCGACTACCTCGTGCCCGGCATGCTCACGCTGACGATGGTCTTCGGTCTCGAAGCGACGATGACGGCCGTCACCCAGGACCTCAACAAGGGGGTGATCGACCGCTTCCGCTCGATGCCGATGGCCGACGGGGCGGTGCTGGTGGGGCGTTCGGCCGCCGACATGCTGCAGTCCGCGGCCGGGCTGCTGGTGATGGCCGCCGTCGGATACGCGATGGGGTGGCGCGCGCACGGCGGCGCCGGCGCCTTCCTCGGGGCGATGGGCCTGCTGCTCCTGCTGCGCTTCGCGATGCTGTGGATCGGGATCTACCTGGCGATGGTGGCGGGGCGGCCCGAGCTGGTGATGGCCGTGCAGATCCTGGTCTGGCCGGTCGGTTTCCTCTCCAACGCCTTCGCCTCGCCCGACTCCATGCCGGGGTGGCTGGGCACGGTCGTGGAGTGGAACCCGATGTCGGCGACGGCGACGGCGGTACGGGATCTGTTCGGCAACCCGGGCGGCGAGCCGGGGCATGTGACGGCGGCGGTGGTGTGGCCGCTGCTGCTCCTCGCCGTCTTCCTCCCGCTGGCGGTACGGAGGTTCAGGAGGCTCAGCGCGTAGAGGGAACCCGAACCGGTCGAGCGGTGTACCTAAGGCAGACGGTTCACCGCGGACCGGGCGAGGGACAGGGGGACGGGGGATGGGCAGGCTCAGGACGTGCGGGGTGGCTGGCGCCGTCGTGGCGCTGGTGCTGACGGCTTGCACGGGGGAGGGGCGGGCGGGGGATCCGGGGCGGTCCGCGGGCGCGGCGGGCTCGTCCGGTGCCGCGGCTCCGGGGTCTTCGGGGGCTTCGGGGTCTTCGGGCGGGGCGGGTGCTTCGGGCTCGTCGGGCGGGGCGGGTGCGCAGGGCGTTCCGCCGCCGCGGATTCCGTCCGGGCGGGAGCTGCCGGGGTGGTCGCACTCCCTGGGATTCGCCTCCGACAGCAGCGGGTTCGCCCTGCTGGCCGACTGCGTGGGCGACGAGCGGGTGCCGGAGAACGGCTTCTGCAGGCAGCACGTGGCCGTCCTCGACCGGGGCGCGAAGAACTGGGCGCTACGGCGTTCCCCGCTGCCCGAGACGCGGGGCACGGACGGTGTCTCGTCGCAGCTGCGGGTCCTGGGGCCGGGCCGGGCCCTGGTCGAGGAGGGCGGCGCGGGCCCGGAGGCGCGGCGGAACTGGTTCACCCGGGACGGCGGGCGGACCTGGCGCGAGGTCGACGCGCGCCCGAGCGGTACGGCCCCGGTGATACCGGCCGGTGCCGTCCTCACCACGGACTGCGCGCAGCCCGCCGGCGGCTCCGTAGACGACTGCGCCCGGGAGCGGCTGGTCGTGATCTCCCCCGACGACGGGCGGCGGCGGCCCCTGGCCCGGGGGCCGTTGCTGGGGGCGCGTCCGAGGCCGGCCGAGGTGGCGGAGCCCGACGGCTCCTGGTGGGTGTCCGGCACCGACCCCCTCTCAGGGCGGGCGGCGGTCGCCGTCTCCCGGGACCAGGGGCGCAGCTGGTCGATGAGCAGGCTGCCGAGTCCGGCCTCCGAGCCCGGCCGGTTCACGGCGGTCGCGGTCGGTCCGGGTGTCGTCTACGCGGCGGAGATGGGGGAGTTGAAGGGGGGTGACCCGGTCAAGAACCCCATGCGGGCGCTGCACCGCTCCCGGGACGGCGGCCGCACCTGGGAGCGGATGTGGACGACGGGGCCGGTGGCGGAGCCGCGCACGCTGCTGGGGATCCCCGTGCCGGGTCCCGGCGGCCGGGTGCTGATCGGAGCCGAGGACCGGGAGTACGTGAGCGTCGACGGGGGCCGCAGCTTCCGCCCCTCCGGCGAGGGCACGGCCTACACCCGTCGTACGCCCGCCGGGCTGCTCCGCCACAGCACCAGCTGCCTCTATGACATATCGGTCGACGGCCGGCGCTGGGCGGAGTTCGCTCTGGGGTGCGAGGGCGAGTCGTTCTGAGGTTCTCTCCCGCTCAGTGGTGGAAGGAGGTGGCGGCCGCCTTGTTGTCGACCGACGGGGCGGACTGCCGCCGCAGTTCGGGCAGCACGCCGTTCATGTCCCCGATGAACAGATCCGCGAGATCGGCCGAGAAGCCGTTGCGGCAGACCACGCGCAGCACGGACAGGTCCTCCCGGTTGGCCGGGAAGGTGTAGGCCGGGACGAGCCAGCCGCGCTCGCGCAGCCGGCGCGAGACGTCGAAGACGTCGAAGCGGCTGACGTCGGGGGCGGTGGTGAACGCGAAGACCGGCAGTTGATCGCCGTAGGTGAGGAGGCGGAAGTCGCCCGTCGCCTCGATCCGTTCGGCGAGCCCGCGGGCGACGTCCCGGGTGGCCTGCTGGACCGCCCGGTATCCCTCGCGGCCGAGCCGCAGGAACGTGTAGTACTGCGCGACGACCTGGGCGCCCGGCCGGGAGAAGTTGAGCGCGAAGGTGGGCATGTCGCCGCCGAGGTAGTTGACCCGGAAGACGAGCTCCTCGGGAAGCTCGGCCGGCGAACGCCACAGGGCCCAGCCGACGCCCGGGTAGACCAGGCCGTACTTGTGACCGGAGGTGTTGATCGAGGAGACCCGCGGCAGCCGGAAGTCCCAGACCAGCTCCTCGTCCACGAAGGGGGCGACCATGGCGCCGGACGCGCCGTCGACGTGGACGGGGATGTCGAGGCCGGTCCGTTCCTGGAGGGCGTCGAGCGCCGCGCAGATCTCGGCGACCGGCTCGTACGAGCCGTCGAAGGTCGAACCGAGCACGGCGACCACACCGATGGTGTTCTCGTCGCAGAGCGCGGCGGCCGACTCGGCGTCCATGTGGAAGCGGTCGCCCTCCATGGGCACGAGCCGCGCTTCGACCTCCCAGAAGTTGCAGAACTTCTCCCAGCAGACCTGGACGTTGACGCCCATGACGAGATTGGGCCGGGCGGTGCCCGGATAGCGGTCGGCGTTCCGCTTGGCCCAGCGGCGCTTGAGGGCCATGCCGGCGAGCATGCCCGCCTCGCTGGAACCGGTGGTGGAGCAGCCGACGGCGGCCGAGGGGTCCGGGGCGTTCCACAGGTCGGCGAGCATGGCCACGCAGCGCCGCTCCAGTTCGGCGGTGCGCGGGTACTCGTCCTTGTCGATCATGTTCTTGTCGCGGCACTCGGCCATGAGGACGCCCGCCTGGGGTTCCATCCAGGTCGTGACGAAGGTGGCGAGGTTGAGGCGGGAGTTGCCGTCGAGCATCAGCTCGTCGTGGACCAGCTGATAGGCGCTCATGGGCGGTACCGGACCGTCGGGGAGCCGGTGGATCGGTGGCGCCTCGGTCATGCCACCGACCGGGTTGGCTTCGCCGTAGAAGGGGTTGAGGGCGAGGTGCCGGTCGGTCTCGGCCTCGGCGGGACCCTTGTGCAGCGGCATGGGGACTCCTTAGGGGTGTTCAGTGCAAGGGGTTGCCCGACTTGTCCAGTTCGAGCTGGGGGCGTCCGGTGACGACGAGCCACGCGGGCAGGGTGGCCAGGCAGAGCAGGGCGAGGATCGAGGACGAGGAGGCGACGGCGGCCGCGACGAAGAGGCTCACCCAGCCCTGCCGGGTGGTCGCGAGCAGGACACCGAGCACGCCCGAGGAGACGGCGATGGCGGGGTGGATCTCGGGGACGAGGGCCTGGGCCAGCAGGCCGAAGGCGGCCCCGATGAACACGGCGGGGAAGATCCGGCCGCCCACGAAGCCGCTCGCGGCGGCGACCAGCAGAGCGGCGAGCTTGACCACGGCCATCTTGGCCAGCTCGCCGGAGGACCAGCCCCCGAGGTTCTCGGTCAGCTCCTTCATCTGATCCAGACCCTTGAACAGGGTGAGGCGCCCGCCCAGCACGCCCAGCAGGCCGAGGACCAGACCGCCGACCGGCAGCATCAGCATCGGGTGCCGCAGCCGGTGGAAGACGCGGTGCGCGTACGGGAGGCCGTAGCAGCAGAGAAGGCCGAAGAGGGCCGCTGCGGTGGCGACGACCATGGCGGCCAGCAGATCACCCCACCCCGGGTCGCGCACCTCGGGAAGGTTCAGGTCGAAGCTCGGGTGTTCCAGGAGCGTCGCGGTCATCGCACCTGCGCCCGCGGCGATCAGCGGGGCGAAGAGCCGGTCCCACAGGGAGCCCTTCCCGCCCGGCTGACGGGTCAGGGCCTCGGAGATGACCAGCGCCGCGGCGACCGGTGTACCGAAGAGGGCGCCGATGGTTGCGGAGGAGGCGAGCGCGACCCAGAGCGCGCCGGGTACGACCGGCAGCAGCTTGCGGCCCGCCCAGTAGGTGAGCGCGATGTTGGCCGCGATGATCGGGTTCTCCGGACCGAGGCTGACGCCGCCGGCCAGTGTGAGTGTGCCCGCGAGCAGCAGGCCGGGGACGACCCCGGGCGCCAGCGGGGTGCCGCCGAGTCCGGTTTCGGCCGGGTCGGGGCCCGTGTGCCCCGGCACCTTCCAGATGATCAGGCCGACCGCGACACCGGTCGCGGTGAGCATGACGATGATCCAGAGGGCCGAGTAGTCACCGATGCCCAGCGCGCCCGGCAGGTCCTCCCAGAGCACGTGCTGGAGCTCTTCGGAGAGCCACTCGATCGCGAGCAGGATCAGGGCTGCGCCGACTCCGATCAGGAGCGCGGGCAGGATCTGCGGCAACAGGACGCGCGCAGGCGACCGGGGGGCCGGGGGCGGGGGCTCGGACGACGGGTTATCGATGGCCACCGCCCCACCATAGGGCCACAAAAGCCGCATAACACCCCGAGAGTTGGGGGTGTCGCCGCCCAGTCAGGCGCGAGGTGCGATCACCGCCGCCGTGCCGTAGGCGCAGACCTCCGTGCCCACGTCCGCCGCCTCGGTCACGTCGAAGCGGAACATCAGCACGGCGTTGGCGCCGCGCGCCTTCGCCTGCTCCACCAGCCGCTCCATCGCCTGGTTGCGGGTCTCCACCAGAGTCTTCGTCAGGCCCTTCAGCTCCCCGCCGACCATCGACTTCAGGCCGGCACCGATCTGGCTGCCCAGATGCCGGGAGCGCACGGTCAGCCCGAAGACCTCGCCGATGACCTGCCGGACCTCGTAGCCCGGAACGTCGTTCGTGGTGACGACCAGCACGTCCGGTTGCGGCCCCTGGCCGCCTCCGTACTCGTCGATGCCCATGGATATCCACCTCCTGGCCACCAGCGTCGGCCCGGCCGCGCGCGGTCGCACCCCGAAGGGGTCCGGTGGGATGCCCTTGGAACCCTGGGCCGTAAGAATGCGTTGATACTTTGGGGCAGCCGTCCCCCGCCCCCACCGACCGCAGGAGCCCGGAACCCGTGAATACGCTTGCCCTCGGACCGAGCTGGCTGGACCCGGACTATCTCATTCAGACCTTCGGTCTGATCGGCGTCCTCGTCATCGTCTTCGCCGAGTCCGGACTGCTCATCGGGTTCTTCCTGCCCGGCGACTCGCTGCTCTTCACCACCGGCCTGCTGGTCACCACCGGCAAGCTCGACACCCCGCTGTGGCTCGTCTGCACGCTCATCGTGGCCGCCGCCATCATCGGCGACCAGGTCGGCTACCTCTTCGGCCGCAAGGTCGGCCCGGCCCTCTTCAGGCGCCCCGACTCCAAGCTCTTCAAGCAGGAGAACGTCGAGAAGGCGCACGAGTTCTTCGAGAAGCACGGCCCCAAGTCGCTGATCCTGGCCCGCTTCGTGCCCATCGTGCGCACGTTCACGCCGATCATCGCCGGTGTGAGCCGGATGAACTACCGCTCGTTCATCACCTTCAACATCATCGGCGGTGTGCTCTGGGGCGCGGGTGTCACCCTCCTCGGCGCCTCCCTCGGCAAGATCGACTTCGTGCACGAGCACATCGAGATGATCCTCATCCTGATCGTCGCGATCTCCGTGGTCCCGATCGTGATCGAGTACCTCCGCGCCCGCTCCCAGTCCAAGAAGGCCAAGGCCCAGGAGGACGAGGGCGGCGACGGCCCCGGCAGCCCGAACCAGGGCGGCCGCGGACGCCACGCCCGCCGATAACGGCCGGCCCCAGGACCCCGGATAAAGGTCGGCCCCAGGACCCCGCGCCGGTGACGGCCGGGGTCAGAAGCCCCTCGTACGCTTCGCCGCGCGGCGCGCCGCCGCCGCGCGCGGAGCCTGCATGAAGAGGCGGGCCAGCTCGCCTCCCAGGTTCACCCCGATCGCGATCGCCAGGGCCAGGGCCGCCGCCTTCGCAAGGGAGGCGAAGCCCTGGTCCAGGTTGTTCTGGGCGATTCCCAGCACCCCGAAGTACGTCGCGGAACCCGGCAGCAGCGGCCCGATCGCCGCCGTCACGTACGGGAGCGACGACGTGTGGTTGTACCGGGCCGCCAGCTGCCCGAACAGACCCACCAGACCCGCCGCCACCGCCGTCGCCATCACCGCCGACCCACCGGCCGTCACCGCGATCGACGCGTAGATCACCCACGCCACCCCGCCGTTCAGCGTCGCGAAGAGCACCGTCTGCCGCGACTGCTGCAGCAGGATCGCGAACGTCGCGCACAGCACCATCGACGCCAGGATCTGCACCACCGGCCGCTCGACCGGATTGAGTACCCCGTCCGGGTTCAGCTGCGCGTCGAACTGCACCGCCAGGTACAGCACCGACAGCACACCCACCACGATCGCCACGAAGAAGTACCCGACCTCCAGGAGCCGGGCCGAGGCCGTGATGTAGAAGCCGGTCAGACCGTCCTGCACGGCCGCCACGAGGGCACGTCCGGGGATCAGGGCGAACAGGCCACCCGTGATGACCGCCGAGGGCCGCAGATCGGCGTGCAGCAGCGTCAGCAGCACCCCCATCGCCGCCGGCGGCATCGCGGCCACCAGGAACTGGTAGAACTCCGGCAGCCCACGCCCCGCGCACAGCCACGCCAGCCGGTCGCCGAGCACCGCGCCCAGCGCCGCCACCATGAAGACCGTGAACCCGCCGCCGAGCAGCACCGAGGCCGCGCCCGCCAGCACACCCGCCGCCGCCGACAGCACCCATCCGGGGTACGGGTGCCGGTTGCGCCGGATCTCCGCCAGCCGCCGGTACGCGTCCTCCGGCGAGACCTCGTCCGCGTTGATGTCGGCGAGCAGCTGGTAGACCGCCTCCAGCCGGGTGTAGTCCGTGCCCCGCCGCCGTACCGTCCGGTTCGCCGTGACCGGGTCGTCCACCAGCGACGGCTGGTGCGTGATCGACAGCAGCGTGAACGTCACCGTCGGCTCGCACCGGTCCAGACCGTACGAACGGCAGATCGCGAACATCGCCGCCTCGACGTCCTCAGCGCCCTCCCCGCCCGCCAGCAGCAGCTCGCCGATACGCAGGGTCAGGTCGAGCACACGGCCCACCGCGGGCCCCGCCTCGTCCTCCTTGCGCGTCTCCGGCACCGGCCGCTCCCCGACCGGCAGCCGCAGCATCGTCCGCATCCGGTCCTGCCACGGCGCGTCCGCCGGCAGCCGCACGAGCGGCATGCCGTGGGCGGGCGTGAAGGCCGGCGGCGCGTTCTTCGCGGAGTACGTCGACGGCGTCGCGAACGCCGAGCCCTCGGGCTCGGCGGGCGGCTCGGGAGCCAGCCCCGCGGGAATGGCGAACTCCGAGGTCGGATGCTCCTCCTCCGGCACCACCGGCTGATCGACCCCCGCCGGCGGGATGAAGGCGCTGCGCGCCTCGTCCGACTGCGGCTTCCGGTCCTCCGGGCCGTCCGCCTCCGCGACCACTCTTTTCGCCCTCACTCCCATGCGCGCTTCTCTGCCCAGTATGGGCACGGGCATACGGCAGCACGCGAGACGGGCGGCGCACCCGCACGAGGTGCACCGCCCGTCACAGCTTCAGCAGGGACCCACTCAGTGGGCGCCGCCCTGCGCCTCCAGGCGCTTGTAGGAGGCCTCGATCTCGGCCTCGGCCTCGGCGCGGCCGACCCAGTCGGCGCCCTCGACCGACTTGCCCGGCTCCAGGTCCTTGTAGACCTCGAAGAAGTGCTGGATCTCCAGGCGGTCGAACTCCGACACGTGGTGGATGTCGCGCAGGTGCTCGACGCGCGGGTCCGACGCGGGGACGCAGAGCAGCTTGTCGTCGCCGCCGGCCTCGTCCGTCATGCGGAACATGCCGATGGCGCGGCACTTGATCAGGCAGCCGGGGAACGTCGGCTCGTCCAGGATGACGAGCGCGTCCAGCGGGTCGCCGTCCTCGCCGAGGGTGTTCTCGACGAAGCCGTAGTCGGCCGGGTAGCTGGTCGAGGTGAAGAGGCGACGGTCCAGGCGGATGCGACCCGTCTCGTGGTCGACCTCGTACTTGTTCCGCGACCCCTTCGGGATCTCGATGGTGACGTCGAACTCCACGGGTGGCTCCTCCTGAATCAACACATGTGAATGCCTGCGGCAACGCGCAGTGATTAAGTGTCCCTCACGCCTGTGTGTGATCGCGAAAGGGGCTGGTCAGCAATGCCGGAGCCGAGGACCTGGCAGCTCACGGCGTGCTCTGCCGTACTCGGTCTGGCCCTGGCCGCCGGAGCGGTGACCGCCGCCGGACCGTGGGACAACGGTCAGCGTAAGGCCGAGCGCGCCCGGGCGGCCGCCGCGACCCCGACAGGTGGCGCACATCACGCGGAGAAGCGGCCCCCGGCCGGCCCGCCGCGCAAGCCCGCCCCGGCCCCCAGCGCAGCGGGAGTACTCCGCGCGCTCGACGCGCCCCCGGCCGGCCTGCGGGACGACCTCGCCGCCGTCCTCGTACCGCTCCTCGCCGACCCCGGCCTCGGCCCCCTGCGCACCGCGTCGGTCGTCGACGCCACCACCGGCAGACAGCTGTACGGGGAGGGCGCCACGACCCCGATGACCCCCGCCTCCACCATCAAGATCGCCACCTCGGTCGCCGCCCTCTCCGCCCTCGGCCCCGACCACCGCATCCCCACCACTGTCGTCGCCTCCGCCGACGGCCGCACCGTCACCCTCGTCGGCGGCGGCGACCCCACGCTCGACCGCGCCCGTCTCAAGGCCCTCGCCACCGCCACCGCCCGTGCCCTCAAGGACCGGGGCACCACCGGCGTACGGATCACCTACGACGCGAGCCTCTACCGCGGACCCGCCCGCCACCCCATCGGCCCCAACGAGAACATCGCCCCCGTCAGCGCCCTCATGCTCGACGAGGGGCGCCTCGACGGCTCGCGCAGCGGCCCCGCGCCCCGCGCCGCCGACCCGGCCCGCGACACCGCCACCGCCTTCGCCAAGCTCCTCACCGAGGCCGGCGCGAAGGTCCGGGGCACCCCCGCCCCCGGCACCGCCCCCAAGCCCGCCCAGGGCGCCGAGCCGGGCCAGGGCGCCGAGCCGGGCCCGGGCCAGGGCACCGAGCCCGCCCGGGGCGCCAAGGCCGCCGCGCTCGCCCGTACCGAGTCCGCACCGCTCTCCGACCTCGTCGAGCGCACCCTCACCCACAGCGACAACGACCTCGCCGAGGCCCTCGCCCGCCAGACCGCCCTCGCCCGCAAGCAGCCGGCGAGCTTCACCGGCGCCGGCAAGGCCGTCCGCGCCGAACTCACCACCCTCGGCCTGCCCACCGCCGGCACCCGCTTCGCCGACGGCAGCGGCCTCTCGCGCGACAACCGGCTCTCCGCCGCCCTGCTCACCGGCCTCCTCACCCGAGCGGCCGACCCCGACCGCCCCGCCCTGCGCCCCGTCCTGACCGGCCTGCCCGTCGGCGGCTTCAGCGGCACCCTCCAGGGCCGCTTCGACACCGGACCCGCCACCACCGGCGCCGGACTCGTACGCGCCAAGACCGGCACCCTCACGGGCGTCAACACCCTCGCCGGAACCGTCGTCACCGCCGACGGCCGGCTCCTCGCCTTCGCCTTCCTCGCCGGCCGCACCCCCTCCCCGTACACCGCCCAACCCGCCCTCGACCGGCTCTCCGCCGCCCTCGCCCCCCAGGGCTGATGGCGAACGAACACTCACCGAACGGGCGTCGAGAACGTACGGTTGACGCATGACGAGCATCGGTGGTGTCGAGATGGTCGACTGGAACCTCGCGGTCGCGACCGCGACCCGACTGGTGAAACCGGGACCCGAGGTGAGCCGGGAAGAGGCCCGCGACGTCGTCGCGGAACTCCGCAGGCACGCCAAGGCGGCCGAAGAACACGTCAGGGCCTTCACCCGGATGATCCCCGACGGCCACGAACCACAGGACACCCCCGTCCTCGTCGTGGACCGCGCCGGCTGGATCAAGGCCAACGTCGCCGGCTTCCGCGAACTGCTCTCCCCGCTCCTCGACAAGATGCAGGAGCGGCGCACCAACACCCCCGGTGGCACCGTGCTCGGCGCCGTCGGCGGCAAGGTCACCGGCGTCGAACTCGGCATGCTGCTGTCGTTCCTCGCCTCCCGCATCCTCGGCCAGTACGAGACCTTCGCCCCCGCCACCCGCGCACTGCCCGCGGGCGAGAACGGCGGCGGCCGCCTCCTGCTCGTCGCCCCCAACATCGTCCACGTCGAACGCGAACTCGCCGTCGACCCCCACGACTTCCGCCTCTGGGTCTGCCTCCACGAAGAGACCCACCGCACCCAGTTCACCGCCGTTCCCTGGCTCCGTGACCATCTGCAGGGCGAGATCCAGTCGTTCCTCGGCGCCACCGAGGTCGACCCCTCCACCGTCGTCGAACGACTGCGCGAAGCCGCCCAGGCCCTCGCCGGCAGCCGCCCCGAGGGGGAGGAGGGCGAACCGAGCCCCTCCCTCGTCGAACTCGTCCAGACCCCCGAACAGCGCGAGATCCTCGGCCGCCTCACCGCCGTCATGTCCCTCCTCGAAGGACACGCCGACTACGTCATGGACGGCGTCGGCCCCGAGGTCGTCCCCTCGGTCGCCGACATCCGCGAGAAGTTCCAGCAGCGCCGCGCCCGCGGCGCCTCCCGCCTCGACCTCGCCCTGCGCAAGCTCCTCGGCCTGGACGCGAAACTGCGCCAGTACCGCGACGGGGAACGCTTCGTACGGGCCGTGGTCGACGAGGTCGGCATGGACGGCTTCAACCGCGTCTGGACCTCCCCCAACACGCTCCCCACCAAGGCCGAGATCGCCGCACCCGCCGACTGGATCGCGAGGGTGCACCGTAAGGCAGACTCGTGAGACGGGAGCGACGTACGACGGAAGAACACACCGCCAATCACCCATCCGAGGGACCGTAGACCAGGGGTGGGGCGTGCAATGCTCGGGTAACGGCCAGGTTCTGTCACCATCGACGCACTCTGAGTGACCGAACCCCCTCTTCCGACCGTTAAGACTCCGACCGAGGCACCCCACTCCTCCACGAAGGGCACCGGACATGGGTCCCCATCCTGCGGTCGCGGCGATACGCCTGGCGGTCCGCCGCGTACTCCACGACGTCATCACTGAACACAGCGCCGAACACAGCACCGAGCACGGCACTGAACACAGCGCCGAACACAGCACCGAGCACGGCACCGAACCGAGCACGGAACACAGCACCGTCCCCGCACCCGACCGACAGCCCCTCGTCCTCGTGGCCTGCTCCGGCGGCGCCGACTCCATGGCGCTCGCCTCCGCACTCGCCTTCGAGGCCCGCAAGCTCGCCGTCCGGGCCGGCGGCATCACGGTCGACCACGGCCTCCAGGACGGCTCCACCCAACGAGCCGCCGAGGTCGCCGGACGCATGTCCGCACTCGGCCTCGGCCCGGTCGAAGCCGTCACCGTCACCGTCGGCCGCGAAGGCGGCCCCGAAGCCGCCGCCCGCGACGCCCGGTACGCCGCACTCGACGCCGCCGCCGAACGCCACGGCGCCACCGCCGTCCTCCTCGGCCACACCCGGGACGACCAGGCCGAAACCGTCCTGCTCGGACTCGCCCGCGGCTCCGGCATCCGCTCCCTGTCCGGCATGGCCGCCGTCTCCGGCGCCGCCGGCCGCTACCGCCGCCCCTTCCTCGAGCTCGACCGGCAGACCGTCCGCAAGGCCTGCGTCGCCCAGGAGCTCGCCGTCTGGGACGACCCCCACAACGCGGACCCCGCCTACACCCGCTCGCGCCTCCGCCACGAGGGCCTCCCCGCCCTCGAGAAGGCCCTCGGCAAGGGCGTCGTCGAAGCCCTCGCCCGAACGGCCCAGCTCTCCCGCGACGACGCCGACGCCCTCGACTCCTGGGCCGCCGACGCCGAATCCGCCGTACGCGACGAAGCCGGCCGACTCGAATGCGCCAAACTCTTCGGCCTCCCGCCCGCCGTACGCCGCCGCATCCTGCGCCGCGCCATGATCGCCGAGGGCGCTCCCGCCGGCTCCCTCTTCGCCCGCCACATCGAAGAAGTCGACCGGCTGATCACCGGCTGGCGCGGCCAGGGCGCCATCAATCTGCCCGGCCGCGTCGAGGCACGGCGCCAGGGTGGCAGACTGGTCATTCGGCAAGGCTGACGCAAGCTGCAACGAAAGTGACCCGGGTGAACGAGAAGGACATGGGCACCGACCTCAAGTCGGTGCTCATCACCAAGGAAGAGATCGACGCGAAGCTGGCCGAGCTGGCCGCGAAGATCGACGCGGAGTACGCGGGCAAGGACCTGCTCATCGTCGGAGTCCTCAAGGGCGCCGTGATGGTGATGGCGGACCTGGCGCGCGCGCTGTCCACCCCCGTCACCATGGACTGGATGGCCGTCTCCTCCTACGGCGCCGGCACCCAGTCCTCGGGCGTCGTCCGCATCCTCAAGGACCTCGACACCGACATCAAGGGCAAGCACGTCCTGATCGTCGAGGACATCATCGACTCCGGCCTGACGCTGTCCTGGCTGCTGTCCAACCTCGGCTCGCGCGAGCCCGCCTCCCTCGAGGTCTGCACGCTGCTGCGCAAGCCGGACGCCGCCAAGGTCGCGATCGACGTGAAGTGGATCGGCTTCGACATCCCCAACGAGTTCGTCGTCGGCTACGGCCTCGACTACGCCGAGAAGTACCGCAACCTCCCCTTCGTCGGCACTCTCGCACCGCACGTCTACGGCGGCTGAGGCACGGGAACCCGTACCGCCCTCCCGCCGTTGGAGCAAGGGAAGGCGGCCACGGGCCACCAGCCTGAGGTACCGTCCGAAGAACAGCTTTTTCTCATAGCAGCTCTCACAGCAGCATTTACCTACGGGCAGGAGGGACGGGGCGTTCTCGCTCCGTATGGATGGACGTGAAGCGATACTTCCGTGGGCCGGTCATGTGGATCGTGCTGGCCGTCCTCGCCGTGGTCGTGCTGATGCAGGTCGTCGGCTCGTCCGAGGGCTACAAGACGGTGGACACCAGCAGGGTCGTCCAGGCGATCAATGACAAGCAGGCCGACCAGGTCAAGCTGACGACCGGCGACGAGCAGGTCATCAAGGTCGAGCTCAAGAAGGGCGCCGACAAGGACAAGTACGGCGGCAGCACCAAGATCCAGGCCAGCTACATCGGTGACCAGGGCGCCAACCTGACCACCACGCTCCAGGAGCAGTCCGCCTCCGGCGACCTCGACAAGGGCTACACCGTCTCTCCCGAGCGCCAGAGCCCGTTCCTGTCGGTGCTGCTCTCGCTGCTCCCCTTCGTCCTCATCGTGGTCGTCTTCCTGTTCCTGATGAATCAGATGCAGGGCGGCGGCTCCCGAGTCATGAACTTCGGGAAGTCCAAGGCCAAGCTCATCACCAAGGACACCCCGAAGACGACGTTCGCCGACGTGGCGGGCTCGGACGAGGCCGTCGAGGAACTCCACGAGATCAAGGAGTTCCTCCAGGAGCCGGCGAAGTTCCAGGCCGTCGGCGCCAAGATCCCCAAGGGTGTGCTGCTCTACGGCCCGCCCGGAACCGGCAAGACCCTCCTCGCGCGCGCCGTCGCGGGCGAGGCCGGCGTGCCGTTCTACTCGATCTCCGGTTCCGACTTCGTCGAGATGTTCGTCGGTGTCGGTGCCTCCCGGGTCCGTGACCTCTTCGAGCAGGCCAAGGCGAACGCCCCGGCGATCGTCTTCGTCGACGAGATCGACGCCGTCGGACGCCACCGCGGTGCCGGCCTCGGCGGCGGCCACGACGAGCGCGAGCAGACCCTCAACCAGCTCCTCGTCGAGATGGACGGCTTCGACGTGAAGGGCGGCGTCATCCTGATCGCCGCCACGAACCGCCCGGACATCCTCGACCCGGCTCTGCTCCGCCCCGGCCGCTTCGACCGCCAGATCGCGGTCGACCGCCCGGACATGCAGGGCCGTCTGGAGATCCTCAAGGTCCACCAGAAGGGCAAGCCGGTCGCCCCGGACGTCGATCTGGGCGCGGTCGCCCGTCGCACGCCGGGCTTCACGGGTGCCGATCTCTCCAACGTCCTCAACGAGGCGGCGCTCCTCACCGCCCGCTCGGACAAGAAGCTGATCGACAACCACTCCCTGGACGAGGCGATCGACCGCGTGGTCGCGGGCCCGCAGAAGCGGACCCGGATCATGTCGGACAAGGAGAAGAAGATCACCGCGTACCACGAGGGCGGCCACGCCCTGGTCGCGGCGGCCTCGCCGAACTCCGACCCGGTGCACAAGATCACGATCCTGTCCCGCGGCCGGGCCCTCGGCTACACGATGGTGCTCCCGGACGAGGACAAGTACTCGACCACCCGCAACGAGATGCTCGACCAGCTGGCCTACATGCTGGGCGGGCGCGCGGCCGAGGAGCTCGTCTTCCACGACCCGACCACGGGCGCGGCGAACGACATCGAGAAGGCCACGGCCACCGCTCGCGCGATGGTCACGCAGTACGGCATGACCGAGCGGCTCGGCGCGATCAAGTTCGGTGGCGACAACACCGAACCGTTCCTGGGCCGTGAGATGGCGCACCAGCGCGACTACTCGGAAGAGGTCGCCGCGCTGGTCGACGAAGAGGTCAAGAAGCTCATCGAGACCGCGCACAACGAGGCGTGGGAGATCCTCGTCGAGAACCGCGACGTTCTCGACAACCTGGTCCTGCAGCTCCTGGAGAAGGAGACGCTGGGCAAGGAGGAGATCGCCGAGATCTTCGCCCCGATCGTCAAGCGCCCGGCCCGCCCGGCCTGGACCGGCTCGTCCCGCCGCACGCCCTCGACCCGTCCGCCGGTGCTCTCCCCCAAGGAGCTGGCACTGACGAACGGCGCGAACGGCTCGTCGGCGACGACGGCGACGGTGGAGACCACCAAGGCGATCGAGGTCGCCCCGGAGGACACCCCGGAGTCCTGACCCCGGCCCCCCGGAATGGAAGCCGCGCCCCCACAGGTTTTAGCCTGTGGGGGCGCGGCTCATTTCCGCGCACGACAGTCAGACGGAACGAGGCACAGATGACCGACCCGGTGACACTGGACGGCGAGGGCACGATCGGCGAGTTCGACGAGAAGCGCGCCGAGAACGCCGTACGAGAGCTCCTCATCGCGGTCGGCGAGGACCCGGACCGCGAGGGCCTGCGCGAGACGCCGGCGCGCGTGGCGCGGGCGTACAAGGAGATATTCGGGGGCTTGTGGCAACGCCCTGAGGATGTCCTTACGACGACGTTCGACCTGGGCCACGACGAGATGGTCCTGGTGAAGGACATCGAAGTGACGAGCTGCTGTGAACATCACCTGGTCCCGTTCAGGGGCGTGGCCCACGTCGGCTACATCCCCTCGACCACCGGCAAGATCACCGGCCTGTCCAAGCTGGCCCGGCTGGTAGACGTCTACGCCCGCCGCCCGCAGGTCCAGGAGCGGCTGACCACGCAGGTGGCCGACTCGCTGATGGAGATCCTGGAGCCCCGTGGGGTGATCGTGGTGATCGAGTGCGAGCACATGTGCATGTCGATGCGCGGCATCCGCAAGCCGGGCGCCAAGACCATCACCTCGGCCGTACGCGGCCAGCTGCGGGACCCCGCAACGCGCAACGAAGCCATGAGCCTGATCATGGCGCGATAGGTCCATTGTCGGTACTGCCCGATACTGTCCCCAATCAGTGGAGATGATCGCTGATCAAGGGGGATCGCGATGGGGCAGGGGTTTCCCAGCCGTCAGACGGTGAACGTTGTGGGCGGCCGTGAACGGGCCGTGAACGTCCGCGTGGGCGACTGCCTGTGGACGGTCGATGGTGGGCGGACGGCGCAGACGATGGTCACCGGCGTCACGGCGGTCAAGGACCGTGAGGTCGTCGAGGTCGTGACGGAGCATGCGGTGTTCCTGGCGGCACCCGCGCAATTACTGGGCACACCGGACGGGTGGACGCATGCGGCGGATGCTGTCGGGACCGTCGTGGCGTGGACGCCCGCCCGGAAGCTGTGTCGTGGTCGGTTGACCGTTCGGCCAGGTTACGAGTTCGGCTACTTCGTCGGCGCAACCTGTTCGGACGGCTCCGTCGGCAGGAACTATGTTTCGCTCGTCGTGAATGATGAGGGCTTCGCCGCCCGCTACGCAGCCTGTCTGACGGCTGCTACAGGGTTACCGGCGCGGCTGGAGCCCATCACGCGCCCATCCGGCTACCTGAAGAGGGATGCGCCAGGTTTCCGCGTCAGGGTTGTCTCCTCGTATCTCGCCGATGCCCTGCGTCAGTACGTGGGGGGCGATGCCCATCACATGCGCCAGCGGTTTCCCCGCGTGGTGCTCCGAGATCGAGAGGTCTTCGACGGGTTCCTCGACGGATACATCGACGGCGACGGATGTCGGCTCAAGGATGGCCGGTCGCGTGTGATCGTCAGCGCGAATACTCCGTTCCTCGCCGAGTTGGCACGCGTGATCGGCGCTCGATTCACGGCCCGGAACAACGGGCTAGCGTCCCACTTGGTGGTTGCCGACAGCTGGGCTACCCGGGGCACGTTTCGGCCCGAGCGGCATCCGCTGGAGCCCAGGGAGTCCCATTGGGCCGAAGTCCTGGATGTCCGTCGAAGGCCGATGCCCGTCAAACCCTTCACGCTCTACAGCTACCGGCTCGAACCCCACCCCACGTTCCTGGTGAACGGCCATCTCGTGCGGGAACCCTGGTAGGCCGCATTGTCAGTGGGGCCGAATAGCCTGCGGGCATGAGCGAGATCAGTGGTGACGACCGGCGTCTTCCGAGTGCTCTGGCCGAGGTGGCCCGTGTGGAGTTCGACTACGACGAGGGCGAGGGCGTCGACTTCGAGCCGTACGACGCCTTCGACTCCGCCGAGGAGACCACCGACTGGCTGCGGCATTGGACCGGCAACCACGAGCTGGACGGCGGTGCCTACCGGGTCTTCGGGCAGGACGGCACCGGAGGGCTCGCCGCGATCTGGTGGGTGCGGGCGGGGCGGCCACTCGCCGAGCAACCCGTGGTGTTCATGGGCTCCGAGGGCGAGCGGGGTGTGGTCGCGGGGAACCTCTCGGACTTCCTCTGGGTGCTGGCCGACGGCTTCGGGCCCATGGAGGCCGCGCTTCACGACCACCGCGAGGCGTGCCCGAACGCGGCCCTGACCGCGACGGCCGAGCGCCATGCCACGACTCGCCGCCGACCCGCCCGGGAGATCATCACGGAGGCGCAGGCCGAGTTTGTGACCTTCTCGGACGACATCGACGCGCTCTGCCGGTAGCGGTCCGGCTCACCGGCCCGGTCGCGGGACCGGCGACCACACGCCGATCCACTGCTCGGTGCCGTACTCCTCGAGGGTGATCATGCCGGCCATCGTCCCCCGGCGACCTCGATCACGAAGAGGTGGGGGCGCCCGCCGGGTACCTCGGGCATGGCGCTTTCGAGTTCGGCGCGCGGCCGAGGGCCGCCGATGTGGGTTCCGACCTCCGGCGAGGCGAACAGGCCGTCTACGCCACCGGGGCCGTGCCCTTGCCGTTGTGGTCGTCGTCTTCCGGGAGTTTGCAGACCCGTTCCAGGAAGAGGGCCGCCGCGATCACGCCGATGCCGGCGAGGACCGAGAAGCCGGCGTAGATCGCCTGGTCGCGGCGGGCCGGGATGTCCAGGGAGCCGAGGAGGAAGACGCCCGTGCCGCCGTACATGCCGGCGACCAGGGCGGCGACCAGGGCGCTCGCCTGGCCGAAGACCACGGCGCGGGCGGCCATGAGCGGTTCGACGCCCTTGGCGCCGGGGCGGCGCTCGCGCTGGGCCTTGAGGCGGGACCGGATCGAGAGGGCCGTCGCCGTGAGGACGACCGCGATCGACGCGAGGACGATGGGCGCCGCGAGCGGCACGCTCGGCAGGGTGCCGACCGCGTCCCAGAGGCGCGCGGCGCCCCAGGACAGGATTCCGGCGACGATGAACAGTCCGGCGAGAACCTTGAGCCGCAGTTGTTTCACCGGGTGTCCTTCGTGTCGTCTCGCGGTCGGTCTTCCACGAGCCTAACGACTACTCGGGCAGACGGAGTTCCAGGTCGGCGCGCGGCACGATGCCGGTCCGGCCGACCAGGGCGAGCAGCTCGGCGACCGTGCCGCGTCCGGGCAGCTGGGCGTCGGGGTCGACGTCGTGCCAGGGGGCGAGGACGAAGGCGCGCTGGTGGGCGCGGGGGTGGGGGAGCGTGAGGACGGGGTCGTCGGAGACCACGTCGGCGTACGCGACGATGTCGACGTCGATGGTGCGGGCGCCCCAGCGCTCCTCGCGGACCCGGTGGAAGGCCTCTTCGACGGCGTGCGCCCGCTCCAGGAGGGAGCTGGGCGGCAGGGTGGTCTTCACGAGGGCGACCGCGTTGAGGTACGAGGGCTGGGTGCCGGGCTCGACGCCCCAGGGCTCCGTCTCGTAGACGGGGGAGACGGCCTTGACCCGGAGGCCGGGGGTGTCTTCGAGGGCGTCGACGGCGCCCTGGAGGGTCTCCAGGCGGTTGCCGAGGTTGGCGCCGAGGGCGATGACGGCCCACTTGGGGTTGGAGAGGGTCACGTCGGCGGCGTCGACCGCCTCGACGACGGAGGCCGGTACGGGCTGCACGGTGGGATCGCTGTGCGTGGCTTTCATACTCGGCTCCGGGTGATGGTGATGGTCACGTCGTCGAAGGGGACCGTGATCGGCGCGTCCGGCTTGTGGACGACGACCTCGACCTCCTGTACGCCCGCGTGCTTGAGGCACTGCTCGGCGATCCGCTCGGCGAGGGTCTCGATCAGGTCCACGGGCTCGCCCTGGACGACGTCGACGACCTCTTCCGCGACGACGCCGTAGTGGACGGTCTTCGTCAGGTCGTCGTCGGCGGCCGCGGGGCGGGTGTCCAGGCCGAGGACGAGGTCGACGATGAAGGTCTGGCCTTCCTCGCGTTCCTTGGGGAAGACGCCGTGGTGTCCTCGGGCCTTGAGGCCGCGCAGCGCGACACGATCCACGCGAATCACTCCTGCTGTCGTAGTTCTTGTGGCCACGCAGCCGGGTGCGGACGGCCGGGTGTCCGTAATCGAATCTACCTGCGAGCACCGACAGCACGTGCCCACGGGGGTTCGGGGCGGCGGCCATAGGGGCTGGGAGCGGCCCCTACCCAGAGGGCCGGTTTCCAATCCCCGGCGTCACCCGATCGGTCCCCGGATCCCGTCAGGCGCTGGGTTCCTCGTCCTCTTCGTCGTCGGTTTCGGTGAGGACGGGAGAGCCGTGGTGGGACCAGATCTTCCACCCCTCGAATGTGCGACGGAACACATTGGTGGCGACGACGAGCTGGCCGACGAGGGGGCCGAGTTCGGCGCCGTCCTCGGCGGGTCCGCCGCTGAGGATGTTCTCGGTGCAGGTGACGACGGCCACGTCGCCGCCGAGGGAGACCTTGACGTCGGTGAGGAAGAACTGGATGTACTCGGTGTTCGCCATGATCAGCGCGTACGAGCGGAGGACCTCGCCGCGTCCGGAGAGGACGGGCCAGCCGGGGTGGACGCAGCTGATGGGGGTGGCGCCGTCGTCGAGCCAGAGGGTGGAGATCTCTTCGAAGTCGCCGCGCTCCATGGCCTCGTAGAAGGCGGTGTTGGCGGCCTCGACCGCTGCGGTGTCGGTCTGGTGGGTCACCGGGCTCCTTCGACGGCTCTGGCGACTCGGACGGCGTCGGCGGTGGCTCTGACCTCGTGGACGCGGACGGCCCAGGCGCCTTCGTGGGCGGCGAGGGCGGAGACGGCGGCGGTGGCGGCGTCGCGTTCGCGGGCGGGCGGCGGGCCCGCGCCCTCGCGGGTGAGGACGTGGCCGAGGAATCGCTTGCGCGAGGCGGCGACGAGCAGGGGGCGGCCGAGTGCGCGCAGTTCGGGGAGGTGGGCGACGAGGGCGAGGTCGTGGGGGGCGAGCTTGGCGAAGCCGAGGCCGGGGTCGATGACGATCCGCTCGGGCGGGATGCCGCCTTCGACGACGGCCTCCATGCGCCGGCGGAGCTCGGTGAGGACTTCGCCGACGACGTCGTCGTAGACGGCGAGGCTGTTCATGTCCTGGCTGAAGCCGCGCCAGTGCATGACGACGAAGGGGACCTCGGCGGCGGCGACGGCGGGGACCATGCCGGGGTCGGCGAGGCCGCCGCTGACGTCGTTGACGAGTGCGGCGCCCGCTTCGACGGCGGCCCGGGCGACGGAGGCGCGCATGGTGTCGACGGAGACGGTGACGCCTTCGGAGGCGAGGCCGCGGACGACGGGGACGACCCGCCGGAGCTCTTCCTCCTCGTCGACGCGGCTGGCGCCGGGGCGGGTGGACTCGCCGCCGACGTCGACGAGGTCGGCGCCTTCGGCGACGAGGTGGAGTCCGTGCTTGACGGCGGCCGTGGTGTCGAACCAGCGGCCGCCGTCGGAGAAGGAGTCAGGTGTCACGTTGACGACGCCCATGACCGCGCAGCGGTCCCACTCCGGCAGGCCCAAGGCCGTGCCCCGGCCGATCGACGTACTCATATGCCCAGCGTAGGGCCCGGGGCGCGGGTCGGGCCCCGCGGACCACTCGGGATGGCCGGGCAGGGCCCCCTGGGGAGAGCCGGCCGGGGACTCCCGGGGCGGCGTCGGCGGGGGCCCCGGGGACGGGCCGGGCGGGGCCCCGGGGAGGGGCCGCGCCGGGTCACGCGGCGCGGACCTCCCGGTCGGTCTGGGGGGCGACGATGTGGGTGCAGGGGCGGGGCTCCGCGGCGGCCCTGCGGCGGGCGAAGGGGCGGGGCAGCCGGAGGTCGACGAAGCCTTCGGCCTGCATGGCGGCGAAGCCGATGCGCGGCAGGTCGCGGCTCTTGCGGTAGACGACGAAGCGGGGTTCCCAGCGGGGCCGGAACTTGGCGTTGAACTTGTACAGGGACTCGATCTGGAACCAGCGGGAGAGGAAGACGAGCAGTCCGCGCCAGAGCCGGAGGACGGGTCCGGCGCCGATCTTCTCGCCGCGGGCGAGGGCGGCGCGGAACATGGCGAAGTTGAGGGAGACGTGCTCGATGCCGAGGCGGGGGGAGTCCTGGAGGGCCGCGACGATGAGCAGCTCGTTCATGCCGGGGTCGGCGGAGCGGTCGCGGCGCATGAGTTCGAGGGACATGCCGTCGGGACCCCAGGGCACGAAGTGGATGATCGCCTTGAGGTCGCCGTACGGGGAGGCCGCGCCGTCCTCGTCTGCCTTGTGCGCGGTCGCTATGACGGCGTCTCCGTCGCCCGGGTCGCCGATGCGGCCCAGCGCCATGGAGAAGCCGCGCTCGGTGTCGGTGCCGCGCCAGTCGGCGGCGGCGCGGCGGACGCGGGCGAGTTCGCCGTCGCTGAGGTCACGGACGCGGCGGACCTTGGTGGTGTAGCCGTTGCGTTCGATGCGCTTCACCATCTGGCGCACGTTGCGCATGGCGCGCCCGGAGAGGGAGAAATCCGCGACGTCCACCACCGCCTCGTCGCCGAGTTCGAGGGCGTCGAGGCCGGTCTCGCGGGTCCAGACCTCGCCGCCGGTCTCGGAGCAGCCCATGACGGCGGGGGTCCAGGAGTGGGCCTGGGCCTCGTCCATGAAGCGGTCGATGGCGCCGGGCCAGGCTTCGACGTCGCCGATGGGGTCGCCGCTGGCGAGCATGACGCCGGAGACGACGCGGTAGCAGACGGCCGCCTTGCCGCTGGGGGAGAAGACGACGCCCTTGTCGCGGCGGAGGGCGAAGTGGCCGAGGGAGTCGCGGCCGCCGTGCTTGTCGAGCAGGGCGCGGAGCCGGGTCTCGTCGTCCTCGGTGAGGCGGGCGGCGGGGTGCTCGGGGCGGAAGGCGAAGTAGATGGTGGTGAGGGCGGTGAGCATGCCGAGGGCGCCGAGGGAGTAGCCGACGGTCCAGTCGGCGCCGCCGGTGTAGCCGACGGGGCCTTCGAAGCCGAAGAGTCCGTACAGGACGTGTTCGAGGCGGTCGGTGAGGCTGGGGCTGCCGATGACGCGGCGCGGGTGGGCGCTGACGATGACGAGGCCGAGGAGGATCGACCCGGCGCCCATGAGGACGAAGTTGGCGAGCGCCTTCCAGCGGCTGCGGGGGTCGGGGAGGGCGGCGAACTGGTTCCGGTGGCGCAGCAGCAGGGCGAGCAGCGCGAGGGAGAGCAGGACGCCGATGACGGAGTGGCGCCAGACGAACTGGGCGACGGCGCCGAGCGGCAGGAGGACGACGGCGGCGCGCCAGGCGCGGCGCTTGTGGCGCTTGAGGCCGTGGGCGAGGAGCAGGAGGAGCACGCCGGCGCTGAGGGAGAGGGCCGCGGAGAGCGGCCCGAGGGTGCCGGGCAGGACTTCGGCGAGGGCGTGCATCCGGCTGGCCCGGAAGCGCGGGAAGACGCCCGCGGCGATGTCGATCAGGCCGATGAGGGTGCAGGCCGTTCCGACGAGTGAGGGGACCTTTTCGGGGCGTGGTCCGCGCAGAATCCGGCGTACCTGAACCGGAACCAATCCTGATTTGTCCCCATCTACCGTGACAGACATCGCTTCCCGTGCTTCCCGTGGCTCCGCGAAAGATTCGTTCTCCGTCGGCCGCGCGGTGGTCAGGGGCGGGCCGTTGCCGGAGGTTTTGCGCTTTCTAGGACGGCCGGGCGGGGGAGCGGGTTCATTCGGCCACAGGAAATTCTCAGGAAGAGGGCTCGGGCGTCTCATGGGTCTCACCAGCAACAAGGTTCTGGCGCTGGCCGTCGTGCTCGCGGTGGTGCTGTTCGCGGCCACGGTCTGGCTGTGGCCGCGCCTCGCGCGGGGCGGGGTGCGGGCCGTGCTCGGCAGGATCGGGCTGCTGCTCGCCACGCAGCTGGCGCTGTTCGCCTCGGTGGGGCTCGCCGCGAACAACTCCTTCCTCTTCTACGGGTCGTGGGCGGACCTGCTGGGGCAGGAGCAGGACATGGGGGTGGTCGTGGACCACTCGGCCGGCTCGAAGGACATCAGGGTCGTCGGGAAGCAGGCGCCGGACGTGCCCGGCGGGTCCCGGCCCTCGGTCGGGGGCCAGATCCAGAAGGTCGTCGTCACCGGCCGGAAGTCCGGCATCGACTCGCCGGCGTACGTGTATCTGCCGCCGGAGTACTTCCAGAAGGAGTACGCGTCGAGCACGTTCCCGGCCGCGGTGGTGCTGACCGGCTACCCGGGTACCGCGGAGAACCTGCTCAAGGGGCTGAAGTACCCGAAGACGGCCTTCACGCAGGCCAAGGAGAAGAAGATGCGGCCGATGATCCTGGTGATGCTGCGGCCGACCGTCGCACCGCCGCGGGACACGGAGTGCGTGAACGTGCCGGGCGGTCCGCAGACCGAGACCTTCTTCGCCGAGGACCTGCCGAAGGCGGTCTCGGAGACGTACCGGGTGGGGACGAAGGCGCGGAACTGGGGGTTCATGGGGAACTCGACGGGCGGCTACTGCGCGTTGAAGATCGCGCTGCACCACCCGGACCGGTTCGCGGCGGGCGCGGGTTTCTCGGCGTACTACAAGGCGGCCGAGGACGTGACGACGGGCGACCTCTTCCACGGTGACGACAAGGCGCGCAGGCGCGCGGACCTGCTGTGGAGCCTGGACCACCTGCCGCAGGGCGCGTCGTCGTCGTTCCTGGTGACGACGTCGAAGCAGGGGGAGGGGAACCTGCGCGGGACGCGCGACTTCATCAGGAAGGTGAAGGCCCCGGCGCGGGTCTCCTCGATCACGCTGGAGAGCGGTGGCCACAACTTCAACACCTGGAACCGGGAGATCCCGCCGGGCCTGGTGTGGATGAGCGGCCGGCTCAGCGCGAACTGAGCTGCTTGGGGGAGTCCGGGGACCCCTCCGGGCCCGGGGAGGCTGCGCGCAGGGCCCGGTGGACGGTGCCCGGGGTGAGGACGCCCGCGTACCGGTCGCCTTCGGCGGGGTCGGTGACGGGCAGCCAGCCGGTGTCGTTCTGCAGGAGCGCGGCGAGCGCCTCCCGGAGGGTGGCGCCGAGCGGGACCGGCTCGGGGGCGGGCCGGGTGCGGCCGGGGTCGTCCGCGGACACCCAGCCCGTGACGCGGCCGTCGGTGTCGAGGACGACGGACCAGGGGGCGCCGGGGGACGGCTGCTCGCCCGCGCGGACCACCGGGACCTCTTCCAGGGCGGTGGCGTCCACCGCGGTGACCGAGAGCCGCTTCAGGCCGCGGTCCGAGCCGACGAAGTCGGCCACGTAGGGGGTCGCGGGGGCGCCGAGGACGGTCGCCGGGGTGTCGAACTGCTCGATCGTGCCCTGTCCGTAGACGGCGATACGGTCCCCGAGCCGGACGGCCTCCTCCAGGTCGTGGGTGACGAGCAGGACCGTCTTGCGGACCTGGGACTGGAGGCGGAGGAACTCGTTCTGGAGGTGCTCGCGCACCACCGGGTCCACGGCGCCGAACGGCTCGTCCATGAGCAGCACCGGCGGGTCCGCGGCGAGCGCGCGGGCGACGCCGACGCGCTGGCGCTGGCCGCCGGAGAGCTGCTCGGGGTAGCGGCCGCCGTAGACCTTCGGGTCGAGGCCCACCAGGTCGAGGAGTTCGGCGGCGCGTGCGCGGGCCCGGGCGCGCGAGGTGCCGAGGAGGTGCGGGACGGTCGCGGTGTTGTCGAGGACCGTGCGGTGCGGGAAGAGGCCGACCTGCTGGATGACGTAGCCGATCCGGCGGCGCAGCTGGACCGGGTCGACCTCGGATATGTCCTGGCCGTCGAGGAGGATCCGGCCCTCGGTCGGCTCGATGAGCCGGTTCACCATCTTCATCGTGGTGGTCTTGCCGCAGCCGGACGGGCCGACGAGCGTCACCAGTTCACCCTCGGCGACCTCGAAGGAGAGGTCGTCGACGGCGGTGGTGCCGTCCGCGTACCGCTTGGTCACATGCTCGAACCGGATCATGTTCCTCATTCTGACGCCTGATCGACGGGTCCGTGTGAAGGGCGTGTTGCCGCCATGTGGCGGTCCTCGGCGATTGTCCGTGCCGGGGGTTAGGGTCGACCAGACACGTGTTCGGCACGGCTGGTGACCGGGGGAGGGTACATGAGCGCGGCGAACTGTCTGGTGACGAACGACTGGATCTGCGGCGAGTATCTGCGCACCCGCAGCCAGGAGTTGACCGACGCGCTGCTCCAGCACGTGGGGATCACGGTCGTGTCGGTGCTCATCGGCATCGCGGTCGCCTTCCCGCTGGCGCTGCTCGTGCGGGCGCGGCCCCGGTTCGCCGGGCCGGTGCTCGGACTGACGACGCTGCTCTACACGATCCCGTCGCTGGCGATGTTCTCGCTGCTCCTGCCGTTCTTCGGGCTCTCCGCGGCGCTGGTCGTGACGGGTCTCGTGCTGTATTCGCTGACGATTCTCGTACGGAACACGGTCGCCGGTCTGGACGCGGTCCCCGCCGAGGCGCGGGAGGCCGCGCGCGGGATGGGGTACGGCTCGGCGCGGATGCTGTGGGAGGTCGAGCTGCCGCTCGCCCTGCCCGCGTTGATGGCCGGAATACGGATGGCGACGGTCTCCACGATCGCGCTCACGACGGTCGGTTCGATCGTGGGGCGGGGCGGTCTGGGCAACCTCATCGAGGACGCGCTGCCGACGTTCTTCAAGGCGCAGGTGCTCGCCGCCTCGGTGCTGTGCGTCCTGCTGGCGGTGGCCGCGGATCTGCTGCTCCTCGGCGTGCAGCGGCTGCTCACGCCGTGGACCCGCATACGCACGGCGCCGGGGGGCGAGTAGAGCATGGGGATCATGGCGGACGCCTGGAGCTGGCTGGGCACGGGCGCCAACTGGGCAGGCGACGGCGGGGTGTGGCACCGCCTGGGTGAGCATGCGTACGTCAGCGGTCTCGCGCTGCTGCTGGCCTGCGCCGTCGCGCTGCCGCTGGGGCTCGGCCTCGGCCATGTCGGCCGGGGCGGCGCGCTCGCCGTCAACGTCTCGAACGTGGGCCGGGCGATACCGGTCTTCGCGGTCCTGGCCCTCTTCATGGTGTCGCCGCTGCGCAACGCCGGCTACGTCCCCACGGTGATCGCGCTGGTGCTCTTCGCCGTGCCGCCGCTGCTCACCAACGCGTACGTGGGCATGCGCGAGGTCGACCGGGCGGTGGTCGAGGCGGCGCGGGGGATGGGGATGTCGGGCGGACAGGTCTTCCGGAAGGTCGAACTCCCGCTCGCCCGGCCGCTGATCATGACAGGGTTGCGCTCGGCCGCCGTGCAGGTGGTGGCCACGGCGACCATCGCGGCGATGGTCGGCCAGGGGGGCCTGGGCCGGATCATCACCGCCGGGTTCAACACGTACGACACCCCGCAGGTCGTCGCGGGCGCCCTGCTCGTGGCCCTGCTCGCCCTCGTCGTGGAGCTGGTGCTCGTGGGGGCGGACCGACTCCTCGGACGGCGCGCCTGAGAACCGACGGAACCGCTTGTGACGACGGAACGACGACTAGACCTACTGGGAGTGATCTCGTGAGCAGGACCTCGCGCATCGCGGGTGCGGTACTGGGTACGGCGGCGCTGACCGTCTCGCTCGTCGCGTGCGGCGGCGACAGCCTGGAGGAGGGCAAGGCGGGCGGCAGCGGCGGCGCGTCCGGGTCGAAGAAGGGCTCGCTCGTCGTGGGCGCGGCGGCGTTCACCGAGTCCAAGGTGCTCGCCGAGCTCTACGCGCAGGTGCTGAACGACGCCGGATACTCCGCGACGGTCACCACGGTGAAGAACCGCGAGCTGTACGAACCGTCCCTGGAGAAGGGCGAGATCGACGTCGTGCCGGAATACGCGGCGACGATCGCGGAATTCCTCAACGCGAAGGTGAACGGCCCGAAGGCGCCCGAGGAGAAGCCGGTCGCCTCCGGTGACGCGGCCGCGACGGTGGAGGCGTTGAAGAAGCTCGCGGAGCCCCGTGGACTGAAGGTCCTCGCGGTCGGCGAGGCCGTCGACCAGAACGCGTTCGCGGTGTCGAAGGAATTCGCCGAGAAGAACAAGCTGAAGACGCTTTCGGACCTCGGCGCCGCCAAGCTGAAGGTGAAGATCGCGGCCGGCGACGAATGCGAGATACGGCCGTTCTGCGCTCCGGGCCTGAAGAAGACCTACGGGATCGACGTGACGGGGATCGACCCCAAGGGCGTCGGCACCCCGCAGTCCAAGCAGGCGGTCAAGGACGGCGTGGACCAGCTGGTGCTGACCACCACGACGGACGCCACGATCGAGAGCTTCGGACTGGTCTTCCTCGACGACGACAAGAAGCTGCAGAACGCCGACAATGTGCTGCCGGTGGTCAATGCCAAGGACGCCGGATCGCCCGAGATCGCGGCCGCTCTCGACAAGATCACAAAGGTCCTCACCACGGCCGATCTCGCCGAACTGAACCGCAAGGTGGATGCGGAGCGGGCGAAGCCCGAGGACGTGGCGAAGGCCTATCTGGAGTCGAAGGGCCTGGTCAGCAAGTAAGGGTCCGGTAAGGGGAGTCGGCCCGGCCGGGACCGGGGCTCGGTCAGGACGACGAGAAGTGGCCAAGAGATTGCCGGGCCGACACCCCATACAGTGCCTACGCACGGTAAATTTCAGGCCATGCCACGTGGACGCCACCGCCATTCACCTCCCCTGCACAAGCTCCTGCCGCCCTCCGCGGTGGCCGGAGCGTCGGCCGTCTGTGCCGCGGGCGCCTGGCTGCTCGCCGATCCCGTGGCACTTCGGCTGCTCGTGGCCGCCGCGGCGGCGGCCGCCGTCACCGGTGGCGTCATCATGCGCAGTTGGGACCGGAGCGCCGGACGCCAGGTCGCCGAGCTGACCCGGGCCCGCACCGCGGACCAGTGGAAGACCGAGGAGCGCATAGCCGAGCTCGAGGCCGACCTCGACGAGTCCCGCGAGCTGCGGGCCAAGCTCGACGCCAAGCTGCGCGCCAAGCGGGTCGAGCTCGCCGGACTGCGCGGCGAGCACGCGGCGCTGCTGCGCCGGTACGCCAACGCCGAGACCGAGCGGGCCAGCGCCCTCGAAGGCCGCAGGCAGCTCGCCCTGGAGGCGACCGTCCCGGCCAAGGAGCTGACGGCCGCCGGATCCACGCCGACCCCGGCCCTGTACCGCAAGGCCGCCGACGCCCTGCGCGACCTGGCCCGCAACGCCGCCGCGCAGGAGGCCCGCCGGACGGCGGAGGCCGCCCGCAGCCGTGATCTGGCCGAGCGCTCCCGGGAGACGGAGGAGCCGCAGGGGAAGCACGCGGCGGCCGCCGGGAGCGAGCCGCACGCTCGACCGTCGACCGCCGTCGTTCCCGTGCCCTCCGCCGTGCCCGCGGTCCGAGCCGTCCCGGTCGCGAGCGCCATCGTCCCCTACGCGGGCCGGCGCACCGCGCGCCCCGAGGGAGGCTTCGACTTCTTCGGTACGCAGAAGGAGGCGGCCGCCATCGAGGCCGTCCAGGACGCCGACCTCGCGGACGTGGTGGGCGAGGAGGTCCTCGCGACCGTCGCGCGCCGCACCCCCGAGCAGCGGGCGATCGGCAAGGTCATCGACCTGACCGCGCACGACGAGACCGAGCAGATCGACGTGGCGGAGCTGCGCGGCGCCGTCGGCACGTGACGATCAGGGCGCTCGCCGCCGCGGAGGTCACGGCGGCCCGGGACGAGTTGATCGCTCTTTGCGCGCAGGCGTTCTGCGGCCCGCCCTGGCACGAGCCCCCGCGCGGGGCCCTGCGGACGGTGGACCGGCTGCTCGGCCGGGTCTCCGCGGGACAGCCCGGCTTCCGCTGCGTCGCCTCGTACGACCCGGACGGCGCTCTGACCGGGTTCGCCGCGGGCTGGCGCGACACCGTGCTCTCCGGTGGGCCGGAGGCGTTCGAACTGGGCGAACTCGTCGTCGCCCCCGCCCACCAGGGCCACGGCCTGGGCCGCGCGCTGCACGACACCCTTCTCGCGGAAGAGGCCCCCGCGCCCCGGCTGCTGATGACGCTCGACGTGCCCGAGCTGCGCGGCCGCTACGAGCGCTGGGGCTGGCGCGTGGTGGAACACCGGCGCCCGGAGAAGGACCCCCGGGACTTCGTGGTCATGCGCCGGAACTGACGCCGACGCTACTTGTCGATGTCGCCGACGACGAAGAAGAGGGAGCCCAGGATCGCCACCATGTCGGCGACGAGGGTGCCCGGCAGCAGCTCGGTCAGCGCCTGGATGTTGTTGAACGACGCCGAGCGCAGCTTGAGCCGGTACGGCGTCTTCTCGCCCTTGGAGACCAGGTAGTAGCCGTTGATGCCGAGCGGGTTCTCGGTCCAGGCGTACGTGTGGCCCTCCGGGGCCTTGAGCACCTTCGGCAGCCGCTGGTTGATCGGCCCCGGGGGCAGCTCGCCGAGCCGGTCGAGACAGGCGTCGGCGAGATCCAGGGAGTTGTGGGTCTGGTCGAGGAGGCACTCGAAGCGCGCGAGGCAGTCGCCCTCCTGGCGCGTGACGACCTCGAGCGTGTCCTGGAGCTCCCCGTAGGCCAGGTACGGCTCGTCGCGGCGCAGGTCGAAGTCGACGCCGGAGGCGCGGGCGATGGGCCCGGAGACGCCGTACGCGTGCGCCGTCTCCGCGGTCAGGACGCCGACGCCGCGCGTACGGCCCCGGAAGATCTCGTTGCCGACGACCAGCTTGTCGTACACGTCCATCCGCGACCGCACGTCGGCGACGGCCGCCCGTGCCCGGCCGAGCCACCCGGCGGGGAGGTCCTCCTTGAGCCCGCCGACCCGGTTGAACATGTAGTGCATCCGGCCGCCGGAGACCTCCTCCATCACGGCCTGGAGCTCCTCGCGCTCCCGGAACGCGTAGAAGACCGGGGTGATACCGCCCAGTTCGAGGGGGTACGACCCGAGGAACATCAGGTGGTTGAGGACGCGGTTCAGCTCGGCGAGCAGCGTCCGCGTCCAGACGGCCCGCTCGGGGACCTCCATGCCGAGCATGCGCTCGACGGCCATGACGACACCGAGCTCGTTGGAGAAGGCGGAGAGCCAGTCGTGCCGGTTGGCGAGCATGACGATCTGGCGGTAGTCGCGCGCCTCGAAGAGCTTCTCGGCACCGCGGTGCATGTACCCGATGACAGGCTCGGCCCGCTGGATGACCTCACCGTCCAGGACCAGCCGCAGCCGGAGCACACCATGGGTCGAAGGGTGCTGCGGCCCGATGTTCAGCACCATGTCGGTGCTCTCCGCCGCCCCGCCGATTCCGACCGTCGTCTCCGTCATGGACGCCAGTATCCCCCGTGTCACAGCCGTTGTGGGCACCTGTTCCGCAGGGCGGAACAGGTGGGCGCGGCCCCCGGTGGCGGCGCCCCGTCAGGACCGGTCATCCCCGGGGCCCGGCCCGCTCGGCCCCGCCACCCTCCGCGTCAGCCACAGGAAGTCCCCGAGCCCCCCGCGCGCGGTCAGCTCGGCAGCCTCGCCCGCCGCGCCGAGCGCCCGTACGTAGGCACGGGGGTCGCTCGACGCCAGCGCCAGCGGTGGCCGCTCCCCGCTCACCCCCAGCCGCCGCAGCGCCTCCCGCTGGGTGACCACCTCTCCGCCACCCCGGGCGCACGCGTCCATCGCCACATGCGCCGTGACGTCGCACGAGCCGTCCGGCACCGCCGCCACCTCCCGCCCCGCCCGGAACCCGGTCAGCGTCCCGAACGGCGGCCTGGACTCCCGTACGTGCCCGTAGTCCACCGCCACCGCCGTGCCCGCCGCCAGCGAGCCGACCGCCGCCGCCCAGGCCTCGTCCCGCGGCCGCCCGATCTCCGCCCGCTCGCCGGGCTCCGCGAGAGGCCACCATCGCTCCAGCCACTCCGCGTCCGGGCCCGCGACGGGTCGCCCCAGCCGTTCCGCCCCGTCCGACGCCCGCACCTCGACGTACCGCACGACCCCCGCCTCGTCGACGCCGGCGACGTCCACCGGCACGTTGTCGAGCCACTCGTTCGCGAACAGCAGACCCCGGACCTCTTCCGGCACCCGGTCCGTCCACTCCACCCGCGGGTCGAGCCCCGCCGGCCGGTCCGCCCGTTCGACGCCGTACGCCCGTACCGAAAGGCCGGCCGGTACGGCGGCCAGGACGCCCGCCACCAGCTCACCGCGGCCCGCGCCCATGTCGACGAAGTCGACCTCGTCCGTCCCCAGCTCCTGCGCCACCTCGGTCAGCAGCCGCGCGACGGCCCCCGCGAAGAGCGGCGAGGCGTGCACCGAGGTGCGGAAGTGCCCGGCCGGACCCTCGGGGCGCAGAAAGAAGCCGCCCGGGCCGTACAGCGCCCGCTCCGTGGCCTCACGCCACCCCTGCCACTGACACGTCTCATCCGTCACACAGGCCAGTCTCCACCTTGCGGAGTACGGTCCTCGCGTCAAGGATCGACCCCACGGTTGACCCCTGCACCTATCCACCTTCCCTACGCTGGGTTACGTGCAGCGCCTCTACGACTTCCTCCGCAGACACCCGACGGGCGTCGACACCTTCTGGGCCGTCGTCCTCTTCGGGTTCTCCCTGTTGTGGGTGGTGTCGGCCTCCCCGGGGACCGGCCACCCCGCCGCGTACGGACTGGTCGCCGCGCTGTTCAGCCTCGTCGTCGCGCTGCGCCGCCGCGAGCCCGAGAAGATGCTCGTCCTCACCGTCGTGCTGGGCCTCGCCCAGCTCGCCCTCGGGCTGCAGCCGTTCTTCGCCGACTTCGCCATGCTGGTGATCATCTACACCGTCGCCGCGCACGACGGGCCGCGCTGGGCGTCCCGTCTCGCGCTCGCCGGCGGTCTCGGCGCCGCCACGCTCTCCAGCCTGAGATGGCCCTCCGAGACCAGCCCGGGCTCGGCCCTCGCGCATGTCTTCTTCACGGTGATCATGACCGTGCCGTTCGCCCTCGCCTGGGTCCTCGGCGACTCGCTGCGCACCCGCCGCGCCTACTTCGCGCAACTGGAGGAGCGCGCCTCCCGCCTGGAGAAGGAGCGCGAGGCGCAGGCCAAGGTGGCCGTCGCCGCCGAGCGTGCCCGGATCGCCCGCGAGCTGCACGACGTCGTCGCCCACAACGTCTCCGTGATGGTCGTCCAGGCCGACGGGGCCGCCTACGTCCTGGACTCCTCCCCGGAGACGGCCAAGCAGGCCCTGGAGACGATCTCCTCGACCGGCCGTCAGGCGCTGGCCGAGATGCGCCGGCTGCTCGGCATCCTGCGCACCGGCGAGCACCAGGAGGCGGGGGAGTACGTGCCCCAGCCGGACGTCGAGCAGATCGAGGACCTGGTCGAGCAGGTGCGAGGCGCCGGCCTGACCGTCGACTTCCGGATCGAGGGCACGCCGCGCCCGCTGCCGAGCGGCGTCGAGCTGACGGCGTACCGGATCGTGCAGGAGGCCCTCACCAACACGCGCAAGCACGGCGGCCCGGACGCCGGGGCCAGCGTCCGGCTGGTCTACTTCGACGACGGTCTCGGGCTGCTCGTCGAGGACGACGGGCGCGGCGCGACCCACGAGATGTACGAGGACGGGGGCGCCGACGGCCGCGGCCACGGCCTGATCGGCATGCGGGAGCGGGTCGGCATGGTCGGCGGCACCCTGGACGCGGGACCGCGCCCCGGGGGCGGCTTCCGCATCAGCGCCCTGCTCCCCCTGAAGCCCGCTCACTGACGATCCGAAGGAACCACATGTCCATTCGCGTGATGCTCGTCGACGACCAGGTGCTGCTGCGCACCGGCTTCCGCATGGTGCTCGCCGCCCAGCCGGACATGGAGGTCGTGGCCGAGGCGGGGGACGGTGTGGAGGCGCTGGAGGTGCTGCGCTCCACGGCCGTGGACGTGGTGCTGATGGACGTCCGGATGCCCAAGCTCGACGGGGTCGAGACGACCCGCCGGATCTGCTCGGAGCCGGACGCCCCGAAGGTGCTGATCCTGACCACCTTCGATCTCGACGAGTACGCCTTCTCGGGGCTGAAGGCGGGCGCGAGCGGCTTCATGCTGAAGGACGTGCCGCCGGCCGAGCTGCTCGGCGCGATCCGCTCCGTGCACAGCGGTGACGCCGTCGTGGCCCCGTCCACGACCCGCCGCCTCCTCGACCGCTTCTCGCCGATGCTGCCGTCCTCGGGCCGCGAGCCGCAGCACAAGGAGCTGGACCGGCTCACCGACCGCGAGCGCGAGGTGATGCTCCTGGTCGCCCAGGGCCTGTCGAACGGTGAGATCGCCGCCCGGCTGGTGCTGTCGGAGGCGACGGTGAAGACGCACGTCGGCCGGATCCTGACCAAGCTGGACCTGCGGGACCGGGTGCAGGTGGTGGTCCTGGCGTACGAGACGGGCCTGGTGCGGGCGGGCGGCGGCGCGGTCTGAGCCGCCGCGCGTCAGCGCAGGACGGCTTCGAGGAAGTCGCTGCCCAGGCGGGCGACGACGGTGACGTCGAGCTGGTGCAGCACGTAGCGGCCGCGGCGCTGGGTGGTGAGCAGCCCGGCCTTCTTCAGGACGGCGAGGTGGCGTGAGACCTCCGGGGCGCTGATGCCGTACGCGTCGGCCAGCTCGCTCGTCGTGTACGAGGCGCGGGCGAGGTTGCGGCACATCCGCATCCGCATCGGGTGTGCGACGGCCTCCAGGCGGAGCTTGACCGTCTCCACGGGGGCGGATCCGGCGAGTTCGCCGGTGGAGACGGGGTACTGGATCACCGGCTGCCAGCCGCGGGCGTGCAGGGCGATCAGGTGCGGCCGGCCGAAGGCGGTCGGCAGGAACGTGAGCGCCGAGCCCTCGGTGTGCGTACGGCCGTGGACCAGCTTGTCGATGACGATCCGGGAGCCGTCGGCGTCCTCCTCCAGGCTCATCGCTCCGGAGACGGCGGCCACGGCCTCGGCGAGGCCCTTGCGGCGCAGGAGTTCGGTCTTGTGCCGGGCGTCGGCGGCGAGCTGGACCCGGACCCGGCGCCAGGTGTCGGCGAAGAACGCCTCGTCGCAGTCCTCCAGGAGCCTGCGGATCCACGCGCGCGTGCCGGTGGGATCGGCGAGCGTCCGCTCCACGAACGCGTACTGCCGGGGGCCGCGGGCGGCGGCCAGGTCGAGGGCGCGGCAGCGGGAGTGCGGGTCGACGAGCGGGGAGGGCAGCCCGTCCGCGTACTGGGTGCTGCAGGAGATCTCGAGGGCGGCCCCGACGTAGGTCTCGTCGTCCATCCGGTCGAGGTCGTCGAGCTCCTCGGCGAGCGTCTCGCGCGGCCGGGCGGGCAGCAGGAAGTCGGAGCGGGTGGACCGCCACATGAAGTCGGCCTCGTGCAGCCGGTCGGCGAGCTCGGGCTTGAGCGCCGCGGCGGTGGTCGTGGCCCAGCCGTGCAGCCCCGGGTGGTGGCCGGGCTCGGACAGCGCGTGCAGCGCGGCGCCGAGCTCGGCCAGCGGCGAGGGGCCGAAGGAGATGCGCTCGTGCGGCAGTCCGGTGATGTCGATGGTCAGGCTCACCCCCCTATGGTGCGGGGCGGCCCGGGGGCGGTCGAACCGTTTGACGGCGTCCGTCAATCGGCGGGCCGTGCGACGTGCGTGAGGAACTCCCGTACCGCGTCGCGGACATCGGTCTCCGTCCACGTGAGCCCCGGTTCCCCCACCGTCACCTCGGTCACGGCCACGCCCGGCGGGCCGCCCGCGCCCGGGCCGCCCCAGCGGCGGAAGAGAGCCGTGCCCGTGGCCTCGGTGAGCGCCAGGCCGGCGGCCGTGAGGACGTCGGGGGCGTACGGCAGCCAGACCTGGAACTGGTGGGTGTGGGGCTCCTCGGGGTGCACCCGGAACCACGGCACGCCCGCCTCCTCGAACCCCGCCCGCAGCCCGGCCGCCACCACGCGCGCGTGGGCCACGTACGACGGCAGCCTCGGCAGCTCCCGGTCCAGGCCCCGCAGCGCCGACACCGCCGCCGGGTACTGCTGGAAGACCTGGCCCCCGTACCGGTGCCGCCACACCCGGGCCTCCTCCATCACGTCCTCGGGGCCGGCCAGCGCCGCTCCCGAAAGGCCGCCCAGGGACTTGTAGAAGGACACGTACACGCTGTCGGCGAGCCCCGCGATCTCCCGCAGCCCGCGCCCGAAGTGCGGGGCGCACTCCCACAGCCGCGCGCCGTCGACGTGCACCACTGCGTCCCGCTCCCGGGCCGCCTCCACGACCTCGACCAGTTCGTCCCAGGCCGGGAGCACGAACCCGGCGTCCCGCAGCGGCAGTTCCAGCATCAGCGTCCCGAAGGGCTCCGGGTGCTCCCGAACCTCCTGGGCCGTCGGAAGCCTCGGGCCGTCCGCCGGGTGGACCGTCCGCAGCCCGCTCACCGCCGTGAGCGCCCCGCCCTCGTGGACCTCGGGGTGGGCGAGCGGGTGCAGGGCGACGACGGGGTTCCCGGTCCGCCCCGCCCAGCAGCGCAGCGCCACCTGCTGGGCCATCGTCCCGGTCGGGAAGAACACCGCGGCCGGGAAGCCGAGCTCCTCGGCCACCCGCTGTTCCAGCCGCTCGACCGGCCCGTCCCCGTACATGTCGACGGGTCCGCCGTCGTCCTCCGCCGCCCCCGCCCAGTCGGCCAGCTCCCGCAGGCGCTCCCCGACCGTGCCCTCGACCGGCGAGTGCCGCAGCGTGCGCCGCGCACCGCCCCACACCTTCGCCCGATGCAGCCGCGCTTCCGTTTCGTCCATGGGCCGATCATCACACCACCACCCACACCCTGTGGACAGTCACGGAGGAGCGCGAAACGCTGGCGTAGCATGACCAGAAATCGTCCGGTACCCCCCGCGGACTGGAACGGAAGGCCGTTGCCGCGTGAATCGACCAGCAGAACCCCGAGCGGAAGACCGTCCCGCGCGACTCACCGTCGGAGTCGTCGGAGCCGGCCGGGTGGGACCCACCCTCGCCGCCGCCCTCCAGCTCGCGGGACACCGCCCCGTCGCCGTCTCCGCGGTCTCCGACGCGTCCGTGCGGCGCGCCGGGACCCTGCTCCCGGACGTGCCGATCGTGCCGCCCGGCGAGGTGCTCGCCCGCGCCGAGCTGGTGCTGCTGACCGTCCCCGACGACGCCCTGCCCGGCCTGGTCGAGGGCCTCGCCGAGACCGGGGCCGTACGGCCCGGGCAGCTGCTCGTGCACACCTCCGGGCGGTACGGCGTGAACGTCCTGGACCCCGCCCGCCGGGCCGGCGCGCTGCCGCTCGCCCTGCACCCCGCCATGACCTTCACCGGCACCTCCGTGGACGTCCAGCGCCTGGCCGGCTGCTCCTTCGGGGTGACCGCGCCCGAGGAGCTGCGGCTGGCCGCCGAGGCCCTGGTCATCGAGATGGGCGGCGAGCCCGAGTGGATCGCCGAGGAGGCCCGGCCGCTCTACCACGCGGCCCTCGCCCTCGGCGCGAACCACCTGGTCACCCTGGTCGCCCAGTCCATGGACCTGCTCCGTGCGGCGGGCGTCTCCGCCCCCGACCGGATGCTCGGCCCGCTCCTGGGCGCCGCCCTGGACAACGCCCTGCGGTCCGGCGACGGGGCCCTCACCGGCCCCGTGGCGCGCGGTGACGCGGGCACGGTCGCCGCGCACGTCGCCGAGCTGCGCAAGCACGCACCGGGCACCGTCGCCGGCTATCTGGCGATGGCCCGCACGACCGCCGACCGGGCGCTCGCGCACGGCCTGCTCAAGCCCGAGCTGGCCGAGGACCTGCTGGGCGTGCTCGCCGACGGGGAGACCGACCGATGACATCGACGACCTTCGCCCTGGTCCGCACGGCCGCCGAGCTGCACGCCCTCGCCCCCACCCCGGGCGTGGCCGGAAACCGCCGTACGGCCGTCGTGATGACCATGGGCGCGCTCCACGCGGGGCACGCCACTCTCGTCCGTACCGCCCGCGCCCACGTCGGGCGCGACGGCTTCGTCGTCGTCACCGTCTTCGTCAACCCGCTCCAGTTCGGCGCGGGCGAGGACCTCGACCGCTACCCCCGCACGCTGGAGGCCGACCTCCGGACGGCCGAGGAGGCGGGGGCCGACGCCGTGTTCGCGCCCTCCGTCGACGAGGTCTACCCCGGCGGGGAGCCCCAGGTCCGGATCACCGCCGGGCCCATGGGCGGGCGCCTCGAAGGCTCCTCACGGCCCGGCCACTTCGACGGCATGCTCACGGTCGTCGCCAAGCTGCTCCACCTCACCCGTCCCGACCTGGCCTTCTTCGGCCAGAAGGACGCCCAGCAGCTGGCCCTGATCCGGCGGATGGCCCGCGATCTGAACTTCCCCGCGGAGATCGTCGGCGTGCCGACGGTCCGCGAGGCCGACGGTCTCGCCCTGTCCAGCCGCAACCGTTACCTCTCCGACGGCGAGCGCCGTACCGCCCTCGCCCTCTCCCGCGCCCTGTTCGCCGCGAGCGACCGGCTGGCCGCCCAGCACGCGCTGCGCGCGCGTGCCGCCTCCCTGCCGGCCTCCCAGGGCCGGGCGGAGAACCGTGCCGAGGCGCTCTCCCGGCTCGGGGAGGCCCGTGCCGCGGCCGACGCACACGCGGTCGCCCAGGCGTCCGAGTGCGGCGGCGCCGACGCCGTACGGGCCGCGGCCCGTACGGTCCTCGACGAGGCGGCGAAGACCGAGCCGCCGCTCGTCCTCGACTACCTCGCCCTGGTCGACCCGGCCGACTTCACCGAGGTCGGCGACGACCACGACGGGGACGCGATCCTCGCCGTCGCCGCGCGCGTGGGCAGCACGCGCCTCATCGACAACATCCCGCTGACCTTCGGAGCCACCAAGTGACCGGAATACGGCTGCACGCGCCCGCGCCGGGCTGGTCCATCGACGCCGACGTCGTCGTGGTCGGCTCCGGTGTCGCGGGGCTGACCGCGGCCCTGCGCTGCACCGCCGCCGGACTGCGTACGGTCGTCGTCACCAAGGCGCGCCTGGACGACGGCTCCACCCGCTGGGCGCAGGGCGGCATCGCCGCCGCGCTCGGCGAGGGCGACACCCCCGAGCAGCACCTCGACGACACCCTCGTCGCGGGCGCCGGGCTCTGCGACACCGAGGCCGTCCGGCTGCTGGTCACCGAGGGCCCCGGCGCCGTCCGCCGGCTGATCGCCACCGGCGCCGACTTCGACAAGACGGACGACGGCGAGATCGCCCTGACCCGCGAGGGCGGCCACCACCGCCGCCGGATCGCCCACGCCGGCGGAGACGCCACCGGCCTGGAGATCTCCCGCGCCCTAGTGGAGGCGATACGGGACGGCGGGCTGCGGACCATCGAGCACGCGCTCGTCCTCGACCTCCTCAAGGACGACGACGGGCGTACGGCGGGTGTGACCCTGCACGTCATGGGCGAGGGCCAGCACGACGGCGTCGGCGCCGTCCACGCCCCCGCCGTGGTCCTCGCGACCGGCGGCATGGGCCAGGTCTTCTCGGCCACCACGAACCCGGCCGTCTCCACCGGCGACGGCGTCGCGCTCGCCCTGCGCGCCGGGGCCGAGGTCTCCGACCTGGAGTTCGTCCAGTTCCACCCGACGGTGCTCTTCCTCGGTACCGACTCCGAGGGCCAGCAGCCGCTGGTCTCCGAGGCGGTACGGGGCGAGGGCGCCCATCTCGTCGACGCCGACGGGGTCCGCTTCATGCTCGGACAGCACGAGCTGGCCGAGCTCGCCCCCCGGGACATCGTCGCCAAGGCGATCATGCGCCGGATGCAGGAGCGGGGCGCCGAGCACATGTACCTGGACGCCCGGCACTTCGGCGCCGAGATGTGGGAGACCAGGTTCCCCACGATCCTCGCCGCCTGCCGGGCCCACGGCATCGACCCGGTCACCGAGCCGATCCCGGTCGCCCCCGCGGCCCACTACGCCTCCGGCGGCGTCCGCACCGACCTGACGGGCCGGACCACCGTCCCGGGCCTCTACGCGTGCGGCGAGGTGGCCTGCACGGGCGTCCACGGCGCCAACCGCCTGGCGTCGAACTCGCTCCTGGAGGGCCTGGTCTTCGCCGAGCGGATCGCCGACGACATCGCCACGCGCGGCCCGCACCGCGAGGGCCTGCCGGCCGTGCCCGCCACCCCGTCCGTGCTGCCGCTGCTCGCGCCCGAGACCCGGGTCCGGATCCAGCGGATCATGAGCGCGGACGCCGGAGTGCTGCGTTCCGGCGAGAGCCTCGGGGCCGCCGCCGACGCGCTGGAGGCGCTGAGCCTCTCGCAGGCGGAGGACCGCCGGGGCAAGGCGGCCGAGCCGGGCGTCGAGTCCTGGGAGACGACGAACCTGCTGTGCGTCGCCCGGGTGCTGGTCGCCGCCGCGCAGGAGCGCCGGGAGACCCGTGGCTGCCACTGGCGCGAGGACCATCCCGAGCGCGACGACGAGTGGCGGCGCCATCTGATCGTGCGCCTCACCCCGGACCGGCGGCTCGTGGTCCGCCGTACCGACACCGCAGACTTTCCGCCCGTAACCGCCGACGCAACCAGGGAGCCGCAGTCGTGAGCACGCCCGAAGAAGCACGTCCGCAGCCCGTGGACGTCCCTCTGATCCAGATCAGCGCCCCGGCCGAGGAGGCGGGCGGCTGCGGTGACGGCTGCGGCTGCGCCGACGGCGACGAGGTCTACGAGTGCGGGCTCGACCCCGCGCTCGCGCAGCTCCTCGCCGACGCCGGGCTCGACCCGGTGCAGGTCGAGGACATCGCCCACCTGGCCATCGAGGAGGACCTCGACGGCGGGGTGGACGTGACGACCGTGGCGACGGTCCCCGAGGAGGCGGTCGCCACCGCCGACTTCACCGCGCGTGAGGCGGGCGTGGTGGCCGGCCTGCGGGTCGCCGAGGCGGTGCTCTCCATCGTCTGCACCGAGACCTTCGAGGTCGAGCGGCACGTCGAGGACGGCGAGCGCGTCGAGGCCGGGCAGAAGCTCCTGAGCGTCACGACCCGCACCCGCGACCTGCTCACCGGCGAGCGCAGCGCGCTGAACATCCTGTGCCGCCTCTCCGGCATCGCCACCGCCACGCGCGCGTGGGCGGACGCCCTGGAGGGCACAGGGGCCCGCGTCCGGGACACCCGTAAGACCACGCCGGGGCTGCGCGCCCTGGAGAAGTACGCGGTGCGCTGCGGCGGCGGCGTCAACCACCGCATGTCGCTGTCGGACGCGGCGCTGGTGAAGGACAACCACGTGGTGGCCGCCGGCGGTGTGGCGCAGGCCTTCAAGGCCGTGCGGGAGCTGTTCCCGGACGTGCCGATCGAGGTCGAGGTCGACACGCTGCACCAGGTCCGCGAGGTCCTGGACGCGGGCGCCGACCTGATCCTGCTGGACAACTTCACCCCCCTGGAGACCGAGGAGGCCGTCGCGCTGGTCGCCGGCCGCGCGGTGCTGGAGTCCTCCGGCCGCCTCACGCTGGAGAACGCGGCGGCCTACGCGGCGACGGGCGTGGACTACCTCGCGGTCGGCGGGCTGACCCACTCCTCCCCGATCCTCGACATCGGCCTCGACCTGCGCGAGGTGCGGGCCTGATGCTGCTCACCATCGACGTCGGCAACACGCACACGGTCCTCGGCCTCTTCGACGGGGACGAGATCGTCGAGCACTGGCGCATCTCGACCGACCCGCGTCGCACCGCCGACGAGATGGCGGTCCTGCTCCAGGGCCTCATGGGCATGCACCCGCTGCTGGGCGTCGAGCTGAGCGACGGCATCGAGGGCATCGCGATCTGCGCGACGGTGCCCTCGGTGCTGCACGAGCTGCGCGAGGTGACCCGGCGGTACTACGGCGACGTCCCGGCCGTGCTGGTCGAGCCGGGCGTCAAGACGGGCGTCCCGATCCTCACGGACAACCCGAAGGAGGTCGGCGCGGACCGCATCATCAACGCGGTCGCGGCGGTCGAGCTCTACGGCGGTCCGGCGATCGTGGTCGACTTCGGCACGGCGACGACGTACGACGCGATCACCGCGCGCGGCGAGTACGCGGGCGGCGCGATCGCGCCCGGCATCGAGATCTCGGTCGAGGCGCTGGGCGTCAAGGGCGCCATGCTCCGCAAGATCGAGCTGGCCCGGCCGCGCAGCGTGATCGGCAAGAACACGGTCGAGGCGATGCAGTCGGGCATCGTCTACGGATACGCGGGCCAGGTCGACGGCGTGGTCTCGCGCATGAAGCGCGAACTCGTGGGCCGGGACGGCGACCCCTCCACCGTGACGGTGATCGCGACGGGCGGCCTCGCCCCGATGGTCCTCGGCGACTCCGCCCAGATCGACGAGCACGAGCCGTGGCTGACGCTGATCGGCCTGCGCCTGGTGTACGAGCGCAACGTCTCGCGCATGTAGCGGGGGCTCTCGCGTGGGCGGCGCCGGAGCGGTCGGGGCGCCGCCACACCGAGCTGATCGGTAAACGAAATTTGTCCGATTAGCGCGTATTGTCACCTCATGCCCACGCCATACGGATCCCGCGGCGGCATGGCGTTCAGTGCGGACGAGCTGCGTGTGCTCCGACGCGCCCTTGCCACCGCCCTCAACCCCGCCCCCCTTCAGGACGAGGACGTCCAGGACTGCCTGCGGCTCGCCGCGTCCGTGGACGACGTCGTCCGGGAGGCCGGCCGGCTGCGTGCCTTCCTCCTCGCCGACCTGACCCGGTACCGCGAGGCCCTGCCGGGCTCGCGCGCCGGCTACCTGGATCTCCTCCAGGAAGCCCTCGGCGCCGGATACGACCCGGGTGCCGACGACCTCGCGGCCCTGCGCACCCTGCGGGCCCACCCGCGGGCGTCCGGCCTCCTGGAGCGCTGCCAGGTCCTCGCCGAACGGTCCGTACGCGCCCTCCCCCAGAGCTTCGCCTGGGGGGACCCCCACCTCGCTTCGCTCGCCCGCGTCTCCCAGGCCGTGGCCCCCGTGCCCCGGGCCCGGCTGCTGGCCCTCCCCGGCGGCCGCGCCGCCGACGAGCCGAAGCCGGCCCCGAAGCAGCCGCCCGCGCCGACGAAGCGCCCGGCCCCGAAGCCGTCCGAGGTCTTCCCGCCGCGCCGGCGGCCCGTACCGCCGCCCCCGCCCGAGGAACGCGTCGCCGGATAGCTACCCTGGTCGGCATGGACTACGTATCCGCGCTCCTGCCGCCCGTCGTGATGGCCCTGTTCTTCACGGCGCTCGTCGTCACGATCGTCAAGAGCCAGGGCGGCCCGAACAAGGCCAAGGAAGACGCGGCCGTGGACGCCGCTCTCGCCCGCGCCGAGGCGACCCGCCAGGCGGACGGCAACGCCCCGTAGGGTCACCCGCACCGAAGGACGTACGACAGCTTTCAGGTCGTACGTCCTTTTTGTTGCGTTTCATCCGTCAATAGCAGGCCATTCCCGCTTCGCCGACTATGGTGGCGGTGTGCCCCGCCAATTGGGAGAGCTGGAAGACGCCGTCATGACACGCGTCTGGCAATGGAACCGCCCGGTGACCGTCCGGGAAGTCCTGGAGGATCTCCAGCAGGAACGGTCCATCGCCTACACCACCGTCATGACGGTAATGGACAATCTCCATCAGAAGGGCTGGGTACGGAGGGAAGTCGACGGCCGCGCCTATCGATATACCGCGGTCTCCACCCGGGCCGCCTACTCGGCCGCACTGATGAACGAGGCGTGGGCCCAGAGCGACAACCCGGCGGCCGCCCTTGTCGCGTTCTTCGGCATGATGTCGAGCGCGCAGCGGGAAGCCCTCACCGACGCGATCCGAATCGTCGGTCCCACCCTGCCGGAGGCTCCCGCGCCCCTGCCGGAGACCCCCGCCCCGCAGCCCGAGGGGGCCCGCGAGGAAGCAGGCGGGAGGGCGGACGAGGGTGCGGCCGGGGGCCCGCCCGCGGACGCCGGAGAGGCTGCCTCGGAGCCCGAGGGCGACGGGCGATAACGTCCCCCCATGCCGTCGTCCTCCGCCGCCTCGAAAGCCGTCACCGTCCGCCGTGCCCGTACCGGTGATGTCGCCGCCGTACGCCGCCTTGTCGACCCCTACGCCCGCCGGGGCATCCTGCTCGACAAAGCCGACGTGACGCTTTACGAGGACATCCAGGAGTTCTGGGTCGCCGAACGCGACGAGGACGGCGTCGTCGTCGGCTGCGGGGCACTCCACGTGATGTGGGAAGACCTCGCGGAAGTGCGTACTCTCGCCGTCGATCCCGACTTCAAGGGCGCCGGTGTCGGACATCACGTGCTCGACAAGTTGCTGCACACCGCCCGTTGGCTCGGGGTGCGCCGCGTATTCTGCCTGACCTTCGAAGTCGAGTTCTTCGCGAAGCACGGCTTCGTCGAGATCGGCGAGACTCCGGTCGACGGAGATGTGTACAGCGAGCTCCTGCGTTCCTATGACGAGGGTGTCGCCGAGTTCCTGGGTCTCGAACGAGTGAAGCCGAACACCTTGGGCAACAGCCGGATGCTTCTGCATCTGTGATCCTGACGAGCGCACGGAACCCTATGTCCGAATCGCGCACGTTTCCCGCACTGCCGGGCTTCTGAACCTCTCCCAGGGGTTTGTGTTTTTCCGGGAAAAGCGGTTTCCTTTCCGCGTACTGCATTTTCGATGAAAGGAAATCCGGTGGCACAGAAGGTTCAGGTCCTTCTTGTCGACGACCTCGACGGCGTCGAGGCGGACGAGACCGTGACGTTCGCGCTGGACGGCAAGACCTACGAGATCGACCTCACCACCGCCAACGCGGACAAGCTCCGTGGCCTGCTCGAGCCGTACACCAAGAGCGGTCGGCGCACCGGTGGCCGCAGCGCCGGTACGCGCGGCAAGGGCCGGGTCGCCGCCGGCGGCAGCCCGGACACCGCGAAGATCCGCGCGTGGGCCAAGGAGAACGGCTACAACGTGAACGACCGCGGTCGCGTTCCGGCGGAGATCAAGGCGGCCTACGAGGACGCGAACCGCTGAGGAGTCAGCTGCTGAGCGACCGGCCTCGCGGAACGTTCCACCGGCCGCCCTCCGGGGCGCCCCGGAAGGATCTCCCGGGACCGCGCCCTCAGCAGCCGTACCCGATGGCACTCCGCCGCGGCGGCGGCCACGAGCCGTACGAGACAGGGGGCGGCCGCACCGCCCCGCTCCGCGGTCCACAGGGCCGGCAGCGACGGCTCCACGTCGCGGCCCGGCTCGGGGGCGCGCAGCCACACCGCGGCGCCCGGCGCGCCGGAACCGCTCCATCCTGGGGGAACAGGGGCGGGCATCCGGCTGCCGGCGCCCAGGGCGACGAGGTCCAGCGCGATCCCGCCCCACTCCAGCCAGTCGAGCAGCCCCGGCAGCTCCTCCGCGCTTCCCGCGGCCACCAGTAGCCGCATCCTCCGCCCCGTGAGGGCCACCGGCCCGGTGGCACCCGCGCCCGTCCGGCGCAGCACCGCCCGGCCTGCCTCGGCGGGCAGGTCGAGGACGTCGAAGCGCAGACCCGTGACCAGGCCCACCGGCGGGCCGGCCACCGTCGCCCAGCCGAGCCCCTCCTCGTACCAGCGCTCCGGACCGCCGTCGGCCGGCGAGCGGGGCGGCGGCACGCGCGGCGCGGTGAAGGGCATGTCCGGGGAACGCCCGCGGGGGTCCCTTGGTTACGCCGCCGGCGACCCTGCGTCAGTGATCCACTGCACACAGTGTCCGTGATGGGGGCGTACGGGTGCATTCGGCAGCGCAAGGATGTTCGCCCGTAGCGGAGGGAACCGGGGTGTGCCGCATGGAGTGTCAGTGCGGACGGGTAAGACATTCCTAGTGAGGACGGGCGACTCGCGGGCTTTCGCGTCTCACGTTCGCCATCGGCGTACTGAAGGCGCGGGTAACTGCTTGGCCTGCGGGAACATCGTCTCGCACCATCGAGTTGGAGCATTTGTCGGCTGTTCGGCAGCAGGTCTCCCCACGGACAAGGGGGTGATCCGGACGGATGTCGGCAGTTGGAATGAGCGGTCCCCGCTTGCGGGACTAAGCTGCGGAAGGACAGGGAGGGGATCGACCCCTAACTGACTGACCGCTCTGAGGAGCGATTAACGATGTTCGAGAGGTTCACCGACCGCGCGCGGCGGGTTGTCGTCCTGGCTCAGGAAGAAGCCCGGATGCTCAACCACAACTACATCGGCACCGAGCACATCCTCCTGGGCCTTATCCACGAGGGTGAGGGTGTCGCCGCTAAGGCCCTGGAGAGCCTCGGGATTTCGCTCGAGGCGGTCCGCCAGCAGGTTGAGGAGATCATCGGGCAGGGGCAGCAGGCCCCGTCCGGTCACATCCCCTTCACCCCGCGTGCCAAGAAGGTCCTGGAGCTGTCGCTCCGCGAGGCCCTCCAGCTCGGCCACAACTACATCGGCACGGAGCACATCCTGCTCGGCCTGATCCGCGAGGGCGAGGGCGTCGCCGCCCAGGTCCTCGTGAAGCTGGGCGCCGATCTCAACCGGGTGCGGCAGCAGGTCATCCAGCTGCTCTCCGGCTACCAGGGCAAGGAAGCCGCCACGGCCGGCGGTCCTGCCGAGGGCACCCCCTCGACGTCCCTGGTCCTCGACCAGTTCGGCCGCAACCTCACCCAGGCGGCCCGCGAATCCAAGCTCGACCCGGTCATCGGGCGCGAGAAGGAGATCGAGCGGGTCATGCAGGTGCTGTCCCGCCGTACGAAGAACAACCCGGTTCTCATCGGCGAGCCCGGCGTCGGCAAGACCGCCGTCGTCGAGGGCCTGGCGCAGGCCATCGTCAAGGGCGAGGTGCCCGAGACCCTCAAGGACAAGCACCTCTACACCCTGGACCTCGGCGCGCTGGTCGCCGGCTCCCGCTACCGCGGTGACTTCGAGGAGCGCCTGAAGAAGGTCCTCAAGGAGATCCGCACCCGCGGCGACATCATCCTGTTCATCGACGAGCTCCACACCCTGGTGGGTGCGGGTGCCGCCGAGGGCGCGATCGACGCCGCCAGCATCCTCAAGCCGATGCTGGCCCGCGGTGAGCTCCAGACCATCGGTGCGACCACGCTGGACGAGTACCGCAAGTACCTGGAGAAGGACGCGGCCCTCGAGCGCCGCTTCCAGCCCATCCAGGTCGCCGAGCCGTCGCTGCCGCACACGATCGAGATCCTCAAGGGTCTGCGTGACCGGTACGAGGCCCACCACCGGGTCTCCATCACGGACGAGGCCCTCGTCCAGGCCGCGACCCTGGCCGACCGGTACATCTCGGACCGCTTCCTGCCGGACAAGGCGATCGACCTGATCGACGAGGCCGGATCCCGGATGCGCATCCGCCGGATGACCGCGCCGCCGGACCTCCGCGAGTTCGACGAGAAGATCGCCGGCGTCCGCCGGGACAAGGAGTCCGCGATCGACTCCCAGGACTTCGAGAAGGCGGCGTCTCTCCGCGACAAGGAGAAGCAGCTGCTGGCGGCGAAGGCCAAGCGGGAGAAGGAGTGGAAGGCCGGCGACATGGACGTCGTCGCCGAGGTCGACGGCGAGCTGATCGCCGAGGTCCTCGCGACCGCCACCGGCATCCCGGTCTTCAAGCTGACCGAGGAGGAGTCGAGCCGGCTGCTCCGCATGGAGGACGAGCTCCACAAGCGCGTCATCGGCCAGAAGGACGCCGTCATCGGCCTCTCGCGGGCGATCCGTCGTACGCGAGCCGGTCTGAAGGACCCGAAGCGTCCCGGTGGCTCGTTCATCTTCGCCGGCCCGTCCGGTGTCGGTAAGACCGAGCTGTCCAAGGCGCTCGCCGAATTCCTCTTCGGCGACGAGGACGCGATGATCTCCCTCGACATGTCGGAGTTCAGCGAGAAGCACACGGTTTCCCGCCTCTTCGGTTCTCCCCCCGGATACGTGGGCTACGAAGAGGGCGGCCAGCTCACCGAGAAGGTGCGCCGCAAGCCGTTCTCCGTCGTCCTCTTCGACGAGGTCGAGAAGGCCCACCCCGATATCTTCAATTCCCTTCTCCAGATCCTGGAGGACGGTCGTCTGACCGACTCCCAGGGCCGGGTCGTGGACTTCAAGAACACGGTCATCATCATGACGACCAACCTCGGGACCCGGGACATCTCGAAGGGCTTCAACCTGGGCTTCGCCGCCCAGGGCGACACGAAGTCCAACTACGAGCGGATGAAGGCCAAGGTCAGCGACGAGCTGAAGCAGCACTTCCGCCCGGAGTTCCTGAACCGTGTGGACGACATCATCGTCTTCCCGCAGCTCACCGAGGCCGACATCCTGCAGATCGTCGACCTGATGATCAGCCGGGTGGACGAGCGCCTGAAGGACCGGGACATGGGCATCGAGCTCTCCCAGTCCGCGAAGGAGCTGCTCGCCAAGAAGGGTTACGACCCGGTCATGGGCGCCCGGCCGCTGCGCCGGACGATCCAGCGCGAGGTCGAGGACTCGCTCTCCGAGAAGATCCTCTTCGGCGAGCTGCGCCCCGGCCACATCGTGGTCGTGGACACCGAGGGCGAGGGTGAGGAGAAGAAGTTCACCTTCCGCGGCGAGGAGAAGTCGGCCCTGCCGGACGTCCCGCCGATCGAGCAGGCGACGGGCGGAGCGGGCCCGAACCTCTCGAAGGACGCGTGAGGCGAAACCGCTGAAGGGGCTGCCCCCGGACCCGCACGGGTCCGGGGGCAGCCCCTTTTCGGCGGGCGGGAGCGCGTCAGCCCACGTTGTCGTCCTCGAGGAGACGGTCACCGAAGGCGGCGCCGCCGACGATCGCGCGGACGTCCATGACCCTGATCCGCAGCCCGGGGACGCCGTGCAACGGGGTGAGATCGAGGCGGCCGTCCTGGAGGCGGGGGTGTTCGACGGACAGCTCGCGCAGCCCGGGTATCCGGGCCACGGTCTCCAGGACCGGCCTGTCCGCCGGCATGAGGGTCAGATCGAGGTGGGTCAGGGCGGGCAGGGAGGCGAGGGCGCTCAGGTCGGTCAGGTTTCCGCACGACTGGAGCCCCAGGCGCCCGAGAACGCGGGTGTCCAGCTCCCGCAGCACCGCGAGGTCGCTCAGCAGGCTGTTCCCGGCGAGCGCCAGCTCCGTGATCCGGCACGGTCCGAGGTTCTCGGCCAGCTCGGAGGCTCCGTGGTCACCGATGACGAAGAAACGCATGTGGGGCATGTGCCGCAGGTGCCGCAGCTGGTCCCGGTCGTGGACGGAGAGCTGTGCGTGGGGCACCCGGGAGAGGACGCCGCGCGCGAACGCCTCCGTGGGATAGCGCCGCCAGTCCTGCACCAGCCTCCTGGCGTGCCCGGCCCGGGCCATGGATTCCGCGTAGGGGAGTGCCGCGGGCCCGCCGATCGAGGCGACCACTTCGAGCACCAGGTTCACGCTCTCCGAGGGCAGCTTCTCCGGCGCCGGCAGGAACGGCAGGACGTAACCGCCCAGACGCTTGAGGTGATCCGCCTGGACCGGGGTGACGGGCGGCACGACGGAGGCGATCGCCGCCTCGACCCCGCCGTACACCGCCCCGGTCAGCCAGGTCGCGTGCCGGGAGCAGAGGGCCGCCAGGACGAACAGACCCGTCCTGATGTTCGGCTTGTCGGCGGCCGCGCCCGCCGCCAGCAGGCCTTCCACGAGGACGGGCAGGTCACGACGGGTGCAGTGCCCGGCGGCGAGGAGCAGGACGTCGTGCCACTGCTGGTCGTGGGCGTGCCGCAGCAGCTCGGCGACCAGATCGTCCTCGACGAACTCCTTCGCCGCCAGGAAGTCCTGGAAGGTGCGGTGGGTGAACTGGTAGACGCCGTCCGTCCGCTCCTGGAGCAGACCGCTGCGGTTGAGAAGGTGGGTGAGGACCTCCTCGGCGGTCCCCTGGTCCCTCACCCGTGGCATCCCCGGCAGGGCGCGGTCCAGCTGGTGCAGCGCCTGGTCCCGCGTGAACTCCGTCTGCCCGGCCCGGACCAGCCGGGCGGCGAGCCGCTGGAGGAGTTCCTGGTGCTCCTCGACCGACATCCGGATGCCGTCGGGGGCGTCGACCCGGCGCCGGGCGTCCCGGGTGCCCAGCAGCATCCGCAGGGCCGAGTCGTAGAGCGCCCAGCGCGTCTCGGGCAGGAACCCGTCCCGTAACCGGTGGAGGGCGCAGACGACGGCGCACAGCAGGGGCGTGCGGGCCAGGTCGGCGAGGACGGGACTGTGGCGGAACTGCGCGACCAGATCCCGTTCGAGCGCCGTCAGGTACGCGGCGTCGCCGTCGAGGCGCGCCGCGTCGTGCCACGCGGCCACGAACTCCTGGATGTCCCGGTCCCGCATCGGCAGCAGGGTCAGCTCCTCGAAGCCTTCGGCGTCCAGCCAGCCCGGCCCCACGGCGAGCGGCCGGACGGTCGCCACGCATCGGGTGCGCGGATAGCGCGCCAGGAGGCCGGAGAGCCAGGCGTGGGCGGCCTCGCGGTCCTCCGTGGGCACCTCGTCCAGACCGTCCACGAGCAGGAGCGCCCGCCCGGCGGCCAGGACGCGGCCCGCCCAGCCGTCGGGCGCCGGGTCGACCATCAGCCCGGCGACACGGGGCAGCTCGGAGGGAGTGGGGAAGGCGGAGCCGTGGGAGCGGAGGGTGCGGAGGGGGACCACGAACGGTACGAGCCCGTTCAGCTCGGCGAGACCGGCGCCCAGCGTGCCCGCCGCGGCGTGGGCGGCGAGCCACCACAGGAGCGTGGTCTTGCCCGCCCCCGCGTCCCCGCGGAGCAGGACACGGGGGCGGGTGGCGAGCAGGTCGTCGACGCGCTGCGGTACGGGAGCCGGGCCGGGCCCCTTCGCCGCCGCCTCCAGGGTCAGGTAGGCGGTGTCGAGGTCCCAGGTGGAGGAACGGCGGTCGAGCTCGTCGAGCCCGAAGACCTTGGTCCGGCGGTAGGCGGCGCCGACGGCCTCGCCGTACTCCTGCTCGTAGGGGGAGTCGACCGAGCTGTGCCGGGTGAGGGTGGTGATCGAGGGCACACCCCGGCCCGTGGCCTGCGTGAAGGCGAGGAGGAAGTCGGCCCGGGCGGCGACGGCGCTCAGGGGCACGCACTCGACCCGCCGGTGGCCGCGGCCCCGCGGGACCTCCCTGACGATGCCGAGCAGCCCGTCGCCCGCGACGACGGGTCCGCCGGACAGCCCGGCGAGCGGCGAACTCCCGTCGGCGGGCTCCGTCGCCGGAGGCACGTCGAGTTCGAGGACCATCGTCCGGCGGACGAGCCCGGCCAGGGGGAGGAGCGTGCCCCGGTACTGGTCGCTCTCCAGCTTCCGGCCCTGCTCGTACCGCTGGACGCGCGGGTAGCCGAGGATCTCGCAGCCGGGCAGCGGCCGGTCGCCCGCGAGCAGGCTGATCCTCGCCCGGTACGGGTCGCCGGGCGGGAGGACCAGGCCCCCCGGGGCGTGGAGCAGCGCGGCGTCGAGCCGCTGGTCCGACCAGATCACCTGGCAGAGAACGCGCTCGGCGCGCCCGGGCACGGACACCCAGGCGGTGTACGCGGCCCGCAGTACATGGGCGCAGGTGAGGACGGTGTCCGCGGTGAGCAGGACGCCGCTGCCCTGCCGTCCGTGCTCCTCGGAGTGGACGGCGACGGGGAGCCGTACGGAGGGCCGCGGTCCGGGGGCCGTCAACGCCCCGGCCCGCCACCGAAGTCGGAGGTGTCGCCGGCGTCGTCGTTGCCGACGCGCCAGGGGCCGTCCGTCGCGGCGTTGCGGGGTTTGAGGGTGAAGCAGACACGGTGGGTGTCGCCGCGGGTCCGCGAGGCGTCGGCCCCGGCCTCGACGACCCACGCCTTGACCTTGGCCCCGCCCTTCACCTCCTTGCGCAGCTCGATCGTGAACTCCATCTCGATGTCCCCCACTTCGAAGGCGACGGCCTTCCCGGTGGCGCGAGTGGCGGCGTCGACGAGCTGATCGCGTACGGATTCGATGGCGTCGGCGAGCTCTATGTCGGTCATGATCGTGAACGTACCGGGGGAGGGTGGGTCAGGTATGGAGTTCGGCGGTGGGCGGAAGGTGTTCGGCGCCGGTGAACCGACCGCCGTCGGCCATGATGCGGAAGAGCCGTTTCAGTGGCGCCAGCGGAGCGAGGTCATGGACCGGGCGGGGGTCCAGGTCCCAGAGGACCAGCTGTTCCAGGTTCGGGAAGGCGCGAGCGATCACGTCGAGAGGCATGGAGGCGCCTTCGCAATCCACGTAAAGCGCCTCGATCGGGAGCCGTAGTGAGTCCGGGATGCCCCGCACGGCTGTGCCCGGGGCTGAGAGTCGAGCGAGCGTGTCGAGCTCTGCGAGCGCCCGCCAGTCCTCAGTGATCATCCCCAGTGGAGCGAGGATATTGAGGCCTCTGAGGCCGGTCAGCGGGCGGAGAACGCCGAATCCTCCGCGGGGGCGCACTTCCAGAGTGAGCTGCTCCAGCTCGTCGCCGACGGGAAAGGTCGCCAGCAGCTGGGCCAGTGAACCGTGCACACCCAGGCGTTTCGCGCTGCCGAGCACGTCGCTCAGCAGGTCCACCCCGTGCGGGGTGAGCCTGCCGCGCAGTTCAAGGCCGTCCGGACGCAGTCCGAGCCGCACGATGTCGGCGGCGTTCTCGTCGGTCATGACCGTGAAGTTGAGGTCCGACGAGTCCAGCCGGGCGATGATCTCGTCGGCGTAGGCGGAGGAGCCGAAACGGGTCCATCCCCACATGAGTTGGGAACGGACCTGCAGGCTCCTGTGGCGGGTGAACTTGGCCAGATACGGCAGCGCCGCGTCGTCCGTGATGTGCGTCGCCGTGATCACCACCGCCCGCGCCGCTTCGTCGTCGAGCCCCTCCGGCCCCGGGAGCAGGTCGAGGACCGCCCGCCCCGCCGACGCCAGTTCCCGTGCCTCCTCCGGGCCGGACGGCGGGATGACCGCCGCTGTCCGGCGCAGGACCCGGTCCCGGATCTCCGGTGCCACCTCTGTCGCGTGGTCGAGGGCGGTCGCCGCCACGACGAGGATCCGCAGCCGGGTACGGCGGCCGGGCGCCGCGTCGACCGCGCGCAGCAACTCCTCGAAGATCTCCGCGCATTCGCGCGGGCGGGCGTGGCCGACGGCCATGCGGATGACGTCCTCCCACTGGTCGTCCGCCGCGTGCCGGGTCAGGACGCCGATGTCCCAGCGGTCCACCAGGGCCTTCGCCGCGAGGTAGTCCTGGAAGGTGCGGTGCACGAAGTCGACGGTGTCGGCGGTGGGTTCGCGCAGGAGGCCGCTGCGGTGGAGGAGGTGCGTGAAGACCGCGTCCGGGTGGTACCCGGCCGCCTCGGTGATGGCCGGCACCGCCTCCCGTACGACCGACTCCGCGTGTGAACGGTCGATCGTCGTGCGGCCGTTGAGGGTCAGCCAGTACGCGATCCGCTGGATCAGCTGGACCTGCGGGGCCTCGCCCAGCTCGATCCCGTACGGCGTGCCCATGTCCCGCTCGCGGTCCCGGCGGCTGAGGAGCATCGAGAGGGCCGCGTCGTAGAGCGCCTTCCGGCCGCGCGGCAGGAAACCCCGGCGGCTGCGGTGCAGGGCGCAGATCAGGCCGCACATCAGGGGGTTGGTGGCGAGCTGGGCGACCTCGGAGGTGGACCGCAGAGCGTCGAGGAGGGGCCGTTCGTATGGCGCCGCGTCAGGCCCCGCCGCCTGGTGCCAGCGGCGCACGAAGGTGGTGACCTCGGCGGTCGACATGGGGGCGAGGGTCAGCTCGGCGAAGCCCTCGCCGGCCAGCCAGTCGTCGCGTACGGCGGTGGGGCGGGAGGTCACCAGCCAGCGGTTGCCGTCGTAGGAGTCGAGCAGGTCGCGGAGCCAGCGGCGGGCCCGCTCCCGCTCCGCCTCGGGGATCTCGTCGATGCCGTCGACGAGGACCAGGCCGCGCCCGGAGGCGAGGACCCGGTCCGCCCAGCCGTCGGGCGGGGAGAGGGGGCAGTCGACGGAGGCCAGGAAGCGGTCGGGGGTGGGGAGCCGCTCGCCGTGGCGGGTGAGGGTGCGGAGGGGCAGGACGAAGGGGATGCGGTCGCGGAGGTACGCCATGTCGGCGGCCTGCTCATCGCGTGCCGCGGAGACCGCCAGCCACTGGACGAGGGTGGTCTTGCCGGAGCCGGCTGTGCCGCGCAGCAGCATCTTGTCGTGCCGGGCGAGGGCCTGGTCGGCGGGGCCGCCGAGGCGCATGGAGTGGATCAGACGGTCGGTCGCCGCGATGATGGCGTCGCGCTGTTCGGACGTGACCGTGACGGTCTGCATGTCGTTGCCCGTATCCCGGAACTCCAGCCCGGACAGGGCTGCCAGGCGAAGGCGGCGCTCGGCTTCATCGGCGGCGCCGTGTCCCAGGAGGCGGGACCAGGGGCTGAGCCCGTCGTCTGTCGCCGACGACAGGCTCAGCTCCGCCCCCGTCGCCTCCAGCGACAGGTACGCCACGTCCAGGGGCCACCTCTCCGGCGCGTCCCGCAGGTCGACCCCGTAGATGGTGAGGCTGCCGTGCTTCTTCGCCACGTACGCCCGGTAGCGGCGCTCGAACTCCGCGTCCCGCGCGTCCACCCGTGGCGTACGGCGGATCACCTCGTCGACCTTGGCCGTCAGCTCCGCCTGGCCGCGGGTCTGCTCCACGAGGGACCGGGCCACGAACGTGGACCGCTGGGTGAAGAACTCCAGGATGTGCAGGCAGGCCCACTCGGTGAGCGAGCCGAGGAAGAGGACGGAGTCCGTCGACAGGCCGTCCGGGGCCGGGGCCGCCGCGCGCAGGGCGCGGGCGAGGGCCGGAGCGCCGAGGCTCACCGCCTGGACGTCGTCCATGTCCAGGTCGCCGAGGGCGAGGAGCGTCGCGGCCAGGGTGTCGGTGAGCGCCTCGGTCTCGTCGGCGGGGAACGGAGGCTCTCCGGGGCCGGTGGCGGCGCGCTCGACGAGGGTCGCGGCCAGTTTCCGGACGTCCCGCTCGTCCAGCGTCCGCCGTTCGCCGCGGAAGGAGACGAGCCGGGAGAGCCTGATCGGCTTGCGGGTGCCGGTGAGACCGGCCCCCGGACCGTCCTTGACCAGGAGTTTTCGCAGGAGCGGGCCGATCGCCGCCGATGCGAGCCGGGTGCCGATGAGCGCTGGTTCCACGTACGTCCCCCGAACGTCGCCCGAACAAGTCCAACTCCTGCACACCGTAGTCGCGGACGGGGTTCCGACGGCCCTGGTTGCGTGACCCAGGTCGCATTGGGGGCCGGTGCGCCGTGACAAGGCGCACAGGCCTTTTGAGGGGTACTAACCGGGATAGTGACACCGATTGGTGTTCATTCGGGACGTTCAGGGCGCCAGTGGTGGGACTTTGGTCCCGAGAGGGGCCGAACCGTACGGGAAGTGGCCTGTAGGTCCGTTTCGGGCGGGTCCGACGTGCGGATAAACCAGTTCATTGGTGCCGGTATGTCCGATTTCGAAGGTGGAGATCCCGGTCGTCAAGAGCTGAACTTCCCCGCCCGTCGCTACGACGCAATGTCGTAGATGGGGTGGTTTACGCCGGATGGGGGTCCGGGTTACCAAGGATGAGCAACAGCCCGCCCGGCGCAGCGATCGCGTCGGGTCCCGCTCTTTCCGGAGGTTTTCCCCCGTATGTCGAAGCGCGTTATGAACCCCGCCGTCCGTACCACCGCCGTCGCTCTCGCCACCGCGGGTCTGGGAGTGTCGCTGGTGGCCGGAGCAGGGTCCGCCTTCGCCGCCGAGGGCAAGGCCGCCACCATCGCGACTGCCGCGACCGGTGCGTCCGCTGCCGTCGCCGCGCAGGCCGATGCCCAGGCCCAGGCCGCCGTGAAGGCCGCCGTCGCCAAGCAGGCCGCCGCCAAGAAGGCTGCTGTCGCCAAGGCCGTGAAGGCCGCCCCGGTCGCCGCCAAGAAGGCCCCCTCCTGGGTCAAGCCGGTCGGCGGCTACACCCTGAGCGCCAGCTTCAACCAGGGCGGCGCCATGTGGGCCCACAAGCACTCCGGCCAGGACTTCGCCGTCCCGACCGGCACCCCGGTCAAGGCCGCCGGCGCCGGCACCGTCGTGAAGGCCGGCCCGAACGGCGGCGGCGACGGCCCCGCGTACGGCAACGCCATCGTCGTCAAGCACGCCAACGGCAAGTACTCGCAGTACGCCCACCTGTCGAAGATCAACGTGCACATCGGCCAGAAGGTCGGCGCCGGTCAGAAGATCGCCCTCTCGGGCAACACCGGCAACTCCTCCGGCCCCCACCTGCACTTCGAGATCCGTACGACCCCGAACTACGGTTCCGCCCTCAACCCGGCCGCGTTCCTGCGCTCGATGGGCGTCACCATCTGACCTGAAGAACGCCTCACCGCGCGCTGTGCGCCTGGGTGATCAGATCGAGGGCGACCTCGAGGACGGCTTCGCGCTTCTCCTCGGGGTCGCCCTCGACGTTGTCCATGAAGAACATGCCCGAGTGCAGGGCGAAGATCGCGCTCACGCAGCGCACGCGGTCGATCACGGCGAAGTCCGGCTCCTGGATCAGACCGCTCAGCTCCAGCAGCCGCTCCTTGAAGGTCATGCCGATGCTCAGCTCACGCACGGCCGCCTGGTTCTCCTGCATGAAGCGGAACAGCGGGGCCGCGCCGACCAGGGACTGCTGGTAGCGGCGGATGATCTCCTCCTTGACCTCCAGGGTGCGCGGCTGCTCCCTCGCCCAGGCGATCAGCTCGTCCATGGGCCGGGTGAGGTCCTGGAAGATCCCGATGATGATGTCTTCCTTGGTCTTGAAGTGGTAGTACAGCGCGGCCTTGGTGACATCGAGGTGCTCGGCGATCTCGCGCAGCGAGGTCTTCTCGTAGCCCTGTGCGGCGAAGAGTTCCAGGGCCACGTCCTGGATGCGCTGGCGGGTGTTGCCTCGGGCCATGGCTGCTCTCCACTTTCCACAAAACTTACTTGACGACCGGCAAGTTACACGTCTACCGTCCCCAGTGTAGTAACTAGCCGGGCGGCAAGTAAGGGAATGACATGGCTGCGCAGTCGACCACCACCACTCCGAGCGAGGCGACGGAGGCGCCGCCGCGCAGCGTCCGCGTCGTACTCCTCGCGCTCATGATCGCGATGCTGCTCGCGATGCTGGACAACATGATCATCGGCACCGCCATGCCCACGATCGTCGGCGAGCTCGGCGGCCTGGAGCACCTCTCCTGGGTCGTCACCGCCTACACCCTGGCCACCGCCGCCTCCACGCCGATCTGGGGCAAGCTCGGCGACATGTTCGGCCGCAAGGGCATCTTCCTCACCTCGATCGTGATCTTCCTGATCGGTTCGGCGCTCAGCGGCATGGCCCAGGACATGGGCCAGCTCATCGGCTTCCGCACGATCCAGGGCCTCGGCGCCGGCGGTCTGATGGTCGGCGTCATGGCGATCATCGGCGACCTCATCCCGCCCCGGGAGCGCGGCAAGTACCAGGGCATGATGGCAGGCGTGATGGCCCTCGCCATGATCGGCGGCCCGCTCGTCGGCGGCACCATCACCGACCACTGGGGCTGGCGCTGGTCCTTCTACATCAACCTGCCGCTCGGCGCCGTCGCCCTCGCCATGGTCACCACCGTCCTGCACCTGCCGAAGAAGCAGCGCGCCACCGGAACCCGGATCGACTTCCTCGGTGCCGGACTGCTGACCGTCGGCATCACCGCGATCGTCCTCGTCACGACCTGGGGCGGCACGGAGTACGCCTGGGGCTCGGCCACCATCGTCGGCCTCGCGGTCGGCGGAGCCGTCGCGCTCGCCGCCTTCCTGTACGTCGAGACGCGGGCGAGCGACCCGATCATGCCGCTGCACATCTTCCGCAGCCGCAACTTCACCGTGATGTCCCTGATCGGCTTCATCACCGGCTTCGTGATGTTCGGCGCGGTCCTCTACCTGCCGATCTTCCAGCAGTCCGTGCAGGGCGCCTCGGCCACCAACTCCGGGCTGCTGCTCCTGCCGATGCTCCTGTCGATGATGGTCGTCTCGCTGCTCGTCGGCCGCTTCACCACCAGCACCGGCAAGTACAAGATCTTCCCCATCGCGGGCGGCGCCCTGATGGTGGTCGGGCTCTTCGCGCTCTCCACGATGGACACCGGCACCTCGCGACTGGTCTCCGGCGTCTGGATGGCGCTCCTCGGAGCCGGCATGGGCTTCCTGATGCAGATCACGATGCTCGTCGCCCAGAACAGCGTCGAGATGAAGGACATGGGCGTCGCCTCCAGCTCGACGACCCTCTTCCGTACCCTCGGCTCCTCGTTCGGCGTCGCGATCATGGGCGCGCTCTTCACGAGCCGCGTCCAGGACGAGATGGCGGAGCGTGGCGGCTCGGGGCTGACACAGCACTCCGCCCAGCTCGACGCGGCCTCGCTGGCCAAGCTGCCGGCCGCGCTGCGCGAGGCGTACCAGCACGCGGTGGCCGCCGGCACCCACTCCGCGTTCCTGGTCGGCGCGGCGGTCGCGGTCCTCGGCTTCCTCCTCGCCTTCCTGGTCAAGGAGGTCGCGCTGCGCGGCGCCGGACCGGAGAAGGGCCCGCAGGGCTCGGACGAGGCACCGAAGGTCGCCGAGACCGTCTGACCCCTCCCGTACATGCGAAGGGCCCCGGCACACGTGATGCGCCGGGGCCTTCGCATGCGCCAGGTCGGCCGGGTCGGCCGGGTCCGCCGGGTCGGCCGGGTCCGCCGGGTCGGCCGGGTCCGCTGGGTCGGCCGGGTCGACCGGTCCGCCGGTCCGGTCAGTCCGCGAAAGAGATGATCGGGAAGCTGCCCGTGTTCGTCGGTGCGTGGTCCGGCAGCCAGAGCACCGCGATCGCGCCGCCCGCCCCCTGCGGTGTGCCCTCGGGAGCGGCGTTGCGGAAGGTCAGCCGGGCCCCGAGGACCCGGGCCTGCCCCGCCGCGATCGTCAGACCGAGCCCGTGCCCCTGGCCCGCGCGGTCGCTCGCGCCGGTACGGAACCGGCTCGGGCCCTCGCGGAGCAGCGCCTCGGGGAAACCGGGACCGTGGTCCCGTACGCGAACCACCCGGCCCTCGACCGTCACCTCGACCCGCGGTTTCCCGTGCTTGGCCGCGTTCGCCAGCAGGTTGATGAGGATCCGCTCCAGGCGCCGCGGGTCGGTGCTCACCCAGGACTCGTGGACCACGTGCACGACCGCCTCCGGGTCGAGCGCCCGCACCCGCCGCTCCACGAACTCCCCGAGCGCGATCTCCTGCAGCTCGGCCCGCTCCGACGCGCTGTCGAGCCGGGCGACCTCCAGGACGTCCTCGACCAGCGTCCGCATCGCCTGTGCCCGGTCCCGTACCAGCTCGGTGGGGCGCCCGGGCGGCAGCAGCTCCGCCGCCGTGAGCAGCCCGGTCACCGGGGTGCGCAGCTCGTGCGCGATGTCGGCGGTGACCCGGCGCTCGGCCTCGATGCGCTCGTGGAGGGCGTCGGTCAGGGCGTCCACCGCGCGGGCCAGATCGTCGGTCTCGTCGCGTACGACTCCGCCGATGGCGTCCCGTACCCGTACCTCCGTGTTGCCCTGAGCGACCCGGCCGGCCGCCGCGGCGGCCTTCCGCAGCCGGCGCGAGAGCTGACCGCCGATGAGCACGCCGAGCGCGCAGCCGCCCATGACGACCGAGACCGAGCCGATGATCAGCGCCCGGTCGAGATCCTTCATGATCGTCGCGCTGCGGTCGGCGAACGGGATGTGCAGGGACAGCACGTCGCCGTTGGCCAGCGGCACGGCCGCCCAGACGTCCGGCGGACCACCGTGACGGTGTTCCTGTACGTACGTGCCGCGGCGCCTGTCCCGCATCAACTGGTCGAGCTGGGGCGGCAGCATCGGGTCGTTGATCTTCGTGCCGAACCGCGGCTCCTTCGGCTTGGAGCTCTCGTACATCCGCTGGGCGAACAGCAGCCGCTCCATCTGCACCTCGCGCGCGTTGTCGAGCATCGAGACGCGCGCGGAGTTGTGCACGACCAGGCTCAGCGTGACCGCGATGAGGGCGCCGACGGCGGCGATGGCGACGGCGATCTTCCAGCGGACGCCGGTACGGAGGGCGGGCGGCCTCACCTGCGGACCTGCTTCTCAGGCATCAGGCGTGGTCATCCCTTGAGCTTGTAGCCGAAGCCGCGGACCGTCTCGATCCGGTCCTGGCCGATCTTCGTGCGCAGTCGCTGGACATGGACGTCCACGACCCGGGTGTCGCCACCCCAGCCGTAGTCCCAGACCCGCTCCAGGAGCTTGTCGCGGGACAGGACCGTGCCCGGCGCGGAGGAGAACTCGAGCAGCAGCCGCATCTCGGTCGGGGTCAGCCCCACCGGTACGCCGCCCCTACGGACCTCCATGCCCTCGGTGTCCACCTCCAGGTCGCCGAAGACCAGCAGCCCGCCCTCGGGCGTGCCGTCGGCCCCCGGGGCGCCGGGCGCCGGGCCGCCGGCGTGGCCGAAGCGGCGCAGCACGGCCCGGATCCGGGCCACGAGCACGGACCCGTCGAAGGGCTTGGTCACATAGTCGTCGGCCCCGGCCTCCAGGCCCAGGACGACGTCGATGGAGTCGGCGCGCGCGGAGAGCATGATCACGGGGACGGTCGACTCGTCACGGATGCGACGGCACAGACTCACCCCGTCCATCCCCGGCAGCATCACGTCGAGCAGGGCGATGTCGGGCCGGTCCGCCCGGAACGCCTCCAGCCCCGACAGTCCGTCGGGCATGGCGGTCACCACGAAGCCGTCCCGCTCCAGTGCGAGCTGGGTGGCCTCGCGGATGACGTCGTCGTCCTCGACGAACAGCACATGGGTCTCGGCCATCGCGCGCCCTTCCCTTACCTTCCGTTCAGCTGCCGCTCGGCGCGGTCGTCGGGGCGCCGTCGATGCCGCCGTCGCCGACCGCGCGGCTGTAGTCGTTGTGCACCCAGTCGTGCTGGGAGAACTTGCTTCCCGCCCAGCGGTACGTGATCACGTCCTCGCCCGAGGGGTACGCGACCGGGTCGCCCTTGGCGTACACCTGCTTGGTCACGACCAGATCGCCCCGGTCGATGGTGGCGTACACCGCCGCGTCCTCGGCCATGAAGACGTTCTTGTAGCCGTCGCCGTCCTCGCGGTACACGTACGTGCCGATGCCGACGGCGTCACCGCAGGTCATCACGTTGACGACGACATCCGGCTTCTCACCGCCGGTCAGGTTCCCGTACGACGTGTCCACCGGGTACGCGTCCGCGACGCAGGGCTTGAGGTCCGCCTTCAGCCGTTCCCCGATCTTCGGGTCGCCCTTGATGAGCGCGATCGGGTCGACCCGCTCGGCGGGCATCCGGCCTGCGGAGGCGGAGCCGGAGGGGGACGGCGCGGGGACCACCGAACCCGCCTCGTCGGCGCGGGCCGCGCCTTCGTCACGGGAGCCCGTACCGCCGGTGGAGCAGGCGGTCACGAACAGGCCGACGGCGGCGAGCACGGCCACCGCCGAAATGCTCACCGCCTTGAGGGTCCGACGGCGCGGGCCGCCGGGCCCGTCGTCGCCGTCGTATCTGGCGCCTAGGCCGCGCACCGGTCCTGCCCCCGTTCGTCACGTCGTACGGTCGACCGCTCCAGAGCGCGGGCGTCCTCGACTCCGCGGCTCTCCAGTTCCTGCCGCAGTCGGGCCAGTGCGCGGTGGAGCGTGGACTTCACCGTACCGGTCGACATGCCGAGCGCGGCCGCGGTCTCCTCGGTGCTCATCTGTTCCCAGTGCCGCAGGACGACGACGCTGCGCTGCTTCGGGGCGAGGACCTTGAGGATGTCCATGAGGAGCGCGCGGTCGGCGTGCTGCTCGGTGGCGTCGTCGACGGAGGCGTCGGGCAGCTGCTCGGTGGGCACCTCGTCGAGCTTGCGGGCGCGCCACCACTCCGTCCGCGTGTTGATCATCACGCGGCGGAGGTACGCGTCGGCGAGGGACTTGTCGGCGATGCCGTCCCAGCGGCCGAAGGTACGGACGAGAGCGGTCTGGAGCAGGTCCTGGGCGTCGACCGGGTCGGGGACGAGCCGGCGGGCGCTGCGCAGCAGCGCGTCCTGCCGCGTCCGTACGTACTCCTCGAAGTCGAGCACCTCGCCGTGCGACATACCGACCGCCTCCATCCCCGTGACCTGCTTGTTCGCTTGACGGAGATGACGCTACGGAGCGCTTGTCACGAGGCTGTGCGAGCAGGCCGTCGACAGACACACGGCTGTCCATCGGTTGTGTAACAGGGGCCTGGAGTGGGTATAGGGGCGGATTGCCTGTGCGCGGGGCCGGCGTCCTCCGGGCTCCTCGGGTACGGGGACCCGGAGGAGCCCGGGGTCGCGCCCGTCAGGACTGGGGGAGGCGGTACTCCGCGTTCTCCAGGGGTTCCACCAGGCCGTCCGCCACCAGGCCGTCCAGCGCACGGGCGCGCTGGACCGGGTCGTCCCAGACCGCGTCCAGGGCGGCCTGCCCCACCGGGCCGGGCGCGTCCCGCAGGACCGCGAGCAGCCGGCCCCGTACCTGCCGGTCCGTCCCCGCGTACGTCTGGCCGCGGCGCGGCGGGCCGTCGTGTGCCGGCTTCCCGGCCAGCCGCCACGCGCACCGGTCGGCGATCGGGCACCGCCCGCAGTCCTCGTTCTTCGCCGTGCACACCAGCGCGCCCAGCTCCATCGAGGCCGCCGCCCAGCGCGCCGCCGTCCCCTCGTCCTGCGGCAACAGCTCCCGCGCGAGCCTGCGCTCGGCCGCGGTCGTGGCGTTCGGCGGGTACTGCACGCCCGTCGCCGCCCGGGCGAAGACCCGGCGGACGTTGGTGTCCAGCACCGGATACCGCTGCCCGTACGCGAACGAGGCCACCGCCGCCGCCGTGTACTCGCCGATCCCGGGCAGCGCCAGCAGCGCCGCGTGCTCGCGGGGCACGTCGCCGCCGTGCCGTTCCGTTATGGCGACGGCCGCGGCGTGCAGCCGCAGCGCGCGCCGCGGATAGCCGAGCCGGCCCCAGGCACGGACGGCGTCGCCGGGCGCGTCGGCGGCGAGGTCGGCCGGACGCGGCCAGCGCGCCAGCCACTGCTCGTACACCGGCAGGACCCGTACGACCGGAGTCTGCTGGAGCATGAACTCGCTGACCATCACGCCCCACGCGCCCGCCTCGGGGCGGCGCCAGGGCAGGTCGCGGGCGTGCCGGTCGAACCAGGCGAGGACGGGCCCGTGCAGTGCGGCGGCGGGTGCCGGGACGGCCGGGGCGTCGAACACAGGAATGGGGGCATCGGTGGAAGTCATCGCACCCCCGATCCTGGCACGTCCGGCGCGCGTTCAGTACGCGCCGTGGCGCACGCCCTCGGGGCGCGTGGAGGCGCGCGGGCGCGGCCCGCGCCCCGCGCACCACACCACGGCGCCGTTCCGGCTCGACCGCGCCGCCTCCACCACCGACCGCACGGGCCGGTCCGCCGCCCTCACCGCCAGGAACGCCACCACACCGCCGAGCAGCAACCCGGCGGCCACGTCGTGCGGGTAGTGGACGCCGACGAAGACCCGGGAGAAGGCCATGAGCAGCGCCATCGGGACGGTCAGCCATACGATCCCGCGCCAGGACAGCGCGAGGGCCACCGCCGCCGCGCCCGCGATCGCGGCGTGGTTGCTGGGGAAGGACCAGTCGCCGGTCGGCGGGCACGGCACGAGCGAGGCCGGTGCGCCGGCGACCGCCCGGCACGGACGCTCCTCGTCCACCAGCGACTTGAGCGCCTCGCTCACCACGTAACCGAAGGCGGTCGCGAGCGGCGCGAGCAGCGCGAGGGCCATCGCACCGCTCGTCCCGGATCTCGCCCGCCACCATCCCGCGAGGAACAGCACACCGAAGAGGAGCAGCCCGGCCTCCGTCCACACCTCGGCCAACTGCTGGAACCAGTGCGGGGTGGCGTGGGCGAAGTCCGTGACATCGAGATAGAGATCGTCGGAGAGCGTGTTCATGGTCGGTGACGCTAACCGGCGGCCGATGCCCGGCACCCGGAGCGAACGACCACCACCACCCCCGACGAAAGTGGGGGATTACGGAGAGGGACGTGTGCCCCGGATGTGATCATCGGCAAAACTTGGTACCTGGGGCGGCGGGTGGGGCGGGAGTTGGGGCCGATCTCTCGTAAGGTTCGTGGCGTGGGATCACTGCGCAATCCGGTCGGGCCGCTTCCCTCCTCCATCTACTGGCGACGGAGGGCGGTCGCGCTGTGCCTGATCGCCCTGATGGCGCTGATCGCCATCTGGGCCGTCACCTCCGGTGGAGGCGGCGGGAAGAAGCCCGACGACTCCGCCAACGGCTCGTCTCCCGCACCCTCGATCACCCCCGGACCCTCCGGTTCCGGCCCCGCGATCAGCGAACAGCCGGGCGGCCGCGACGAGTCGGGCGATTCCGGCGAGAACTCCGGTGGGGACGGCGGTGACGGCGGCACCGACGCCGGCGCGGGCGGTGACGCGGGCACCGGTGACGGTGGCAAGAACGGCGACACCGACGGCGGAGGCGGTGACGGCGGGGCGGGATCGAGCGCGGGCCAGCAGGTTCCGGCCGATTCCCCGCTGCCGAACTGCGCCGCCGGATCCCTGCAGTTGACCCTCCGTAGCGCCCAGGTCTCGTACGCGCCGGGCGAGAAACCGCGCTTCCACCTGGTCGCCAAGAACACCTCGGCCGCCGACTGCAAGGCCGATCTCGGCCCCGGGAACGCGGTCCTGACGATCAGTGACGATCAGGACGACGACGTCTGGTCCTCCAAGGACTGCCCGCGCCCGGCCGGCGCCGTGTTCCTCCGGGTCCCGGCGGGTTCGGAGATCACGCGCACCGTGGAGTGGGACCGCGCCCGGAGCGCCCCGCAGTGCGCCACCGCCCCGGCGGGCCCGGTGGGACCGGGGACGTATCTGGTGGAGGCGACGCTGCCGGGTGTGAAGGTGCCTCCGGCCTCGTTCACGCTGGCCAAGGACTGACGGGCCGAGGACTGACGGACCGCGGCCGACGGGCCCGGGGCCGACAGCAAGCGGCAGGGGCCGTACGGGATTCTCCGTACGGCCCCTGCCGCTCACCGCTGCCGGACTGGGCCTGCCGCCGCCTGGGGCCTCTCGTTTGGATCTTGCCGGGCTCGCGTGCCCTGGTGCCGCGCCTCGCCGCGTTGTCGTCGGTCGGCATGGCTCCGCCATGCCTCCCTCCTCCGCCTTGCGATCCACGGCACCAGACCCCGCTCAGTGATCCGGCCTGATCCAAACGGAAGACCCTAGACGTACCGTTCCAGGATCGAGGACTCCGCGAGCCGGGACAGGCCCTCGCGGACGCTGCGCGCCCGGGCCTCGCCGACGCCGTCGACGGTCTGGAGGTCGTCGACGCTGGCGGCGAGCAGCTTCTGCAGGCCGCCGAAGTGCTCCACGAGCCGCTCGATGATCGCGCCGGGCAGGCGCGGGACCTTGGCCAGGAGCCGGTAGCCGCGCGGGGAGACCGCGGAGTCGAGGGTCTCGGGGGAGCCGCTGTAGCCCAGGGCCCTTGCCACGATGGGGAGTTCGAGGAGCTCCGCGTGGGTGAGCGCGTTGAGCTCGGTCAGCGCCTCCGGGACCGTGCGCGAACGCTTCGCCGTGGGCTCCGGCACGTAGTCGCGGATGACGAGCTCACGCTCGGGCTCCACGCCCGCGATCAACTCGTCTAGCTGGAGCGAGAGAAGCCGGCCGTCGGTGCCGAGCTCGACGACGTACTCGGCGATCTCGGTGGCGATCCGGCGGACCATCTCCAGGCGCTGGGCGACGGCCGTGACGTCCCGGACGGTCACGAGGTCCTCGATCTCCAGCGCGGAGAGCGTGCCGGCGACCTCGTCCAGACGGAGCTTGTACCGCTCCAGGGTCGCGAGTGCCTGGTTGGCGCGGGAGAGGATCGCGGCCGACTCCTCCAGGACGCGACGCTCGCCGTTCACGTAGATGGCGATGAGCCGCATCGACTGGGAGACGGAGACGACCGGGAAGTTGCACTGCTTGGAGACCCGGTCCGCCGTGCGGTGACGGGTGCCGGTCTCCTCGGTGTGGATGGAGGCGTCCGGCACGAGCTGGACACCGGCCCGGTGGATCTTGGAGATGTCCTTGTCGAGGACCAGACCGCCGTCGAGCTTGCACAGCTCACGCAGCCGGGTCGCCGTGAACTCCACGTCCAGCACGAAGCCGCCGGTGCACATCGAGTCCACCGTCTTGTCCATGCCGAGCACGATCAGACCGCCGGTGTTGCCCCGCAGAACGCGCTCGAGGCCGTCGCGCAGTGCGGTGCCGGGAGCGACCGCGCTGAGGGCCGCGCGCATCAGCGCTTCGTTCCCGTCCTTGGCTGCCACTGCTCTCCTCCGGCTCGTACGGATGGGCGAGACCAGGGCAAAGTCTAGCGACACCGCCCCGCGCTCCTCCGCCGCACGCCGGAGCGCACCGCCCATCGCCCCGGGCGACCCGCACGCGCCACCCCGCCCCGACGCCGTCCACGCCCCCGGAACGGAGCCGTCCGCAGCCCCGCGGCGAGGGCGTCCGCAGCCCCGGAACGCGGCCTCCGCGGCCTCGGGCCGGAGCCGTCCGCAGCCCCGAACGACGGCCTCCGCGGCCTTGGCGAGAGCCCTGGGTTGACGGTGCTCCCGCCTCCGCCTCCCCGCCTCCGACCTCCCCGCCTCCGCCCCCGCTACCCCTGCTCGTCGCGGGCGGCGGCAGGTCGCCGGGTGCGGGGCAGCACGCTGAGCGCGTCCCCCATGTCCGCCACCTCGGTGACCTTCATGCCCGCGGGCACCTTCCCCGGATCGCCGGGGACCAGCGCGTGTGTGAACCCGAGCCGGTGCGCCTCGGCCAGGCGGCGCTGCACGCCCGTGACCCGGCGGACCTCGCCCGCGAGACCGACCTCGCCGATCGCGACGAGGTTCTTCGGGAGCGGGGTGTCGCTGGCGGCGGAGGCCAGGGCGAGGGCGATCGCCAGGTCGGCGGCGGGCTCGGAGAGCTTCACGCCGCCCACGGTCGCCGAGTAGATGTCCCGCTTGCCGAGCGCGCTGATCCGGCCGCGCTGCTCCAGGACGGCCAGCATCATCGAGACCCGGGAGGTCTCCAGGCCCGAGGTGGTGCGCCGGGGCGACGGGATCTGGGAGTCGACCGTCAGCGCCTGCACCTCGGCCACCAGCGGCCGACGGCCCTCCAGGGTGACCGTCAGGCAGGTCCCGGGCACGGCCACGTCGCGCCGGGTCAGGAAGAGCCCGGAGGGGTCGGCGAGGCCCGTGATCCCCTCGTCGTGCAGCTCGAAGCAGCCGACCTCGTCGGTCGCCCCGTACCGGTTCTTCACGCCGCGGACGAGCCTCAGGCGCGCGTGCCGGTCGCCCTCGAAGCTCAGGACGACGTCGACCAGGTGCTCCAGGAGCCGGGGTCCGGCGATGTTGCCGTCCTTGGTGACATGGCCGACGAGGAGCGTGGCCATCCCGCGCTCCTTCGAGGCCCGGATGAGCGCCCCGGCGACCTCGCGCACCTGGGCCATGCCGCCCGGTGCCCCGTCGATCTCGGGCGAGGCGACCGTCTGCACCGAGTCCATGATCAGCAGCGACGGCTTCACGGCGTCGAGGTGGCCGAGGACGGCGGACAGATCCGTCTCGGCGGCCAGGTACAGATGGTCACTGAGGGCGTTGATCCGGTCGGCGCGCAGCCGGACCTGACTCGCGGACTCCTCGCCCGTGACGTACAGCGTGCGGTGCTCCTCGCTCGCGGCCTTCGAGGCGACGTCGAGCAGCAGCGTGGACTTGCCGACGCCGGGCTCGCCGGCGAGCAGCACGACGGCTCCGGGCACGAGCCCCCCGCCGAGGACCCGGTCCAGCTCGTCCACGCCCGTGGAGCGGGCGGTGGCCTGCCGGCCGTCGACCTGGCCGATCGGGAGCGCGGCCGTGGAGACGCGGCCGGCGGCGGTGGTACGGACAGCGGGCGCGCCGTACTCCTCGACCGTCCCCCAGGCCTGGCACTCGGGGCAACGGCCGAGCCATTTGGCGGTCGTCCAGCCGCATTCGGTGCAGCGGTAGGACGGCCGGTCCTTGGCGGATTTCGTACGGGCAGCCATGCGCCACACCGTAGCGGCCCCCACTGACAGCGGACGCCGGGCCGGAATCCCGCCGGCCCCGCGGCATCGGAATGTCCCCCTCCTGTCCCCTTTCGAGCGATACCTTCACCCGTAAGGATTAAAAGTGTTCAACCGGTACGAAGAGTCCGCCCCGCCTTGCCTACGGTCGCCAAGTGACGAGCAGCAGGCTGGAACCCCCCACGCACACCACCGGCGCACACCGGGCGCACCGGCGGGCGGCCGAAGGTCCCCGCACCCTCGGCCAGCACCCGCCCGCCCGCTACGAGGCGTATCTGGACGGTCTGTTCACCTACTGCCTCTCCGTGCTCTGCGACCACGACGCCGCGACCGGCGTCCTCGGTGACGTCCTCGCCGTCGCCGAGCGCCACCGCGGCCGCTGCCCCTCCGACGAGGGCGGTCGCACGGCCTGGCTCTACGCGCTCGCGCGCTGGGCCTGTCTGCGCAGCCTCGCCGAGCAGCGCCGCACGAGGCCGGGCGCGCACACCGGGCGCCCGGCCGTCGAGGAGCCGCCGCCGCCCCGGGTCTCCGAGGAGGTCGCCGAGCGCCGCCGCGCCGAACTGGCGCTGCTGGCCTGGCCGGAGGCCGCGGGCACCACGCCCGAGCAGCGCGAGGCGCTCGAACTCGCCGTCCGGCACGGCCTCGGCCACCGTGAGGTCGCCGCCGTGCTCTCCCTCGACCCGCTCGCCGCCCGCGAGCTGCTCTCCTCGGCCGCCTGCGAGGTCGAGCGCACCCGCGCCGCGCTCGCGGTCGTCGAGACCGGGAACTGCCCCACGGTGGCCCGGCTCACCGGCGACCACCAGGTGCTGCTCTCCGCGACCCTGCGCGCCGAGCTGGTCCGCCATGTCGACGACTGCCCGCGCTGCCGCCGGGCCGCCGAGCGGGCGGGCGCGGGCGGCCCGTGGCCCGGTGCGGCGTCGCCCACCCCGGCCCGGCTCCCGCTGGTCGGGGCGCCGAGGGCGGCCGCGTACGTGGCGATGCTGCACGCCCCTCGCGCGCGTGCCGTCGCTCCCCGCTTCGGACCGGCCGGATTCCCCCTGGACCCCAAGGACCACGCGGCCCGCCGTGACCGCATGCGGGCCCGCGCGGTGACGACGACCGTCGTGGCTGCCGTGGTCGCGGCCCCGGTGCTCGCCCTGTGGGCCTCGTACCGAGGCGATGCCGTGGGCGAGGACGGTCACGCCGGCGCGCCGGTCAGCGCGAGCGAGGCGGACGACCCGACGGGCCTCGACGGCACCCCGTACGACCACTACGAGAACGCGGGCAACGCCCGCACCACCCCCGATCCGCGCTTCACCCGGGGCAGCAGGTCCCCGGACGTCTCGGTCGAGGTGATCAGCCCCGGCGGGCCCGTGGGACCGTCGCTGCCCGGCCGGGCCGGGCCCGGCCGGATCACGGTCACGGCCCAGGGGAACGGCGGCACGACGCTGCTCACCCTCACCGCCTCCGGCGGCTCGCCCGTCGACTGGGCGCTCTGGTCGGACGCGCCCTGGCTGTACGTGAGCCAGGCCTCGGGCACCCTGCGGCCCGGCGAGTCGGTGACGGTCCGGATCTCCGTCGACCACGCGCGCGAGCCCGCGGGCGCCTGGTCCGCCCGGGTCGGGGTCGACCCGTCGGGCGCCGTCGTACGGATCGACGGCCGCGGGAGGACGACCCCGCCGCCCCCGACGACGGAGGAGCCCCCGCCGACGACCGAGGAGCCGCCGCCGACCACGGAGGAGCCCACGACGCCCCCGCCGACGACGGAGGAGCCGCCGCCGACCACGGAGGAGCCGACGACCCCTCCGCCCACGACGGAGCCGACCCCGACGACCGAACCGCCCTCGTCCACCGACCCCGGCACGCCCGGCGGACCGGACTCACCGCCGCCGTCCTAGACGGGCCCGACGGCACAGCTACCGCCCGGCCTGCTACCGCTCGCCTGGCTACCGCCCGGCCGGCTACCGCTCGCCCGGCCGGCTACCGCCCGCCGGCCACCGCTCGCCCGGCTACCGCCCGGCCGGCTACCGCTCGCCCGGCTACCGCCCGGCTACGGCTCGGCTACCGCTCGGCCGGGTCCGCCGGGTGAGGAGCCACCAGCGGCAGCTGGGCCGCCAGCCGCGCCTCGCACAGCTCCACGAGCACGTCGTACGCCGCCTTGCCCATCAGCTCGGTCAGCTCGGGCCGGTACGTCACGTACACGGGCTCCCCGGCCCCGTGCGCCGACGTCGCCGACGTGCACCACCAGTGCAGGTCGTGGCCGCCCGGGCCCCAGCCCCGACGGTCGTACTCGCCGATCGACACCTGGAGGATCCGGGAGTCGTCGGGCCGGTCGATCCACTCGTACGTCCGGCGCACCGGCAGCTGCCAGCAGACGTCCGGCTTGGTCTCCAGCGGCTCCTTGCCCTCCTTGAGGGCCAGGATGTGCAGCGAGCAGCCGGCGCCGCCCTCGAACCCCGGGCGGTTCTGGAAGATGCAGGACCCCTCCCACCGCCGGGTCTGCCGGTCGCCGTCCTCGTCGAGCTGTGTCCAGCCCGACTCCGTGCCGACGTCGTGGAACTGCCAGAGCTCCGGCGTGAGCCGGTCCACGTACGAGGCGACCCGCTTCTCGTCGTCCTCGTCGGAGAAGTGCGCGCCGAGCGTGCAGCAGCCGTCGTCGGCGCGGCCGGCCTGGATGCCCTGGCAGCCGCTGCCGAAGATGCACGTCCAGCGGGAGGTGAGCCAGGTCAGGTCACAGCGGAAGACCTGCTCGTCGTCGGCCGGATCGGGAAACTCGACCCAGGCGCGCGGAAAGTCGAGGCCCTTCTCGTCCGATTCGCCCGGCCCGGGGGTCGCGCCCTGCTTCTTGGAGGTCTTCTGAGCCTTGGCAGTGCTGTCTTTGCCCGGCTTCGCCTTTTTCGTCTTTGGCACACGACAAGCGTATGCGGGTGGGAGCAGTAGCGTTCCGTCCATGAGACTCGGAGTCCTCGACGTCGGTTCGAACACAGTGCACCTGCTGGTGGTGGACGCCCACCCCGGCGCCCGCCCGCTGCCCGCCCACTCCCACAAGGCCGAGCTGCGCCTGGCGGAGCTCCTCGACGGCGAGGGTGCCATCGCCCCCGACGGGGTCGAGCGGCTCATCGCGACCGTCCGGGGCGCGCTGCAGGCCGCCGAGGACAAGGGCTGCGAGGAGGTGCTGCCGTTCGCGACCTCCGCGGTGCGCGAGGCGACCAACGCCGACGCCGTCCTCGACCGCGTGAAGCGGGAGACCGGCATCGACCTCCAGGTCCTCACCGGCGACGAGGAGGCCCGGCTCACGTTCCTGGCGGCGCGCCGCTGGTACGGATGGTCCGCGGGAAAGCTGTTCCTCCTGGACATCGGCGGCGGCTCGCTGGAGATCGCGTACGGCATCGACGAGGAGCCGGACACGGCGGTCTCGCTGCCCCTGGGAGCGGGCCGGCTGACGTCGGGCTGGCTGCCGGGCGACCCGCCCGCCCCGGAGGACGTACGGGCGCTGCGCCGCCACGCGCGCGCCCAGATCGCCCGCACGGTCGGAGAATTCAGCCGCTTCGGCAAGCCCGACCATGTCGTGGCCACGTCCAAGACCTTCAAGCAGCTCGCCCGGATCGCCGGAGCGGCCGGCTCCGAGAGGGGGCTCTATCTGCGGCGCGTCCTGACCCGCGCGTCCCTGGAGGAGTGGGTCCCCAAGCTCGGCGCGATGAGCGCGGCCCAGCGCGCCGGCCTCCCGGGCGTGTCGGAGGGCCGCGCGCGTCAGCTGCTCGCGGGCGCGCTGGTGGCGGAGGGAGCGATGGACCTCTTCGGCGTGGACGAGCTGGAGATCTGCCCCTGGGCGCTGCGCGAGGGCGTGATCCTGCGCCGTCTGGACCACCTGCCGGAGGAGTAGCCCCGGTCGGAGTCCGGCTCCACGCGTGCGTGGAGCGGTACCGGCCGGAGTCCCGGCTCCACGCGCGCGTGGGGGCTCGCGAGCCGCCCCCGCGCGCCCGTCGCGACCGAGCGTGACGGGAACCACCTCCCCGGCCACCGCCCCGCCCCGTACGCTGTCCTTCGTGGCAGAACCAGTGGTGCGCATCCCGGATGCGAAGGTCGCCCTGTCGACGGCCTCGGTCTATCCGGAGTCGACGGCGACGGCCTTCGAGATCGCCGCGCGCCTCGGTTACGACGGTGTCGAGATCATGGTGTGGACCGATCCGGTCAGCCAGGACATCGAGGCCCTGCGCCGCCTCTCGGACTACCACCAGGTCCCGATCCTCGCCGTTCACGCACCCTGCCTGCTGATCACGCAGCGCGTCTGGTCCACGGACCCCTGGGTCAAGCTCCAGCGCGCCCAGGCGGCCGCGGAGAAGCTCGGCGCCACCACGGTCGTCGTCCACCCGCCGTTCCGCTGGCAGCGCCAGTACGCCCGCGACTTCGTCAACGGCATCTGGCGGATGGCCGACGAGACGGACGTCCGGTTCGCCGTCGAGAACATGTACCCCTGGCGGTACAAGGACCGCGAGATGCTCGCGTACGCCCCCGAGTGGGACGTCACCAAGGACGACTACCGCCACTTCACGGTCGACCTCTCCCACACCGCCACCGCCCGTACGGACGCCCTCGCGATGATCGACCGCATGGGCGACCGCCTCGGCCACGTCCACCTCGCCGACGGCAAGGGCTCGGCCAAGGACGAGCACCTGGTCCCCGGCCGCGGCAACCAGCCCTGCGCCGAGGTCCTGGAGCGACTGGCGCTGGGCGGCTTCGACGGCCACGTGGTCATCGAGGTCAACACCCGGCGGGCGATGTCCGCGGCCGAACGCGAGGCGGACCTCGCCGAGGCCCTCGCCTTCACCCGCCTGCACCTGGTCTCCGCCGCCAAGTCCTCCCGAGTGCCCCGCTCATGACGGGACCGGCCCCGGCCCCGCGGCGCCGCGGCCGCCCCTCCCGTACCGAGGAGGAGAGCGGACCCGGCGCGCGCGAGCGCATCCTGGAAGCCGCCCGCGCGCAGTTCGCCGAGCGCGGCTACGACAAGACCTCCGTGCGCGGCATCGCCAAGGCGGCCGACGTGGACCCGGCGCTCGTGCACCACTACTTCGGTACGAAGGACGAGGTCTTCGCCGCCGCGATCGAGGTCTCCTTCGAGCCCGCCGTCGTCCTCCCCGCGATCCTCGGCGGCCCCCTCGACGGCATCGGCGAGCGGCTCGCCCGCTACTTCATCGGCGTCTGGGAGAACCCGGTCAGCCGCGCCCCGCTCCTCGCGATCATCCGCTCCGCCCTGACGCACGAGGCGGCGGCCAAGGTGCTGCGCGGCTTCGTCCTGCGCCGGCTCCTGGAGCGGATCGCCGCGGATCTCGACGTACCGGATCCGAAGTTCCGCGCGGAGCTCGCCGCCTCCCACATGATCGGGATCGCGATCCTGCGGTACGTCATCAAGGTCGAGCCGATGGCCTCCGCCGACCCGGAGGAGATCGTGGCCCACGTCGCCCCGACGCTCCAGCGCTACCTCACGGACCCGTCCCCCACGTCGTGACCCGGGCCCTGGCCGAAACCCGGCCGACGCATCGACCGAAGCTCCGCCCCACGCTCCGCCCCACGCTCTGACCGAAGGCTGAACAGTACGTCCGACATGCGGACGCACCGTCCAGATCTTGGTCGCGCAGCGTACGCTCGACAGCAAGCACACCCATCACTGAGGAGCGAGCGACGATGCCCGAGCTGAGGTCCCGCACTGTCACCCACGGCCGCAACATGGCGGGCGCACGCGCCCTTATGCGCGCCTCCGGTGTACCCGGCGCGGACATCGGCCGGAAGCCGATCATCGCGGTGGCGAACTCCTTCACCGAGTTCGTCCCGGGCCACACCCACCTCCAGCCCGTCGGCCGGATCGTCTCCGAGGCCATCACGGCCGCCGGTGCCATCCCGCGCGAGTTCAACACGATCGCCGTCGACGACGGCATCGCGATGGGCCACGGCGGCATGCTCTACTCCCTGCCCTCCCGCGACCTGATCGCGGACAGCGTGGAGTACATGGTCGAGGCCCACTGCGCCGACGCCCTGATCTGCATCTCCAACTGCGACAAGATCACCCCGGGCATGCTGAACGCCGCCCTGCGCCTCAACATCCCGACGGTCTTCGTCTCCGGCGGTCCGATGGAGTCCGGCAAGGCGACGCTGGTCGACGGCACGGTCCGTACGCTCGACCTGGTCGACGCGATCTCCGACGCGGTCAACGACAAGATCTCGGACGAGGACATCCTCCGGATCGAGGAGAACGCCTGCCCGACCTGCGGGTCCTGTTCCGGCATGTTCACCGCCAACTCGATGAACTGCCTGACCGAGGCCATCGGCCTCTCCCTCCCCGGCAACGGCTCGGTCCTCGCCACCCACACGGCCCGCAAGGCGCTGTACGAGAACGCCGCGCGCACGGTCGTCGACATCACCCGTCGCTACTACGACGAGGACGACGACTCGGTCCTGCCGCGCTCCGTCGCCACCCGCGCCGCCTTCGAGAACGCCATGGCCCTGGACATCGCCATGGGCGGCTCGACCAACACGATCCTGCACCTGCTGGCCGCCGCCCAGGAGGCCGAGCTGGACTACGGCCTCTCCGACATGGACGAGGTCTCGCGCCGCGTGCCGTGCCTGGCCAAGGTCGCGCCGAACGTCGCGCCCGGCGGCACGTACTACATGGAGGACGTGCACCGCGCCGGCGGCATCCCGGCCATCCTGGGCGAGCTGTACCGCGCGGGCCTCCTCAACGAGGACGTGCACACCGTCCACTCCCGCTCCATCAAGGAGTGGCTGGGGACCTGGGACGTGCGCGGCGGCTCCCCCTCCGAGGAGGCCGTCGAGCTGTGGCACGCGGCGCCCGGCTGCGTCCGCTCGGCGACCGCCTTCTCGCAGTCCGAGCGCTGGGACTCCCTGGACACGGACGCGGCCGGCGGCTGCATCCGCGACGCGGCCCACGCGTACTCGAAGGACGGCGGACTCGCGGTCCTGCGCGGCAACCTCGCCGTCGACGGCTGCGTCGTGAAGACGGCCGGCGTGGACGAGTCGATCTGGACCTTCGAGGGCCCGGCCGTCGTCTGCGAATCGCAGGACGAGGCCGTCGAGAAGATCCTCAACAAGCAGATCACCGACGGCGACGTGGTCGTCATCCGCTACGAGGGCCCGCGCGGCGGCCCCGGCATGCAGGAGATGCTCTACCCGACCTCCTTCCTCAAGGGCCGGGGCCTGGGCAAGACCTGCGCGCTGGTGACGGACGGCCGTTTCTCGGGCGGTACGTCGGGCCTGTCGATCGGTCACGCGTCCCCCGAGGCGGCATCGGGCGGCACGATCGCGCTGGTCGAGGACGGTGACCGGATCCGTATCGACATCCCCAGCCGCTCCATCGAGCTGCTCGTCGACGAGGCCACGCTGGCGGCCCGCCGTGAGGCCCTGGGCGGGGTCTACGCCCCGAAGAACCGGCAGCGGAAGGTCTCGGCGGCGCTGCGGGCGTACGCGGCGATGGCGACGAGCGCGGACAAGGGCGCGGTGCGCGACGTGACGAAGCTGGCCTGACCCGGCGGCCCGGCAGCCGGCTCGGCCCGGCAGTCGTGGCGGCCCGGCTCGGCCGCCACCGGCCGGCCACCCGGAGACACCTGACGGACGGACGCGGGGACGGGGCGGAAACGCTCCCTCCCCGCGTCCGCCGTTTTTCGACGGCCGTCGACGTGGGCCGGGGGCACGTCCACGGCCGTCGACGTGGGCCGGGGGCACGTCCGCCCACACCGGCTTCTGTACGTCAGGACGCTGACCCGCCGTCACCAGTCGGCGGGGTTCCGCCCGTCCACCGCGAACACGGACCCGTCCGGCGCGGTCGCGAAGACCTTCTCCCCGGCGACGACCGGCGCCGGCACGGTCGTCGTGTACCCGAGCCGACCGTCCCGCAGCCGCGGCGCGGTCTGCCCGAGGAGCGCCCCGCGCCCGGTGTCGACGGCGAGCAGCCTCCCGTCGGCCACCGAGAGATAGAGCCGCTCGCCGGGACCGAGGACGGGCGCCGAGACGTATCCCGCCGCGGTGTCCAGCTCCCACAGGACACTGCCGGACGGGCCGGCGGCGGTGTCGACGGCCGTGACGTGGCCGGCCTGGTCGAGCATGTACACGGTGTCGCCGCGCACGGCGAACCGCGCGTCGTAGAGCCGGACCTGCAGGGCCGTACGGCGGACGGAGTGGTCGGCGGGGTCGTAGCGGACCAGGGCGTCGACCTCCATGCCGCGATGGTGCGAGGCCAGGAGCAGCGAGCCGTCCCCCATCTGCCCGATCGGCGAGAGGTGGCCCTCCAGACGCCGCTGCCAGACCACTTCGCCGGTCGCGGGGCGCAGCGCGGCCACGCGGGTGCGGCTTCCGTCGGCGGAGGACTCGGAGACGGTCACGAGGTCGGTGGTCGCCTCGTAGGGCCCCAACTGGGGTGCGGTGAACCCGGGGAGGCCATGCCGCCAGAGCTGCTGCCCGGTGGAGCTGTCGACGGCCCGGATCCCGCCGGTCCCGGTGGACAGGACGACGGCCGTCCCGGCGGGTCCGACCCGCTCGGCGACGGCCGGGCCGGTGTGCCAGCCGGGTGCGCCGTCGGTGGCCGCGTAGGTGCGCAGGGGACCGTTCGGCGAGGGGACGGCGACGAGCCCTCCCGGCAGCACGGACGGCGGGGCCGCGACGGGCGGTGCGGACGGGCCGCCGGCGGCGGGGCGCGACCACAGGATCCGACCGGTCACCGGGTCGAGCCGGGCGGCGGCCGTGCCCCCGCCCGTGCAGTAGAGGGCGTCCGCGCCATGGGTGCAGGTCGGCGCGGAGGGCTCGCCGTCCTTCCGCAGGACGGTCTGCCAGCCGTCGAAGGCGGCGGCCGCCTCGGCCGGGTTCGGCCGGGGTGCGGGGTCCTCGCCGCCGGCGCGCAGCACCACGAACGCGCCGCCCGCCGCGAGGACGGCGAGCGTGGCGGCGGCCACGACCGACGACCGCCGCCGTCGTCGTCGGCGGGCTCGCGGCGCCGGGGCGCGTACGGGCGTGTCCGCGTCCCACGCTGCTGACGTCCCGCCGGCCCCGGACGCGACGTCCGGGCGGGGCGGGTCCCCGAGGTGTCCGGGCAGCACGGGCGGCCGCCGCTGTGCGGGTATGAAGGCCGCGGCCTCGTACGAGGGCGGCAGCAGCGCCGCCATGATCTCGGCCGGAGTCGGGCGCTCCGCCGGCTCCTTGGCCAGGCAGCGCGCGACGAGCGGGGCGAGGGCCTCCGGGACGCCCGTCAGATCGGGCTCGTCGTGGACGACCTGGTAGGCGACGATGTACGGGCTGTCGGAGTCGAACGGCCCGTGCCCGGTGGCCGCGTGCACCAGTACGGAACCGAGCGCGAAGACGTCCGCCGCCGGGCCGACCTCGCGGGGCCGCTGGAACTGCTCGGGTGCCATGAACGGCGGCGACCCGATCAACTTCCCGGTCTCCGTGTGCAGATCGCTGTCGACCGGCCGGGAGATGCCGAAGTCGATGACCTTCGGCCCGGTGTCGGTGAGCAGGACGTTGCTCGGCTTGAGGTCGCGGTGGACGACACCGGCCCGGTGGATGTCGCGCAGGGCCTCGGCGAGTCCGGCCGTCAGCCGGCGCAGTTCGGCGGGGGACAGGGGTCCGTTCCGCTTCACCTGGTCGGCGAGGGTGGGGCCGGGGACGTAGAGCGTGGCCATCCACGGGCGTTCGGCGTCGGGGTCCGCGTCCACGACGGGCGCGGTGAAGGCTCCGCTGACCCGGCGCGCGGCGGCCACCTCCTGGCGGAAGCGGGCCCTGAACTCCGGGTCCTCCGCGTACTGTCCGTGGACCACCTTGACCGCGAGCCGCAGCCCGGAGGCGGAGCTGGCCAGATGGACCACGCCCATGCCGCCCGAGCCGAGGCAGGCCTGGAGGCGGTACTCGCCCGCGTACTCGGGCTCTTCCGCGTCCCGGTCGGCCCCGGTCCTGCGCAACGGCGGCATCGCCCACCCCCGTGTGGTCCCCGTCGAGTGTCGCGCGCGTGCGCGACGCACGGAGCCTAGTCGATGGCACCCGGGATGTCGGTGGGGCTTGCTAGCCTGCGCGTCGCAGAGAGTGAATCGCACCGGAGCGCTTGCTCCACGGGGGAGGACGCCATGGGCGTGGACGACACGAAGGAAGCGGTGACCGCCGGGCTGGACGCGGTGTCGGCGCTGAGCGGGACGCGGTACCCGATCGCGCCGGGGACGCGCGTCAACGTCCGCTCGGGCCCGGGTACGCAGTACGCGGTGGTGCGGAGCCTGCCCGCGGGCTCCTGGGTGGCGATCCGCTGCCAGACGCCCGGCCAGACGATCACCGGCCCGTACGGCACGACGAACATCTGGGACAACATCGGGTCCGGGGAGTTCATCTCCGACGCGTACGTGAAGACGGGCAGTGACGGGTACGTCGCCCCGCGCTGCGGCTGACCCTTCCCTCGCCGCCCGGGGATAATCGACCTCGTGAGCGACGAAGACCAGACCGCCGAGCCCCGCAGCACCGAGCCCGGCTCCACCCCCGCCGGACCGCAGCCCGAGGAGATCCGTTTCTTCGGGACGACCTGGGTGGAGCACGACGGGCAGTACGGCCTGCGCCGCGCCGGTGTCGCCCTCGGGGCGCTCGCCGCCGCGGCCGCGGGCTGTTTCGTGCTGCGGTTCGCCTACCAGGGTCTGGAGATCGCCGAGGTCGGCGGCTTCGTGAACCTGCTCGTGGTGCTCATGTTCGCGATCTGCAGCGCCATCGCGTTCCGCAAGACCTGGGAGGGCTTCGTCCGCCGCCCGGCCGACCCGGCCCGTGAGGACGCGCTCCGCAGTCTGAAGATGATCGGCTTCATCGGCTCGCTGCTGGCCTACTTCTTCCGGAGCCTCGTCGAGGCTCCGGGCGAGAAGCTGCACCGCACCGAGTACGAGACGGCCCGCAGCCGGTACGAGAAGCGGCGCGGCGCCCGGACGGGCAACCCGGCGGCCCGCAAGAAGCCCAGGCGCAGATAGCGGCGCGGGGCGGCGACGCGGCCGCCGATGTCACATTCCGAGGGGGCCGGCCGTCCCCCTTGCATGAAGACGACACCGCAGCACCCCGGCCCGCACGCCACCGCCACCCGCGTCCTGGTCCTCGGAGCCGGTTACGCCGGTCTCATGGCGGCTCTCCGCCTGGCCCCGCACGCCCACGTCACCCTGGTCGACCCGGCCGACCGGTTCACCGAACGCGTACGGCTCCACGAGCGCGCCGCCGGCCGCCCCGACGTCACCCACCCCCTCGCCGGCTTCCTGCGCGGCACGGGGATCGAGCACATCGCCGCCCGGGCCACCGCCCTCGATCCGGAGGCCCGGCTGGTCACGACCGACGACGGCCGCAGCCTGCCGTACGACCGGCTCGTCTACGCCCTCGGCAGCCGCACGGCCCTCCCGGGCGGCGGCGCAGGTGCGGCGGGCCGCGGTTCCTCCGCCGGCGCCGGCCGTGGCGCCTCCGCCCCCGCCACCTACACCGCCGAGACGGCCCCCGAACTCCACAAGCACCTGCGGGACCGTCCCGGCTCGGTCACCGTCGTCGGCGGCGGGCTCACCGGCATCGAGATGGCCGCCGAACTCGCCGAGACCTACGGTCCCGCGGGCACGCCCGTCCGCCTGCTGACCGCCGACCGCCTCGGCCGGGGCCTCGCGCCCCGAGGCGCCGCCCATGTCCGCTCGGTCCTGCGGGCTCGCGGGGTGCTGATCGAGGAGGGCCACCGGGTCGCGCACCCCGAGGACATCGACGCCGCCGTGGTCGTCTGGGCCGCCGCCCTGGCGCCCAACGCCGAACTCGCCGCCTCCGCCGGCCTCGCCCTCGCCCCCTCCGGCCGCATCGCCGTCGACGCCTCCTTGCGCGCGGTCTCGCACCCCGACATCTACGTCCCCGGAGACGCGGGCGCCGCCACCACCCCCATCGCCGGAGCGCTCCGGATGGCCTGCGCGACCGCTCTGCCGACGGGTGGCCACGCCGCTGCGTCGATCATCGGCGAGCTGAGGGGCGAGCAGCCCGCCCCTCTCGGCTTCGGCTATCTCATCCAGTGCGTCAGCCTCGGCCGCCACGACGGCCTGGTCCAGTTCGTCCGCCCCGACGACTCCCCGCGCGAACGTCTCCTCACCGGCCGGGCCGCCGCCGCCACGAAGGAGCAGATCGTCCGCTCGACGGTCCGCTTCCTCCGCCTGGCGGCCCGTCGCCCCTCGCTGGTCCGCTTCATCCCCGGCATCGGCTGACCCGCCGACCTCTTCCGGAGCGCTGCCGAAAAGGCCATGGACGGCCGGGGCAGGCCGCTTGACGCTCCGACCCCCCGCGAGCATTATTCAACGCATGATGAATTACTCGGAAGGGGGCACCGCCCCGGCGATCGTGGCGCGCGGCCTCACCGTCGTACGAGGCGCCCGCACCGTCCTGCGCGACCTCGACTTCGCCGTGCCCCCGGGCCGGATCACCGGCCTCCTCGGCCCCTCCGGCTGCGGCAAGTCCACCCTGATGCGCGCGATCGTCGGCACCCAGGCCCACGTCACCGGAACCCTCGACGTCCTCGGCCGACCGGCGGGCGACGCCTCCCTGCGCTCCCGCATCGGCTACGTCACCCAGGCGCCGTCCGTCTACGACGACCTCACCGTCCGCCAGAACCTCGACTACTTCGCCGCCGTCCTCCTCCCCGGCCGCGCCCACCGCGACGACCGCCGCGCAGCCGTCGCCCGCGCCATCGACGACGTCGACCTCGGCAGCCACGCCGACTCGCTCGCAGGTCGACTCTCCGGCGGCCAGCGCAGCCGCGTCTCCCTCGCCGTCGCCCTCCTCGGCACCCCGGAGGTCCTCGTCCTCGACGAACCCACCGTCGGACTCGACCCCGTCCTGCGCCGCGACCTCTGGAACCTCTTCCACCGCATCGCCGAAGAGCGCGAGGCCGCGATCCTCGTCTCCTCCCACGTCATGGACGAGGCCGAGCGCTGCCACCGGCTGCTCCTCATGCGCGAGGGCGAGATCCTCGCCGAGGACACCCCCGAAGCCCTGCGCCGACGCAACGACACCGCCACCGTCGAAGAGGCCTTCCTCCACCTCGTCGACGCCGCCGACGCCCGCGCGGCCGTACCCCTCCAGGAGCACCAGCGATGAGCAGCGCCCGCACCCTCGCCACCGCCGCCCGCGTCCTGCGCCAACTGCGCCACGACCCGCGCTCGATCGCCCTGATGATCCTCGTCCCGTGCCTGATGCTGCTCCTGCTCCGGTACGTCTTCGACGGCAGCCCGGAGACCTTCGACAACATCGGCGCCTCGCTGCTCGGCATCTTCCCGCTGATCACGATGTTCCTCGTGACCTCGATCGCCACCCTGCGCGAGCGCACCTCCGGCACCCTGGAACGGCTGCTCGCCATGCCGCTCGGCAAGGGCGACCTCATCGCCGGCTACGCCCTCGCCTTCGGACTCCTCGCCATCGTCCAGTCCGCGCTCGCCACCGGACTCGCCGTCGGCCTCCTCGGACTCGACGTCATCGGCTCGCCCTGGCTCCTCCTGCTCGTCGCCCTCCTCGACGCCCTCCTCGGCACCGCCCTCGGCCTCTTCGTCTCGGCCTTCGCCGCCTCCGAGTTCCAGGCCGTCCAGTTCATGCCGGCCGTGATCTTCCCCCAGCTGCTCCTCTGCGGCCTCTTCATCGCACGCGACCAGATGCATCCCGTTCTCGAAGGGATCTCCAACGCCCTGCCCATGTCGTACGCCGTCGACGGCATGAACGAGGTCCTCCGCCACCCCGACATCACCGGCGACTTCATCCGCGACGCCCTCGTCGTCGCCGGCTGCGCCGTGCTCGTCCTCGCCCTCGGCGCCGCCACCCTCCGCCGCCGCACCGCCTGACGTGCCGGGGGGCGTACCGCCCCTCGGACGCCCCCACCGTCCCCACCCGCACGATGGGAGGATGTCCCTGCGTGTGGACGAACCGTCCATACGGACGGACCACGGCACATGCCCTTCCGGCGAGGTGAACAGAGCCATGACCCAGACCGTCGCAGTCCTCGGCACCGGCAAGATCGGTGAAGCGCTCCTCAGCGGCATGATCCGGGCCGGCTGGCGCCCCGCCAACCTCGTGGTCACCGCCCGCCGCACCGAGCGCGCCGAAGAACTGCGTGCCCGCTACGGCGTCGAGGCCGTCAGCAACGCCGAGGCCGCCAAGCGCGCCGACACCCTCATCCTCGCCGTGAAGCCGCAGGACATGGGCCGCCTCCTCGACGAACTGGCCCCCCACGTCGCCGCCGACCGCCTCGTCATCAGCGCCGCCGCCGGTATCCCCACCTCCTTCATCGAGGACCGGCTCACCACCGGCACCCCCGTCGTCCGCGTCATGCCCAACACCCCCGTCCTCGTCGACGAAGGCATGTCCGTCATCTCCGGCGGCAGCCACGCCACCCCCGACCACCTCGTCCACGCCGAGGAGATCTTCGGCGGCGTCGGCAAGACCCTCCGCGTCCCCGAGTCCCAGCAGGACGCCGCCACCGCCCTCTCCGGCTCCGGCCCGGCCTACTTCTACTTCCTCGTCGAGGCCATGACCGACGCCGGCATCCTCCTCGGCCTCCCCCGCGCCCAGGCCCACGACCTGATCGTCCAGGCCGCCATCGGCGCCGCCGTGATGCTCCGCGACAGCGGCGAACACCCGGTCAAGCTCCGCGAGGCCGTCACCTCCCCGGCCGGCACCACCATCAGCGCCATCCGCGAGCTGGAGAACCACGGCGTACGGGCCGCCCTCATCGCCGCCCTGGAAGCCGCCCGCGACCGCAGCCGCGAGCTCGCCTCCGGCAACGGCTGACCGCCCCCGGCCCCCTCACCGGGCCGCAGCACCCTTCAGCACGTCCTCCGTCGACACGACCCGGGCGAACCCACCGCCGTGCAGCGACACCGCCGTCGCACGGGTCAGCTCCTCGGCCGTCGCCGACCATCCGAACGGCCCCTCCAGGTCGAACGTGTGCATCGCGTCCAGCGCAAACACCACGTCGTACCCGAGATTGCCGCCCATCCGCGCCGTCGTCTCGTTGCACATGTTCGTCTGGATCCCGACGATCACGATCTGCGCGATGCCCTCCCCCTTCAGCCACACGTCCAGCGACGGCTCCCCGTAGAACGCCGAGTTCACGCTCTTCGTCACCAGCAGCTCCGGCCCGTTCCCCTTCCCCCTCCGTTCCTCGACGAAGTCCTTGAACTCGTTCCCCACGTGCCCGACCCGCAACGGCGACCGCGACCCGGCCGGCGAGTCGTGCCGTACGAACACGACCGGCCGCCCCGTCTCCTGCCACAGATCGATCAGTGCCGCGATGTTCCCCTCGGCGGCGGGGTTGTTCCGCTGCCCCCAGAACTCCTCCTCGAAGCCCTTCTGTACGTCGACGACAACCAGCGCTGTGTTCTCCGCGATCTCCATACCCCCGATGCTGCCGCCCCCGGGCTGCCGCACCCAGAGGGGGAGAAGCCAGCGATCGATGGTTTACTGCCACCCATGCCGACAGCCCCGGAAGAGCCCCGACGCATCGCCCTGATGGCCTTCCCCGGCATCCGTGCCTTCGACGTCTCGGTCATCACCGAGGTCTGGGGCAGCGAGCGCGACCTCCGCGGTGTGCCTCCCTTCGAACTCCGCCGCGTCGCCGCCGACCCGGCCACCCCCGTCACCCTCCGCGGCGGCCTCACCCTCACCCCCGACCGTCCCCTCTCCTGGCTCGCCGAGGCCGACCTCGTCCTCGTCCCCGGCATCGAGAACCCCGACGCCGAGACCCCGGCCCCCGTCCTCGAAGCTCTCCGCCGGGCCCACACCGCCAAAACCCCCGTCGCCTCCCTCTGCGCGGGCGCCTTCGTCCTCGCCCAGGCGGGACTCCTCGACGGCCGGCGCGCGGTCACCCACTGGCACCTCGCCCCGACCCTCGCCACCCGGTACCCCCGGATCACCGTCGAACCCGACGCCCTCTTCGTCGAGGACTCCGGCATCTGGACCTCGGCCGGCACCGCCGCCGGCATCGACCTCTGCCTCCACCTCGTCCGTACCGCCCACGGCGCCGAGGCCGCCGCGACGATCGCCCGCTCGATGGTCACCGCCCCCTTCCGCACCGGCACCCAGGCCCAGTTCATCGAGCGCCCCACACCCCGGGCCGACCGCGACGCCGACGCCCTGGCCGCCGTCCGCTCCTACGCCCTCGCCCACCTCGACGAACCCCACACCGTCGCCGGCCTGGCCGCCCGCGCCGGTATGTCCCCGCGCACCTTCGCCCGCCACTTCCACGCCACCACCGGAACCACCCCCCTGCACTGGCTCATCACCCAGCGCGTCGCCGCCGCCCAGAAACTCCTCGAACTCACCGACCACCCCCTCCCCGAAGTCGCCCGCCGCGCGGGATTCGGCAGCGAGGTCACGATGCGCCAGCACTTCGCCTCGCACCTCGCCACCAACCCGCGCGACTACCGCAACGCCTTCCGTCACACGGCAGGCATCAACCCGATCGCCCGATAGGCCCGGTCCACCAACGGCCGCGCCATCCCCCGGGCCCGCTCGGCCCCGTCCCGTAGCACCTGATCCACATGTCCCGGATCGGCCGCCAGCTCCGCGTGCCGCTCCCTCACCGGCCTCAGCAGCTCGACCACCGCGTCCGCCGTGTCCCGCTTCAAGGATCCGTACGACTCATATACACCGGCCAGGGCTTCCGGGTTCCCACCCGTCGAGGCGGCCAGCAGATCGAGCAGATTCGCGACCCCCGGCCGGCCCTCCCGGTCGTAGGCGACATCCCGCCCGCTGTCCGTCACCGCACGCATGATCTTCCGGCGCACGGTCGCCTCGTCGTCCAGGAGATAGACGATCCCCGCCGCGTTCTCGTGCGACTTCCCCATCTTGGAACCCGGGTCCTGCAGATCCATCACCCGAGCCCCCACCGCGGGATGCGTCGCCCTCGGCACCGTGAACACATGCCCGTACCGCTGGTTGAACCGCACGGCCAGATCCCGGGTCAGCTCCACATGCTGCGTCTGGTCGTCGCCGACCGGCACCTCGTCCGTCCCGTAGGCCAGGATGTCCGCCGCCATCAGCACCGGATACGTCAGCAGCGACAGCCGGACCCCCTGCCCGGCCGCCAGCGCCCGCGCGCCCTTCTCCTTGTACTGGATCATCCGTCGCAGCTCACCGTCGGTGGCCGTGCACTCCAGCAGGTACGACAGCCGGGCGTGCTCGTCCACATGACTCTGGACGAAGAGGGTGCAGAGCTTGGGGTCGAGGCCGGCCGCCAGCAGGAGCGTGGCCGCCTGCCGGCTCAGCCGCCGCACACGGGCCGGGTCGTGCTCGACGGTCAGCGCGTGCAGATCCACCACGCTGAAGAGCGAGTCCGACCGGTGCTGGTCCTCTTCGACCCACCGCCGTACGGCTCCGAGGTAGTTGCCCAGGGTCAGATGCCCGGTGGGCTTGATCCCGCTGAAGATCCGCTTCATCGCGTTGGTTCTCCCTCTCTCCTGTGCGCCGACCTGTCGGCCGCACGTCCCGGAGTGGGGATACGCGAACGGCCGCCGAGTCGGCGGCCGCTGAGTGCATGCGTCAGTAGGGGCCGCCCTGTCAGGCGGCCCACCACTGGGTCGTGTGCGCATGCGTGGTCATACGGAGAGGCTACGGGAGAGGACGGGGGTTGACACGGGATTCCCCGATACGTAGTGTTCTCCGAGTTGTCCGACGTGAGCACCGACTCCGGTCGGCCCCGGACAGCCATTCCGCAAGATCCACTACCAGCTGATGGTGCTTCGTCGTGCCGTCACGCTTTCCGTGCGTTTTTGCGAAATGAGGAATCCGCGTTCGAAGGTTTGAGCGTGAGTCCCCGATTAGCGTCGGGGGCGAGGAATCCGCTAAAGTCTCACTCGTCGGAACGGCCCAACAGCCGCGAAGACAACTCCCGCTGACTGGGAATCAGGCCCGAAAGGATCTGATAGAGTCGGAACCGCCGGAAAGGGAAACGCGAAAGCGAAGAACGGCCCGGCAGCCCGCTCCAGCGGGTGGCAGAAACGGAAAACGGATCTGCTAAGCTGGAAACACGAAAGACCGAAGGGAAAAGCCCGGAGGAAAGCCCGAGAGGGTGAGTACGAAGGAAGCGTCCGTTCCTTGAGAACTCAACAGCGTGC
>NZ_JBHXTV010000021.1:0-147392 GCF_042671585.1 Streptomyces sp. NPDC127129
CCGCGGGCCCGCGGCGGGGGGGGGGGGGGGGGGGGGGTTGGGGGGGGGCGGGGGTGGGGGGGGGGGCGGGGGGCGCGGGGGGGGGGGGCGGGGCGCGCGCCCCCCCACTCCCGTACGGCAGCCCGGCCCACCGCCCTTACGGGCTTCTAGCCCACCGCCTGGGCCGCCGCCCGGCCCGCCGCCCGGCCCGAGAAGATGCAGCCGCCGAGGAAGGTGCCCTCCAGGGAGCGGTAGCCGTGGACGCCTCCGCCGCCGAACCCGGCCGCCTCACCCGCCGCGTAGACCCCTTCCAGTGCCTCTCCGCTCTCGGTGAGCACCCTCGACGAGAGGTCGGTCTCCAGACCGCCGAGCGACTTGCGGGTCAGGATGTTCAGGCGTACGGCGATCAGCGGGCCGGCCTTGGGGTCCAGGATCCGGTGCGGGGGCGCCGTACGGATCAGCTTGTCGCCGAGGTATCTGCGGGCCCCCCTGATCGCCGTGACCTGGAGGTCCTTGGTGAAGGGGTTGGCGATCTCGCGGTCCCGCGCCGTGATCTCGCGGCGCAGCTCCGCCTCGTCGATCAGCGGCTCGTCCGTGAGGGCGTTCATCCCCCGGACCAGCGCGGACAGGTCCTTCTCGACGACGAAGTCGACGCCGTTGTCCATGAACGCCTTCACCGGGCCCGGCACGTCCGCGCGGGCCCGGCCGATGACGTCCCGGACCGACTTGCCGGTGAGGTCGGGGTTCTGCTCGGAGCCGGAGAGGGCGAACTCCTTGCCGATGATGCGCTGGTCGAGGACGAACCAGGTGTGGTCGTACCCGGTCCGCATGATGTGTTCGAGCGTGCCGAGGGTGTCGAAGCCCGGGAAGAGCGGAACGGGCAGCCGGCGGCCCGTCGCGTCGAGCCAGAGCGAGGACGGTCCGGGCAGGATGCGGATGCCGTGCTTGGCCCAGATCGGGTTCCAGTTCTCGATGCCCTCGGTGTAGTGCCACATCCGGTCACGGTTGATGTGGTGGGCGCCGGCCTCCTCGGTGATGCCGAGCATCAGCCCGTCGACATGGGCGGGGACGCCGGAGAGCAGCTTCGCGGGTGGGGTGCCGAGCCGGTCGGGCCACTGCTTGCGTACGAGATCGTGGTTGCCGCCGATGCCGCCCGAGGTGACGATCACCGCCTGCGCGCGGAGTTCGAACGTGCCGGAGACCTCCCGGCTGCTCGCGGCGCCACGCTCGGCGGCGGAGGGCTCCAGGACCTCGCCGCTGACGGTGTCCACGGCTCCGGCGGTGCGGCCGAGGCCGGTCACCCGGTGGCGGAAGCGGAGCTGGACCAGGCCGGCGGCGACGCCCTCGCGGACCCGGCGCTCGAAGGGGGCGACGAGGCCGGGGCCGGTGCCCCAGGTGATGTGGAAGCGGGGCACCGAGTTGCCGTGCCCGTTCGCGTCGTAGCCGCCGCGCTCGGCCCAGCCCACCACGGGGAAGAAGCGCACCCCGCGCGCGTGCAGCCAGGACCGCTTCTCGCCCGCGGCGAAGTCGACGTACGCCTCCGCCCACTTCCGCGGCCAGCGGTCCTCGGCGCGGTCGAAGCCCGCCGTGCCGAGCCAGTCCTGGAAGGCGAGGTCGCGGTTGTCCTTGATCCGCATCCGGCGCTGCTCGGGCGAGTCGACGAGGAACAGCCCGCCGAAGGACCAGTGGGCCTGACCGCCCATGGACTGTTCGGGCTCCTGGTCGAGCAGGATCACGCTCCGCCCGGCGTCCACGAGTTCGGCGGTTGCCACCAGGCCGGCGAGGCCGGCTCCGATCACGATCACATCAGCGTCGTACGACATGGACCGAATATTGGATACACCGATGTATCGAGTCAACAGTCCTGACCCTTTCCCACCCCTCCCGTTTTCTAATGTCGAGCATTAATATGGTCGGCATGGCGAGAACATCGGGGCCCGAGACCCGGGAGAAGCTGATCCGCGCGGCGGAGGAGGTCTTCGCGGCGCAGGGGGTCGACGGCGCCCAGCTGCGCGACGTCGTGGCCCTGGCGGGCCAGAGCAACCCCTCGGCCGTGCAGTACCACTTCGGCTCGCGCGCCGGACTGCTCGACGCGGTGATGGCAGGCCGCCAGAGACGTACGGAGCAGGTCCTGGAACCGCTCCTCGCCGAGACCGCCGACGAACCGCACGCGCTGATCCGGGCCCTGGTCACGGCCGAGGCGAGCGAGCTGGGCACCGAGCGCGGCCGCCGCTGTCTGCGGATCTCCGCCCAGCTCAGCCATGAGAGCGGGGTGCGCACCCGCACCCCTCATCCCACGCTCGACGGCACCGTGTACTGGCGGCTGATCGAGCGCGTCGAGGCCTGTCTGACCGGCCTGCCGGAGCCGCTGCGGCTGGAACGGCTCGACCTGGCGCTCACCGTCGTCGGCGCGGCCATGGCCGACCGGGCCCGGCAGTACCTCGACGGCACCGAGCCGCTCACCGGGCAGCCGCTCTTCCTCGCCGACCTCGTCCAGACCACGACGGCCCTGCTGCAGGCTCCGCCGCCCTCGATCCGAAAGGACCTCTCATGACCGAGAACACCCGCATCCACGACCTCACCGGCCGGACCGTCCTCATCACCGGGGGCGCGCGCGGCCTGGGCGCCGAGGCCGCGCGGCAGGCCGTGGCCGCCGGTGCGAACGTCGTCATTACGGACGTACTCGACGAGGACGGCGAGGCGACCGCGGCCGGACTGGGCGACCGGGCGCGCTTCCTCCACCACGACGTGACGTCCGAGGAGGCGTGGGCATCGGCCGTCGCGTACGCGGTCGCCGAGTTCGGCGGGCTGCACGGTCTGGTGAACAACGCGGGGATCTCCAGCGGCGCGTTCCTGGAGACGGAGTCCGTCGAGAACTTCCGGAAGGTGCTCGACATCAACCTGACCGGTGTCTTCATCGGCATGAAGGCCGCGATACCCGCGATGAAGGAGACGGGCGGCGGCTCGATCGTCAACATCTCGTCGGCCGCGGGGCTGATGGGACTGGCGCTGACCGCCGGCTACGGAGCCTCGAAGTGGGGTGTACGGGGGCTGACGAAGATCGGCGCGGTGGAGCTGGGCACGGCGGGGATCCGCGTCAACTCGGTCCACCCGGGCATGACCTACACCCCGATGACGGCGGTGGTCGGCATCGAGCGCGGCGAGGGCAAGTACCCCAACACCCCGATGGGGCGGGTCGGCGAGGCGCCCGAGATCGCGGGCGCGGTGGTGTTCCTGCTCTCGGACGCGGCCTCGTACGTGACGGGTGCGGAGCTGGCCGTGGACGGCGGCTGGACGACCGGTCCGACGGTGAAGTACGTGATGGGGCAGTGACGTCCTGGGCGGTACGCCGTGAGGCGGTGACGTCCTGACGCCGGACGGCGGTGCCGCCGGGCAGTGGTGACGCGGCCCGGCGTCCGCCGGTGCTTTCATGGCGGGATGACGAACCCCGCCGAAGAGATCCTGGACGTCGTCGACGAGAACGACGAGGTGGTCGGCCGGGCCCCGCGCGCCGAGGTGTACGCGCGGGGCCTCATCCACCGCTGCACCTTCATCCTGGTGCGGGACGCCGAGGACCGGATCTTCGTGCACCGGCGCACGCCGGTGAAGCTGGTCTATCCGTCGATGTACGACATGTTCGTCGGCGGTGTCGTCGGTGCCGGCGAGTCGTACGACGACGCGGCGCTGCGCGAGGCGGAGGAGGAGCTGGGCGTCGCCGGGCTGCCGCGCCCCGAGCCGCTGTTCCGGTTCCTGCACGACTCCGGGGGCGTCGCCGGGAAGTGGTGGTCCGCGGTCTACCAGGTGCGGTGCGAGCTGCCGGTGAACCCTCAGGTGGAGGAGGTCGCCTGGCACGCCTTCCTTCCGGAGGCGGAGGTCGTCTCGCGGCTCGGCGAGTGGGAGTGGGTCCCGGACGGGCTGGCGGCCTACGAACGCCTGCGCGCGCGCCGCGGTTAAGGTGCCCAGGTGAGTGACTTCGTACAGAGTCTGCGGCTGTGGTTCGCGCCGCAGCGGATCCGTGACGAGGGCGAGACCCCGGACTACCGGTTCTCGCTCGCCAACGAGCGCACCTTCCTCGCCTGGATCCGGACCGCGCTCGCGCTCGTCGGCGGTGGGTTCGCCGTCGACCAGTTCCTGCCGGATCTGCGGTGGGGCGTACGGGTCGGGCTCGCGCTCGCGCTGCTCGCCGGGGGCGTGCTGTGCGCGCTGCGGGCGGTGAACCACTGGGTGCGGTGCGAGCGGGCGATGCGGCGGGGGGACGACCTGCCGGTGTCGCGCTTCCCGACGGTGCTGAGTCTCGCGGTGGCCGTGGTCGCGCTGGCGATGGTGGTGGTCATCGTCTTCGGCTGGGCCGGACGGTGACCGGGGCGGCGAAGCCCGGCCGGGATCCGGGGCTGCAGCCGGAGCGGACCCGTCTCGCGTGGCGGCGTACGACGCTGACCTGCACGGTCGTGGCGGTGCTCGCGGCGAAGTCGGCGATCAGTGACGCGATCACGGCGGCGGCGGTGGCGGGGGCCGCGCTCACCGCCCTGGTCTGGATCGGCTTCCTGGCCGTCGCCCACCGCCGGATCCACGCCCTGGACGCGGCGCGCCCGCGGCCGCTCTCCCCCCGGGGCGCGCTGCTCGCGACGGCGTGCACGGTCGCGCTGGCGGCGTTCGCCGTGGCCGTCGTGCTCTAGGCGCCCCGGAGCCCTTCCCGCAGTCGCCCCGGAACCGCCCCGGGAGCCGTTCCCGCCCGCCGCCGTCCGTCGTGCGCCGTCTGCCGCCGGGGCTCGCTCGTCGCCGCCGGGGCTTCGTCGTCCGCCGTCGGGGCCCGCTCGTCGTCAGTCGGGGCCCGCTCGCCGTCAGTCGGGCCACTCCACCGTGACCACGACCTTGCCGTGCAGGCCGCCCTCCTGGTTGGCGCGCTGGGCGTCGGCGGCCTGTTCCAGCGGGAAGGACCGCGCCACCCGTACGGACAGGGCGCCCTCGTCGGCCAGGGCGGCCAGCGCGGCGAGGTCCCGGGCGTCGGGCCGCACCCAGAAGTAGCGGCCGCCCAGTCCGATCACCTCGCCGTCCGCGATCGAGGCGAGGCGGCCCTCGGGGGCGAGGACCCGCGGGGTGAGCTTGAGGAACGGTCCGCCGATGGTGTCGAAGGCCGCGTCCACTCCGTCCGGCGCCAGCTCACGGACCTGCTCGACGAAGGTGGCCTCGTCGTAGACCACCGGCTCGGCACCCAGCTCCCTGATCCGCTCCTGCCCGGCCTCGCGGGCGGCGCCGATGACCCGGCAGCCGAGGTGGCGGGCGATCTGGACGGCCATCGCGCCGACCCCGCCGGCCGCCGCGTGCACCAGGACCGTGTCGCCGGAGCGGACGGTGAGCGCCTGGTGGAGCACCTGGTAGGCCGTGAGTCCGACCAGCGGAAGCGCGGCGGACTCCTCGAAGCCGAGGGTGCGCGGCTTGCGGGCGAGGGTGCGGACCGGGGCGGCGACGTACTCCGCGAAGGTGCCGCGACAGAGGAAGTCCTCGCGGACGTAGCCCATGACCTCGTCACCGACGGTGAACTCGGTGACGGAGACACCGGGCTGGACGACCACCCCCGAGACGTCCCAGCCGGGTACGACCGGGAAGACGGCGTCGATCATCCCGTCGAGGTAGCCCGCCTGGGCCTTCCAGTCGACGGGGTTCACGGCCGCCGCGCGCACCTTCACGAGGACGTCGTCGGGGCCGACCTTGGGGTCGGGCCGCTCCCCGTACTCGAGCACCTCGGGTCCGCCGTACCGGCTGTAGCTGATCGCCTTCATACCCCGAACGATCACGGCGGCCCCAGGGCGCCGCAAGCCGGATACCCCCGGCGGAGTGCGGTGGAGTGCGGCGACGCGCACCCCGGGACCTCAGGAGATACAGGGACGAAAGCACCATTTCGGACTAGCCTGAGGCCATGACCCTTCTCCACCACGAGCACCCCACGCACGCGCACACGCACGGGCCCTCGTGCGGGCACACCGCCGTGACCCACCACGACCACGTGGACTACGCCCACGACGGGCACCTGCACCGTGAGCACTCAGGGCACTGGGACGAGTGCGAGCCCACCTCCCACGTCCCGCACACCCACCCCGACCACACGCACGGGCCGGACTGCGGGCACACGGCCGTCGAACACGGCGACCACGTGGACTACGAGCACGACGGGCACCGGCACGCGGCGCACGGCAACCACTGGGACGACCACTGAGCCTTCTGCGGAACGGGCCCGACTGACAGGCTCCCCCGAGGGGAAGTACTCGCCGGTCGGGCCGTTCTTCACATCCAGGGGGATTCCTTGTCCGTCACCGATCCGTACGTCGTCGCGCTCGCACCGCGCGTGCACGCCTTCGTCCAGCCCGACGGCGGCTGGTGTCTGAACAACGCCGGGTTCCTCGGGGATCGCGGCGAATCGCTGCTCGTGGACACCGCCGCGACCGAGCGGCGGGCGCGCCTGCTCCGCGAGGCGGTCCTCGCGGAGGGGCTGCCGCTCCCCCGCACGATCGTCTCCACACACCACCACGGCGACCACACCTACGGCAACGGGGTGTTCCTGCCGGAGGCGCGGATCGTCGGGCACGCGTCCTGCCGGGCCGAGCAGCTCGCCGCCGGGCGGCAGCTCCATCTGATCTGGCCGCAGACCGACTTCGGCGAGATCGAGGTGGCGCCGCCCTCGCTGACGTACAGCGAGCGGCTGACGTTGTACGTCGGTGAGCTGGAGGTGCGGGTGCTGCACCCCGGCCCCGCACACACGACCGGCGACTCGATCGTCCATCTCCCGGAAGAGGGCGTGGTGTTCACCGGGGACCTGGTCTTCCACGGCGGAACGCCGTTCCTTCCGATGGGGTCGCTCGCGGGCTCGCTGCGCGCGCTCGACCTGCTGCGCTCGCTGGACGCCCCGACGGTGGTGCCGGGGCACGGGCGGGTGACGGACCCGTCGGCGTACGACGCGACGGAGCGGTATCTGCGCTGGGTGGCCGAGCTGGCCCGCGAGGGGTACGCCAAGGGGGCGACACCGCTGGAGACGGCGCGCTCGGCGGACCTCGGAGAGTTCGCACAGTGGCGGGAGAGCGAGCGCCTGGTGGCCAACCTGCACCGCGCGTACGCGGAGTTGAACGGCCTCCCCGAAGGCTCACCGCTGGATCCGGGGACGGTCTTCGGTGACATGGCCGCGATGAACGGGGGCGTTCCGGTGGCCTGCCACGCGTGAGCCGGACGCCCCTCGCGACGGCCGGACGCTCGCCGCGACGGCCGGACGCTCGCCGCGAGGGGCGTTCGGGCCGTGGCGTGGGGCCCCAGGGGCCCGGGAAGTCTGCCCTGCCGTACCTGGCGGGAGGTCGGCCCGCCCGGCTATACCGGGAAGGCAGACGACCGGCGCCCGAAAGGACCTTCATGTACGACCGAGCGAGCAGCCGGGCAGCGAAGAAGCGGGACGCCTCGGCGGACCGCACCTCCGCGGCCCGGGCGGTGGCACCCGCGGAGTCCCTGCTCGACCTCCAGCGCTCGGCCGGGAACGCCGCCGTGGTCCAGATGCTGCGCCGTGCCGGTGCCGCGCAGGACGAGCACCGGCACGGCGCGGGGTGCGGGCACGAACAGGAGCCGGGTCCTTCGGTGCAGCGCTCCTCCGTACACAGCGTCCTGCGCCGTGGCGGCCGGCCGCTCGACGCCGAGAGCCGGTCGGACATGGAGGCCCGGTTCGGGGCCGACTTCTCCGACGTCCGCATCCACACGGACTCCGCCGCCCAGGCGTCCGCCACCGAGCTCGGCGCCTCCGCCTACACCTCCGGCAGCCACATCGTCGCCGGGCCCGGCGGCATGGACCGGCACACCCTCGCGCACGAGCTGACCCATGTCCTCCAGCAGCGCAAGGGGCCGGTGGCCGGCACCGACCGGGGGGACGGGCTGCGCGTCAGCGATCCGTCGGACCGGTTCGAGCGTGAGGCCGAGGCGACGGCCCACCGGGTGCTGCGCTCGTCGGCGACCGAGGCCGCCGGGGAGGCGACGGCCGACGCCGCGCCGGCCGCCGGGGGGACCGGCGACGTCCAGCGCATGCACCACCCGGGCAAGATCGACGGCGAGGTGGCGAGGCTGGTCGCCCAGGCCGAGCCCGGCCTGGACGAGTACCTCGCCGAGTACTCCACCTGGCTGGCCAAGAAGAACAACATGAACTGGGTCATGATGAACGCGGACCTCAACGACAACATCGCCTACCTGGAGAACCTGGTGGGCCCGCCCGCGGGGCGGAGCAGGGCGGAGCTGCTGGCGGCGCTGGAGTCGTCCATCCGCGCCGACCTGACCTCCGCCGCTTCGGACACCGTGTCGACGACGCAGGCGGCCGCCCTCGCCGCGAAGCGCAAGCTGGTCCTCGGCCGCACCGGCGACACGGGCCAGTGGGCCACGTACCAGCAGGGGAAGGCGCCGGGCGGTGACCGGCTCTCCGAGGGCGCCCGGATGGGCCGGCGGCTCAACACCGCGAAGTGGTCCGTCCCCGTCAACTACGCCTTCATGGACGGGGGCATCGCCGAGCGCGCCGTGTTCAAGATCCTCACCAGCCTCGGTGCCCAGATCGAAGGCATGCTGATCGCTGGGCAGTTGCACGCGGGCAACTTCTGGAACGAGGTCGAGGCCCTGGGCGACGGTGCGCTCTGGGACAGCAACAAGGCGGCCGACGAGGGTGGTCCGCAGGCGATGCTGGGCCACGAGATCCTGCAGCTCCTGGAGTCCGGCTACCAGTTCTTCGGCCGCGAGAGCACGTACGCGCAGGGCGCCCGGCTGGTGGCGATCCACCCGGACCGCCCGGCGCCCGCGCCCGGCGACAAGACGCAGCCGATCACACTCCCCTGACGTCGGTCACACTCCCCTGAGCACGTCGCGGAGTCCGTCCTCCCCGGCGGCGCGCAGCCTTCGCAGGGCCGCCGCGTCGTCGCGGTCGCGGTGGGTGCCGTCGTCCTCCAGCCAGCGGCGGTGCAGGGCGGCCAGGGCCTCGCGGTCCAGTTCGACGCCGAGGCCGGGGGCGTCGGAGACCGCGAGGCACCCGTCCCGGAACACGGGGCGGGTGGTGACGACGTCCTCGGTCTGCCAGGGGTAGTGGGTGTCGCAGGCGTGGTCCAGGTCGGGCAGGGTGGCGGCGACCTGAGTCATGGCCGCGAGGCTGATGCCGAGGTGGGTGTTGGAGTGCATGGAGAGCCCGACGCCGTACGTGCGGCAGAGCGCGGCCAGTTCGCGCGTACGGTACAGGCCGCCCCAGTAGTGGTGGTCGCAGAGCACGATCCGCACCGCCTCCCGGGCGAAGGCGTCGGGGATCTCCTCGAAGGTCGTCACGCACATGTTGGTCGCCAGCGGCACGTCCGTACGGGAGGCGACCTCGGCCATGGCCTCCGTGCCGGTCGTCGGGTCCTCCAGGTACTCCAGGACGCCCTTCAGCTCGCGCGCCACCTCCAGCGCGGTCTCCATGGACCACGCGCCGTTCGGGTCGAGGCGGAGCGGCCGGCCGGGGAACTCCTCGGCCAGGGCCCGGATCGCGGCGATCTCCTGCTCGGGCGGGAAGACACCGCCCTTGAGCTTGAAGGAGCGGAAGCCGTACGTCCGGTCGAAGCGGCGGGCCTGTTCGACGACGCCCGCCGGGTCCAGGGCCGGGCCCCAGTCGTCGGCCCCCGCGGCCTTGTAGAAGAGGTACGCGCTGTACTCGACGGAGTCGCGGACCTTGCCGCCGAGGAGGGCGTGGACGGGGAGGCCGAGGCTCTTGCCGAGCGCGTCGAGGCAGGCGACCTCGAAGGCCGAGACGACGGAGAGGCGGAGCTTGGCGGCGGTCTGGACCCCGCGCAGCCCGCCCGCGTCGACGCGCTCGTCGACGGCCCGTGAGTCGCCGCACACCTGCCCGGCCAGCGCGAACAGGCCGTTCACGTCCGTGACCGCATGGCCGGGCAGCGCCTCTGCCAGCGGCCGCGCGAGGTCCAGATACCTCCCGTCGCCGTACGTCTCCCCCAGGCCGGTGACCCCGCCCCGCGTCACCACTTCCACCACGAGGCGGGGCGTGAGGGGCTGATGGATGCCCTGCGTGTTGAGCAGGGGCGGGTCGGCGATCAGGATCGGGGTCAGCCGGACGTCCTCGACGAGCAGGTCTGGATTCATATGTGAACTGTATTCATGGTTCCGATCCTTCACCAGATCGCCCGCACCACTTTCCGGGCCGAACCCTGGACGACATACCGACTGGTCGGTCATCATGAACGCCGACCCGCCCCCCGTCCCCGGAGGTACGCACGATGAGCTCAGCCCCGCCGCCAGGTCTCGATCCCGAGCGGTTGCGCGGATTCCTCGACCGGGAACGGCCTGGACTCGTGCGCGGCCCCCTCGACGCCCGGCTGATCGAGGGCGGCCGGTCCAACCTGACGTACGTGGTCACCGACGGCACCGGCCGGTGGGTGGTGCGCAGGCCGCCGCTCGGCCATGTCCTCGCCACCGCGCACGACATGAAGCGCGAGCACCGGGTGATCAGCGCCCTGCACGCGACGGCCGTGCCCGTCCCGGAGACCGTCCTCCTCTGCGAGGACGACACCGTCCTCGGGGCGCCGTTCTACGTCATGGAGTTCGTCGCGGGCACCCCGTACCGTTCGGCGGAGCAGCTCGCGCCGCTCGGCCCCGAGCGCACCCGCGAGGCCGTCCTCGGCCTGGTCGACACGCTGGTCGACCTGCACGCCGTGGATCCCGCCGCGGTGGGTCTCGGCGACTTCGGGCGCCCCGACGGCTTCCTCGACCGGCAGCTGCGCCGCTGGGGCAAGCAGCTCGACGCCTCACGCAACCGCGACCTCGCGGGCATCGACGAGCTGCACGCCGCGCTCGGCCGCGCCCTCCCGGCCTCCCCCGCCCCGGCCGTCGTCCACGGCGACTACCGCCTGGACAACGTCCTGATCGGCGAGGACGACCGGATCAAGGCGGTCCTCGACTGGGAGATGTCCACGCTCGGCGACCCGCTGACCGACCTCGGCCTGCTCGCCATGTACAGCGCGCCGCTCGACGTCCCGCACTCCCCCGTCAGCACGACCGCCACCGCCGCCGGACACCCCACGCCCGCCGAGCTGATCGAGCGGTACGCCACCCGCTCGGGCCGCGACACCTCCGCCATCTCCTGGTACACGGCCTTCGCCTGGTTCAAGCTCGCCGTGATCCTGGAGGGCATCCACTACCGCTACACCCTCGGCCAGACCGTCGGCGCCGGCTTCGACCGCATCGGCGAGCTCGTCCCCGTCTTCATCGAGCACGGCCTCACCACCCTCCAGGAAGGCTGATCCGTCATGGACTTCGCATTCGACGCGCGCACCGAGGAGCTGCGGGCGAAGCTGCTCGCCTTCATGGACGAGCACGTCCACCCCGCCGAGCCGGTCGCCGAGGAGCAGCGGGCGCTGCTCGCCTCGCCGTGGGACACCCCGCAGGTCGTGGAGGACCTGAAGGCCGAGGCCCGCCGCCAGGGTCTGTGGAACCTCTTCCTGCCCGACGCCGAGCACGGAGCGGGTCTGACCAACCTCCAGTACGCCCCGCTCGCCGAGATCACCGGCCGCAGCCCGCACCTGGCCCCCACCGCCCTCAACTGCGCGGCGCCGGACACCGGGAACATGGAGGTGCTCGCCCAGTTCGGCGACGAGGCGCAGAAGAAGCAGTGGCTGCAGCCGCTGCTCGCCGGGGAGATCCGCTCGGCGTTCGCGATGACGGAGCCGGAGGTGGCCTCCTCGGACGCCACGAACATCGAGACGCGGATCATCCGCGACGGCGACGACTACGTGATCAACGGCCGCAAGTGGTACATCTCCGGGGCGATGAACCCCGACTGCGCGATCTTCATCGTGATGGGCAAGACCGACCCCGAGGGCGCGGACATCCGCCGCCAGCAGTCGATGATCCTCGTGCCCCGCGACACTCCCGGCCTCGAGGTGCGCCGGGCGATGCAGGTGTACGGCTACGAGGACCACTCCCACGGCGGTCACGCCGAGGTCGTCTTCCACGACGTCCGTGTCCCGGCCTCGAACCTCGTCGGCGAGGAGGGCGGTGGCTTCGCGATCGCCCAGGCCCGGCTCGGCCCCGGCCGGATCCACCACTGCATGCGGCTGATCGGCATGGCCGAGCGGGCGATCGAGCTGATGTGCCGGCGCGCCGTCTCCCGGACCGCCTTCGGCAAGCCGATCGCCCAGCAGGGCGTGGTCCAGAACTGGATCGCGGACGCCCGGGTGACCGTCGAGCAGCTGCGGCTGCTCGTCCTCAAGACGGCCTGGCTGATGGACACCGTCGGCAACCGGGGTGCCCACACGGAGATCCAGGCCATCAAGATCGCGACCCCGCGCGCGGTGGTCGACATCCTCGACAAGGCCGTGCAGGTGCACGGCGCGGGCGGGGTCTCGCAGGACTTCCCGCTGGCCGAACTCTGGGCGGCCGCGCGGACGCTGAAGCTGGCGGACGGCCCGGACGAGGTGCACCAGCGGTCGCTGGCGCGGCGGGAGCTGAAGAAGTACCTGTAGCCGTTCTCAGGGGCGGAGCGCGCGCAGCAGCAGGTCGGCGAGCTGATCGGCGACCTGCTGCGGCGTCAGCGGGCCGTCCGGGCGGTACCAGGTGGACAGGTGGTGGACGGAGCCGAAGTGGTAGTCCACCACCAGGTCCGCCGGGGTCGCGGACGAGAAGACCCCGGCCTGCTGGCCCTCCTCGATCAGCGCGCGGAACCGCTCGTGGTAGCGCCGCCGCTCGGCGCGCACCTGCTTGTTCTTCTCCGGGCTGAGGTGGTGCATCGAGCGGAAGAAGATCGAGGCGTCGTCGAGGTTGTCGATCGTGGTCACGACGACGTCGGCCGCGGCGTCGCGCAGGCGCTGCTCGACCGGGGCGTCGGCGTCCGCGAAGGCGTCGAGCCGTTCCTGCTGGAGCCGCAGGACCCGGGAGTAGACCTCCTGGAGGAGGTCCTCCTTGGAGCCGAAGTAGTGGTAGAGCGCGCCCTTGGTGACGCCCGCCGCCTCCACGATCTCCTGGACGGAGGTGCGGTCGTAGCCCTGCTCCGCGAAGAGCCGGGTGGCGGCGGCCAGCAGCCTCTGGGGGACGGGGGTACCGCTCCCGTCCGTCGTCCTGGCCATGCGCCGCCGCCTCTCTCTGGTGATCATCGGTGTGGGTCGTCCCGGGTGAGGGAACGCAGTTCCCTTCTGAGGATCTTCCCACTTGTCGTCTTGGGCAGCTCCGCCAGGATCTCGACCTGGCGCGGATACTCGTACGCGGCGAGCCGCTGCTCGCAGTAGGCGGACAGCTCCGCGGGCTCGACGGCGCCGCCCGGGCGCAGACTCACGTACGCCTTGACCGTCTCGCCCCGGTAGGCGTCGGGGACGCCGACGACGGCGGCCTCGCGGACGGCCGGGTGGGTGTAGAGGACGTCCTCCACCTCCCGTGGCCAGACCTTGAACCCCGAGGCGTTGATCATGTCCTTCTTGCGGTCGACGACGTAGAGCCAGCCGTCCGCGTCCATGAAGCCGATGTCCCCGGTCCGCAGCTCCCCGTCGGGGAAGGTGGCGGCGGTGGCCTCGGGGAGCCGCCAGTAGCCGGGGACGACCTGCGGGCCGCGTACGGCGATCTCGCCCTGCTCGCCGAACGGCACCTCCGCGCCGTTCTCGTCGAGGATCCGGACGACCGTGTCGGGCCCGGGGACGCCGACGGACAGGGTGCCGGAGGCGGGGTCGACCGGGGCCTCCTTCTCCGGCGGTACGGCGGCGCAGGGAGCGGTGCATTCGGTGAGCCCGTAGCCGTTGCGGATGTACGGGCCGAAGCCGGCGCGGAACTTCTCCACGAGGGCGGGCGGGACGGGGGCCCCGCCCGAGGAGATGACCTGGAAGGAGGAGAAGTGGTCCGGCGTGGCCCCGGGGTGCGCGGCGAGGGCCATGAAGGCCGTCGAGGGGCCGACCGTGTAGGCGGGGCGGTGCTCCACGAAGGTGTCGAGCACGACGCCGGCGTCGAAGCGGTAGGCGAGGACGAGGGTGCCGGCGTTGCCGAAGCAGGCGGCGAGTTCGCAGACCAGGCCGGTGATGTGGAACAGCGGGGCGAGCGCGAAGTAGCCGGCGCCCTCGGGGACGGGGTGTCCGGTGCGCTGGCGTTCGGCGTTGTAGGCGATGCCCCGGTGGAGGTTGAGAGCTCCCTTGGGGGTGCCGCTGGTGCCGGAGGTGTAGCTGATGAGGGCGACGTCCTCGCCGGTCGGCTCACGGCCCTCCGGGGCGGGGTGTCCGGCGCGGGCGACGGCGAGGAGGTCGTCGGTGCCGGTCTCCACCCGGTCGAAGGCGAGGACGCGCGGGTCGTCGCGGGTCTGGAGGTCGCGTTCGCAGGCGGTGAGCGCGATCCGTACGGGAGAGTCCGCTGCGGTCTCCCGCAGGTACCCGTCCCAGGCACGGTCGGAACAGATCAGGGCGACGGCCCCGGAGTCCCGGAGGGCGTGCCCCACTTCGGCCGACTTGTACATCGGGTTGAGCGGGACGACGGTCGCGCCCGCCTTCCAGGCGCCGAGCAGGGCGAGGACGAAGTGGGGGCTGTTCTGGAGCATGACCGCGACCCGGTCGCCGCGCTCCAGGCCCTGGGCGGCGAGGTGTCCGGCGACGGAGTCGGTGAGCGTGTCGGTCTCGCGGTACGTCAGACGGCCGTCGAAGTAGGCGAGGGCCGGGTGCTCGGGGGAACGGGAGGCGGAGGCCCGGAAGGCGTGCAGCGCGGTGGGCGGCGGGGCTATGGGAGCGCTCTGGACCTCGGTGAGCTGGGCGAGCCAGGGCCTGGCGGCGTAGAGCGACTCCGTCATCGGGCCTCGCCCTCCCACTTCCGCTGGATGTGGTTCATGTTGCCGAGCCACCGCTCGGGATCGTCCGCCCGGGCGCGGTAGTAGTCGGCGACCTCGGCGTGCGGGAGGACCAGGAAACGGTCCGCCTCGATGGCGTCGAAGAGGGAGTCGGCGACGTCCTCGGGCTCGATGGCCGTGGGGGCGAGGACGAGTTCGCCGGCCGATCCGGCGGCGGTGAGCATGTCCGTACGGACGCCCTGCGGGCAGATCGCGTGGACCTTGAGGCCGCGGTGGCGGTAGGTGAGGGAGAGCCACTCGGCGAAGGCGTACGCGCCGTGCTTGGAGACGCTGTACGGGGCGGCGCCCACCATGGTCAGCAGGCCGGCGGCGGAGACGGTGGAGACGAAGCGGCCGCTGCCGCGCTCCAGCCAGTCGGGGAGCAGTGCGCGGGCCGCGCGGACATGGGCCATCACGTTGACGTCCCAGGCGGCGGCCCAGACGGCCTCGTCGGCGAAGGCGTCGCCCGGCGAGGCGAGTCCGGCGTTGGCGCACCACACGTCGACGGTGCCGCCGAGGGCCTCCCGGGCCTCTTCGACGATCTCCGAGGCGTCACCCGGGACGGCCGTGCCGCCGATCTCCTCGGCGACGGCCTTGGTGCGGCCGGGGTCGAGGTCGTTGACGACGACCCGGGCACCCTCGGCGGCGAACCGGCGGGCCAGAGCGGCGCCGATCCCCCCGCCCGCGCCGGTGACGACCACTCCGGAACCCTGCACCGTACTCATCGAGACCCGCCTCTCCGTTACGACAGTACCGGCAGACTAACCAGTCGGTATGTCGTGGCGGAAGTCCCGTGTGCACGCCTCGTTCCCTGGGGCCGTCAGGAGCGCTAGCGTGCGTGGCCATGTCAGGGAAGGCGATCAAGGAGGTTTCCGCATGAACCTGTCGAGCCTGTCGAGCCCTTCCAGACGCCGCCTGCTGGCCGCCGGCGGCGCACTGGGGGTGGGCGCGGTGACCGCCCCCGCGGCGGTGGCGCACGGGGGCGGCAGACGGGTGCGCACCGGCTTCGAGCGGCTGGCCGCCGACGGCTACGCGCCGCTCGCCGGGCAGCGGGTCGGCGTCGTCACCAATCCGACCGGGATCACCTCCGACGTACGCCACGTCGTCGACGTGATGCACGCCGACGACCGGGTGGACCTGGTGGCGGTCTTCGGGCCCGAGCACGGCTTCCGGGGCACGGCGCAGGCCGGCGGCTCCGAGGGCCGCCACGACGACCCGGCGACCGGGCTCCCCGTCTACGACACGTACCTGAAGAGCGGGCAGCCGCTGGCGGACGTCTTCACCGCCTCGGGCGTGGACACCGTGGTCTTCGACATCCAGGACGCGGGTGCCCGCTTCTACACGTACATCTGGACGCTGTACGACTGCATGGTGGCGGCCGCGCTGGCGGGGAAACGGTTCGTCGTCCTCGACCGGCCCAACCCGGTCACCGGGCGGGCGGCGCTCGGCCCGGTCCTCGACCGCGCCTTCGCCACCTTCGTGGGGCGTGAACCGATCGCGCAGGCCCACGGGATGACGGTGTCGGAGCTGGCACGGCTCTTCAACGGGGAGTTCCTGGCGAGGCCGGTGGAGCTGGAGACCGTCCAGATGTCGGGCTGGAGGCGGCGCGACTTCTTCGACGCGACCGGGCTGCCGTGGGTGCCGCCGAGCCCCAACATGCCGACGCCCGACACCGCGCTCGTCTACTCCGGCACGTGCCTCTTCGAGGGCACCAACCTCTCGGAGGGGCGTGGCACCACGCGCCCGTTCGAACTGCTGGGCGCGGAGGGCGTGGACCGGCGGTGGGCCGGGGCCGCGAACGCTCTGGAGCTGCCCGGGGTGCGGTTCCGGGAGGCGTACTTCGCCCCGACCTTCTCCAAGTTCCAGGGGAAGACCGTCGGCGGGGTCCAGGTGCAGGTGCACGACCGGGACGCCTTCGACCCCGTACGGACCGGGATCGGGCTGCTCGTCACCGCCAGACGCTCGTGGAGCGGCTTCGCCTGGCGGGCGGACAACTGGATCGACAAGCTGACGGGCTCGACGCGCGTGCGGACCCTGATCGACGCGGGCGCGGACACGGACGAGGTCGTGGGGGCGTGGGGCGCCGACCTGGCCGCGTTCCGTGCGGTGCGGAAGGAGTACCTGCTGTACCGGTGACGGCGGCGGGACCGGTGACGGCGGTGGGGAAACCCCCGGATGATCACTGGTGCGGGCGGGCTGGCCGCCCGGACCCCGCCGCCGACAGGCTTGATCCATGAAGACGTTGACACGACATCGGTTACCGCTGATGGGGGCGGTCGTGGCGCTCTGCCTCGCCGCGCTCGCCCCCGCCGCGAACGCCGACGCCCGGCCCACCGCCCCCGACCCGGCGCGTGAACTCGCCCGCACCGCGGTCGCTCTGGACGACCTGCGGCCGCTGGACCGGATGATCGGCTCGGCGAAGGTTCTCGGGATCGGCGAGGCGACGCACAGCTCGGCCGAGTTCTTCGAGACCAAGCACCGGATCTTCGAGCATCTGGTGGAACGCAAGGGCTTCACCACCTTCGCCCTGGAGGCCAACTGGTCGACGGGGCTGCTGATCGACGACTACGTACGCTTCGGCAAGGGCGACCCGCGCCGGATCCTGGAGGACGAGTTCGAGAACGCCTACCGCTTCTGGAACACCGAGGAGTACCTCGACCTGATCACCTGGATGCGGCAGCACAATCTGCGCCACCCCGGCCACCAGGTGCGGTTCATGGGCAACGACCTCGGCTACGCGGGGCCGAACCTCTTCGACGCGGTCACGGGCCATGTGGCCCGCACCCACCCGCGGCTGCTGCCGCGCTTCAAGGAGCTCTACCGGGCCTCACGCCCGACCGGGTCCGTCGACTCCTGGATGAACGGCTACCTCGCCAGGCCACTGGAGGAGCGCCGGCGGATGGCCGCGGACGTGAACCGCGCCCTGGCGCTCCTGGAGCGCCAGGAGCCCGGCCGGGACCGCGAGGCGCACCTGTGGACGGTCCAGCACGCCCGGGCGATCGCCCAGGTCGGTACGGAGATGGCGCACGACGTGGAGAGCCCCGCGGGCGTCGCCGACGCGATGCTCTACCGCGACCGGATCATGGCCGAGAACACCGTGTGGTGGCAGCGGAAGACCGGCGACCGGATCGTGCTGTCCGCGCACAACGGGCACGTCGGCTACGAGACGACCAAGCCGGACCAGTACCCGCGCCTCCAGGGCGCCTTCCTGCGCGACGCGCTCGGCCGCGACTACGTGAGCATGGGGGCGTCGTTCGGGCGGGGGTCGTTCAACGCCCATGACACCGAGGCACCGGGAGAGCCGGTCCGGGTGTTCACGGTCGGCCGGCCGGGGGCGGACAGCAGCGCCGAGACCCTGGACCGGGTGTCGCCGCGCCCCTTCTACCTGGACCTGCGCGCGACGACGCCCGCCGCCCGCGACTGGCTGGGCGCGCACCGTCCGGCGTGGCTGATCGGGACCGCGTTCCCGTGGGAGGGCAGCCGGGCGCCGGTCCGGCTGACCACGGCGTACGACCTGCTCGTGCACTTTCCCGAGGTCTCCGCGGCGCGTCTGCGCTGAAAACCTGGCCGTCCCCGGGTGCGCGCAGGATGCTGGCGCGGGAAGAACATCCTCAGCAGCTTCCTCAGGAGACTTCCTCAGCACTTCCCCGACGCGGAGGGACGGGCAGAGCATGGCGGGAACGAGTGTGGAGCCGTACCGGGAGATCACCTTCGACAAGGACGGCGACGGGGCCGCCCGGCAGCACGAGGCGCTCGCGGCGCTGGCCGCCCAAGGGGTCACGGATCTGGTGATGTTCGCCCACGGGTGGAACAACACCCGGTCCGTGGCCTCCCGCCTGTACGCGGCGTTCTTCGCCCCGTTCCCGCAGACCGTGGAGCGGGGCGTGCACCTGGGATACGTGGGGGTGGTGTGGCCGTCGATGATGTTCTCGGACGAGCCGATCCCCGACTTCGAGTCCGTGGCGGCCGTGCATCCGGGCAAGGAGGCGGTGGTGGAGCGGCTCGCCGCACTGCTCGCCGAACAGCCGGACGACGAGGCGGCGTTCGTCGAATTCGGATCTCTGCTAAGGGAGTTGACGGACACCGACGGATCGCGCGGCCTCACGGAGACCGGACCGGACGTCCCGGACTTCCTGCTCGCGGACCCGGTCGCCGTGTGCGCGATGTTCGCCGACGCGCTGGAGGAGGCCGAGGGGCCCGGGAGCGTGCCGACTCCGCGCGAGGCGTTCGGGGGCAGGCTGACGCGGTTCTGGAAGGGTGCCAAGGAGGCCCTGCGCCAGGCCACGTACTACACGATGAAGCGCCGTTCCGGGACCGTCGGCGAGCGGGGCCTCGGCCCTCTGCTCGGCGAACTCGCCCGCAGCTCCCCCCGGCTGCGGATCCATCTCGTCGGTCACAGCATGGGTGCCCGGCTCGTCTCGTACGCCCTGCGCGGCCTGCCCGCGCAGGCGCGCAACGTGGCCTCGGTGACGCTGCTCCAAGGGGCCTTCTCGCACTACGCGTTCGCGGCCGCCCTGCCGCACGAACCGGGCCGGGGCGGCGCGCTGCGCGATCTGCAGCGGCGGGTCGACGGGCCGGTGGTCGCCTGCTACTCGCGCCACGACACGGCCCTGCGGGTGTTCTACCCGCTGGCCTCCCGGCTGGCCAGGGACGCCGACTCGCTGCTCGCGAGCGACAGACGCTGGGGCGCGATCGGCCACGACGGCGTCCAGGCGGTCCCGGACACGCGCTCGACGACCCTGGCGGCGGCGCTGCGCGACGGCCTCCCGGCGTCCGGCTGCGTGAGCGTCGACGCGGCCGCCGTGGTCGGCGAGCACAGCGACATCTGCCACACGGACCTGGCCCGCCTGGTGGCGTCGGCTGGACGGTTCGGGGGGCGGTAGGTCAGTTCGCCCGGCGCCGGGCGGTGGGTCGGTTCCCCCGGCGGCGGGCGGTGGGTCGGTTCCCCCGGCGCCGGACGGCGGCCCGGGCGGTCGATCAGCTCGCCCTGCGCCGGGCGGCGGCCCGGGCGATGAGACGTTCCATCGTCCCCACCGGCAGCGAGGGGTGGGCGGCGGCCGCGCCGGCCACTCTCCGGTCCGGATCCGCGAGCAGTTCCTCGACGACGTCCGGCGGCAGGGCCGGGTGCACGGCGATCACTCGGAGCGCCTTGCGGACGGAGTCCGCGTCCCGCGCCATCCGGCGGAGCAGCGCGGCGGGGCAGCCGGGGTTACCGGCCACGGCGCCGTAGACCGGTGGCCCGTGCCGCTCGACGAGGTCGGCGAGCCGCTCCTCGCCGAGACCCGGGTGGGGCGCGATCCGCCGTGCCACCCCGATGTCCGGGTCGGCGGCGAGCCGGACGGCCTGCGCGGCGGGGAGGTCGGGCCGGGCGGCGACGAGCGCGCGCACCTGGGCCACGCGGCTCGCGGCCAGCTCGGACAGCTCCGCGTCCGTCGCGGCGAGGATCCGGGGCAGCGGCTCGTGCGGCAGCCGCTCGTGTTCCACGAGCGCGGTGAGCAGGGCGAGCGGTACGGCCGGGTTCTCCGCGACGGCCCGGCGGATGCCGGGATCCGGGTCGTCCGCGAGCAGCCGGAGCAGGGGCTCGCCCACGCGCGGGTTTCGCGCGACGGTCCTGCGGACGTACGCGTCGGGATGGGCGGCCAGGCGCGGGTGGAAGTGGTCCGGCAGGTCGGTCCTTTCCGCGAACTCACCCGCGGCCCAGGACTCCTCGGCGTCCAGGAACTCCTCAAGACCGCCCGGGGGCGTCGCGGGATTGGCCGCGGCCGCGAGCCGTACCCGCCGGACGCCGGGCGCGTGGTCGGCGCAGGGCTCGGGGCGACGGTGACATGCGTCACATCGACTGGGTGCCGGGTGGCCGCCGTCGGCGAGGAGGGCGGCCAGCAGGGCAGGCGGTGCGTACGCGTTCCGGGCCAACTCCACCCGTACGACGACATGGGGATGGCGGGCGAGTTCCTCGGCGAGGGCGGCGGAGAGCTCGGCGGACTGGGCGGCGCACTCGGCGACGTACGGCTCCGGGTCGCGCGCGAGGGCGGCGAGGACACCGGACGGCAGCCCCGTGACGTACAGGGCCAGCTCACCGCGGACCTGCGGGTCGGGGTGAGCGGCGAGCTCGCGCACCGCCGCCTCGGGTGCGATCCCGGCCTGGGCGGCGGCCACCAGAAGGTCGGGGTCGTCGCGGGGCACCTCGGCCCAGGGGATCCTGCCGTTGCCGACGAGCGTCCAGAGGTCCACGTCGTCGTGGTCGCGGAGGGCCCGGGCCCGGGTCTCGGTGAGGTCGTCGCGGCGCGCCAGAAGAAGGCGGACGTCCTCGTCACCGGCCTCCGCCAACGGCTGCACGAGCCTCTCCGGCAGCGCCGGATTGTCCGCGAGACCCGCCAGAACGTTCTGCAACAGAGCTCCCCCGCGCGCCTCTGATGGCCCCCATCGAATTTTCGATGGAACACGAAGGGGTACTCGTTCGTCCATTCCATAACGTCCTTGACGCCGAAGTACCAGCGACGGAGGTGCGGAGCGATGGCGGGTTTCCGGAGTCTTGCGAGACAGGTGCGCGATCCCGGGAGTGACATGGCGCTGCGGAGATATTCGCTGCGCAAGTGCCTGGAGCGGTTCGCCCCCTACGGGCACCGCGCGACCTGGGACCACCTGTGCCGCAGGCACGGGTTCGGGCCCGAGGACAGGGAGCTCGATCCGGGGCGGCTGGTGGCCGCGCTGGAGGAGCTGGAGGAGGCGCGGGCGGTCTGGCTCGCGTACGAGAAGGAGTTCGCGGCGCGTCGGCGGCGCGAGAAGCACGAGGGCCTGCGCCGGCCGGGCGCGCTGGACGACTGGCACCGGCGGACGTGGGGCGGCAACGGAGTGGCGCGGTGTGACGATCCGGCCGTGCACCCGACGGAGCCGCTGGCCGAGGTGTTGCGGCGGTTGATCGCCGCGCTGGAATCCGCGCCCGGGGAGCACTGCCCGGTGTGTGCGGGGGGCCGGATCGAATGGCGGCCGGATCTGGCGGACGAGCCGTGGTTCGGCCCGGTGTGCGCGGACTGCGGCGTGGTCGTGCCGCGGGCGGTACTGACGGCGGGCGCGTTGGCGCGAGCCCGGGGGGAGTCTCTGCTCGCTCTGGCGTCGGTGGCCTAGTCACGGTGGAAGACGAGACGCGGGGACAACGGGGGCAACGGGGGCAACGGGGGATTCGCGGGCGACGGGGACAACGGGGGCCCGCGTGGATCCAGGTGTGTCTGAACGGGACCCGGGGGCCGGGGGACTCCGCGGCGGTGCCGATGTCACCGGGCGCCATGGCGGAATCGGCGGCGCGGGCCGTCGCGGCGGGGGCGCGTGACGTCCATGTGCACCCCAGGACGCCGTGCGGCGGCGACACGCTGTCGCCCCGGGTCCTCTCGGTGACGCTGGCGGCGCTGCGGGCGGCGGTCGGCGTCCCGGTGGGTGTGACGACGGGAGCGTGGGCCGAGCCCGATCCCGTACGACGGGTGGAGCGCGTCCTGGCCTGGACGGACCTGCCCGACCACGCGTCGGTGAACTGGCACGAGCCCGGCGCGGAGGAGCTCGCGGCCGTGCTCCTGGAGCGCGGGGTGGGTGTGGAGGCGGGGCTCTGGTCGGGCACGGACGGACCGGAGCGGTTCCTCTGCTCGCCGCTGGCACCGCGGGTGTCGCGGGTGCTCGCGGAGGTCACCGACCCCGACCCCACGACCGCGGAGTCCACGGCCCGTTCGCTCCTCGCGGTCCTGGGAACGGCCCACGGCCGTCCGGTCCTCCTCCACGGCGAGGACGGCGGCGCGTGGCCGGTCCTGCGGCTGGCCCGCGGCCTCGGCCTGGCCACCCGCATCGGTCTGGAGGACACGCTCGCCCTGCCGGACGGCTCCCGCGCGGAGTCCAACGCCCAACTGGTCGCGGCCGCACTGGCGATGACCGGTTCCGGGTCCGGTACCGCAGCCTGTTCCGGGGCCGACTCCGCGTAGGCGAAGCGCGCGACGCTACCAGAGCGGAAATCCGGTGGCCCACCCCCTTTCCCTTCCCGCACAGTGTCCGGCGTGAGAACGAAACCCGAGTCCCCGGAGAACTGACATGTCGACGCTGCGCGTCACCGCCGAAACCCTGGCCGTCCACGTCCACCCCAACGCCGACGCCCTCGAACTCGCCCAGGTGGGTCTCTACCGGGCCGTCGTCGCGAAGGGCGCGTACCGCAGCGGTGATGTCGCCGTCTACATTCCGGAGCAGGCCGTGCTGCCCACCGCTCTCGTCGACGAGCTGGGACTGACCGGTCGGCTCGCCGGGAAGGCGTCCGACCGGGTCAAGGCGGTGCGTCTGCGGGGCGAGTTGTCGCAGGGGATCGTGTGCCGCCCGAAGGCGCTGGCCGACGTCGACCTGGCCGCGGCGGCCGCCGAGGGGACCGACTTCGCCGAGCTGCTCGGCATCACGAAGTGGGTGCCGCCGATCCCGCCGACGATGAGCGGGGACGTGGAGGTGGCACCCGGCCTGCTGCCCTGGGTCGACATCGAGAACCTCCAGCGGTATCCGGACATCTTCGAGCCCGGCGAGCCGGTGGTCCTGACCGAGAAGCTGCACGGCACCGCCTGCCTCACCACGTACTCCGCCGAGGACGGCCGCGTCCAGGTCTCCTCCAAGGGCTTCGGCGCCAAGGGGCTCGCGCTCCAGGAGGACCCGCGGAACCTGTACTGGCGGGCCGTCCACGGCCACGGCGTACCGGCCGTCGCGGCGCGGCTCGCCGCCCGCCTCGGGGCGCGCCGGGTCGGTCTGTTCGGTGAGGTGTACGGGGCCGGGGTGCAGGACCTCGGCTACGGCGCGAACGCCCGTGGCGAGCAGGTCGGTTACGCGGTCTTCGACGTGTCGGCCGAGATCGACGGCCAGGTCCGCTGGCTGGACCCGGCCGAGGTCCTGGAGGCCGGCGAGCTTCCGCTCGTACCGCGGCTGTACACGGGGCCGTACGACCTGGACGTCGTCGTCGGGCTGGCGAGCGGCAGGGAGACCGTGTCGGGGAGTGAGCTCCATCTGCGGGAGGGGGTCGTGATCCGCCCGGTGACGGAGCGGTACAGCCCGGTCGTGGGCGGCCGGGCGATCGCCAAGGCGGTCAGCCCGGCGTATCTGACCCGCAAGGGCGGCACCGAGTACGAGTGACCGCCACGAAGGACCGAGGGGCCCGTCCACGGGGGTGGCGGGCCCCTCTTCGTTCGTCAGACGCCGCTACGCCTCCCCGGCGCTGCCCCGTCAGCCGTTCCTACGCCTCCCGGCGCTCTCCCATCAGCCGCGATCCGGTGAGGCGCTCGCCGATCGCGTCGTCCGGGTTGGACAGGACGCAGTTCTGCAGCGACAGACAGCCGCAGCCGATGCAGTCGGTCAGATGGTCCCGCAACCGTCCGAGCTGCTGGATCCGCTCGTCCAGCTCCGTGCGCCAGGCCGCCGAGAGCCGCGCCCAGTCCTCGTTGGTGGGCGTGCGCTCCTCGGGGAGTTCGGAGAGGGCGACGCGGATGGTCGCCAGGGGGATGCCGACGCGCTGGGCGGCCCGGATGAAGGCGACCCGCCGGAGGGTGTCACGGCCGTAGCGGCGCTGGTTGCCACTGGTACGGCGGCTGTTGATCAGGCCCTTGGACTCGTAGAAGTGCAGGGCCGACACCGCGGCACCGCTTCGCGCGGACACCTGGCCGACGGTGAGTTCATGGATCTTCTCTGGAATCTGCGGCACCCCTCGAACCCTACTGTCCGTTGACAGCGGGCCCACCACCCCACATGCTGAGCAAGCGCTTAGAAACAGGAGTCACAGGTTCACGAAGGGACGAGCGAAACATGGCTGAGCCGAGGATCTTCACCTCTGCCGAGGAGCTGCGCGCCGCGGTCGGCGAACCGCTGGGTCACAGCGACTGGCTGGAGATCGAGCAGAAGCGGATCGATCTGTTCGCCGACGCCACCGGTGACCACCAGTGGATCCACGTGGACCCGGAGCGGGCGGCCTCCGGGCCGTTCGGGAAGACCATCGCGCACGGCTATCTGACGCTGTCGCTGCTGCCGACGCTGGTGCCGCAGATCATGCGGGTCGAGGGCATGAAGATGGGCCTCAACTACGGCACCAACAAGGTCCGCTTCCCCTCCCCCGTACCGGTCGGCTCGCGCCTGCGCGCGGGCGCCGTGCTGACCGAGGTGACGGATGCGGGCGGCGGGGTGCAGGTGACGGCGACCGTGACGGTGGAGCGCGAGGGCGGCGACAAGCCGGTCTGCGTCGCCGAGTCGGTCTCCCGCTACTACTTCTGAGCGCCGACCATCCGCAGCACGAGGTCGGCGTAGAGCGCGCCGACCTCGTCCGGCGTCCGGCGGCCCTGGACGTTGAACCACCGCGACACGTCGATGCAGAGGGAGAGCACGGCGACGGTCGTGCCCGGCACGTCCGGCACGTCGAACTCGCCCGCCGCCACGCCCTCGTCGATGATCCTGCGCACGGTCGCGTCGGACTCGCGGCGCAGGGCGACGATCTCGGTGCGGTGCTCGGGCCCGAGGGCGTCGAGCTCGTACTGGACGACCCGCGCGGTGGTGTGGCGCTCGGCGTGCCAGCGCACGAAGGACCGTACGGCGTCGGCCAGCCGCTCGCCGGCCGTCCCCTCGCCGTCGGCGGCGGCCCGGAGGATCTCCAGGGCCTTGTCGTGACCGATGCGGCTGATCCGGTGGAGCAGCTCTTCCTTGGTCTTGTAGTGGATGTAGAGCGCGGCCGGGCTCATGCCGGCGCGGCCGGCGATGTCCCGGGTCGTGGTGGCGTGGTACCCGCGCTCGGCGAACGCCTCGACGGCCGCGACGAGCAGCCGCCTGGCAGCCTCGGGCGTGACCTCGCCCCACGACGCGTCCGTGCCGCCGGGCGTCTCCTCAGCGACGCTCATCGTTCGCCCCTTCTCCAACCGTCAGGACGAACACCATACAACGAAGCTGAGCAAGCGCTTAGGCTCAGAGCTTCTGGAAGGGGTCGTGCTCGGCGAGGAGCTTCTCCAGCCGGGCCTGGTCGACCCGGCTGACGATCTGCCCCGCCTCCTGCCGGTCGCGGACGACCTTGGCGAGGGTGAAGGCGGAGGTCGTGAGGTAGAGGACGGCGATGGCGAGGAAGGCGCGGACCCAGGCGTCGGCGTCCAGCTGGTAGACGCCGATCGCCACGGCCGCGAGGGCGAGGCCGAAGGAGATGACGGCCTGCAGGTGGTAGGCGCCCGTATTCTGCTGCTTGACCGGTGTGTCGCTCATGGGAGCAGGATCGGGCGGATGTGGTGCCCACCACATCCGCCCGGATACTCAGCCGCGTCCGGCAAGGTACTCAGAACGCGGACACGCCCGTGAGCGCCCGCCCGATGATCAGCTTCTGGATCTGGCTCGTGCCCTCGTACAGGGTCATCACGCGCGCGTCGCGGAGCAGCTTCCCGACCGGGTACTCGTCGATGTAGCCGTACCCGCCGAAGACCTGCAGGGCGTTGTTGGCGGCGCGGACGGCCGCTTCGGAGGCGAACAGCTTGGCCTGGGAGGCGGCAGTGGCGAAGTCCAGGCCGCGGTCGACGAGATCGGCGACGCGCCAGGTCAGAAGCCGGGCGGCGTCGACGTCGACGGCGATGTCACTGATCAGCTCCTGCACCAGCTGGTACGAGGCGATGGACTTGCCGAACTGCTCCCGCTCCCCCGCGTAGCGCACGGCCGCGTCGAGGGCCGCCTGGGCGATGCCGACACAGCCGGCCGCGACCGACATCCGCCCCTTGGCGAGGGCGGACATGGCGACGGAGAAGCCCTTGCCCTCGGGGCCCAGCATCGCGGCGGCGGGGACGCGGACGTCCTCCAGGACCAGCTCGGCGGTGGCCTGGCCGCGCAGGCCGAGCTTGCCGTGGATGGTGCGACGGGTGAGGCCGGGGGTGTCGGTGGGGACGAGGAAGGCCGAGACACCCTTGTGGCCGGGGGCGTCACCGGTGCGGGCGAAGAGCAGGACGACGTCGGCCCAGGTTCCGTTGGTGATGAACATCTTCGAGCCGTTGACGACGTAGGAGTCGCCGTCGCGCACGGCCCTGGTGGAGAGGTTGCCCGCGTCCGAACCGGTGCCCGGCTCGGTCAGCCCGAAGCAGCCGAGGGAGTCGCCGGAGGTGAGCCGGGGCAGCCAGGCGCGCTTCTGCTCCTCGGTGCCCCAGGCGGCGATGGTCTTGGTGACGAGGCCCAGCGAGACGGAGACGATGCCGCGTACGGAGGAGTCCCCGCGGCCGAGCTCCTCGGTGACGAGGCAGTAGGAGAGATGGTCGCCGCCCGAGCCGCCGTACTCCTCCGGGACGGTCAGGCCGAGGAAGCCGACGGCCCCGAGCTTCTTCACGATCGACCGGTCGACGTTCTCGCTCCGGTCCCATGCGACGACGTGCGGGGCGACCTCGCGCGCGACGAACTCCTCGGCGAGCCGCCGAACGGCTTCCTGCTCCTCGCTGAGCTCCAGGTTCACTGCGCCACCGACCTTCGGGAAGACTTTAATTAGCACTGCTAGTTTCTGCTGCGCAGGCCTACTATGTGCGCCATGGCCCGACCGCGCAAGCCCCTTCTGAGCAGAGAACGCATCGTCGAGACGGCGAGCGCGCTCGTGGACGCGGAGGGCCTCGCGGCCGTCTCGACGCGACGGCTCGCGGCCGAACTGGGGGTGAGCGGGCCGTCCCTCTACAACCACTTCCGCACGAAGGACGAGATCCTCGACGCGGTCGCCGACGCCGTCAGCGCCAAAGTCGACCTGTCGATGTTCACGGAGGGCGACGGCCGCGACTGGCGTACGGCCCTGCACGACTGGGCGGTCTCCTACCGCGCCGCCCTCGCCGACCACCCCCACATCGTCCCGGTCCTGGCCCAGGGTCCGGGCCGCCGCCCGGCGGGCCTGAAGGTCGCCGACGCGGTCTTCGGCGCGATGGTCCGGGCGGGCTGGCCGCCGGCCCAGGCGACGTACATCGGGGCACTGATGCGGTATTTCGTCACGGGCTCGGCCCTCGGCTCCTTCGCCCGCGGCTTCGTCGACGACGAGACGGCCTACGACCCCGCGGACTACCCTCACCTCGGCCAGGCCCACCTCCTCGCGGAACACCGCCAGAAGGTCGACGAGGGCGCCTTCGAGACGGGCCTGAGGGCGCTGCTCGACGGGCTGGCGATGCAGTACGAGACGGGGGTACGGGGAGCATGGGCCAGGCAGGAGACACCGAGCGGCTCGTAGCGGCGGCACGGGGCGGGGACACGGACGCGGTCCGCGCCCTGGTGGAGGCGGGTGCGGATCCCGACGCCAGGACCGAGGACGGACTGCCCCTGCTGTGCGCGGCGGTGGCGGCCTACGACGCCGGGACCGCCCGCGCGCTCGTCGAGGCCGGCGCCGACCCGGACCGGGAGCTGCCGGACGGGACGACGCCGCTGTCCCGTGCGGTCGCGGGCGGCTCTCCGGCCGTCGTCGACGCCGTCCTGGGACCCGAGCCCCGGCTGCGGCTCCCGGAGCCGGCGCGGGAGCGGCTCCTGGCGCTCGCCCGACGCCGGTACGAGGTGGGCGTGGAGGCCGAACTCCGGAGCACAACGGGCGCGTCGGGCCCCGAGCGGAGTGTCCTGATCGAGGACTCCGAGGACTCGCTCGTGCGACAGGTGACGCTCGGCGGGCGGACCGTACGGGAGGGGCACGGTGCGATCCTGACCTCGCTGGAGTGGGCGTTCCGCGTCCTGACGCCCGTGGACGAGCTGATCGCGCGAGCGGTGGCGCCCTCCGACGCGGGCCCCGAGCACGTCGCCTGGTCGGCGGCGCGTGGGGTGCTGAGCGAGCGGCGCAGCCGCGCGACCTGGTCGGCGCTGGCAGCCCACCGCCGTCACCCGGACCCGGCCCACCGCCTGTTCACGGTCGACGTCCTGTGGAGCGCCTCCGTCTTCGGCAGCAACGGCCCCCATTCCTACGAGAAGGACACCGCCGGACTCCTCGCCTCCTGGGCCCCGGAGGAGCCGGACCACGGCGTCCTCACGCTGATCCTCCGCACCTTCAACCTCCTGGAGCACCCCGCCCACGAGGAGCTCGGTCTGCGGTTCGCGGGCCACGCGCACCCGCTCGTCCGGGTGGAGGCGGCATGCGCCCTGGCGGACGAGAACGCGCCCCTCACGCCCGCGGCCCGGGCGGCGCTGCTCGGCCTGGCGGGCGACCCCGACGCCCTGGTGCGCGCCGCGGCCGGCGAGATGCTGGCCGCCGGGCACGATCCCTCCGGCGAGGTCACCGGCGCCCTGCTCGCTCTCCTCGCGGACCGGGACGCCGACGTGCGCCGGAAGGCCGCGGCAGCGCTCGCGACCGGCCGGGACCGGTCCCCCGCGGCCGCCGCGGCCCTGTGGGCACTCCTCGACGAGGACGATGCGTCGCTGCGCCTGGAGGGCGCCTTCGGCCTGGCCCGGCGCGACGACCCGCGGACCGAGGAGGCCTACCGGAGGATGGGGCCGCTGGTGGGACCGGAGTTCGAGCACGATCACCGGCCCACGGAGCTGCTCCGTCACCGGTGGCGCCTGGAGGACCGTTCGGCGGCTGCCGAAAGGTGAGTGCGGGACCCTTGGGGCATGGCCGCCAAAGACCTCGCCGCCCTCGCGGCGCTCCTCGCCGACGAGACCCGTGCCGCGTTCGTCCTCGCCCTGCTCGACGGGCGGGCCTGGACCGCCGGGGAACTCGCCCGGCACGCGCGCGTGGCGGCGTCCACCGCCAGTGAGCACCTGGGGAAGCTCGTCGCGGGCGGGGTGCTCGCCGAGGAGCGGCAGGGGCGGCACCGGTACGTGCGGCTCGCCGACGCCGGGATCGCCCACCTCGTCGAGGACCTGGCCGCCCGCTCCGAGCCCGCCCGGAAGGACCCGCCGCACTCGCTGCGGGCGGCGAGCGCCGGGCACGCGATGGCGCGGGGGCGCACCTGTTACGACCACCTCGCGGGGAGGCTCGGGATCGCGATCACCGAGGCCATGACCGTGCGCGGACTGCTGCGGCAGGACACCGGGTTCGCCCTCACCGACGCGGGCGTGGCGTGGTTCGGGGAGCAGGACATCGCACTCGTCCCCACGGGACGGCGACCGGTCGCCCGCGGCTGTCTCGACCGGACCGAGCGCAGGCCGCATCTGGCGGGGGTCGCGGGCGCCGCGCTCTGCCGGCACGCGCTCGACGCCGGCTGGTGCGTACGGATCGGGTCGGAGCGTGCCGTGAAGGTGACCTCCGAGGGGGAGCGGGCCCTCCAGCGGGTGCTCGGCATCGAGCCCGCGATATTGCGGTGAACGCCGAAGTGTCCAGGGCCTACGGTCGCCCCATGACCGACTCCCCCGCCACCTCGCGCCTGGCGCTCGCCGCCGCCGGTGTCACCGTCGTCCTGTGGGCCTCCGCCTTCGTCTCGATCCGCAGCGCCGGAGAGGCCTACTCCCCCGGCGCACTCGCCCTCGGCCGGCTGCTCTCCGGTGCGCTCGTCCTCGGGGCCGTCCTGCTGTTCCGGCGGGAAGGGCTGCCGCCCCGGGCGGCCTGGCCGGGCATCGCGGTGTCCGGACTCCTCTGGTTCGGCGCCTACATGGTGGCCCTCAACTGGGGCGAGCAGGAGGTCGACGCGGGCACGGCCGCGATGGTCGTGAACATCGGGCCCCTCCTCATCGCCCTGCTCGGCGCCCGGTTCCTCGGCGAGAAGCTGCCACCCCGGCTGCTCGCGGGCATGGCGGTCTCCTTCGCCGGAGCGGTCGCCGTGGGGCTCTCCATGTCGGGCGAGGGCCACGCCTCGGTGCTCGGCGTCGGGCTCTGCCTCCTCGCGGCGGTCGCGTACGCGGGTGGCGTCGTCGCGCAGAAGCCGGCCCTGGCGCACGGGAGCGCCCTTCAGGTCACCACCTTCGGGTGCCTGGTGGGCGCGGTGGCGTGCCTGCCGTTCGCCGGACAGCTGGTCGACCAGGCGGCGAGCGCACCGGTCCCGGCGACCCTGAACATGATCTACCTCGGGGTGTTCCCGACCGCCCTGGCCTTCACGACCTGGGCCTACGCCCTCGCCCGCACGACCGCCGGCCGGATGGGCGCGACGACGTACGCCGTGCCCGCGCTGGTCGTCCTCATGGCCTGGGTGTTCCTCGGCGAGCTGCCGGGCCTGCTCACGCTCGCGGGCGGCGCGCTGTGCCTCGCGGGCGTCGCGGTCTCGCGCTCCCGGCCGAAGCCCCCCTCCGGGACTCCGGCCGACGGCGTCGGGACCACGACGACGCACGGTGAGAAGACGCCCGGCTAGAAGACGACCAGCGCCCGGCCGCCCTTGCCCGCGATCATGTTCTCGAAGGCGCCCGGGATGCCGTCGAGCGTGATGCGTTCGGTGACCAGCGCGCTCAGGTCGAGCCGGCCGGCCCGGACGTGTTCGGCGAGGACGGGCAGGTCCACGGCCGGGTCGGAGTTCCCGTACACGCAGCCGGACAGGGTCCGGCCCCAGTGGAAGAGCTCCAGGGCGTTGAAGGTGACCTGCTGGTCCTTGCCCCCGATGCCGACGACCGTGGTGCGGCCCCCGCGCCGGGTGGAGTCCCAGGCGGTACGGATCGTGGTGGCGCGGCCCACGCACTCGACGGCCACGTCGGCGCCGTGGCCGCCGGTCAGCTTCCGGACCTCCCGGGCGGTGGTCGCGGACGCGACGACGTACTCGGTCGCTCCCGCGGCCCGCGCCAGGGCCTCCTTCTCGGGCGAGACGTCGACCGCGACGATCGGCGAGGCGCCCGCGATCCGGGCGGCCTGGAGGGTGGCGAGGCCCACGCCTCCGACGCCGTACACGACGACGGACTCGCCCCGCCGTACCCGCGCCGCGTGGTGGACCGCGCCCCAGCCGGTGAGGACGGCGCAGCCGAGGAGGGCCGCGTCGGTCAGCGGGACCCCGTCCGGGACGGGCAGGACGCAGTTCGCCGCGACCACGGTCTCCTCGGCGAAGGCAGCCACGTTGAGACCGGGGTGGAGCCCGGTCCCGTCCTCGGTCTCGGCGTACACGCTCCCCGCGCCGGTCAGCGCGTCGGCGCAGAGCCAGACCTCGCCGAGCGAGCAGGCGTGGCAGGCGCCGCAGGACGGCGCCCAGTTGAGGACTACACCGTCGCCGGGGGCGACGTGCGTGACGCCCTCGCCGACGGAGACGACCGTGCCCGCGCCCTCGTGCCCGAGGACGGCCGGGACGGGCACCTTCATGGTGCCGTTGGTGAGGGACAGGTCGGAGTGGCAGACCCCCGCGGCGGCGAGGCGGACCCGGACCTGGCCCGGACCTGGTTCGGGCAGTCGGATGCCGGCTATCTCCAGCGGAGAGCCGACGGCGGGCAGGAAGGCGGCGCGGACCACGCTCATGACGCGTCTTGCTCCTCAAGGAATCGGAACAGGCTCGGAACGGCGCCCCGAAGGGCTGGGACCGGCTCGGAAGGAACCCGATGGCCGGGAACGGCTCGGAAGGGACCCGATGGGCCAGGACCGGCTCGGAAGGCTGGGAAACGGCTGGAAAGGCCTCAGAACTGGAGGGACTTGGTCTGGAGGTACTCGGAGAGGCCGTGCGCGCCGAGTTCACGCCCCACACCGGACTGCTTGTAGCCGCCGAACGGCGCCAGCGGGTTGAAGCGGCCTCCGTTGATGTCGACCTGGCCCCGTCTCCATCCGGCGGGCGAAGGCGACGGCCGCCTCCGGTTCGCCCCAGACGGCGCCCGCGAGCCCGTACACGGTCCCGTTGGCGATGGCGAGGGCCTCGTCCTCGTCCTCGTACCGCAGGATCGAGACGACCGGGCCGAAGATCTCCTCCTGCGCGATGGTCATGTCCGGGGTGACGTCGGCGAAGACGGTCGGGGAGACGTAGTAGCCGGTCTCGCGCGGAGCCTCCGGGCCGCCCGCGACGAGCCGGGCGCCCTCCTCGATCCCCTTCTCGATGTAGCCGCGCACCCGCTGCTGCTGCTTCGCGCTGACGAGCGGGCCGAGGCGCTCGCCGGGGACGTACTTGGCGACGGCCTCGGCGGCCAGTGCCACCGCCTCCTCGTACCGGTCGGCGGGAACGAGCATCCGGGTCCACGCGCTGCACGTCTGGCCGGAGTTGGCCATGACGTTGGCGATGCCGACGGCGACGGCCCTGCCGAGGTCGGCGCTCGGCAGGATGACGTTGGCGGACTTGCCGCCGAGCTCCAGGGCGACCCGCTTGACCGCGCCGCCCGCGAGCGCGCCGATCCGACGGCCGACGGCCGTGGAGCCGGTGAAGGAGACGAGGTCGACGTCCTCGTGCTCGGCGAGCGCCTGGCCGGCGACCGGGCCGAGGCCGGTGACGAGGTTGAAGACACCGGCCGGGATGCCGGCCGCGTGGACGGTCTCGGCGAAGAGCTGGGCGGTCAGCGGGGTGTCCTCGGCGGGCTTGAGGACGACCGTGCAGCCGGCGGCGAGCGCGGGGGCGACCTTGGCGACGATCTGGTGGAGCGGGTAGTTCCACGGAGTGATCGCGCCGACCACGCCGACCGGCTCGGAGTAGACCGTGGAGTTGCCGACCTTCTCCTCGAACGCGTGAGTGGCGGCGAGATCGGCGTACGTACCGGCGACGGCGATGGGCAGACCTGCGTGGACGGCGGCGGCGAACTGCGGCGGCGCGCCGAGTTCGGCCGTGACCGTGGCGGCGATCTCCTCGGCGCGGGCGGCGAGACCGTCGCGGAGCGCGCCGATCAGCTTGGCGCGCTCCGCGGGCGGGGTGGCGGCCCAGCCGGGGAAGGCGGTACGGGCGGCGCGCACGGCGGCGTCGACGTCCTCGGCGGTCCCGGCCGGGACATGGCCGAGGATCCGCTCGTCCGCCGGACCGACCACCGGGATCGTGTCCGTGGAGGCGGCGGGACGCCACTCCCCGCCGATGTACATCGCGTCGTGGCTCTTCATCCGCTACTCCCTCGGTCCTTCGTGCCTGCGGTCCTGCAGAGGGCACCCAAACTAGCGCTGATAGTTTTTTGACGCCAGAGCCGCCGTGCGCACCGGGCCGCTCCGACCGCCGCCGTGGCCGGTTTCAGAAGTCGGCCCGGGTCGGCTCGTCGAGCCGGGCGACGGACTCCTGCCCGTACGCCTTCCGGTACGCCTCCCTGACCTCCTCGATCCGCGGATCGTGGAGCCGCGCCTCCGACGCCGGGTAGAGCAGGATCAGCTCGTACGAACGCTCACGCTCGATGGTGCCGTTGGCGTCGCGCCACTGTCCACGCCCGTTCTGGACCGTCAGGCCCGCCGGGAACCGGGGCGTCACCGCCTGGTCGACGAAGGCCGTGAACTGCTCGTCGGTGACGGCGGGGCCGCCGTCGGGGCGTTCGGTCCCGAAGAAGAGTCTGGTCTCCACGTACGCCTTGCCCCGGGCCTGCGCCGTGAGGGCGGTCCGCGCGGGCGCGCTCTCGCCGAGGGTGGCGTACGCGGCGGGGGCACCGATCGCGACCAGCAGTCCGGCGGTGGCGACGGCGACACGGGTACGCGTGGCCGGGGCAAGGGTCCGGGGGCGGGGCAGCGGGCGAGCAGGAGGGCGGGGCAGCGGGCGGATCGTCATGGGAGCGTCCTTGTGGTGCGGGGCGGTACGGACGAACAGAGGGACGCGCCGGGGGGGCGCGGGCGGCCCGTGGGACGTCGGGCGGCGCGCGCCTCAGAACTCCCGTGCGACGTCCGTGAGATGGGCGAAGACGACGACGTTCGACTCGTAACCCTTCTTCGGGTCGAAGGAACCGCCGCAGGTGAGCAGCCGCAGTTCGGCGCGGTCCGTGGAGGCGTACACCTCGCGGTCGGGGAACTCCTTCTTGGTGTACGTGCGGACCTTGTCGACCGTGAAGACGGCGACCTTGCCGTCGGCCCGCGCGATGCGGACGGTGTTGCCGCGGTCGAGCGAGTCGAGGTTGAGGAAGATGGCCGGCCCGGTGCGGGTGTCGCGATGGCCGACCACGATCGCCGTCCCGCGCTCGCCGGGGGCGGGGCCGCCCGCGTACCAGCCGACGATCCGCGGGTTCTCGATCGGCGGCGTGGTGAGCTTCCCCGACCGGTCGAGCCCGAGGTCGATCACCGGCGCCTCGATCGTGATCGACGGGACGGAGATGCTGGTCGCGCGTGACCGGGTCAAGGGCGCGAGCGACGGCGCGCGCGGCCGTACGGGTCTGGGCGCGGCCTTGGGCGGCGGCTTGGGCGCGGCCTGGGGACGGGACTGCGCCTTCGGCTTCTCGTCCGGGTGCCGCCCGGGCGCGGGCCGGGCGGACTGTGCGGGCGCTCCGTGCGCGGCAGCCTCTTCCGAGGCCGTCCGGTCCGCGGCGGCGGACGGCGGGCCGGACGGTTCGTCGCCCTGGACCCACCAGATGCCGCCGCCGACCAGGGACAGGGCCACCACCAGGGTCCGGGCGAGCCGGAGGAGGCGCCGCTGCCTGCGCGTGGAGCGGAACCTACGAAGCGCCATGCGTACGGCGGCGCGCCCGGCGGACGAGGATCAGACCCGCCGTGCCCGCGAGGCCGGCGGCGAGGGCGGAGGCGACGCCGAAGACGGAGCCGTCGTCGGAGGACTCGGTCCCGGTCGTGGTGGCGCTGCCGCCGCCGCCCGCGCCGACCGGGCCCTGCGGGGGCTTTCCGCCGTCGCCACCGCTCCACCCGCCCTCGCTGCCGTTCTCCCTGCCGTCACCGCCTCCGCCCCCTCCGCTCCCCCCGCTGCCGCCGTTGCCTCCGCCCCCTCCGCTGCCGCCGTCGCCGCCACTGCCGCTCCAGCTGCTGCCCGCGTTGCTGTCACCGGAGCCGCCGGCGCCGGAGCTGCCGCTTCCGCCGCCGCCGTTCGCATTGCCGTTCGTGGCGCCGGCACGGTCGGAGGTGACGCTGCTTCCGTCGGCACTGCTTCCGTCGGCACTGCTGCCGCTGTTACCGCTGGCGCCGTTACTGCTGGTGTCGTTGGCGCCGGCACCGCTCGCCGAGGTGCCGGCGGTCTCGTCGCAGTCGACCCGGAAGTCCCTGGTCTTCCTGGTGCCGGCCTGGCCCTCCCAGGTCCACTCGACCCGGTACGCGCCGTCGACGAGCGTCAGGTCCGGGGTGATCCCCCGGCCCGTGGAGTCGATGGTGATCGTGCCGTTGGTGGTCACGCTGTCCACCGGTCGCTGCGGGGAGATCGTCCAGCTGAGTTGCTCCAACCCCTCGAAGTCGAAGGCGGCGAGATAGAACGTGCAGACCCGGGGCTCGGTGGTCTCGCTGTTCACGGCGGTGCGGCGGGGCTCGTCACGGCCTCCGGCGTGGTGGATCTTGATGTCGCCGTTGTCGCCGGGCGCGGCGTAGGCGGTGGGCGCACCGGCCAGGCCGGCACTGCCGAGGGCGAGCGACGCGGCGGCGATGGACAGCAGGGGACGGACTGCGAGAGCGGTCATGCGGGGGTTCCTCCAGTCACGAAGACGTCGGACGATTAGCCGATCATGTGACTATCTGTCATGACAGCAGTACGGAGGGTGCCACCGGCGCGGTGACACCCTCCGCATTCACTCCCCCGGCCGACGAGCCGGCGCTAGACGATTCCGAAGAGGATGCCCGCCGCGAGGACCACCAGCGAGGTGAGCGCCGCCCACTTCACGGTGAAGCGGGTGTGGTCGCCGAACTCGACCTTCGCCATGCCGACCAGGACGTACACGGCCGGGACCAGCGGGCTCGACATGTGCAGCGCCTGGCCGGCGATCGAGGCGAGGGCGATCTCCAGCGGCGAGACCCCGTGGGCCGCGCCCGCCTCCGCGAGGACCGGCAGGACGCCGAAGTAGAAACCGTCGTTCGACATGAAGTACGTGAGGGGCAGGCTGAGCAGTCCGGTGACCAGCGCCATGTGCGGACCCATGCCTTCGGGGATCGCGCCCACGAGCCAGTCGGCCATGTGCTTGACCATGCCCGTGCCGGTGAGGACACCGGTGAAGACGGCGGCGGCGAAGACCATGCCGGCCACGTTCAGGACGTTGTCGGCGTGGGCGGCGAGCCGGGCCTTCTGGTCCGCCATGTTCGGAAAGTTGACCGTGAGCGCGAGCGCGGCGCCCAGGAGGAAGAGGACCGGGATCGGCAGCAGTTCGAGGATCATCGCGGTGAGCAGGGCGACGGTGAGGCCCGCGTTGAACCAGTACAGCCTCGGCCGCAGTGTCGGGCGGTTCGGGTCGAGGCCCTGGAAGCCCTCATCGGCCCCGGCCCCGGCCCCGCCCGGTCCGGTGGCACCCGGGCCGGTGGCACCGGTGCCGGTGGAGTCCGGGCCGTCGGCGGAACGCTTCGTACCGCCGCCCGCCGCGACCAGGACGGTCTCGCTCTGCGGCTCCAGGACCTCGTCCAGGGTGAGATAGCCGATACGCCTGCGCTCGCGGCGGCCGAGGACGTACGCGAGGGCGAAGACGAAGAGCAGGCCCATGGCGAGCGCCGGGATCATCGGGACGAAGATGTCCGCCGCGTCCACCTTGAGCGCGGTGGCGGCACGGGCCGTGGGGCCGCCCCAGGGCAGGGTGTTCATGACACCGTTGGCGGTCGCGGCCACACCCGTCATCACGACCAGGCTCATCCCGAGCCGCTTGTAGAGCGGATACATCGCCGAGACGGTGATCATGAACGTGGTCGAGCCGTCGCCGTCGAGCGAGACGATCGCCGCCAGCACCGCCGTACCGACCACCACCCGCACCGGGTCGGCCTTGCAGAAGCGCAGGATGCCCCGGACGATCGGGTCGAACAGGCCGACGTCGATCATCACCCCGAAGTAGACGATGGCGAACATCAGCATCGCCGCGGTGGGGGCGAGCTTCTCCACGCCCTCGATGACGTAGTCGCCGAGTTGCGCGCCCTGCCCGACGGCGACGCAGAACAGGGCGGGGATCAGCACGAGCGCCGCGATCGGCGACATCTTCTTCATCATGATCAGGACCAGGAAGGTCGCGATCATGGCGAAGCCGAGGACGGTCAGCATGGAGGACACCTCACGTTCACCTTTGAACTCCCACCGGGGCGGCTCCCACCGGTGCGGCGTTCGGATGACGTTAGGTGCCCTCTTCCGGCGTCAGCAAGACGTCGACCCGTGAGCAATACGAGCAAAACCCCAGGTCACAGCAGGTGCTGCCGAAGGCTCACGGCAGGGGTGCCAGCTCCACAGGGAAGCCGTTGAGCACGGCGGTCCCCGAGAGCGGGTCGAGGCGCGAGCCGTCGAGGAGCTGGTTCACGTTGACCCCGGGGCGGGCCTCGGCGACCGCGAGGCGGGTCCCGGGCCGGTCGTGGCCCCAGCCGTGCGGCAGGCTCACCACCCCGCTCCGTACGGCGTCGGTGATCTCCACCTCGACCTCCAGCGCACCGCCCTCGGCCGCGATCCTGGCGGGTTTGCCGTCGGCGAGGCCGAGCCGGTCCGCGTCGGCGGGGTGGACGTGGAGCGTGCACCGGTTCGAACCGCTGTTGAGGGACGGCGCGTTGTGCAGCCAGCTGTTGTTGGACCGCAGATGACGGCGGCCGACGAGGACGAGGCCGCCGGGCGGGGCGTCGAGGGCGGCGCGCAGCCGGGGCAGGTCGGCGGCGATCGGCTCCGGGAGCAGTTCGACGCGTCCGCTGCGGGTCCTGAGGAGACCGGGAAGGCGGGGTTCGAGGGGGCCGAGGTCGATGCCGTGCGGTGCCCGGAGGAGGTCGTCGAGGGTGAGGTCGTACGGTCCGAGGCGGAGCATCAGGTCGAGGCGCCGCTCGGCCCCGCCGGCGCCGCTCAGCCCGGCGGCGACGGCCTCGGGGTCGGCGCCGTACAGGGGTGAGTGCTCCTGGGTGACCGCCTTGGCGAGGGTCGTGCCGATGGCGAGGTCGTCGACGGCCGAGGGCGGGGCGCCGTGCATCCCGCTCACGGCGAGGATCAGCCGTGCGTGGATCTCGCACTCGTCCATCCGCCCGTCCTCCAGCGGAACCACGGCCGGGGTGAAGCGGACCTGGTTGCGGACGGCGAGGCCGTTGAAGGAGAAGTCGAAGTGAGGGCTCCGTGAGGGCGGCGGCGGGGGCAGGACGACGTCGGCGTGGCGGGTGGTCTCGTTGAGGTACGGGTCGATGGCCACCATCAGGTCGAGGGAGCCGAGCGCCCGGTCGAGGCGCAGCCCGTCGGGCGCTGAGAGGACGGGGTTGGCGGCGATGGTGATCACCGCGCGGATACGTTCCTCCCCTTCCGTCTCGATCTCCTCGGCGAGCGCGGCCATGGGGAGTTCGCCCTTGGCCTCGGGGTGGCCGGAGACCCTGCTGCTCCAGCGGCCGAGCGCGAAGCCCCTGCCGGGGCCCGCCGGCCGGGGCGCGGGAGCGGTCGCGGAGAGCGGGAAGAGCGCGCCGCCGGGGCGGTCGAGGTTGCCGGTGAGGACGTTCAGGACGTCGACGAGCCAGTTGGCGAGCGTGCCGTGGGTGACGGTGGAGCTGCCCATCCGGCCGTAGACGGCGGCGGTGGGCGCGGCCGCGAGTTCCCGGGCGACGGTACGGATGGTGGCCGCGTCCAGGTCGCAGGCGGCGGCGACGGCCTCGGGGGTGAACTCCCGTACCGCCTCTCGCACGTCGTCCACGCCCTCGACCCGGTCGGCGAGCGGGATGCCCAGGTCGGCGAGGCCCTCCGCGAAGAGGGTGTGGACGAGCGCGGCGAGGAAGAGCGCGTCGGTGCCGGGGCGGATGGCGACATGGCGGTCGGCGAGCCGGGCGGTACGGGTACGGCGCGGGTCGACGACGGTGAGGGTGCCGCCGCGCCTGCGCAGTGCTTTGAGCTTGCCGGGGAAGTCGGGGGCGGTGCAGAGGCTGCCGTTGGAGTCCAGGGGGTTGGCGCCGAGCATCAGCAGATGGCCGGTGCGGTCCAGGTCCGGGACGGGGATGGCGAAGGGGTCACCGAAAAGCAGCCCGCTGGAGACGTGCTTGGGCATCTGGTCGAGGGTGGAGGCCGTGAAGAGGTTGCGGGTCCGCAGGGCGCCGATCAGCAGGGGCGGGTAGAGGCCACCGGCCATGGTGTGGACGTTCGGGTTGCCGAGCACGAGACCCACCGCGTTCGGTCCGTACGTCTCGGTCAGCGGCCGGATCCGCTCGGCGATCGTGTCGAACGCCTCCTCCCAGGTGGCCTCCTGGAGGATGCCGTCCTTGCGGACGAGGGGCCCGGTGAGCCGGTCGGGGTCGGCGTCGACCTCGCCGAACGAGGCGCCCTTGGGGCATATGAAGCCCTGGCTGAAGACGTCGTCGCGGTCTCCGCGGGCGCCGGTGACCCGGGTGCCGTCGAGGGTGAGGGTCAGCCCGCAGGTGGCTTCGCAGAGCGGGCAGATGCGCAGGGCGGTGGACATGAGGGCTCCCTGGGGCGACGGCGGTGACGCGCGGGCACCAGCGAGCATACCGACCGGTACGCACGGTGGGGAGGGGTCAGCTCAGCGAGGGTGCGAGGTAGGCGTAGAGGAGCTCGCGGGTCTCGGCGATGAGCGCGGGGTCGCCGGACGGGGCGGTACGGAACGCGAGCTGGAGCAGCGCGTCGGCGGCCTCGACGCCGACCAGGACCTTGCGGCGCAGGGCGTCGTCGGCGGTGCGGCCGAGGTGGGTGGCGAGGAGGCCGCAGAGGCGGTCGGCGACGAGGTCGTTTGCGTCCTCGACCGGGACCGCGTCACCACCCTCACCCATGGTCCCGCCGCCTTCGCCCGTGGTCCCGCCGCCTTCGCCCGCGTCCGTGTCCGTGGCGCCGGCGGCCGGCGCAGGGACGCCGAAGTCGACGAGCGCGAAGCCGGGGACGGTGCGCTTCATCGCGATGTACTCGTCCAGGACGCTGTCGATCGCGCTGTACGCGTCGGCCTTGCCCGCCGCGGCGAGGCGCACGCCGATCCGCTCGGCGTAGCGGTCGAGGTTGCGGTGGGCGAGGGCGTCGGCCATCGCCCGCTTGTTGCCGAAGAAGCGGTAGACGGACCCGATGGGGACACCCGCGCGGGCGGCGACGGCACGCGTACTCAGCTGCTCGTAGCCGGTCTCGTCGAGGAGTTCGGCGCAGGCGTCGAGGATCCGGGCGAGGCGCTCGGCGCTGCGCTGCTGGACGGGGGTGCGGCGGAGGGAAGGCTGGGGCACGGGGTCCATGATGCCGCTCCGTTCCTGTCGGGTCAGGCGATGAGCAGTCCGATGCCTCCGAGGGTGTACGCGATCATCAGCGCGAACAGGGGCAGTTGCCCGGCCACGGCGCGGGCGGGCGGGAAGAGGCGCACGGAGCGGTCGTGCGCGGCGACGACGCCGAGGACGTGTCCGGTGACGATCGCGGTGACCTGGAGGGTGGCGAGGGCGCCGGGGGCCAGGGGTGGGGCGGGCGCGGGGGCGGTGTCAGTACCCACTGCCATCATGACGGTACGTGGCCCTTCCGTCACGAAGAGTGTGAAGTAGTGGGCGACGAGATAGCCGAGGGCGATGGGGAGGAGGGAGTGGGCGAAGGAGGTGAGAGGTGTGGCGAGTTCTCGGGACATCAGGCGCAGGGTGCCCGCGCAGAGGGCGTAGAGGGCGGCGACGAGGGTGACGGCGGCGAGAAGACCGAGGGTGGCGGTGACGGTCGGGCCGAGGGGTGAGGTCTGGAGGGTGGTGATCCAGCGGGGGTTGTCCGAGAAACCGTCGTAGGCGGTGGAGCCGAGCAGGACGCAGACGGTGGCGACGAGTCCGGGGGTCTGCGGTGTGGAGTCGAGGCTGTCGAAGGGCGAGCGCAGGACGAGCCGGCCGTCGGCACGGCGGCCGAGCGGGGAGAGCCGGGCGAGGAGGGAGGAGTAGACCTCGAAGGGGTCGGCGTGGGCGAACCAGTCGGGGCCGTGGCGGGCGGCGCCGAGGAGCCCGAGCGCCGTGAGGGCGGCGAGGAGGACGAGGAGGGAGGTGGAGGAGGCGGGGTCGGGGGCGACGAGTTCGAGCCAGGCGAAGAGGAGGAGTCCGGCGGCGGCGGGCCGGATCCCGAGGCCGGGAGGCAGGGGGCGGGGGTTGCGTGCGGCCGGGAGCACGGCGTGGAGGGCGCGCAGGGGGTTGAGGAGGCGCCAGACGGGCCCGAGGAGGAGGGAGGCGGGGACGAGCCCGACCCAGAGGAGGACGTAGACCGCGCCGGGCGCGGGGTTGCGGTCGGGGTCGTCGGGGCCGAGGAGGAGGTGGAGCAGGACGGTCAGGGCCGCGGCCGCGCCGGCCGCGCGCAGGGCGGTGCGGGTGGCCGGGGCGTCGGCGAGGCGCTGGACGGCGGCGGGCAGCGGGCGGCCCGCCCGGTCGCCGCGGAAGCGGGAGGTGGGCCAGAGCAGGCCCAGGGCGAGGAAGGAGACGAAGAGCGCGGCGAAGGCGCCCGCGTAGGCGTAGAAGGGCGCGAGCGGGAGGTCGTGCCGGGATCCGGTGCCGTGGGCGAGAACGCGGGCGGGAGTGGTCATCGGACGACGAGTTGGGTCAGGAGGAGCCCCGAGTCGTGGGTCTCGACCTCGAAGAGGCCGGTGCGGTCGGCGGTGAGGGTGAGGGAGCCGGGAGTGCCGGGGGCGAGGGGCAGTTCGCGGTCGTAGCCGTGGACGTGGAGGGTGTCGGCGCGGTCGCTGGTGACACGGAGGGTGATCCGCTCGCCCTTCTTCAGCTCGATGCGGGAGGGGGGTGGCTGGACGGACGATCCGTCGACGGCGATCTCGACGGTCCGGCCGGACGCGGCCGCCGTCGGGGCGGGGGACTCGGGGGCGGTCGAGGCGGAGGCGGAGGAGAGGACGACGGTGGACTCGACCGGTCTGCCCGCGACCGCCCAGGCGGTGTGGTCGTCGGCATGGAGGCGGACGGTCAGGGTGCGGGCGCCGGGCGGGACGTGGTGCCAGGGGCCGTAGACGCGGTCGGTCTCCTTGCCGTCGACGAGGAGACGGGCGTACCCGCGACCGGGGATGGCCCCGCCGCCGACGCTCTCCGGGGTGAAGCGGAACCTCTCCACGGCGAGGTGGATGTTCCAGCCGCCCTCGGTGTCGGGCCGCGTCGCGACCCGGACGGAGGGCGCCCCCTCGGCCGGCACCTCCCGGAGCCGGTGCCCGCCCTCGTCCCTGGCCGCGAGCAGCGTGCCGCTGCCCGCGGTGGCCTCCTGATGGCCGGTGCCGGGCTTGTGGTGGGTGGTGGCGCGCCCTCCGCACCCGGCGGTGGCCAGGGCCACGGTGAGGACGACGCCCGCGAGGGCGGCGGCGGCCCGGCGGCCCGGGGCGGGCGCCGTGACAGGCGGGCGCCGCCTCACGACGCACCCCCGTCACGGCCGTCACGGCCCTCACGGCCCTCGTGGCCCTCACGGCCCTCGTGGCCCTCGCAGCCCTCGTGGCCCTCGTGGCCGCCGCGGCCCTCGTGGCCGCCGCGGCCCTCGCGGCCGCCGCGGCCCTCGCGGCCCTCGTGGCCGCCGTGGCTCTCGTGACCGTCACGGCCCGCGCGCGCGGTCGCGGTGACCGGCGGCGGTCCGGCGTCCGGGACGGGTTCCCGGTCGCCCGCTCGCCCGGGGGCGCGCCGGCCCGCGACCACCACCGCCCACAGCACCCACACCACCGCGAGCAGGCCGCGCAGCCAGGCGGGGCTGAGCGGGATCCAGGGGATCATCAGGACGGCCTTGTCGAAGGCGTCGAGGAGCGTGAGGGCGCCCAGGGCGAGGGTGGTCCAGGCGAAGGCGGGGCGGGTGGGGCGCAGGGTGAGGCCCACCACGGTCCACCAGACGCCGGTCAGCAGGAGCGCCACGGCCGGGAGGGGTCCGGGGGCGAGGCCGAGCGTGGAGCCGGCCACGTCCAGGACCAGGCCCGCGAGGCCGAGGGCGGTCGCCACGCCCGCCGCTCGGCTGCCGCGGAGCCTGCGCCACCACAGGGCGCCGCCGACGAGGGCGAGCACGACGGCGATGCCCAGGGCGAGCTGCGTCTCGACGCGCTGGATGCCCCGCGCGCCGTACCAGTCGCATCCCGCGGGCAGCCGGCGCGCCTGCACGTTGTAGTCCGCGCACACCAGGAGGTGGGCCAGCTTGGCCGGTTCGCCGAGGAGCCGGTCCGTGTTGCCGGAGACCTCGCCCCGGCGCTCTCCGCACTCGGGCAGGGCGCCGGGGGTCGACGCCCCGGAGGCCTCGCCCTCGGACTGCCAGCAGTTGCCGCCGCCCTGGCCGTCCCACCACACGTCCGTGCGGTTGGGGCGGGAGACGCCCGCCTTGTCCACGCCCAGGTGGTTGCCCGCGTACCGGTTGCGGTGGGACGTGTCGGTCTGCTTGCCCCAGGCGGACTCGCCCCGGATGAAGGCGGGGACGGCGCTGAGGAAGAAGGCGGCGCGCTGGTGTCCGTACACCCAGTTGTTCTCGTACAGGTTCCAGTTGCCGCCGGCCGTGATGATGCCGGTCCCCGGCGGCATCGAGATCTGCGGGCAGACGACGCCCTGCTCGTAGCCGCGCTCGACGGGCGGCTTGGCGCAGGTGCCGTCGGCGACGTGGCGGTAGTAGTTCTGGTTGTTGTCGTGGATCAGGTTCCGATCGAAGCGGGCGTGGTTCTGCGGGAGTCCGGGGTGGCCGGGGAAGGCGGAGTCCATCGAGGCGCCGCCCATGTTGTGGTCGAACTCGTTGTCGTGGACGTAGACCGAGTCCCCGGCCGTGCCCGAGTAGCCGACCATGTTGTGGTGGCTGCGGCAGCCGGTGATCTCGATGGAGTAGCGCGGGACGTCGTAGCCGCGGCCGTCGTTGATGTCGGAGGCCGAGCCGGGGTAGATGCCGGAGTCCCCGTTGCCGTACGACTCGCAGTTCTTGTAGAGGCCGTGGTCGGAGGCGAAGGTGAGGAAGCCGTACTCGTCGTTCCACCGGGTGAGCACGTCGTCGATGACGAAGCCGTCGGCCGCCAGCACGTACAGGGAGTTGAAGGTGGTCCGCTGTGCGGTGAAGTTGCGGAAGTAGACGCCGTCGGAGCCGTCGGCTCGCAGGGCGTTGAGCTTCGTGTACTTCGCGTCGATGACCACGTCCAGGCGGGAGGCGCCGGTGCCCTCGATCTGGAGGTTCTTCTTGCCGAGGACGGCGACCAGGTTCTGGTTGTGCGGGCACTGCTTCTGCTGCTCGTACGACAGGATCTGGTAGCCGAGCGCCGACTGGGGAGCCTTCAGCTCGGCGCACGCACCGGTCGGCGCGGGCTGTGAGGGCTCCTCCTCGTAGAGGCCGGGCAGGACGGCGATGGTCATCCCGGGCCGGTCGACGGCGTCGACGGCCTGCTGGAGATGGCGGAAGCCGCTCCGCGTGCACCGCTCGAACAGGGCCAGGTTCCGGCCCTTCAGTTCCGCCGGGAAAGCGGAGACCCGGCGGGTGAAGTCGGCCCGGTCGGTCTTGCAGACCAGGAGATCGGGCTCCCCGGTGCGGAGCACCGGCACGCTGCCGGAGCCGTCGGGGAAGGTGACGGGCCGCTCTTCGTGGGCCTGGGCCCCAGGGGCGGTGACGAGGGCGGCGGCGAGCGCCGCGAGAACGACCGAGAGCGCGACAAGGAGCCTGCGGGTCCACGACATGGGCGTGAGAGTAGAGCAATGTTCATCTTTTGGAACCCCTCGTGCACGCATCACGTCGAACCGAGACCTCGCCGGACCCCGTTGACGCGAGCGGGCGCGGAATCCTACGGTCATGCATAGGATTGTTTTGGGCGTCAGGACAGGAGCGTGCGATGACCACGGAGAACACCGAGCGGGCGAGAAAGACGGCCGACGGACTCCAGTACTCCACCGGCTTCGGCAACGAGCACGGTTCGGAGGCCGTACCGGGAGCACTGCCGCACGGACGCAACTCGCCGCAGCGCGCACCCCTCGGCCTCTACGCGGAGCAGCTGAGCGGCAGTGCCTTCACCGAGCCGCGCGCCCACAACCGGCGCTCGTGGCTCTACCGCGTCCGCCCCTCGGCCGCGCACCCCCCGTTCACCCGGATCGACAACGGCGCCGTCCGCTCCGCCCCGTTCACCGAGTCCGTACCCGACCCCAACCGGCTGCGCTGGAACCCGCTCCCCGACCCGGCGCCGGGCACGGACTGGCTGGCCGGCCTCTGGACGCTCGGCGGCAACGGCGACGCGGCCCAGCGCATCGGCATGGCCGTGCACCTCTACCACGCGAACGCCCCGATGGAGCGGGTCTTCAGCGACGCCGACGGCGAGCTGCTGATCGTCCCCGAGCGCGGCGGCCTGCTCCTGCGTACCGAACTCGGCCTGCTCGCCGTCCACCCCGGCGAGATCGCGCTGATCCCGCGCGGTGTCCGCTTCCGCGTCGAGCTCCTGGACGACAGCGCCCGCGGCTACGTCTGCGAGAACTACGGGGCGCCGTTCCAGCTCCCCGACCTCGGCCCGATCGGCGCCAACGGCCTCGCCAACGCCCGCGACTTCCGCGCGCCCGTCGCCGCCTACGAGGACGTCGAGGGCCCGGTCGAGGTCGTCAACAAGTACTGCGGCAACCTCTGGTCCGCGACCTACGGCCACTCGCCGCTCGATGTCGTCGCCTGGCACGGCAACCACACCCCGTACGTCTACGACCTGCACCGCTTCAACGTCATCGGGACGATCTCGTACGACCACCCGGACCCGTCGATCTTCACGGTCCTCACCTCCCCGACCGACACCCCCGGGCTCGCGGGCGTCGACTTCGTCGTCTTCGCCCCGCGCTGGCTGGTCGGCGAGGACACCTTCCGGCCGCCGTACTTCCACCGGAACGTGATGAGCGAGTACATGGGCCTCATCGAGGGCGCGTACGACGCCAAGGCCGAGGGCTTCGTCCCCGGAGGCGGCTCGCTGCACAACATGATGTCCGCGCACGGCCCGGACCGGGAGACCTTCGACAAGGCCAGCGCCGCCGAGCTGAAGCCGCAGAAGATCGACGACGGCCTGGCGTTCATGTTCGAGACCCGCTGGCCGGTCACCGCCACCGAGCAGGCGGCCTCGGCCGACCACCTGCAGAAGGGCTACGACGACGTATGGCAGGGTCTTGAGCGCCACTTCCGGCCGTAGAGTCTCGTCGTCCCCGAGCCTCGCCGCCCCGGGTCTCGTTGTCGTCGTACGGAGAACGCCGTGACCGCCTTCGCCCCCGACTCGCTGGTCCTGAACCGCAAGCTGCCGCTCTGGTATCAGGTCTCGCAGTCGCTGCGCGCCTCCATACTGGGCCGCACGCCCGACGCCTCGCTGCGGCTGCCCACCGAGGAGCAGCTCGCCGCCCACTACGGCGTGAGCGTGCTGACGATGCGCCAGGCCCTCAAGGAGCTGGAGGAGGAGGGCCTAATCAGCAGACACCGGCGGCGGGGCACGTTCATCGAGCCCGGCGCGCGGCGCTCCACCCCTCGCCGGCTGCTCGGCTCGATCGACGCGATCGTGGCCCAGCAGTCCGGCGAGCGGACCACCGTCCTCGACCACGGCACCGAGCCGGTGCCGGGCGAGCTCGCCGAGTTCTTCCCCGATGTCACGGAGGTGGTCGCCTACAAGCGGCTGCGGCGCGACGGGGAGAGCGGCGAGCCCACCAACTGGGCGGAGAACGCGGTACGGCCGGAGGTCGCGGCCGGTCTCGACCCGGCCGACCTGGAGCGCTGGCCGATGACGAAGGTGCTGCGGGACGTGATGGGGGTCCGGATCAGCCGGATCACGGACACCGTCGAGGCCCGGCTCGCGGACCCGGAGACGGCGGCACTGCTCCAGGTGCCGCTGCTCTCGCCGATCCTGCACTACACGGGCGTCACCTACGACGAGGACGGCCGGGTGGTGGACGTGGCCCGGATCCGGTACCGGGGCGACCGGTTCTCCTTCACGGTGACGGTGGAGGCGCACTGAGCCCGCTCGCTAGCATCCGGGGCGTGACCGAAGACGTACCGCTGGGCGACGCGCCCCTTCTGGACGAGCTGATGCCGTGGTCCGTCGCACCGTTGCGGCTCGGCCGGTCCTGGATCGTGGCACCCGACGCCCGGACCCTGCGGGCGCGCTGGGACCGGCTGGTGCGGACGGAGGGCGCCGAGCGCGAGGAGCTGTTCCGGCCCAGCCGGGCGCGGACGCCGTCGAGCTCCGTGGCCGCGCTGCCCGGGCAGCGGACCGGCACCGTCCGGTTCGCCCGCGAGTCCGGCCCCTGCCCGGAACCGGTACGGCTCGCCCACGGCCCGTTCGACGAGCAGTGGCTGCTCCCCGACCACCGTCTCATCGACACCGCCCGCCCCGAGCTGTGGCGGGTCGCCGACGAGCGGCAGCTCTTCGCCGTCGAGCAGGGGTACGTACCGGGCGCGGCCGGTCCCGCGCTGCTGGTGACGGCGGCGCTGCCCGCGGGACGCTCCCCGGCCGGGCGCCCGGGCCGGATCCGCCCGCTGTACCGCCGCCCCGGGGCCGAGGAGCCGAACCTCGCGCCCGGTCTGCTGCCTCTGCTGAGCGAGCGGTACGGCTGTCCGGTCACCGCCGAGGACGTCCTGGCCTGGGCCGTGGCGGCCGCCGGCCCGTCCTCCGCCGGCTGTCGCGTGCCGCTCCCGGCCCGCCCGGACGTCTGGTCCACGGGCGTGGAACTGGGCCGGAGGCTCAACGACATCCAGCTTCGGGGCGCCCGGGGCGGCGAGCGGCCCCGTCTGCCGGGAGGCCGGCGCCCCTATGTGCGCGCGCCGATCCCGGCGCGGCCGGCCACGCTCGCGTACGAGCCCGGGGAGGAGACCCTGAGCCTCGGCGACGGCCGGATCTCACCCGTACCGGCCGAGGCGTGGGAGTTCCAGGTCGGTGGCGTACGGATGCTGGAGCAGTGGTTCTCGCACCGGACCGCACCCGCCGAACCCGGCGGCCTGGAAGCCATCGGTCCGGCGGCCTGGCCGCAGGAGTGGACCTCGGAGCTGCTGGAGCTCGTCACCGTCCTCGCGCTGCTCGCCGGGCGCGACCGGGCGCGCGCCGCGCTCCTGACAGAGGGGCCGTGGCTGTCCGGTGCGGCGCTCCGGGACGCGGGCGTCCTGCCCGTACCGGACGCGGCCCGCCGCCCCGCCTCCGTACTGGACCATCAGGAGGAGGGCCCGGAGGGCCAGTTCGCGCTGCTCTAGGGGTACGTGGGTCACCCCTGGGCGAAGGAGTCGAGGACCCGGGCCAGCGTCCGGTCGAAGATCTCCTCGGGGTCGGGACGTTCGACACCGGCGGCACCGAACACGGCGGCGAGCCGCGGATAGCCGCCGCCCGCGAGCCGCCCCATGAGGTAGGCCCCGCGCACCGCCTGCTCCTGCTCCTCGGACCAGGGCAGTCCGCGGGCGCGCTCGGCGATCGCGAGTTCGTTGGCGACGATCGTCATCACGGTGCCGTTGACCGTCGCGATCAGCTCCATCTTCGTGCCGCCGGGCAGGTCGAGGCCGTCCAGGCAGGCCAGGCACCCTTCGAGGAAGCGCAGCGCGTTGGGACCGAAGGCGTACCCGGTCGTCATCAGCCGGATCACCCAGGGGTGGCGGCGCAGGATGCCCCGGGCCTCGCGTGCCACCTGGAGCATGTCCGCGCGCCAGTCGCCGCTCGGGGGCTCCGGAAGGTCGTACTCACCGCTGACGGCGTCGACCATCAGCTCGTACAGATCCTCCTTGCGCGGCACGTAGTTGTAGAGCGACATCGTGCCGCAGCCGATGTCGGCCGCGATCCGCCGCATGGAGAGTGCGTCGATGCCGTCCGCGTCGGCGATGCGCACCGCCGCGGCCACGATGTCGGCCCTGGTGTAGGCCGGTTTCGGGCCACGGCCCGTGCGCTCGGGGCGCGCCCAGATCACTTCCGGTTCGGCCGCTCGGCCCGCCATCGATCATCACCTCGCCACCATCGTAGTTACGTACAGCGTACGTAGTGGGGTATGGTCGGGCCATGACTACTACGTACGCTGTACTTAGTGAGGGGCTGGCGAAGCGTTACGGCGAGGTCCACGCGCTGCGCGGACTCGATCTGGCCGTCCCCGAAGGCACGGTCTGCGGGGTCCTCGGCCCCAACGGAGCGGGCAAGACGACCGCCGTCCGCCTCCTGACGACGCTGGCCTCACCCGACGCGGGGAGCGCACGGGTCGCGGGGTGCGACGTGGTGCGGGACCCGGCGGGCGTGCGGAGGCACATCGCGGTCACCGGCCAGTACGCCTCGGTCGACGGCGACCTCTCCGGTGCCGAGAACCTGCAGCTGTTCGCGCGACTGCTGCGCGCCCCGCGCGCCCGGGCCTACGAACTCCTGGAGCGGTTCGGCCTCACGGAGGCCGCCGGGCGGCCGGCCCGCACCTACTCGGGCGGGATGCGGCGCCGGCTCGACCTCGCGGCGAGCCTGCTCGTCCCGCCGCGGGTGCTCTTCCTCGACGAACCGACGACCGGGCTCGACCCGCACAGCCGGAACGGGATCCGGGACGCCGTACGGGGGTTGGCGTCCCAGGGCACGACCGTGCTGCTCACCACGCAGTACCTGGAGGAGGCCGACCGGCTCGCCGACGACATCGTGCTGATCGACCGGGGCCGGGCCGCGCACCGCGGCGCCCCGGCCGAACTCAAGGCGATGATCGGCAGCCGGGCGGAGGTGGTGGTCGCCGACCCCGCGCAGCTGGACGCGGCGGCGGCCGTGCTCGGCCGGCTGACCGGCTCCGCACCGGTCCTCGACGCCGAGCGCCGCACGGTCGGCGCGCTCACCGCGGACACCGCGCTGACGCTCCCCCGGATCGTCCGCGAGATCGACGCGGCCGGGGTCCTGATCGTCGACGCGTCCCTGCGTCCGCCCACCCTCGACGAGGTGTTCCTGCGCCTCACCGACCGGAAGGAGCTCGCGGCATGAGCGCGCTGGTCCACGACGGAACGGCCGTTCCGGGCCGCCACCTGCAGAAAGTGCCGGCCGGTGGCGCATCCGGGGGCCATCCGGTGGCCGGTTCGCTGCTCTGGTCGCTCGCTCTGATCGCCGTCTTCGCCCCGGCGGCCGTGCGCCGGTACGCCCGCGGGTGACACGGGCGGGCGACGGGTGACGAGGGTGACGGTGACAACGGCGGTGACCAGAGGGTAGGGAGGGCTGATGAGCATGCAGCCACTCCCCCTGGAGGGGATCACGGTCGTCGCCGTCGAGCAGGCCGTCGCCGCCCCCTTCGCCACCCGCCAGCTCGCCGATCTGGGCGCCCGCGTCATCAAGATCGAGCGCCCGGACGGCGGTGACTTCGCGCGCGGGTACGACACGGCGGCGCGCGGGCTCGCCTCGCACTTCGTCTGGTGCAACCGCGGCAAGGAGTCGGTGGCGGTCGACCTCAAGGACGGGCGGGGGCTCGGCCTGGTCCGCCGGCTGGTCGCCGGTGCCGACGTCTTCGTACAGAACCTGGCGCAGGGGGCGGCGGCCCGGCTGGGCCTGGACGCGGCCACGCTCTGCGCCGCGCACCCGCGGCTGATCGCGGTCGACGTCTCGGGGTACGGCCCGGGCGGGCCGTACGCGCACAAGCGGGCGTACGACATGCTCGTGCAGTGCGAGGCGGGGCTGGTCTCGGTGACCGGGACCGAGGAGCAGCCGGTCAAGTCGGGGATCCCCGCGGCGGACATCGCGGCGGGGATGTACGCGTACGCGGGCGTCCTCGCCGCGCTGGTGCGCCGTGGGACGACCGGTCGGGGCGGGCCGGTGGAGGTGTCGCTGCTCGACTCGCTGGCCGAGTGGATGGGGCATCCGCTGCACCACGGGATGCACGGGGGCACGGCACCGGCGCGCACCGGCCTGGCGCACGCCGTCATCGCGCCCTACGACGCCTATCCGACGGCCGACGGGAGCCTGGTGCTGCTGTCGGTCCAGAACGACCGGGAGTGGCGCCGGCTGGCCGAACAGGTGCTGGGGCGGCCGGACCTGGCGGACGATCCGGAGTTCGCGACCAACACCGCCCGGGTGGCCGGGCGGGCCCGTACGGACGCGGTGGTGGCGGGGGCGCTGGCGCCGCTGACGGCGGCGGAGGCCCTGGCCCGCCTGGAGGCGGCCGGGATCGCGTGCGCACGGCTGAACACCGTCGCGGATCTGGCGGAGCATCCGCAGTTGGCGGCGCGGGACCGCTGGCGGACCGTCGGCTCGGCGGTGGGACCCCTGCGGACCCTGCTGCCGCCCGTCACCTTCCCGGACGGCCCCGAAGCCCGGACGGGCCGCATCCCGGCTTTGGGGGAGGACACGGATGCGGTACTCGGTGAGCTCGGGGTGGGTCCGGCGGAGCGGGAGGCGCTGCGGAAGGACGGCGTCGTGGCCTGAGGGTCGCGGGGTGCGGGGGTGGGCGGACGCCGTCGCCGGGGTGTGTCCATCCTCCCGCAGAGCTTCTCCCGGGTGACCCCAGCTCTGCGGATCAGATGCCCACGACCCCGAAGGGGCGCCGCCTAGCCGCGGCTGCCGAAGAGGCTGCGGCGCAGGCGACGCAGGGGGGCGAAGAGCGAGACGCGCGCGCTCTTGCTGCGGTGGCTCTGAGCGACGTCACGGGACGTCAGCTCGCGCATCAGCAGCGTCGCCTCGGCCGCCTCACGATGGGGCACGACGGGGCCGCCGAGCACCGCGAGATGTCGGTCGAGCCGCGAACTCGTCGCGCTGCTCCCGCATGTGATGGCAGGCACTCGCGGCCTGCTGCGCATTGCTATCTGTTCCATGTCACTCCCCACCCTGACGAGGGCACCCGGCCCGGGCAGGTTAACCCTATCGCCCCGCTGTGACACCCGTGTATCCCGACGGCAGGATTCACCGCACTCGTACGGGGGTTGACGATTACTGTCCGAATCCATCTGATTCCAGGGCGAGTTGGACAGCGCTCGAACACCTGCCGAACCGCCACGAACCATCCTGCACTCAAGGGTGTCACGGGGGTGATCTGACGGTGTGTGATCTCCACCACCAAGATCACCCCACACTTTCCCCGTGGTGTTCGAAGTACCCGGCCGAGGGGCAGGAATGCACCACCGGGGCCGTCGACGGATGGGGACACGCCATGACCGTGATCGCGGGGCGGTACCGGCTCCTGGACGTCCTGGGACAGGGCGGCATGGGCACCGTCTGGCGCGCCAGGGACGAGGTCCTCGGCCGTGACGTGGCGGTGAAGGAGGTCCGCGCCCCGGCCGGCCTCACCGGGGACGACGAGCGCCGGCTGTACGCCCGCCTGGAGCGGGAGGCCTGGGCGGCCGCCCGGATCTCGCACCGCAACGTGGTGACGGTCTACGACGTGGCCACCGAGGACGGCCGCCCCTGGATCGTGATGGAGCTGATCCCCGGGCTCACCCTGTCCGAGGTCCTGGACGCGGAGGGCCCGATGCCCCCGCGCCGCGCCGCGCTCATCGGCGCCGAGGTGCTGGCGGCCCTGGGGGCGGCGCACGAGGCGGGCGTGCTGCACCGGGACGTGAAGCCGGGCAACGTCCTGCTGGGCAACGACGGCCGGGTCGTGCTGACCGACTTCGGCATCGCGGCGGTGCAGGGGACGTCTCCCCTCACGATGACGGGAGAGCTGATCGGCTCGCCCGAATTCCTGGCTCCCGAGCGGGCGTTGGGCCGGACCCCCGGCCCCGCCTCGGACCTGTGGTCGCTCGGCGTCCTGCTCTACGCGGCGGTGGAGGGCCACTCGCCGTTCCGTCAGGACACTCCGCTGAGCACGCTGCGCGCCGTGGTGGACGAGGAGCTGCCGCCGCCGCGCCGGGCCGGGGAGCTCGCGCCGGTGATCGAGGGCCTGTTGCGCAAGGATCCTCGCGAGCGCCTTGGAGCCGCCGACGCGGAACGGCAGTTGCGCATCGTCGGAGCGGGCGGCAGCGCCGGGCCTGCGGCGTCGGGCGCGGGGCTCGCGGCGGCGGGGCCGGGACCTGCGCGGCCGGCACCCTCGGAGCCGTACGAGCAGGACCGTCGGGGCGTGACCGGGGACCGCACACCGCCGCTGCCCCTGCCCGTTCCGCCGCCCGCCCCGGACCCGGGGCCCCCGGACCGCTCCGGACGGGCCGTCGCCGTCCTCGCGGCGGGGATCATCCTTCTCCTGCTGGCCGTCGGCGGGCTCACGTACGCGCTGCTGCGGAACCAGGGGGACCGCGACCCCGGGCCCGGCGGAGGGCCGACGAGCAGCGCCCCGGCGACGAGTCCACCGCCGACGGGGACGCCCTCGACCGAGCCCCCCGGCACCACACCCGCCCCGACCCGCACGACGGCCACGCCGACCACCGCACCACCCGCCGCGACGGTCCTGGTCCATGTGCGGGCCGTACGCGACAGCTACAGCGGCTCCTGCCCGCCGTCCGAGGAGCGGGCGCCCGCCTTCGCCGCGACGCTCACGGTGAGCCGCACGCCGGCCTCGGTGGAGTACCGCTGGGTCACGGAGAGCGGCGAGAGTTCGGCGGAGGCGGGCTGGCGCCGGCTGGAGTTCCCGTCCGGCGGACCGGCGGAACGGAGTGTCGAGCACACGGAGCTGACGCACCGGGAGAACGACACCCGCCAGGACCGGATCCGGATGGAGGTGCGCTCCCCGGCCGAGAAGAGCTCGGACTGGGTGGCGTTCTCGGTGACCTGTGAGCAGGCGACCCCGACGGGCGGGGTCACCTACCCGGGGGACAGCCCTACGCCACAGCCCTGAAGCTGGGCAGGTAGCCCCCGGACTGACCGGAGGCGGTGGGGTGGTACGACTCCCCGATGTTGAGCCAGTTGACGCTGTGCAGCCATGCCGAGCCGGAGCAGATCTCGTGTCCGGTGAAGGCGGGGACGACACTCGCGAAGGTGTAGCCGTGGTCGGCCGCGCGCTTGGCGGTGGCCGCGTTGAGGATGTCGGACCCTTCGTTGATGGCGCGGCGCTCGTTCTCGCTCAGACCGGCGATGCAACCGCCGCCGATCTTGTAGAAGCGCGGATAGCCGAGGACGACGACCCGGGCGTTCGGAGCCTTGGATCTGATGGCCGAATACACCGCGTCGAGCTTCCCCGGGAGGGTGCTGTCGACGTAGGCCTTGGCTTGATTCACGCGGTTGATACAGGAGGCCTCGGACTGGAGGACACAGGTGGTCATGACGTCCGCGAAGCCGGCGTCGTTGCCTCCGATCGTGATGGAGACCAGGTCGGTGGCGGTGGAGAGGGGTCCGAGCTGTCCGCTCGTCACATCACCCGTTCGGGCTCCCGAGCAAGCGGTGAACGCGAAGGACGAGGGTGAGTTCGCGTTCTTCCAGAGGACGGGGAAGGCCTTGGTGGAGCGCTTGCAGTCGCCGCTGGCGCTGTCGTAGCTCCCGGCGCCGACGCCGGAGGAGTAGGAGTCACCGAGCGCCACGTAGTCGAGAGCTGCGGTTTCGGCTGCCTGCGCGGCACCCGCCCCGGTGAGGGCGAGGACGGCACCGAGCAGGAGCGAGGACGAGAATGCCACGAATCGGGACCTTTTCATGGAACCTCCCTGTAGCAGGATCTCTGCGCTACTAGGTAGTAGCAGCGCGCCGGGTCCGCTGGAAGTGTCCATGCCAAGAAGATTTGGCGAGTAGCCGCCGACGCCCCGTCAGGGACCGTCGAGATCAAGCCATCTGATGGATCTTGCACAGAAATGAATTCGCACAACAATGCGCACGAGTTTCATTCGGCCCCAATAACACCACCAGACAAACGGATTGCGAAAAACAGATCGGGACGGTTCCGTATCTGACCGCCGAAGGGCCTCAATTAGCAGAAAGGGGAGTCACCGATCCAGGACTTGCCATACAGTCCCATTCATCAATACCGTCGTACATCTCACCCGCATCGGACCGACGCGCTCAACGGCTCAGGGGAGGGCTTCAGCGTCGCGAAGGTCCGAAGCGGGGCGCGGTAGGGGGGGCAGTGCTCGGCGTACGCATGTGTGCGCCGGGTCGCGTTGCCGCGCGGTCTGAGATGCCGACTCACCCATGCCGTACGGCGATTGTTCGCTGCGCGGACGGGGTGAGTACCCCCCTTTCGTAACCGGACAGACCACCGGACAGCCCGGGGGCGGGCGGTCCACCGGACGAGAGGGAAACACCACTCATGAGTTCATTCCTGCGCCCGGCCGTCGACCACGAAGCGGTGGACCAGAGCCGAATAGCAGCCCAATACAAGGCGATCACCTCGCATTTGGCGATCACTCCGCCGGTGAGTGTCGTGATCCCCGCGATGAACGAAGCGGAAAACCTTCCGTACGTCTTCAAGTCGCTGCCCGACTGGATCCACGAAGTGGTTCTCGTCGACGGAAACTCCACCGACGACACCGTCCGTGTGGCGCGTGAACTCCGGCCCGACGTCAAGGTCGTCAAACAGGTCGGCAAGGGCAAGGGCGACGCGCTCATCAGCGGCTTCGCCGCCTGCACCGGCGACATCATCGTGATGGTCGACGCGGACGGCTCCGCCGACGGCCAGGAGATCGTCTCCTACGTCTCCGCGCTCGTCGGTGGCGCCGACTTCGCCAAGGGCTCGCGCTTCGCCAACGGCGGCGGCACGGACGACATGACGCCCGTCCGCCGGCTGGGCAACTGGGCCCTCTGCGCCCTGGTCAACCGCAAGTTCGGCGCCCGCTACACCGACCTCTGCTACGGCTACAACGCCTTCTGGCGCCACTGCCTCGACAAGGTCACCCTGGACTGCACCGGCTTCGAGATCGAGACCCTGATCAACATCCGGGTCGTCAAGGCCGGCCTCAAGGTCCAGGAGGTACCGAGCCACGAGTACCTGCGCATCCACGGCGTCAGCAACCTCAACGCCGTGCGGGACGGCATCCGGGTCCTCAAGGTCATCCTCAAGGAGAAGGGCGTCAGACGCGCGGCCCGCCGCCGGCCGAACTCCTTCTCGGTCAACGTCCCCCGGGGTGAGACGTCTTGAGCGGAGACGTCGTGAGCGGAGACGTCGTGACCGACCGTGGGTTCTCCGTCGTGATCTGCGTCTACACGGAGGACCGGTGGGAGGACATCCTCGCCGCGGTCGGCTCCGTACGGGACCAGTCGCATCCGGCCCGGGAGATCCTGCTCGTGGCCGACCACAACGAGCGGCTGCGGGCCCGGCTGACCGCGCGGTTCACGGACGGGGCGGATCGGACGGAGGAGGTGCGGGTGCTCGCCAACGCGGGCCCCCGCGGCCTCTCCTCCGGACGCAACACCGGAATCGCCGCCGCCCGGGGCGAGTTCGTGGCCTTCCTCGACGACGACGCCGTGGCCGAGCGGCACTGGCTGCGGTACTTCGCCGAGGCGTACGACGACCCGCGGGTCATGGCGGTGGGCGGGCGGACCGTGCCCGCCTGGGCGTCGGGCCGCCGGCCCGACTGGTTCCCCGAGGAGTTCGACTGGGTCGTCGGCTGCACGTACCGCGGCCTGCCTCCGGGACGGGCCCGGGTACGCAACGTGCTGGGCGGCAACGCCTCGTTCCGGCGTACGGCCTTCGACGCGGCGGGCGGCTTCGCCACCGGCATCGGGCGGGACGGCGACCGCCGGCCGCTCGGCTGCGAGGAGACCGAGCTCTGCATCCGGCTCTCGCAGGCCCTCCCCGACGCCGTCCTGCTGATCGACGACCGGTCCGTCATCCACCACAAGGTCCCGTCCGCGCGCGAGCGCTTCGGCTACTTCCGCACCCGGACGTACGCCGAGGGACTCTCCAAGGCGCTGGTGTCCCGAAGTGTGGGCGCGAACGCGGGCCTTGAGACGGAGCGGCGGTACACCACCCGGGTGCTGCCGGCCGGTGTCGTCCGCGGGCTGCGCGACGCGCTGCTCGGCCGTCCGGGCGGCGCCGGCCGGGCGGGCGCCATCGTGACGGGCGTGACGACGGCGGCCGTCGGCTACGTACGGGGGGCGCTGCGGGCGCGCGGGGGCGGGGCCACGTTCTCGTCCGGGCCGATCCCGGGCCGCCGGGACGCCCCGGAGGTGGCCGCGTGAACGGAACCGTTCCGATCCTGATGTACCACGCGGTGGACCACGAGCCCGCCGCGGCCACGCGCCGGCTGTCCGTCTCCCCCGAGGCGTTCGCCGCGCAGATGGCGGTCGTCGCCGACCGCGGGCTCACGGCGCTCACCACGGCCGAGCTCGCCGAGGCCTGGCGCTCGGGCCGGAGTCTGCCCGCGCGCCCGGTCCTCATCACCTTCGACGACGGTTACGAGGGGGTGCACCGGCACGCGCTGCCCGTGCTCACCAAGCACGGCTTGGCGTCGACGCTCTTCGTCTCCACGGGCTGGCTCCGGGGCGCGCACGACGAGGGCGGCGCCCCGGACACCATGCTCGGCTGGGACCAGGTGCGCGAACTGGCGGCCGCCGGTACGGAGATCGGCGGCCACACCCACACCCATCCGCAGCTCGACCAGGTCGACGAGCGGCGCCTCTGGTACGAGACGCTGCGCTGCAGGGAGCTCGTCCGGGAGGAACTCGGCCGCGCGCCGATGTCGTTCGCCTACCCGTACGGCTACTCCGACCGCCGTGTACGGCGCACCGTCCGCGCGGCCGGCTACGCCCAGGCGCTCGCGGTCGGCAACGCCACGGCGCGGCGCCGGCAGGGGCCGTACGCGCTGGAGCGGCTGACCGTTCGGCGGTCCACCGGGATCGAGGAGTTCGAACGCCTCCTGGAGGGCCGGGCGATCGCCCGTACCTTCGCCGCCGACCGGGCGCTGACCAAGGGCTACGCGCTGGTACGCCGTACCCGTGCCGCGCTCCGCTCGGCGGGGCGGTACGGGCTCTGAGGATCCGGGGCCGTGGCGGGCCCCGGATCGTCCCGTTCAAAACACCGTGCACGGAATGCCCGGTTGCCGGATCATGGTCGCCATGTCTGCCACGCCAGCCGAGGGTTCCGCGCCGTCCGGGTCCGTGCCGTCCGAGGGTTCCGCGCCGTCCGGGTCGGCGCCGTCCGGCGGTACCGCGCCGTCCGAGCCGCACCGGGCGCTGCCCATCCGGCTCAACGTCGACGACAGCGACTCGCCGTCCGACGTCATCGACGCGCTCTTCCTCGGCCGGTTCGCCACCGGCGAGCAGCCGCACTCGCACAGCACGTCCCTGGACCGGGTGAAGCCCGCCGCGACGCTTCTTCCCGCCGGGGCGACGGTGGTGCGCGCGGCCAAGGACGACGACCGCGCCGCCGTGCTCGCCGAGGGCGAGGGCTGGACGCTGCTGATCTCCCGCTGGAACCGCGGCGCGGACGTCACGGTCACCGCGACCGCCCCCGAGCTGGCGGAGAGGATCCTCAAGGAGGCGACGGACGGGGCGAAGGACGAACCCGAACCGCAGCCCGAGAACGTGACGATGGGCTTCTGGTACGTGTCGCCGCGGCGCGGTCCGCACCGCACGACCCGGCAGATCAGCGCGGGGACCTGGGAGGAGATCCGGCCGAACTACACGGCGCCCGTCGCCGACGCGATGGACCGGCTGATGAAGGTCACCCCGGACGACATCGCGGGCCGGCTGCTGCTGCTCCACGGCCCGCCGGGCACCGGGAAGACCTCGGCGCTGCGCACCCTGGCCCGCTCCTGGCGGGACTGGTGCCAGGTGGACTGCGTCCTGGACCCGGAGCGGCTCTTCAACGACGTCGGCTATCTGATGGACATCGCGATCGGCGAGGACGAGGGCACGGCAAAGGGGCGGTGGCGGCTGCTGCTCCTGGAGGACTGCGACGAGCTGATCCGCGGCGAGGCGAAGCACACGGCGGGGCAGGCGCTGTCCCGGCTGCTGAACCTGACGGACGGGCTGCTCGGCCAGGGCCGGAACGTCCTCGTGGGCGTCACGACCAACGAGGATCTGGAGCGGCTGCACCCGGCGGTGGTCCGCCCCGGCCGCTGCCTGGCGCGGATCGAGGTCGGCGGGCTGACCCGGAGCGAGGCGGTGGGGTGGCTGGGCCGCGAGGAGGGCGTGGGCCGCGAGGGCGCGACGCTGGCGGAGCTGTACGCCCTGCGGCGCGGCACCTCGGCGCCCGGACTCCCCGAGCCCCGCATCCCGGACGCGGGGCTGTACCTGTAGGGCGGGCGCCCGGGCCGGCTCAGCCGGCTCAGTCTCCGTACGCCGCCCGCAGCGCGTCCGCCACCGCCGCCGACGCCGCCTCGTGGGTGAGGCCCAGGCGCCTCGCCTCCCCCGCGTACGTCGCCGCCGCGCCCGCCGCCAGGCGGGCCGCCGCGTCGCCCGCCGCCGCCACGAACGTGCCGTGCCGGCCCCGGGTCTCGATGACGCCGTCCGCCTCCAGCGACTTGTACGCCTTGGCGACCGTGTTGGCCGCGAGGCCCAGCTCCTCCGCCAGGCCGCGTACCGTCGGCAGCTTGTAGCCGACCGGCACCGCGCCGGAGCGGGCGCGCTCCGCGATCTGGGCGCGCAGTTGTTCGTACGGGGCGGTCGACGAGTCCGTGTCCACGGTGATTCGCAATGTCACGGCCCGATTCTCCCCCCGTCCCCGGGGAAAATGGGAGGCGGCCGCGCCACATCGGCACGTACCGTGCGGCACCATGACTGTGATCGTCCGTGACGTACGACCGGAGGACGCCGAGCACTTCGCGCGCGTCCGGCGGGCCGCTCTCCCGTTCATGCTGACGAACGCCGCCCAGGTGGCCTTCGACTGGGCCCACGCCCATCCCGACGCGCGCAGCCGGCCGCTGGTCGCCGAGATCGACGGCGAGATCGTCGGCACCGCCCAGCTCGGCATGGTCCATGACGCGCCGGAGTCCGGCGTCGGCTCGGTCAACATCTACGTCCACCCGGAGAAGCGGGGGCTCGGCGCCGGCACGCTGCTCGTCCGTGCCTCCGAGGAGCACCTCGCGCGGTGCGGGGCGACCTCGGTCTTCAGCTGGGTGCTGGACGGTCCGGAGTTCCGCGGCTTCGCCGAGCGGCGCGGCTACGCCGCCCGCCGCTCCGCGCACTTCCTCCGGCTCGACCTCGGCTCCGCCGAGCTGCCGCCGCTCGCGGAGCCGCCGGCCGGTGTCGAGCTGCGCAGTGCCGCCTCGTTCGCCGCCGACCCCCGTCCGCTGTTCGCCCTCGACGCGCTGACCACCGCCGACGAGGCGGGCGACGTCGGTGCCGAGCTGACGGACTACGAGCACTGGCTGGCGACCACCTGGAACCATCCGCTGTTCGACGCCGAGCTGACCACCGTCGCGGTCGTCGACGGCCGCCCCGCCGCGTTCAGCGCCGCCCAGACCGACGGCCGGGGCCGGTACAACTCGGGGATGACCGGCACCGACCCGGCCTTCCGTGGGCGCGGCCTCGCCAAGCTCGCCAAGAACCACTCCCTGCACCGGGCCCGGGCCGCCGGCTGCACGGAGGCGTTCACCGGGAACGACGCGGGCAACGGGCCGATGCTGGCGATCAACACGTGGTTCGGATACGAGATCTGCGCGACGGAGGTACGTCATGCCCGCACGCTCGGTTGAGGTCGTGCTCGTGAAGGCGGGGCGCACGAAGATCCGCTACCCCGCCGAGGTCCTCTCCGACGACGGCACCCTGCTGTCGGTCCGCGCCCCGTGGGCGGCCGAGGGGGTGCGGGACTTCGGCTTCGTACGGTTCGAGCCGGGTGATGTGTTCGTGGAGCACTACTGGCGCGACCGCTGGTACGCGGTCAAGGAGGTCCGCTCCTCGGAGGGGACGCTCAAGGGCTGGTACTGCGACGTCACCCGGCCCGCCGAGGTCGGGGGCGCGGAGGTCGTGGTCGAGGACCTGGACCTGGATCTGTGGGTGTCGGCGGACGGCAGCGAGGTGCTGCGGCTCGACGAGGACGAGTTCCAGGCGAGCGGCCTGGCCGCCTCCGACCCGGAGGCGGCGGCCCGCGCCGTCGACGCCCTCGACGAGCTCGAACTGCTCGGCCGCGAGGGGCTCGTCCGGCTGCTCGGCGTCAGCCGAGGATGACGTCCGCCTCCTGCACGGCGAGGAAGCCGGGCAGGGGCACGCCCAGCGGTCCCGAGGGCGTGAGCTGCATCAGGGTCGCCCTCACACGGGCCGTGCCGGTCCGGTAGCCGGGCTCCTTCACGACGGCCGTGTTGGACCAGTCGCGCACCTGCCCGTCGCAGACGGCGCGGGTCCCGCCGATCCCGGCGGAACGGTCCGCCTGGACGAGGGTGCTGCTGACGAAGACCGGTCCCGCGCTGTCGTCGAGGCAGCGGTAGGTGCCGGAGACGGTGACCGTGCCGTCGGCGGCGACGGTGCCGTACGCGTCGACGGAGAGGTCGTCGGCGACCGCGTGGGCGGCGCCGCCCGTGGTGGCGACCAGCAGCGAGCCGAGCGCGAGGGCGAGGGCAAGACGGATGCGCATGGGGAATGTCCCTTCGGGGTGGGGGGTGTATCGCCCGCCAGGGATATCGGATCAAGCCCCGAAGTGGCCGAAACTCACCCTATCGGGGGCGAGTTGAGGCGCTTGCGGTAATGAATACGGTCGTACGGTCCGTCCAGGCGGCGCTCGACGACCTCGTAGCCGTACCGCTCGTACAGCTTCTGGTTCTCCCACATCATCGCGTTGGTGAGGAGCCGGACCTCGGGAAGCCCGAGTGCGCAGGCACGGTCCTCCACGAAGGCCAGCAGGCGCCGGCCGAGTCCGCTGCCCTGTGCGTCCGGGTGGACGGCGATGTTGTCGAGATACAGATGGTCGGCCTCGGCCCTGAGGACCACGAGGCCGACCACCGGATCGCCTGCCACGAACACCCTCCCGGCGGCGACGTCCGCCGCGTGATCCGCCTCCATCGGGCCCGGCACGAGGCCGATCCGCTCGATGTAGTGGTGATAGGCCATGTCGGTCACGGCCTTCACCCGGGGGACGTCGGAGCTCGTCGCACGGCGGATCTCTGTCATGCCGACACGCTACGGCGGCGGACGATCACCTTCCTCAGCAGGGGCCACGCCAGGAGGACGGCGATGACGGCGTACACGGTCACCGCGAAGGGCGTGTTCACGAGGCCCGTGAGCGAGCCGTCGCTGATCTGCAGGGCACGGCGGAGCTGCTGTTCGGCTGCCGGACCGAGGATGACGCCGATGACGGCGGGCAGCACGGGAAGTCCGTAGCGCCGCATGCCGAAGCCGATCAGACCGATGATCAGCAGGATGACGAGGTCGAGCGCCTCGCCGCCGACCGCGTACGCGCCGACGGCGGCGAAGAAGAGGATGCCGGCGTAGAGGTAGGGGCGCGGGATGCGGAGCAGCTTGGCCCAGACGGGCGCGAGGGGCAGGTTGAGCGCGAGCAGCAGGACCATGCCGACGAAGAGCGAGGCGATCAGGCCCCAGACCAGGTCGGGTTCGCGCTCGAAGAGCAGCGGTCCCGGCTGGATGCCGTACTGCTGGAACGCGGCGAGCATGACGGCGGCGACGGCGGTCGTGGGCAGGCCCAGCGTCAGCATGGAGACGAGCGTCCCGGCCGCCGAGGCGGACGCGGCGGACTCGGGTCCCGCGACGCCCTCGATGGCGCCCTTGCCGAACTGGTCCCTGTGCTTCGAGAACCGCTTCTCGGTGACGTACGAGAGGAAGGTCGGGATCTCGGCGCCGCCCGCCGGGATCGCGCCGAACGGGAAGCCGATGACGGGCCCGCGCAGCCAGGACTTCCAGGTGCGCCGCACGTCGTCCCTGCCGAGCCACGGCCGGCCGACCGGGATGGCCTCCCCCGCCGTCCGGCGCAGATGCGCGGCGACCCAGAGCGCCTCGCCGATGGCGAAGAGACCGACCGCGACGATCACGACGTCGATGCCGTCGGCGAGCTGGAGCGATCCGAAGGTGAGGCGCTGCTGCCCGGTCATCTGGTCGAGGCCGACCAGGCCGAGGGTGAGACCGATGAGGAGCGAGGCGAGACCGCGGATCCGGGAGGAGCCGAGGACGGAGGTCACGGCGATGAACGCGAGGACCATGATGGCGAAGTAGTCGGGCGCGCCGATGTCGACGGCGAGCGCGGCAACGGTCGGAGCGAGGGCGACGAGCAGGAGCGTACCGATCATGCCGCCGGTGAAGTGGCCCATGGCGGCCGCCGCGAGCGCCTGTGCGCCACGGCCGGCCTTGGCCATGGGGTTGCCCTCCATGGCGGCGACGACGGCCGCGCTCTCGCCGGGGGTGTTGAGCAGGATCGAGGTGGTGGAGCCGCCGAACATCGCTCCGTAGTAGATGCCGGCGAACATGATGAAGGCGCCGGTCGGTTCGAGTCCGTACGTCACCGGGAGCAGCAGGGCCACGGCCATGGCGGGGCCGATGCCGGGCAGGACACCGATGGCCGTGCCGAGGAGCACGCCGATGGCGGCCCACAGCAGGTTCATCGGGGTGAGGGCGGTACCGAATCCGTCGATCAGGGAGTTCAGCGAGTCCATGGTCAGAGCACTCCCATCAGCGGGCCGCCGGGCAGCGGAACTCCGAGCAGGTTGTTGAAGACGACGTAGGTGAGGAGGGAGAGCCCGGCGGCGATCAGCGGGTCGCGGTGGAGGTGGCGGCTGCCGAGCGCGTAGGCGGCGCCCCAGAAGAGCAGGGCTCCGGCGACGGGGAAGCCGACGGGGCCGATGAGGACGGCGAAGGCGAGGAAGACCCCGGCGAGGAGCAGGACCGTGCGCCGGTCGGCGGGCTCGGAGAGGTCGACGTCCTCCCCGCCCTCGGACTCGCCGCGGCCGCCGCGCAGGACGTCGATCGCGAGGAGGACGGCGACGACGAGCAGGCCGGTGCCGACGACGACGGGGACGGTCTTCGGGCCGACGGGCCCGCGCTGGGCGATGTCGACGGTCATCGTGAGGGCGTCGGTGAGGACGAGGACGCCGATGAGGAAGAGGAGAACGCTGACGCCGAGTTCGGAGTGCTCGCGCAGCCAGGAGGAGGCTCGTCTGCCGGTGGTGGTCGTCGTCGTCACAGTCCCAGCTCCTTCAGTACCGACGCGACCTGCGCGTTCTGCTCGGTGAGGAAGGTGCCGAACTCCTCCCCGGGCAGGAAGGCGTCGTTCCACCCGTTCTTCCTCAGCGACTCCCGCCACTGCGGGGAGTCGCGCAGCTCGGTCGCCAGGCCGACGAGCTTGTCGCGCTCGGCGTCGGAGAGGCCGGGCGGGGCGACGATGCCGCGCCAGTTGATGAACTCGGTGTCGAGCCCGGCCTCGCGCAGCGTGGGGGCGTCCAGGCCGGGGACCCGCTCCGCGCCGGTGACGGCGAGGAGCCGCAGCTCGCCGGACTCGATCTGGTCGAGGTACTCGCCGACGCCCGAGACGCCGAAGGCGACCTTGTTGCCGAGGATGGAGGCGAGGAGCTCGCCGCCGCCGTCGAAGGGGATGTAGTTGACGCTCTTCGGGGCGATGCCCGCGGCCCTGGCCATCAGCATCGGGGCGAGGTGGTCGGGCCCGCCGGGCGCGGAGCCACCGCCGACGGGCAGCTTGCCGGGGTCCTTCCTCCAGGCCGTGAGCAGGTCCTGGATGGTCCTGTACGGGGAGTTCTTGCCGACCACGACGATGTCCTGCTCCATGGTGAGCCGGGCGATCGGGGTGGTGTCGGCGAGGGTCTTCGGGGTCTTGTTGGTGTGGACGGCGCCGACGACGCCGAGGCCCATGGACATGGCGAGCCTGCCGTTGCCGTGCTCGCCGACGAGCCGCGTGAGGCCGACGGTGCCGCCGGCGCCGGGCAGGTTGAAGACCTCGATGCCGGTGGTGAGACCGGCGTCCTCGGCGTTCTTGGCCGCCGTGCGGGCGGTGATGTCGTATCCGCCGCCGGGCGTGTTGGGAACCATGAAGCGCAGGCCCGGGATCCGGGTGCCCGTGTCGGAGCCGCTGCCGGTGGCGAGCAGGGGCGGCCCCACCAACACCAGCAGCGCGGCCCCGAGCAGGGCGAGGGGGGTGCGCAGACGCACGTGTGCCGCCTCTCGATAGGTATGTGAAGTGGCCCACATGTTGCCCGCGCGTTAAGAACCTGTCTCTCTTCCGCAACCAACGGACGTTGTGGTCCTTGTGGTCGCGACCTAGCGTGTCGGCGTGACGAAGGTGCTGGTGGTGGACGACGACTTCATGGTCGCGAAGCTGCACAGCCGTTATGTGTCGGCCGTGGACGGTTTCTCCGTCGTCGGGGTCGCACACAGCGGCGGTGAGGCGCTGCGCCTCGCCGACCGGCTGCGCCCGGATCTCGTCCTGCTCGACATCTACCTGCCCGACATGGACGGCGTCTCGGTCCTGCGCGAGCTGCGCGGGGCGGGTCTCGCGGTCGACGCCCTGTTCATCACGGCGGCGCGGGACGCGGGCATGATCCGCTCGGCGCTGCGCGCGGGGGCGCTGCACTATCTGATCAAGCCGTTCAACCAGTCGGCGCTCCAGGAGCAGCTGCGGCACGTGGCCTCGCTGCGGAGCCGGCTGGACGAGCTGGACGAGGCGCGCCAGGAGGACGTGGACCAGATCTTCGGCACCCGCCCGCCGGGCTCGCGCGAACTTCCGAAGGGCCTCGCCGCCCACACCGCCGAGCTGGTGGACGGCATCCTGCGGGCCCATCCGGAGGGCCTGTCGGCGACGGAGTGCGCGGAGGCGGGCTCCCTGTCCCGGGTGAGCGCGCGCCGCTACCTGGAGTACTTCGCGGAGACGGGCCGCGCGGAGATCACCCTCCGCTACGGCGGCACGGGCCGCCCGGAACGCCGCTACCGCCGCCTGGGCTGACGGCGTTCACGGTGCCTGCCGAGCAGTCGGCCCTGCTCCGCCTGGAGCCGGGCGAAGCCGTCGCGGGCATACGCGTGTATCGCCCCGGCGGGGAACACGACCACGGAGAGGTGGTCGGTGAAGTCGTCCCGCTCCCAGCGGGCGGCGGTGATCTCGAAGCCGGCGACGTGCGCGTACAGGTCCAGGAGGACGGGCGGCATGCCCGGCTCGTCGAGCAGGTCGACGTGGCGGACGACGACATCGCGCATGGCGCGGATGTTGGGCAGGAAGACCGTGCCGGCCCAGAGTCGCCACGCGGTCAGCTCCTCCTCCGTGGGCGGCGTCGTGTCCCGGAAGGGCGAGACTCCGCCGGGCCGGGCGTGCAGGGCAAGGAACTCCTCGAACATGCGCGAGTTGGTACTGGTGAGTGCGTACAACGGACCGTAGAAGTCGGCGAGTTGCCGGTTGACCCGGGCGAGCCGCTCCTGCCGCTGGGCGAGTCGGAGCCCGTTGAGGTACGTGACGAGGTATCCGGCGAAGGCCAGGACGACGGTGAGGACGGCTGCACTCATGATCCGGATGCTAGTTCGACGGCGAGCGCGCGCGACACCGCCTCGGGCCGCATGATCGGATCGGTCCGGATCTGTCGGGCGGGGCCGGTACGGGTCTTGCCAGGGTGGGAGTCGAAAGGAGGCCTTGTGATCTCGGCACTCAACCAGCTCGTCGACCTCGTCGAGGAGCACCTCGCGGAGGAGCCTGACGTCCAGGCGCTGGCGGGTTCGCTCGGTACGACCGAGTACCACCTGCGCCGGATGTTCTCGTCGCTGGCCGGTATGCCGCTGTCGGAGTACGTGCGGCGGCGGCGCATGACCGTCGCCGCCGCCGACGTCGTCCGTGGCGAGGGGGATCTGCTGAGCATCGCGGTCCGGCACGGATACGGCTCGAGTGAAGCGTTCGGACGTGCGTTCCGGGCGGTCCACGGCGCCGGACCCGGTGATGTACGCCGCGACGGAGGCCCCTTGCGCACACAACCGCAGCTCAGGTTCCGCCTGACCGTCGAAGGGAGCGTCCCCATGGACACCCGCCTCGTCAACCGACCCGCGTTCCGCCTCGTCGGACACGCCACTCGGGTCCCGCTCATCCACGAGGGTGTCAACCCGCACATCCAGGAGCACATCGCCGCTCTGCCCCAGGAGGAACACCTGCGTCTCAAGGCCCTCGGCGACACCGAACCGGGAGGCCTGCTGCAGATCAGCGACGGGCTCGACCCCGACGCGAGGGAGGGCAGCGAACTGACGTACCTGCACGGGGTCGCGGTGGACCGGAACACCCCGGCCCCGGCCGACCTCGACGCCATCGAGGTGCCGGACGGGATGTGGGCGGTCTTCCGTACCAGCGGACCGCATCCGCAGGCCCTGCAGACGACCTGGGCGGCGACCGCGACCGACTGGTTCCCCTCCAACCCGTGGCGGCTGCGCCCGGGCCCCTCGATCGTCGCCACCCTGGAACGCTCGGACGACTTCACCACCGCGACCTGCGAGCTGTGGCTGCCCGTCGAACCGGCGTGACGCACCCTCGAACGGGATGAACGCCTCAGCGGGCGGACCGGCGGCCTCCGCCCGCTGAGGCGCACCACACCCCCCCACGACACACGACCCCGGGCACTTCCTGAGCCCGCTCTTACCCCCGCCGTAAGTACCGCACTCCTGTGCCGCAGCACGGAAACACTGGTCACAGGCCCCCTTGAGCCCACGCACCAGCTCAGACGCGAGGGCGGTCGGATTCGCCAATAGGTCAGGCAACAGGCAGCCCTTGGCTCCGCCGGCGCAGACGTGGTCGTCTCAGATATGGAGGACATCGCGCGCCCTGGGCGAGCCGTAGAGCCGTTCAAGTAGCACGGGCCTCAGCCCACCACCCGAGGCGTCGGGCTGCTCCGCGAAGGACGGCAGCCCGACGCCATCTAGTTGAAGACTAGTTGGTCACCGAGTTCGCATTGATCATTGCTGCATCAGCGCGCCTGCGGCCAATGCTCCCAGTGCTGCGCCCGCGATCGCGCCACCAACTCCTCCGACTGCCGCCCCCGCGGCTGCACCAACTGCCGCGCCGGCGGCCATGCCAAGGTCCCGACTACTTCTCGCGAGGCCGGGAGTGATGTTAGCGCCGATCATGCCGCACAGCGAGGGGGCCCCGTCCGGGGTGACGGCTGACGGAATGACCGCTCGGGCTCCGGTGGCCGCGCCGATCAGCGCTTCCACCTCACCCTCTTCGAGCACCCCATCTTCCTTGAGCCCGTTGAGGGTCTTCTCGAAGTGCTTCTTCCGAACCTCCTCAGAGGCCCCCTTAAGGAGTTCCAGTTCTCGCGTGGTCGCGCGAATGATCCAGGGCAACTTGTCGCACCAAGGCTGGGGTTGCGGGACGAAGTCCCACGGAGGCATGTACGGGATGTAGTCCCCGGGGTCTGCGGGCCGAGGCGGCCGGCCGATGGGGTGAGGCCGTCCGATGACGTCGTTTGGCATGATCGTCTCCTTCAGACATGGTTTGCCAATACGATCGACGTAGTAGACCCCGGCGCGTCTTGCCGACCCTATTTGCCGAGGTCTCTTGGCTACGTCGTTTTCGGAACCCCCACTTGTCATGTTGCGCCTCAGACGGCGTAACTGCATCTCAAAGAGACTCCGCAGCCCAAGCCGCGCTTGAGAACGACGAGGCGCGAGTGGGGCTAGATCGATCGCCGTCGGCCACCGCTGTGTGCCCCTTTGGGAACCTTGCGGCGCCCTCCGACTGCTCGGGTCGTGATGACGCCTGATGGGAACTCAGGTTCATGCAGCCTCGCATTGTGGGGAGCTCTCTGGCGGGCATTTCGAGGCCTGCTCTGGGTCTAGCGCCGAGGTAGCCCGTGCAGATATGGCGTGCGTGGGTGAGGCTCGTTGCCCGGTGTTCAGCAGGGGCATACCGTCGGGCCGGGCCGCGCAAGGGGGGCGCTGTTAACCAGCAACGACCAATCATGACGGCTGGAACCCAGAACTCAGGCGAGCGAACCGTCATCCCCACAATCCAATCTGACAGATAGTCAGTTCTAGTTACAGTGGGCAATGTGCAGAACAAGCGGGGCCCGCCCCAGCTCCTACCGGTGGTAGGGCTCCTCACATCCGGCCTGAATCACCTCAGACTGCAATTCCGAGCAGCCCGGCGGCTGGTGCGTAGCCGAGCATTCTCGTGTAGGCGCCTGGCAACAGCCTTCAGAGAGCGTCGGAGCCGTTCCCTGTTCTACCCGTAGGTCTTCAAGGCGCGGCAGTTGGGACCGAGCGCGATCATGTTCCAAGGGTCGTCAGGTCCATCCTTGCCCAGGTCGTGGACGCGGTCGACCTGCAAGATCGGCAGGCCGGCCGTGGTCCGTTCCTTTGGGTGACCATCGCATTCAGGGTTCTCACGGTTGCCCTTGCTGCGCCTTGTGACCCCGGCTCGCGCGCTGGAATCTCGGACGTATCGGTCGGCCTGCGTGGGCTTTTTCGGCTGGCCGCGGCGCTCGGCGTTCGATTCCGCTCTTGCAGCCAGGCGCCTGTACGCGTCCTCGTCGCTCTCCGAGGTGTCGCGAACCTCCGGATCGACATCGCCCGGACGGGTAGTCGCCTGTGTCGTCGTACAGGATGTTCCTGTGTGCCTCTAGCGCTTCGTGAACATCAACGGGCCACGTATCACGCTCCGGAGAAGGCACGGGGCAAGCACTCAGAGAAATTTCGCGGCGCCACTTGCGGTCCTCGCCGATCCCCCACCGCCGCCTGCGCTGCGCGATGACGGCCCAAGTTTCGAAGCTGAGCTGCCCCCCCATACGGCTTGTACCAGTAGCGGAGCGGCGACCATCGGCCTGGTAGGCAGCCATGAGTTCGTTACCATCGACGATCTTCTGGTCTCCTGAGAGACCATCGCCGACGTACGCAATCCAGTTCGTCTCCGGGATGCGACCGTCGGCATAAGGCCCATTGTCGTCGGCAAAGACGCTCAGGATGCCGTCGCTCAGGCAGCCGATGCCTGCCATCTTCTGGCCTCCGTAGGAGCGCCGGACGGCATCCCTGTCTTTGAAGGCCTCGCCAAGCAGCGGGCGCAGGGCGTCCGCCCACCTGTCGGCGAGCAGGTCGTGGAGGCCAAAGTCCTCCAGCAGGCCCTCAGGAAGCGGGTAGAAGTAGCGCTGAAGAAGTCCAGCTGCAGCCTCCGCGGCTGCTTCGGGGTGTGAGCGCAGGAGTGCGTAGTCCTCCCTCGGGAGTCCACCTTCAGGATCGGCGCGGTTCAAGGACTCCACCGTCGGCCGCCGGCCCATGCTGGTGAGTGCCAGCTCGTCGCTGTGTTCCACGATCCAAAGGTCGTCCCGCACAAGGGCCCAGAAGGGGTACCGTGCCGCATCTGCACCATCTTCGACGTGCGCGTACTTCTCCAGCAACGGCGCTATTGCATCGCGAATGGTCGGCCAGGCGGGCTGCATGCGGGGCGCCCCCGTGACGACCCGGGCAAGCGACCAAAGGACAAGGGCGGGGCGCTGAAGAGCGGCACCAGCCTGCTACGCCCCTGTCGCACGTCCCCCACTCGCCGACGGAACGACTTCGGCGGCTCGCCCACCGTGAAGCCCTCACGCCTCGGCCAAGCCACCGAGGCCTTGGCGCCACCGCTGAACTCCGAGGGCTTGAGCGCGGTCCCGAAGTCGAACTCGTGGGCCACGCCCGCTATGGCCTTGGAGTCGTACTGTCGACCCTCGTGCGTAAGGACATAAGCGACCGCAGAGCGGTACCCGTAGGTGTCCCAGAATGCGTCCGACCCAACCCGGTCATGCTCTGCAATCGCCTGCAGGATGCCCGCTCAGGTGATCTCAGAAGGAGCCATGGCGACACCGCAGATCAACGCACTGACAATGATCGCTCCTTCAGGTACGGCCGCTGCCGCCCTGCGTGGCTCCCCCTGAGAGCCACGCAGGGAGCCCACAGAGACGACACGGGATGGATGTGGACGGACACTCACGGACGGAAGGGCTGTCCCGACCAGCGATCCGTGGCTGGCACCGGGCACTTCCTGAGCCCGCTCTTACCCCCGCCTTAAAGGCGTCCTAAGGATCGTCGTCTCCCGCTCTCCACGGCCTTTCTCGAGGTTTCCGGCGGCTAGCTTTCTGAGCGTCCCCCCACGCCCCACCCCTCGTGAAGGAGCTGTCCCCCCATGACCTCTCGCCGTACCGCCGCCTCGGCCGTGACCGTCACCGCCGCGCTTGCCCTGTCGGGGCTCGCCGCCGGGCCGGTCTTCGCGCACGGGTCCATGACGGACCCCGTGAGCCGGGTGTCCGCCTGTTACGCGGAGGGGCCGGAGAGCCCGAAGTCGGCGGCGTGCAAGGCGGCCGTCGCGGCGAGCGGGACGCAGGCGTTCTACGACTGGAACGCGGTGAACATCGCCAACGCCGCCGGGAAGCACCGCGAGCTCATCCCGGACGGCAAGCTGTGCAGCGCCGGCAACGACAAGTACCGCGGTCTCGACCTGGCCCGTGCCGACTGGCCGGCCAGCACCCTCGCCTCCGGGAAGCACACCTTCCGCTACAAGGGGACCGCCCCGCACCGGGGTTCCTTCGAGCTGTACGTGACGAAGGACGGCTACGACCCCTCGAAGCCCCTGAAGTGGTCGGACCTGGAGGCGAAGCCGTTCGCGACGGTCACCGACCCGCGGATGGAGAACGGCGACTACGTCTTCGACGGCACGATCCCGAACAAGTCCGGCCGCCACCTGATCTACTCGGTCTGGCAGCGCTCCGACTCCCCCGAGGCGTTCTACACCTGCTCGGACGTCGTGTTCGGGAAGGACAACGGCGGTACGACCGCGCCGGCGGCGACCGCGCCGACCGACGAGGAGTTCGAGGCCGGGAAGGACCAGTCCTCCGTCGAGCACGGCGGCCACGGCGACGACAAGGCCGAGACCGGAGCGAAGGAGACGGCCGCGGCGCCCGCGACCTCCGCGCCGGCCACCTCCGCGCCGGCCGCGCCCAACCAGCCCGCCGCCGCGGGTCCCGAATCGGGCGAGCGCCTCGCGGAGACCGGGGGCGACGCCACCACGCCGTACCTGGCGATGGGTGGCGCCGCCGTCCTGGCGATCGGCGCGGCCGTGCTCTTCGGTGCGACGCGCCGCCGCGCCGTTCGTCGCTAGCCGATCACGGACAGGCAGGTGGTCGGGGTCGCGTGGGCCGGGTCGAGGGCGTTCTCGACCTCGTGGAACGTGACCCGGTCCACCGTCCCGATCGCCACGTGCTCCGAGAGGTCGAGCGCGCACTTGTCCTGGATGACGACGTTGGTGACGTTCGGACCGTCGAGGAATCCCGAGCGGTACGGGGTGACGACCTCGTCGTACTTGGTCGCGATGACGGTGTAGGTGACGCCCGGAACCGTGTCCCCGCCCGCGTTGAGCTTGGTGATGAACGGGGAGCCGGCGATCTGGTCGGCGAGGCCCGGGGTCTTCTCGGTGACGAAGTCCTCGACACCGGGGAAGTACGGCAGGAGCTTGGTGAGGCCGAGGAGGGTCGTGCCGTGGTTGTCGGGGGCGATCCCGACGAGCGCGTTGACCTTCTCGGCCCCGCCGAGGAACTTCAGGTAGTACCGCGGCATCATGCCGCCCTGCGAGTGTCCGACGAGGTCGGCCTCGGCGGCGCCGGTCGCCGCGAGGACCTTGTCGACGTAGGCGTCGAGCTGTTCGGCGGACTTGTCGATGGGGCCGAGGCCGTGGAAGAAGGGCACGTTCGGCAGCTGGCCGTAGTCGAGCGAGTAGACGCAGTAGCCTCGGTTGACGAGGTACGGCGCGAGGGCCAGCCAGTTGTCGATGGAGTTCCCGAACGTGCCGTGGACCAGCACGACCGGGCGCGGGTGGGCGGCCGAGGGCTTGCAGGAGAAGTCGTTCCAGCCCCTGCTGGAGGTGGTGGATGCCTGGGCCGAGGCGGCGGTGGGGGCGAGGGTCGCGGCGGCGGTCAGCAGCAGGACCGAGAGGGCTCTGAGCACGTGTTTCCAGGGCAGCATCGTGCGATCTCCTTGCGGCTCAAGGGAAATCTGTGACGAACGATGGCAGTAAGCCCTGCGGCCCGGACCACAAGTGGGGATGCTCTGCTTCCAGCCAAGCTACGCACGGGTAGCCTCGGCTGGGAAGTTACGCGTCGGTAAAAAGTGACTTCTCGTCAATACGGAGTACGCGTACGCCGCGAAGACCCTCCGGACGCGCGGACCGGGCGCGCGGACCGGACGTACGGACCGGGCGTCAGGCCGCGAGCGAGCCCGGCACGATCGCCCGGGGCCCGAACTTCGCCCGTGCCCGGTCCGCCACCGCCTCCAGCCGCCGCGCCTTCTCGTCCGCCGGGTCGAAGGTCAGCTGCCGGGCGGCCCCCTCCGCGGGCGCCAGCCCCTCCGCGCGCAGCGCGATCCCCCGCACCCGGGCCCGCTGGAGCCCGAAGGAGCCGTGGATCGTGTACACGAGGGCCGCCAGCGCCGCCGAGTGCGCGGTCGGTTCCGGCAACGTGCGCGTACGGGTGGTGGTGGACCGGTCCGCGTACCGCACGGTCACCGTCAGGGAACGGCACACCTGCCGCTCCGAGCGCATCCTGGCACCCAGCTCCTCGGCGAGGGAGAGCAGCGCCCTGCGCTGGGCCGTCGGGTCCAGCTCGTCGTGCGGGAAGGAGCGTTCGGCCGCGAGCGAGCGGGAGGCCGCGTTCGGTACGACCACGGACCTGTCGATCCCCCGGGCCCGCTCGGCGAGTTCACGTCCGGCCTTCACGCCGACGAGCCGCTGGAGCACGGCGAGCGGTGCGTCCGCGACCCGGCCGACGGAGTCGAGTCCGTACGAGCAGAGGGTACGGGCGGTGGTGCGGCCGACCCCGTCGAGCACGGCGACCGGGCGGTCCCGCAGGAAGACGGCCGGATCCTCGACGACCCGGGTGACACCGGGGCGCGCCTCGCGGGCCGCCATCCGGGCCAGCATCGGGTTGGGCCCGACCCCGATGACGCAGTCCACGCCGTACAGGGCGAGCGCTCTGACCCGTACCACCGAGGCGAGTTCCGTCGGGGTCCAGCCGAAGTAGCGCAGCGCGCCACGGACGTCGGCGAGCAGGGTGTCGGGCGGGCAGGCCTCGACGACCGGGGTGAACTCGCGGACCAGCCCGACCAGTCGGGGAAGCATCGCCTCACCCTGGGCCTCGAGCCCGAACCGTACACAGAGGATCATCCCGCGCTCCCCGGACTCTGGTGCCACAGCTTCCTTCCGCTGGGAACCCCTTCACCGGCCGGTTTCAGGTCCGCCCAGGGGTTCATCTCGTATCCGGTCTCCATCGTGATCCGGCGTCCGCCGTAGGTCCCGCCCGTGCGTTCGCCGGCCTCACCGGCACGTTCGGGCTGTTCGGGCTGTACGGGCTGTACCGGCTGCTCGGCGAGCCGCCCCGCCACCGCCTCCAGACCGCCGGAGGCACGCACCTCCACCAGCTCGGCGAGGTTCCAGGCCGCGGAACCGACCACGCTGAGGCTGCGGGGGCCGCGCCGCTGCACCACGCCCCGGACGAGCAGCAGCCAGGAGTGGAAGACGGTGTGGGCGCAGGCCTCGTGGGAGTCGTCGAAGAAGGCGAGGTCGACCAGGCCGGTTCCGTCGTCGAGCGTGGAGAAGATGACCCGCTTGCCGGAGCGGATCGGCGGGGTCTGGGTGGCCGCCTTGGCACCCGCGACCAGGACCGTCTCTCCGTGCCGGGCCTCGCGCAGCCGCTTGGCGGAGACCACGCCGAGTTCGCGCAGGAAGGCGTGGTGGTCGGCCATGAGGTGGCGCGAGGCGTCCATGCCGAGGACGCCGAGTTCGGCACTGAGCCGCTCCGACTCGTCGAGGTCGGGCAGGCCGATGGGTGCGGTCTTCCGGCCCTGGGCGAGCGGGAGTTGGCCGCCGTAGGAGGCGGCTCCGCGCTGGGTGCGGTGGAGCTCTGTCACATGCAGCAGCAGATCGCGGCGGTTGGCGCCGAAGGCGTCCAACGCGCCGACCTGGGCGAGCCGTTCGGCCACCGGTTTGCGGGGACGGGCCCGCTCCCAGAAGTCGAGCAGTGAGGCGTAGGGCTGTCCGGCCTCGATCCGCGCGCCCTCGGTCTCGCTGATGCCGTGGACGTCCGCGAGGGCGAGCCGCAGCCCCCACCGCTCCGGCGTACCGGACACCAGTTCGATTCGATGGGCGGCCGCGGACCGGTTCACGTCCAGCGGCAGCACCGGGACGCCGCGCCGCCGGGCGTCCGCGAGCAGCAGCCGCTTGGGGTACATCCCCGGGTCGTGGGTGAGCAGCCCGGCGTAGAAGGCCGCCGGGTGGTGCGCCTTGAGCCAGGCCGACTGGTACGTGGGTACGGCGAAGGCGACGGCGTGCGCCTTGCAGAAGCCGTACGAGCCGAAGGCCTCCACGATCTCCCAGGTGCGGGCGACGACCTCGGGGCCGTACCCGCGCTCCTCCGCCCGCTGCGCGAACCAGACCTTGATCCGGCCCTGCGCCTCGGGGTGCGAGAGCCCGCGCCGCGCCTGGTCCGCCTCGCCCCGGCCGCAGCCGGTCATGATCCGTACGATCTCGATGATCTGCTCGTGGAAGACGACGACGCCGTACGTCTCTTTCAGCGCGTCCTCCAGATCCGGGTGCGGGTAGCGGACGGGTGCCCGGCCGTGGCGGGCCTCGATGAACGGGCGGACCATGTCGGCGGCGACCGGTCCCGGCCGGAAGAGCGAGATGTCGACGACGAGGTCGTGGAAGGTGCTGGGCTGGAGCCGGCCGACCAGATCACGCTGGCCGGGCGACTCGATCTGGAAGCAGCCGAGGGTCTCGGTGGACTGGATGAGCCGGTACGTCGCGGGGTCGGCGGGCGGGATCGCGTCGATGTCCGGCCGGGTGCCGGTGGCCCGCTCCACCTCGGCGACGGCGTGCGCCATGGCGGACTGCATCCGCACCCCGAGGACGTCGAGCTTGAGCAGCCCGAGGTCCTCCACGTCCTCCTTGTCGAACTGGGACATGGGGAACCCCTCGCCGCTGGTGGGCACGACGGGGGTACGGGTGAGCAGCGAGGCGTCCGAGAGCAGGACCCCGCACGGGTGCATGGCGATCCCGCGGGGCAGGCCGTCGAGGGCCTCGACCAGCCCCCAGAGCCGTCCGAACTTCTCCTTCTCCCTGGCCAGTTCGCGCAGCTCGGGCAGTTCGTCGAGGGCGGCGCGGGCGTCCCGGGCGCGGATGTGCGGGAACGCCTTGGCGATCCGGTCGATCTCGGCCGGGTCCATGGACAGGGCGGCACCGACGTCCCGTACGGCGTGGCGGACGCGGTAGGTCTCGGGCATGGAGACGGTGGCGACCCGATCGGTGCCGAAACGGTCGATGATCGCGCGGTAGACCTCCAGGCGGCGGGCGGACTCCACGTCGATGTCGATGTCGGGCAGCGCGGTGCGGTTCTTGGAGAGGAAGCGCTCCATGAACAGGCCGTGCTCGACGGGGTCGGCGTGGGCGATGCCGAGGAGGTGGTTGACGAGGGAGCCGGCGCCGGAGCCCCGGGCGGCGACCCGGATCCCCATCCTCTTCACGTCGTCGACGACCTGAGCGACCGTCAGGAAGTAGGTGGCGAAGTGGTGATGGGCGATGATGTCGAGCTCGCGGTGCATCCGGTCCCAGTAGTCGCGGCGCCGTTCGTACCCGCGCAGCACCATGCCCGCGGCGGCCCGGGAAGCCAGCACGCGCTGGGCGGTGCGGCGTTCGGCGCCGACGAGGGACGGCTCGGGGAAGTGGGCGGAGCCCATGCCGAGGTCGTCCTGGGGATCGACCAGGCAGTCGGCGGCGACCGCCTGGGTCCGGTCGAGCAGCCGGTACGCGGTGTCCCGGCGGAAGCCCGCGGCCTCGACGATCCGCTCGGCGGCGGCCAGCATGGCGTCGCCGCCCTTGAGCCAGGCCTCGCCGCTGTCGAGCTCCTTGCGGGGGTCGACGGGGACGAGGCGGCGGGCGGAGTCGAGGACGTCGGCGACGGGGCCCTGACCGGCGTCGGCGTAGCGGACGGCGTTGCCGAGGACGGGGCGGACACCGTGCTCGGCGGCGAAGCCGACGGTACGGGCGGCGAGCCGCAGCGAGCCGGGCCCGGTGCCGGCACGGCCGTGATGGACGGCCTCCAGACGGAGGGCGTCGCCGTACCGCTCGCGCCAGGGCACGAGGAGCCGGGCGGCCCGGTCCGGGCGCCCGGCGGCGAGCGCCTGCCCGACGTCGGAGGCGGGACCGAGCAGGACGACGAGGTCGTCGCCGTGATTGTCGTCCCAGGCCAGCAGGGGCCCGCCGGCCTCTCGGGCGTGCGCGGCGCTGACCATCCGGCAGATCGCGGCCCAGCCGGCGCGGGACCGGGCGAGAAAAACAGCCCGCGAGGCGGACTCGTCGACGAAGGCCCCACCCCGCACGGGCACGCGCCGCGCAGAAACCTCCCCCCGCCCGGGCCACCCCCCGCCCGGCCCTCCGGAACGCCCGACCGCGGCCGCAGGCCGGGACACCGCCCCGGCCGCGCCACCGGAACGGCCCGCCGGTCGGGGCGCGACGCCGAAACCGGACGCCGATCCGGGGGCGCCACCGAAACCGGACGCCGGTCCGGGCGCGGCACCGAGGCCGCGCGCAGCACCGGACGCAAGCCCGGCCGCGAACCCGGAGCCGGACACGGGCCCAGGCGCGACACCAAAGCCAGCCTCGGCAGTACCGGAACGGACCGCCGAACCAGGCGCGGCACCGAGACCGCGCGCAGCACCGGACGCAAGCCCGGACGCAGGCCCGGAGCCGGACGCAGGTCCAGGCGCGGCACCGGAGCCGGGCGCGACTCCGGAGCCGACCGCAGGCCCGGACACCGATCCGCCCGCAGGCTCGGGCGCCGTACCGGAGCCGACCGTCGATCCGCGCGCGGCACCGGAAGCGGCCGCCGGTCCAGACGCGACACCGAGGCCCCGCGCAGCCCCGGACGCAGGCCCGGAGCCGGACGCCGGCCCAGGCGCGGCACCGGAGCGGGGCGCGACTCCGGAGCCGACCGCAGGCCCGGACACCGATCCGCCCGCAGACTCGGGCGCCGTACCAGAGCCGACCGCCGATCCGCGCGCGGCACCGGAAGCGGCCGCCGGTCCAGACGCGACACCGAGACCGCGCGCAGCCCCGGACGCAGGCCCGGAGCCGGACGTCGGCCCATGCGCGGCACCGGAGCCGGGCGCAGGCCCGGACGCCGGTCCGGCCGCAGGCTCGGGCGCCGTACCGGAGCCGACCGTCGATCCGCGCGCGGCACCGGAACCGGACGCCGGTCCGGGCGCGGCGTCGGGTGGGACGGGAACGTCGGCGGGCAGGGGCGACCCGGCCGGGTGGGTGGCGCCCGCGCCGGGCGGCACGGCGCCCGGGAGGCCCGGATCGGTGGCGACGGCATGGGCGGAGCCCGGCCCCGCCCCCGGCAGGGACGACCCGGCTGAGGGCACGGCCCCCGGCAGGGACGGACCGGCCGAGGGCACGGCGCCCGGCTCCGTGCCAGCCGCTCCCGACGCCCCCCGCCCGAAACCGTTCACGGCGTACACACGCCGACCCGCGCCGCCGCGGCCCGCCTCGGGCGTCGCGGGCGGGGCGATCGACAGGTCCACGCCGAAGAGCGGACGCACACCCGCCGCCTCGCAGGCCTTCGCGAAGCGGATCACGCCCGCGACCGTGTCGCGGTCCGTGAGAGCGAGCGCGTCCATACCCCGCTCCGCCGCCCGCTCCGCCAGCCGCTCAGGGTGCGACGCGCCGTACCGCAGGGAGAAGCCCGATGCGGTGTGCAGATGCGTGAACCCCGGCATGCACACCTCCCGCATCAATTCGCACGTACGTTCCCACCCCCTCTTCCTCACCATAGACCATTTCGAACGTCCGTACGATACGCCGCGCACCTCATCCGTTCAGCCCCGTCCCACCTGCACAAACACCCCTCTCCCCCGAGCGTGGGGGCATGAGCTTCGTCGATGAACTGAAGAGTGCCGTCACGCCCCGAACCGCCCTGCTCGTCATCGGCGTCTTCGCCCTCCAGCTGCTCTTCATCGCCTCGTACGTAGGGGCGCTCCACGACCCGAAGCCGAAGGACGTCCCCTTCGGCGTGGTCGCGCCCCCACAGGTCGCCGCCCAGCTCGTGGGGCAGCTGGAGAAGCTCCCCGGCGAACCGCTCGACCCCCGGACCGTCACGGACGAGGCCGAGGCCCGGGATCAGATCCTGAACCGGGAGATCGACGGCGCCCTCCTGGTGAACCCGGCCAGGAACACCGACACCCTGCTCGTCGCCTCCGGCGGCGGCACGGTGCTCGCCTCCGCCCTGGAGTCGCTCTTCACCCGGATCGAGGGGCTCAACCAGCGCACCGTCCGAACCGTCGACGTCGCCCCCGCCTCCCCGGAGGACTTCGACGGCCTCTCCGCCTTCTACCTCGTCGTCGGCTGGTGCGTCGGCGGCTACATCTGCGCCGCGGTCCTCGCCATCAGCGCGGGCGCACGGCCCGCGAACCTCCAGCGCGCCCTCATCCGGCTCGGGACCCTCGCGCTCTACGCGATCCTCGGCGGCCTGGGCGGCGCGATCATCGTCGGCCCGATCCTGGGCGCCCTGCCGGGCAGCATCGCGGCCCTGTGGGGCCTGGGCGCCCTCGTCGTCTTCGCGGTCGGCGCCGCCACGCTCGCCCTGCAGTCGCTCTTCGGCATCGTCGGCGTCGGTCTCGCGATCCTGCTGATCGTGGTCGCGGGCAACCCGAGCGCCGGAGGCGCCTTCCCGCTGCCGATGCTGCCACCGTTCTGGAAGGCCATCGGCCCCGCCCTGCCGCCGGGGGCCGGCACCTGGGTGGCGCGCTCGATCGCGTACTTCAAGGGCAACGACGTCACCGTCTCGCTCCTGGTGCTCTCCGCCTGGGCGGTCGTCGGCAGCGCGATCACGCTGGTGATGTCCTCGCTGAAGCGCAGGCCGGGAACCGAGCCGACCCCCGAGGAACTCGGCGCCGCGGGCGGCGCCGCCGCCTGAACCGACCCGGTCCACACCGGAAAAGCCCTGGCCCACCGACCGGTGGACCGCTACGTTCGCGGGGCACCGCCGACCGCTCCCCGAACCGACAAGGCTCTCCGTGACTCTCGTTCGCCCTGCCCGCCCCGATGAACTTCCCGCCCTCGTCGAGCACCCCGGTGACCCCGAGCGCAACGCCGCCACCCGCGCCTACCTCACGCAGCTCCTCGACAGCGCGTGCACCCGGCCCGAGTGGTGCCTGGTCGCCGCGGAGGACGACGGACGGCTCACCGGCAGCGTGGTGCTGTGGACCCTGCCGGGCCACGAAGTCCCGCTCGCCGTCGTGCTGTTCGAGGCTCCGGAGCACTCTCCCGAGACCGCGTCCGCGCTGCTCGACGCGGCGGCCGCGAAGGCCGGGGAGCTGGGCGCGAAGGAGCTGGAGCACGTCGTCGACTCCCCCGCCCAGGCACCGCAGTTCCAGCGGAACCCGGAGCGCCGGGGCGAGCTGTTGCGCGACTCCGGCTTCGAAGTGGCCCGCGACGGAAGGCGGTTCGGCTTCCGGACCCCTGCCGCTTCCGGCGAGACCGGCGCGACCGGCGAGCTGCCCGCCGACGACCCCCGCCTGACCTTCCGCTCGCTCGCCGATCTCGGCCCCGAGCCCTTCGTCGCCGTCCTCGCCGAGCTGCTCGCGGACACCGCGGACGCCCGGCTCGCCGCCGACGTACGACAGCACGGCGCGCGGCGCGCCGCCGAGCTGCTCTTCGAGGAGACGGCCGGGCTGAAGCACGAGCCCGAGTGGTGGGAGCTCGGTTACGACGCCGACGGCACCGTCGCCGTGATCAGCCTGCCGGCCGAGAACCCCGGCTTTCCGGTGATCGGCTTCGTCGGCGTCGCCCCCGCGCACCGCGGCAAGGGGTACGCCACCTCCGTCGTGATCCGCGGCACGCGGGTTCTGGTCGCCGCCGGCGCCAGGGAGATCCGCGGGGACTGCGACGCCGCGAACGTGGCGATGGCCAAGGCCTTCGAGCGGGCCGGGTACGTGAACTTCGCCGACCGGCTGGAGTTCGCCCGCGCCCTCTGAGCCCTACGGCGGCGCCCGCAGCACGCCCTAGGCTGTCCGGCCATGGGAAAGCATGTGCGCACCGACGACGGCCGCCTGCTGCTGGCCGAAGAATGGGGAAACCCCTCGGGGACTCCCGTACTGCTCCTGCACGGCACACCCGGCAGCCGGCTCGGCACCGCGCTGCCCGATCTCGCCGACCGCCATCCCGACTTCCGGTTCTTCGCCTACGACCGTCCCGGGTACGGAGGTTCGGACCGGCTCCCCGGCCGGCGGGTCGCCGACGCGGCCCGGGACGCGGCGGCCGTCGCCGACGCGCTGGAGGTGGGGCGGTTCGCCGTGGTCGGGCGGTCCGGCGGCGGGCCGCACGCGCTCGCCTGCGCGGCCCTGCTGCCCGACCGGGTCCGGGCCGTCGCGGCGCTGGTGGGCATCGCGCCCCCGGACGCGGCGGGGCTCGACTGGTTCGCCGGCATGACCCCGTTCAACGTCCGTGAGTACGGCCTGGCGACCGAGTCGCCCGAGCTGCTCGACGCGGACCTCGCCGCCCGGGCGGCGGACATCCGGCGCGACCCCGAGCGCCTGATCGAGGATCTGCGGGCCGAACTCTCCGACCACGACCTGCCGATCGTCTCCGATCCCGCCGTACGCGCCGTGCTGCTGCGCACCTACCGCGAGGCCCTCGGCGCCTCGCACCACGGCTGGACCGACGACTGCCTCGCCTTCGCCCGCCCCTGGGGTTTCGACGTCTCCGCCGTCGCCGTCCCGGCCCTGCTCTGGCACGGACTCGACGACGCCTTCTCCCCGCCCGACCACACCCGCTGGCTGGCCGGACGGATCCCCGGAGCCACGCTCGTCCTGGAGCCGGACGCCGGTCACTTCGCCGCCCAGTACGCGCTGCCGGCCGTGCTCGGGTGGATCCGGGCTCAGGAGGGCGGCGGCAGATAGCCGGCGGAACGGGCGCCCTTGAGGCAGTTCATGATCCGCTCATGGCTGTCGCCGACCGTGTCCACGACCCGCATGCGCATGTGGAGGGCATCGACCTCGTCGACGAAGCGGCGGGAGAACGCGCCCATCAGAACGGTCTCGTACGTCCCGGTGCCCACCAGAGGGAACGTCCCGAAGGTGGGGATCTGGAAGTCCTCGCCGGCGACGAGACCGGCCGCCGTCAGGGTCGCCACCGCCCCCGGAACGTCCGTCCACGGGGTCGAGGCGGGGTCGGTCTCCCCCGCGAGCACGACTCTGCACTCGTACTTCTCGACCACCGCCGTGTACTGGCCGCCGTTGTAAACGCCGGTCCGCCACTCGGCGGCGTTCCCGCGCAGCGTGCCCTTCGTCCAGTCGCTCCGCCAGCCCAGGTAGGGCCGTACGGTACGGGCGTACTGGGCCCGCGCGAGGACGGCGGCCGCCGCGACGGCGAGGAGGCTGCCGAGCGGCTCCATGTCCAGGAGCTGCAGCCGCCACGGCCAGTCGGTCCTGGCCTCCTCGGTCATGTTGGCACGGACGATCTCCCAGCCCAGGACGGCGGTGAGCAGGCAGAGCAGCACGATCGGTGCCGTGAAGAGCAGGCGGCTGCGCCGGACCCTGCGCTGGGCGTCGCCGGGTATCGGCCCACCGGGCTGGACGGTCACGCGCTCTCCCCCACCACGAGTCCCTGCGTCGGGCCCCGGCCGTCACACGGCCGGGGCCCGACGCCCGATGGGATCATGGTGCTACGGAGAGCGGGTCTCCGCCTAGGGCGTTTCGGCCTAGAACACGTTGACCCCGTACGCGTTCAGCGCCTCGGTGACCGGCTGGAAGAAGGTCGTGCCGCCCGAGGAGCAGTTGCCGCTGCCGCCCGAGGTGAGGCCGATGGCGCGGCTGCCGGAGTAGAGCGGGCCGCCGGAGTCGCCGGGCTCGGCGCAGACGTTGGTGCGGATCATGCCGTAGACGATGTCTCCGCCACCGTAGTTGACGGTGGCGTTGAGGCCGGTGACGGAGCCGCTGTGGGTGCCGGTGGTGGAACCCCGGCGGGTCACGGACATGCCGACCGTGGCGTTGGCGGCGCTGGTGATGTCCACGCTGCCGACCGTGCCGGACTTGGTGACGCTGCTGTTGGTGTACCGGACGATGCCGTAGTCGTTGGTCGGGAAGCTGGATCCCGAGGTGGAGCCGAGGACGGTCGTGCGGCCGGAGTTGGAGTACCAGGTGCCCGCGCCGTCGGTGCAGTGCCCGGCGGTCAGGAAGTAGTAGTTGCCCGCGCTGTCACGGACGTTGAAGCCCAGGGAGCAGCGCCAGCTGGACGCGTAGATCGCGTCGCCGCCGGAGATCAGCTTGTTGAACTTTCCGGGGGTCCGCTCGATACGGATCGCCCCGGCGTTGGCGCCGGCCTGGCGCTTGATCTCGGCTATCTCGGCCTTCGACACGGTGGAGTCGGCGGTGACGACGAGGGTGCCGGTGGCCTGGTCCACGTGCCAGGCGGTGCCCGCCACGTCGGCGGCCAGCACGGCGTCGCCCGCGGCGGAGAGCTGCGACGCGCTGAAGGTCTGGGCGGTGTCGGCGCTCGCGGTGGGGATGGCGACGGCGGCCGCGGCGGCGAGTCCGGTGGCGACGGCGAGCAGACGGACGGATCTCGGGGGGGTGGTGCGCTTGGTCCTCACTTCTCGTTCCTCCAGAGGGGAATCGGGGGTCCGCCGTGGGGGGTCGGACCCGTGAGGCGCGGCCAGGGGCCGGCGCTGTGGGCGAGTCTCGGCCGCCCGACCGGGCGCCGCAAGGGCGCCTTTCGGCCGTACGACGCTCAACTACCGCCCGCCACAAGGAGGTTGTAGTAGGGGATCCGCGAGACGGGGCACGGGGCCGCCCGTGCGTGAAAGGCTCCGGCGGCCGCACCACCACCGCCGGACGCGCCCGTGTGCCCCTGTGCCCCCCTGTGCCCCCTATGAGAAGGAGTCCGGGTCAGGCTTCGATGAGCCGCCGCTCCCCGGCCGGCACCCCGGTGTCGAGGGTGTTCCCCGGGGGCGGGAAGGGGCAGATGAAGTGGTCCGCGAAAGCGCACGGCGGCAGCAGCGCGCGGTTGAAGTCGACCGTCACCGAGCCGTCCGCGGCGGGCGCGGGCGGACGCAGGAAGCGGAACCGGTAGCTGTCACGGCCGCTGGTGGCGTCGGCGAAGACCGCCCAGAGCGTGCCGTCGTCCTCCACGGCGACCTGGAGCGTGTGCTCGACGCCACGGAGCTCGAAGGAGAGCTCGCCGGTGAGACCGAGTCCCCGTTCCTTCCCGTCGGCGTTCCCGACCCGGACGTTGCGGGACTCCTCGTACGCCCGGAAGGTGCCGGGCACCACCCAGCGCTCGTCGTACGGTGTGGCCTCGATGCCCCGGAAGGCGCGGCGCGCCGCCGACTCGGGGTCGAAGTCCCGTACCGCCCAGAGCCCTTCGCGGCGCATGAGGACGAGCCGCCGGCCGGCGGACTCCGCGCGGGACTCGTGGATCGGGGCGTGGTCGGCGGTCAGCCGGACGCTGCCGATCAGCGGCTTGCCGTCGACGGTGACCGCGTCCTCGGCGCCGGCCGTGAGGACCACCTCGTCGCCGTCGTCCAGCCACCGCCCGGGAACGGCCGGAATTCGACCCTCCGGGTGGTCGGAGAGCCAGTACGTGCCGGTGAGGGAGAGCGGCCCGTACGACGAGGAGACCGCCGCCGTGCGCTGCTCGTGCCAGTGCTGCCAGTCCTGCTGGGGATCCGTGCTCATGGTGTTCAACCCTTCCATACGGGGTCGGGAAGCCCGGACGCGACGCTCGCGTGGCCACGCGGAGGCACGCGGGGCCACGCGGGGCCACGCGGGGGCAGGGCGCCGGGCGTTCACAGGTCGCGCAGGAGCGCGAGCGCGGCCCGCGCGGTCGCGTCGTTCTGCCGGAGGGAGAGGCCGTTGGCGCCGGGCCGGGCGAAGCCTCCGGCGCCCCGGGCGTCGGTGTGCGGCCCGAGCGCGAAGCGGCGGGGGTGCGGCACGCCGGACCGGTCCAGGACGCGGCCGTCGGAGGGATCGACGGCCAGGAGTCCCGCCGGGGTCGCGGCCGCGCCGTCGGCGTACAGCGCGCGCAGCAGCGGGTCCCGGGTGGTCGCGGCCGTGGGCTCCGGGAGCCGCGCCTCGACGAGGGCGCGGGCCTCGGTGACGTGCCCGGGGAGGGTGGAGCTCCGCGCGCGGAACACCCCGTTCTCGGCGCGCACCCGGAGGTCCGCGCCCAGGAACCGCACGACACCGGCGCGCGAGAGCGCGAGCAGGTTCCGCAGCCGTGGGCCGGGCGGTCCCGAGGCCAGGGAGCTGAAGAAGCCGTGCCACCAGGTCCCGGTGTCGCCGAGCCGTGCCAGCTGCCCGTAGACCGAGTTCAGGCCGTGGAAGAGGGCGAGGTCGGGGCTGTGCCCCGGGTCGTCGCGGCGGGCCACGTCGTCGGCGACATGACCGCGGACGTGGTCCTGGAGGGCGGCCGGGGAGGCGTGGCGCACCCCGGCGAGGGGGCGGTCGAGCGCGGCAAGGTCGAGCCGGTCGGCCCGGTGGGGCACGGCGGAGGCGACGAGGGCGTCGAGTCCGGGGCCGCCGGGCGGGCAGGCGGCGAAGGCGCGGTCGAACTCCACCCACGGGAGGTGGGTGCGTTCGGGGTGTGCGGTGAAGAGGCGGTGGTAGTGGGCGAAGCCGAGCTCCTGGGCGATCAGAGGCCGGACGTCCCGCCGGAAGTCGAACCCGCCGGGCCGGGCGAGGAGGGCGTCGATCTGCTCCGGCCCCAGGTAGCGCGGCAGCGGGGGCCGTTCGCCCTCCAGGGGGTACGTGATCTTCGCCCGGTACGGGACTCCGCGTCGCGACCCGACATGGAGGACCGGCTCGCGTCCGGACGGCACGTACGTCCCGTTCTCGTACCGGCCGCCGCGGCCCTCGGTGAGCAGCACCATGAGGTCGACGAAGGCGAGGCCCAGACCGCGCACGATCACGGGCGCGCCGGGCGCGAGCCGCCGCAGGTCGCTGTCGGCGGTGAAGTCGGGCGGCAGGTGGACCAGGCCGTGACGTTCGGCGTGTGCGGCCAACGCCGCCTGTTCGTCGTCCGGTTCGGCGTCCAGATGCCCCTGGGCCAGGATGACGGCGTCGGCGGTGAGCGGCGCGTCGACGCCTTCCAGCCAGACCGTCTGGCGTCCGGTACGCGCCCCTGCGACGCGCACCGCCCTGCGCCGGTGGTGGTGGACGACGGCGCCGGGCGGCAGGGCGGCGACGGCCCTCTCGTACACCCAGCGCAGATACCCGCCGTGTGTGCTGCGGCTGACGAAGGCGTCCCCGTCGCCGCCGGTCCACTCGTGCACGGTGGGCCCCGGGAGGACCGGGCCCGCCATCTCCACGGTGTCGTCGGTGAACATCGTGACGTGCCGGGCCTGCGAGTTCATCCAGAGCAGCGGCGACTGGCCGCGGCGCCACAGCCGCCCGCCGCCCGGCGGGTACGGGTCGACGAGATGGATGTCGAGGCCCGAACCGCCGTACAACCCTGGCGCGTTGGCGGCGATGCGTTCCAGCAGCCCGGTGCCGCGCGGCCCGGCGCCGACGATGACGAGGGAGCGTCGCTCAGCAGCCGCAGTCACACCCGCAGTCGCAGCCGTCGCAGCAGCCGCCGTCCCCTTCCCCGTCACCGCAGTTGCAGCAGGAGCAGCAATCGCCGCAGCCGCTGCAGTCGCAGTTGCTGCACGAGCCCTCGCGGCGCTCCCGGCTCCACGGGTCCTCGTACGTGCCGCAGCACAGCTGGCACGTACACGCCAGGCCCATCCAGACGGCACAACCGGCCATCAGGCCGCGGCGCCGGTTCGGCGGCTCGGGCGGCAGCGGGCCTCCGGGACCGCCGGGGCCGCCCGGCCCCGGGGCGTACGGGTTGCCCGGCACCGGGCCGGGGGCGTACGGCCCCGGCTGGTACGGCCCCGGCTGGTGCGCTCCCCCGGGAGCACCCGCCCCGTGCGCACAGCTCGTCGTGCCGAACGCGCGGTCCACCGAGACGCGCAGCTCGTGGGCGAGCAGTACGTGCACCAGCCGGCCGTTCACGAACTCCGCGTCCCGCAGCGCGAGGCGGATCCCGTGGAGCGCGTCGTCCGCGAGCCGGCGGGCCTCGGTGAGCGACGTGCCGGTCGCGGTGAGCGGGTTCCACGCGCCGGACGCGGCGTCCGCCTCCCGGTCCTCCACGGCGTCCAGCAGATGCGCGAGCCTCCCGAAGAGCCGGCCCGCCTCGGCGAGCGGCTCGAGGTTCCCGGGCCGGCCCGCGAGCACGGCGGTGTGCGCGAAGGCCGCGGCCGTCGCCGTCTCGGTCGGCTCGGTGACCACGAGGAGCGGGGTGCCGGGCCCGGCGAGGCTCTCGACCCCGGCCTGCCGGTCCACGGCGTCCACCAGGACGGCCGTGTCGAAGCCGATCGCCCGCCCGGTCCGCGCGCCCGCCCGGTCCCAGGACCTGGCGACCCGGCGGGCCGCCGCGGCGACCGGGCGGCGCGCCAACAGCCCGTCCCGGTCGGCGACGTGGTCCCGCACCTTCGCCGAGGCGAGGACCAGCGACACGGCCGCCGCGAGGCGTGCGCCCTCGCCCATGGCGACCGGCGCGGTCCTCATCTGGCGCAGCGGGCAGGGACCGGCGGTCCGGCGCCCGCCGTCGACCGGGCCCGTCTGAGCCTCCGTCAGAACCGAGACGATGAGGCCGTCGTAGTTGGTGACCACCCGGGCGAACTGCCCGTGGTCGGCCCGAAGTGCCAGACAGAGGCCGCAGAGATGGGCCATCCATTCGGTCCTGAGGCCCTCGGTGAGCCGATGGGTGCAGGGCCTGACTATGCCGAACAAGGGACTCCCCGTGAGTCGCGCGCAGGTGCTGCCGCAGCGGTCTGCGGCGGTGTTGCGGCATCGTATCGACCTGGTCCGTTCACCCGGACGCTCCGAGCGTCACCCTTCTGGACCGACTTTCATATTTTAGATCCACGACCCCTCCGGAACCTCCGTCAGGCCCCGTATACCGCAAGATTCCTGACGATTCACCAGAAACCGGGCCTCACGTTCTGCACCAGTACCGTCACGAAACCCGCGCGCGCCGACTATCCACTTGGCGCGCGATCCGCATCATGGACGACGATAGGGATATGCGGAACCACAAGTGACCGCGCTGAAAGGAGGCGACCATGGGATCGGTGCGCAAGGCGAGTGCATGGCTGGGCCTCGTCGAGGACAACGACGAGCGCTACTACGACGACGAGTACGCCGAGACTGCCGAGAGCGGCGACGCCTGGGTGACGGACCCCCGGGTCCGGGTGGCGTCCGACTCGGCGCAGGAGCAGGGCCGCAGGATCGCGACCGTCTCCCCGGACGGGTTCCGGGACGCCCGGGGCATCGGCGAGCTCTTCCGGGACGGTGTCCCGGTCATCGTGAACCTCACGGCCATGGAGCCCTCCGACGCCAAGCGTGTGGTCGACTTCGCCGCCGGTCTCGCCTTCGGTCTGCGCGGCTCGATCGAGCGGGTGGCGACGCGGGTCTTCCTGCTGACCCCCGCCGACACGCAGATCATCAGCGGAGACCCCGCGGGGCGTGCGCAGGACGGTTTCTTCAACCAGAGCTGAGCCGGGAGCGCCTCCCGGCGGCAGCGCCGGGGGAGCTCACCGGCCCGAGCACCTGCCCGTACCACCGGACGGATCACCGGACGGATCACCGGACGGATCACCGGACGGATTCACGACCGGCGGGCGCCCTGCCCGGCAGGCCCCGGGGACGAGCAGACCGGTTCGGCGGGCTCGCGGACGGCCGGTTCGGCGGGCTCGCGGGTGGCCGGCACCCGTACCTCCGCGGGGGCCTCGGGCACCAGGTCCTCCGGGTCGACCATGCACTCCATCACGCGCGGCAGCCGCAGCGCCATCAGCGCGCCGAGCAGCAGCAGCGCCGCGCTGACGAAGAGCGTGACGTGAAGGCCGTCCACGAAGGCGTGCCGCGCCGCGTGGTACAGCGCCGGACCCGCTGTGCCGCCGAGCTGGTCGGCGACCTTGTAGGCCTCGCCGAGCGAGTTGGCGGCGGCCTCGCTCGCGGCGGCCGGGACACCGGGCACGGCGGCCAGGCCGGGCGCGTACGCCGCGTTCATCACGCTGCCGAGGAGCGCGATGCCCATGCCGGCACCGAGCTGGTACGAGGTCTCGCCGATGGCCGCCGCGCCGCCCGCGCTCTCCGGCGGGGCCTCGCTGAGCATCGACTCGTACGCCGAGAAGAGGGTGGTCTGGAGCCCGAAGCCGAGCAGGACGAAGCCACAGGTGAGCAGCAGCGGCCGGTCGTGCTGGCCCATCAGGACGAGCAGCAGCACGGCGGCGGCGGTGAGGACGAAGCCCCAGCCGACCATCCGGCGCGGACCGATCCGGCGCAGCGTGTACGAGCCGGTGGCGCCGGCCGCCATGGCGGCGAAGGTGAGCGGCAGGAGCCGCAGCCCCGTCTCCAGCGGGCTGAGCCCGAGGACGAGCTGGAGGTACTGGACGGCGATCAGCTCCAGGCCGACCAGGGCCAGCATGGCGAGCACGATGCAGCCGACGGAGGTGGTGAAGGCGGCGCGGGAGAAGAGTCGCATGTCGATCAGCGGATGCGCCCGGCGCCGCTGCCGGCGTACGAAGAGGATCAGCAGCGCCGCGCCGAGGAGGAGCGGTGCGGCGGTCGCCGGGTCGAGGAGGTTCTCGCCCGCGCCGATCCGCTTCACCCCGAGGACCATGCCGAGCACTCCGGCCGCGGCCATCAGCGCGCCGAGGACGTCCCAGGGGCCGTCGCCGCGCCCCTTGGACTCGGGCAGCAGCCAGCGGCCGAGCGGCAGGATGAGCGCCATCAGCGGGATGTTGATCAGGAAGACCGAGCCCCACCAGTAGTGCTCGACCAGGAAGCCGCCGAGCACCGGCCCGGTGGCGGCGCCGATCGCGGCGACCGCCGTCCAGATGCCGATCGCGGTGGCCCGCTCACGCCGGTCGGGGAAGACCGCCCGGAGGATCGAGAGGGTGGCGGGCATGATCATCGCGCCGCCGACGCCGAGGAGGGCGCGGGCGCCGATCAGGACACCCGGCGCGGTGGCGAGGGCCGCGACCGCGGAGGCGACGCCGAACAGCGCGTAACCGAGGAGCAGCACTCTGCGCCGGCCGATCCGGTCGCCCAGCGTGCCGAAGAGGATCAGCAGCGAGGCGCAGATCAGCGGGTAGGCGTCGACGATCCAGAGCAGCTCGGTGGAGCTGGGGCGCAGGTCCTCCGTGAGGGAGGGGACGGCGACGTGAAGAATGGTGGCGTCCAGCGCGACCAGCAGCAGGCTGACGCAGAGGACGAAGAGGACGACCCAGCGGTTGGCGCCGCCGCCGGCGGCGCGGAGTCGTGCTCCGGCCGTGATCGTCCGCTGCATGTACGTACCTCCCAGTGAAGCTCTCGCGCTCGGCGGGCACCGGCCGGGGTTCGGGTTCCCGGGGCGGCCCGGCATCGACGGGCGAGTGAGCCGTCAGCGTACGCGAGTTCAAGGCCCGAGCGCGTGGTGCAGCTCTCACCCCGGCGGACCGCCGGGTGTGGCGTACGCCACTCCGCCTGCCCAGCGCGCCTCCTCGAATTCCGGCCGCACAACCGTTTGACGCATTTCCCCGACGTGCAAACAGGCTTCCGGAAAGTCACCCTCCGGCAATAGGGCGGAAGGTCATCGGATTCTCCGACAGACGCCAGGAATAAACCCCGGTCTGAGACCTACTCCACATCACATCGTCATCACGAAGACACCGGATCGACCAAGGTCGACACTCACTCCCTGTAACGTCGATTGGGTGCGTACCGACATCTTTGCCCGGCTGGACCGGGAGCCGGAACCGCCGAAGATAGAGGTCCCGCGGATGACCCGCACGCGTCTCGCCCTCTTCGGCGGGACGCTGGCGTTCTATCTCGCCATCGTCGTGGCCGTGCTGCTCTCGACGTGGCTGGTGACCCTCGACTGGAAGATCATGCTCTTCCGGCCCTATCAGCAGTGGCCGGACCTGCACGCCTTCCTCGACTACTACGTCGTCCTCGGCCAGCGCGGTCCCACCGCCGTGATGGTGGCGGCCTGGCTGGGCTGGCGCTCCTGGCGCCAGCACACCCTGCGACCGCTGCTCACCCTCGGCGCCGCGCTCCTCCTGCTCAACGTCACGGTCGGCGCGGTCAAGCTCGGCCTCGGCCGCCTCGGTCCCCACTACGCGACGCAGATCGGCTCTGCCGAGCTCTTCGCCGGCGGCGATATATTTCCGTCCGGCCACACCGCGAACGCCGTCGTGACCTGGGGAATCCTGGCGTATCTGGCGACCACCCCGCGGGCCCGGCGCTATCTGTCGGCCCTCTCGGCCGTGGTCGCGCTGGGCGTCGGCCTGACCACCGTCTACATCGGTACGCACTGGCTGAGCGATGTGCTGCTCGGCTGGGCGGCGGGGCTGCTCATCCTGCTGGCCCTGCCCTGGTGCGAGCCGCTGATCAGCCGCGTGGAGGCCATGGTCCTCAGCGCGCGCGACCGGCTGCGCGAGCAGCTCCGGGCCCGCCGCAGGCTGGTCCCGTCGCTGCCCGTCGCGACCGGTGGGCCGCGTCCGGCGATGTACCCGCCGCGCCCCACGGCGGCCGAGGAGCCGGTCCGGGAGGTCATCGGCGCCCGCAGCGGGCGGGCCGCCGCCGCGCGCGGCGAAGGCCGGCTCACCCCGCCGCTCACCGCCCCGCGTCCGCACACGGCGCACGCCGGACACGGAGGGCACACCGGGCACGCCCCACGCTCGGAGCGGACCCCGGTCACCCCGGCCGGCAGCCGCCGTCCGCCGCACTCGCGGCCGCTCACCGGCGGCTGAGAGCGCACGACCCCACGACGAAGGGCCCCGGCCACGGCCGGGGCCCTTCGCGCTGGTGCGGGGGTCCGCCGCTAGCCGAGCCAGCAGCGCGTGACGGAGCCGTCCGTCACCTCGAAGTTGATCCGGCCCTCCAGGTATTCCATCGTGATGATCGAGCCCGGGGGCAGGGAACGGACCACGTCCCAGCCGTGCTCGCGGGCGAGCAGTTCGGCGCGCTCCTGGTCGAGCCCCACATAGTCTTCGGGCGGTACGGGGAACCTCGGCTTCGGTGTCATGTGCCTCACGTTAGTCCCTTACCGGTCACGCTTGTGTCACAGCTTCTCGACATATGTTTGACACGAGCGCCGTCACCCGAAAGGGCAGTTTCCAGCCGTTTCCCCGGTAATTCAAGGGCCGTTCGGACAGTTCGTCCGAGGGGTTCCGGAATTCCGTTCCACGCCCTGGTCTGGGAAATTCGGGGACGAACGACGACCTCACGGTGTTCACGTTTTCCCCGCATGACGCGCACACGCTCGGCCGACCGGAGCAGTGCGCCCGGCCGCCTCCCGTGTCCCCGCCCCCGGTGCGCGCATCATGTCCGGACGATTCGGAACCGGAGGCATCGATGGGCATCGACACCGCGGACGCGGCCGTCGAATCACCTCGGGAACGGCATGGGCGGGTCCTGATCGACTGGCTCACCACGACCGACCACAAGAAGATCGGCCACCTCTACCTGGTCACGTCGTTCCTCTTCTTCCTGGCCGCCGGCGTGATGGCGATGCTGATGCGGGCCGAGCTGGCCCGCCCCGGAACCCAGCTGCTCGACAACCAGCAGTTCAACCAGGCGTTCACGCTGCACGGCACGATCATGCTGCTGCTCTTCGCGACGCCGACCTTCGCCGGCTTCGCCAACGAGCTGGTGCCGCTCCAGATCGGCGCCCCCGACGTCGCCTTCCCGCGGCTGAACATGTTCTCGTACTGGCTGTTCCTCTTCGGCGGCCTGATGGTGGTCGGCTCGCTGCTCGTGCCGAGCGGGCCCGCCGCCTTCGGCTGGACCGCCTACGCCCCGCTCAACAGCCTGGAGCGATCCCCCGGCATCGGCCCCGATCTGTGGATCATGGGGCTCGCGCTTTCGGGCTTCGGGACGATCCTCACCTCGGTGAACTTCCTGGCGACGATCGTCGGGATGCGGGCGCCCGGTATGACGATGTTCCGGATGCCGATCTTCACCTGGAACATCCTCTTCACCACGATCCTGGTCCTGATGGCCTTCCCGGTCCTGGCCGCGGCGCTGCTCGTCCTGGAGTCGGACCGACGCTTCGGCTCGCTGGTGTTCCAGCCGGAGAACGGCGGGGCGCTGCTGTGGCAGCACCTCTTCTGGTTCTTCGGGCATCCCGAGGTCTACATCATCGCGCTGCCGTTCTTCGGCATCATCAGCGAGATCATCCCGGTCTTCGCCCGCAAGCCGATCTTCGGCTACACGACCCTCATCGCCGCCACCATGGCGATCACCGGACTCTCGGTGGTGGTGTGGGCGCACCACATGTTCGCCACCGGGGCGGTCCTGCTGCCCTTCTTCTCCCTGCTGTCGTTCCTGATCGCCGTGCCGACCGGGGTGAAGTTCTTCAACTGGACCGGCACGATGCTCAAGGGCTCGCTCTCGTTCGAGACGCCGATGCTCTGGTCGATCGGCTTTCTGGTGTCCTTCCTCTTCGGCGGGCTGACCGGCGTCATCCTCGCCTCGCCGCCGATGGACTTCGCGGTCACCGACTCGTACTTCGTCGTCGCCCATTTCCACTACACGGTCTTCGGAACGGTCGTCTTCGCGACGTTCGCCGGTTTCACCTTCTGGTGGCCCAAGTTCACCGGCCGCATGCTCGACGAGCGCCTGGGCAAGATCCATTTCTGGACGCTGTTCGTCGGTTTCCACCTGACGTTCCTCGTGCAGCACTGGCTCGGCGCGGAGGGCATGCCGCGGCGGTACGCGGACTATCTGGAGGCCGACGGGTTCACCGCGCTCAACACGGTCTCGTCCATCGGCGCGTTCCTGCTCGGCGCCTCCACGCTGCCCTTCCTGTACAACGTCTGGCGCACCGCCAGATACGCGGAGAAGGTCGAGGTGGACGACCCGTGGGGGTTCGGCCGCTCCCTGGAGTGGGCGACGTCCTGTCCGCCGCCCCGCCACAACTTCGACGCCGTTCCGAGGATCCGCTCCGAGGCCCCGGCCTTCGACCTGCACCACCCGGAGTTCATGGCCTACGAGCGGATGCGGCTCACCGCTCCGAGCGCTCCACGGCGCGAGAGAGCCGGTCCCTCAGAACCCTGACCCGGTCTTCGAGCTCCTTCGGGGCGACGACCTCGAACTCGAGCCCCAGCATCAGGACGTGGACGACCATGCCCTGCAGGCTGCCGGCCCCGGCGCGCAGCAGACAGGTGCCGTCGCCGTCCGGCTCCAGGACGCCGTCCATGGGGCCGACGACCGAGGCGGCCTCGGCGAGCGGGACGTGCAGCCGGATCGTCGCCTCGGCCGCGTAGGCCGCCCCGGACACGCCCTTGGCGACATAGGCGGCCAGGTCGTCGGCGGGCGGCTCGCGGGGCGGGAAGCGGGGTCCGTGCGGCGGCTTCGGTTCGATCCGGTCGACCCGGAACGTACGCCAGTCGGCACGGTCGACGTCCCAGGCGACCAGGTACCAGCGGCGTTCGGTGCACACCAGCCGGTGCGGTTCGACGGTGCGGCGGGTCGTGGCGCCGGCGTGGTCGCGGTACTCGAAGCGGAGCCGCTCGCTGTCCCGGCAGGCGTTCGCGAGCTCGGTCAGAACCGCCGGATCGACCTGGGTGGCCGGGGTGCGCAGCATCGGCACGGTGAAGGCGTTGAGGGTGCTGACCCGGCGCCGCAGCCGTCCGGGCAGCACCTGCTCCAGTTTCGCCAGGGCGCGTACGGAGGTCTCGCCGATGCCCTCGACGCCCTGCCCGGCGGCGGTGCGCAGCCCGACCGCGACGGCGACGGCCTCGTCGTCGTCGAGGAGCAGCGGCGGCAGCTCGGCGCCGGCGCCGAGCTGGTACCCGCCGCCCGTGCCGGGGCTGGCGTTGACCGGGTAGCCGAGCTCGCGCAGCCGGTCCACGTCCCGCCGTACGGTCCGGGTGGTGACGCCGAGCCGTTCCGCGAGGTCGGTGCCCGACCACTCGCGATGGGCCTGCAGCAGCGAGAGCAGGCGGAGGAGTCGTGCGGAGGTCTCCAGCATGGGTCCGAGTCTGCCAGCCGTCGCGGACAGCTACTGTCCTCGACGGCTCAGCGGAAGCGGCGGACGAGGACTCCGATCCGGCGCTTGAGCTCGTATCCGGCGTCGACCACGGTGCCGACCGCGCGGTGGCGGGTCTCGCGGAACGCGCCATGGGTACGGCCGCTCGCGCCCCGGGCGACCAGCTCCGTCCAGATCTCCTCGTGGCGGGCCGCGATCCGGGCCGGGTCGAAGCGTTCCGAGGCGGTGAGGGCGGCCCGCGCGGTCTTGGCGCGCAGTTCGTCGTCCTCGACGAGGTCGAGCAGGGCACGGGCCACCGCGGAGACGTCGTCGACGGGCACGAGGCGGCCGTCGACCCGGTCCTCGATGATCTCGCGGGGGCCGTTGGGGCAGTCGGTGGAGACGACGGGCAGACCGCACCGCATCGCCTCGACGATCGTCATGCCGAAGGACTCGCGCCGCGAGGTGACGGCGGCGATCGAGCCCTTGGCCCATTCCGGCTCCATCGGGTTGGCCGTGCCCATGAGGAAGACGTTCCCGCCGAGTCCGAGCTTCTCGATCTGCCGGGCCAGCGCCTGCTTCACATTGCCGAAGTGGTCGCCGGTGCCGTAGATCCGCAGCTTCCAGTCCGGGTGGGCTGCCGCCACCTCGGCGAAGGCGGCGACCAGCACGTCGTACCGCTTGACCGGTGTGAGCCGCCCCGCGGCGACGACGACCTTCGAGGCGGGGTCGGCGGGCGGCATGCTCGGCGCGGGCACGCTGTTGGGCACCGCGTCGATCCGTACGCCGGGCAGCCGCAGCCGGGTGCGGTACGACCGGGCGTCGGCCTCGGTGACCGTGGTGACGGCGTCGAGGACCGTGTACCGGTGCGCGATCTCACGGCGCAGCCGGTAGGTGTGGCCGTCCAGGATCAGGTGCTCCTGGCCGACGAGGACCGGGCCGCGGCGGGTCTGCCGCGCGAGGTGGACGTTGAGGCCGGGGCGGGTGGAGACCACCACGTCGGCCTCGACCGACGCCAGATGGGCGCCGATCCGGGCGTCGGTCAGCGCGCTGTACTGCTTCCACCGGCCGTCGCCGCGCGGAAAGACCCGGGCGGGCCGGGAGATGTCCGGGTGGGCGCCGTCGTAGTCGGCGCTGTCCTTGCGCAGGTCGACGAGGTGACGCAGGGTCACGCCTGCGGGGACGCCCAGGACCGGCTCGTTCCGGTGCCGGAAGACGGAGACGATCTCGACCTCGTGCCGCTCGGCGAGGGCCTGGGCCAGGGTGAACGTCGTCCGGATGGTTCCGCCGATGTGGAAGGCGTTGTGAAGCAGGAACGAGATGCGCATCGGACTGGTGGTTCCCCCGGATCAAGTGGTGCGGTCCCTGGCGACTTTACGCGCCGGACAGGCCCGGTTCACGTCCGGTGCGCTCAGGGCCGGTAGCCGAGTTGGGGGACGACGGCGCAGTTCTTGGTCATGTCGCCCTGGCCGACCCAGCCCCGTCCGTCCTGCCAACGGGCCACGGAGAGACAGGTGTCACGGGTCTTCGGCGGCTCGGCGAGCTTCTCGAACCGGACGGGCAGCAGCAGGCCGCGGGCCGTGTACGGCTCCGGCCGGTTCATGAACTCCTCGACGCAGGCGCGGGTGAGCCGGTCCCCGCAGGACAGCGCCGCGTCCGTGAACCACATGGCGGCGGCCCAGCCCTCCAACTGCCACTGGGAGAGCGGCCGGTCGCCCATCGCCGTGCGGAACTCCCGTACCGCCGCGTGTCCGGTGTCCTCGTAGTTGCGGCTGGAGCCGGTGACGAAGAGCGAGGCCCGGCAGCCGGGGGTCCCGGCGTAGTCGCGCGGCACGGTCGAGGACCAGTTCTGCACGTTGGTCACCTTGGCGGTGACCTTGACGCCCAGCGCCTCCATCGCCTCGCAGAGCCGGACGTTGCCGTGGGTGTCCATGGCGTCGAAGACGAGGTCGGCGCCCTGGGCCCGCAGATCGGCCGCGACGGCGCGGAAGTTGGGCAGGGCGAAGTCGACCTGCTCCTCGACGACCCGGTACCCCTCGGCCCGCAGCCCGTCGGCGATCAGCCGGGCGTACGCGGTGGAGGCGGCCTGGTTGTAGGCGACGACGGCGGCGGTACGGGCGCCGTGTTCGCGCTTGAACCAGCGGTAGACCTCGGTCCCGCCGTACAGGACCCCGTCCCAGCCGGGCGTCTTCCCGGTGCGCGGGGCGAGGCTGCCGTAGATCCCGTACAGATGCGGATAGGTGTCGTACGCCGGGGTGAGCGGCTGGCCCCCGATGTCGGGGACGCCGGCCTTGGCGACGAGCGGGGCTCCCGCGTAGTCGAGGGCGGTGGTGGCGACGAGCGCGAACACCTTCCGTTCGTCGATCAGCTTGTGCACGCACTCGTTGTTGCCGACGCCACTGCCGCCGTCGTCGCAGGTGACGACCTCGACCCGGCGGCCGTTGATTCCGCCGCGGGCGTTGAGGGCGTCGAACCAGGCCCTGGCGCCGTCGCGCGGGCCTGAGAACGCGTCACCGCCGACGGGGCTGGTGGCGCTGGTGATGATGCCGATCCGGAGCGGCTCACCGCCGGAGGGGACAGTGGCGGTGGGCCGCGTCTCGAACGCACGCTCCGGGATCCGGCTGCCGCACGCCGCGGTCAGGCCGAGCAGCGCGGCGAGGAGCAGCGCGCCTGCCGTCTCAGCACCCCTGAACCGTCGCACCGCTGAGCTGCGCCAGGCCGCAGAGGGTCTTCACGGACACCTTCCAGGTGCCGTCCTGGAGTACGGAGGAGCCCTTGGAGTCGGCCAGGGCCGGGGCACCGGAGACGAGCAGGTCGTAGGTCACGTTCGCGTCGTTCGGCGAGGTGAACTCGATCGTCTTGACCTTCGCCGTGGCCGCGGCGGCGGCCTGGTTGGTGAGGAGCGCCTCCAGGGCCGGCCGCATCTGCTCGCCGTTCTCCAGCAGCTCCGCGCGCTCCGACGCCGGGGTGTCGGGGTCGAAGAAGTCGGTCCAGTTCTGGGTGATCTCCGCCCGGGCGGCGGCCGGGTCGGCCGGTGCGGTCGCGGCCGGTTCGGTGGTCGTGGCGGAGTCCGAGCCACCGCCGTCGTCCCCACAGGCCGCGAGGACCGGCCCCAGCACGAGGACCGAGGCGGCCGTCAGGGCCGCGATACGAGAGCGTGAGCGTCCCACTCGTCGCTTGAGAACCATCTGGCTCACCACCGGGTGTCCGTCGGGGCCGGGCGCCCTGATGATTCCAGGGTGGGCCGATTAAGGGCATAGTGCAAGGAACAAGGACATCAAGGGCGAGTCGCTCGTGGGGCGGAGGCGAGGAGGTCCCGTGCCGACATCCCGGGTACTGCTGTGGGCCGGTCTCGCCGCGGCCGCCGGCGGCGCGGTGCTCTGCGTCCTGGGGTGGTACGGGATCTCCGGCGAGCGGTTCGCCGAACGGCAGCTGCCCTACCTCGCGTCGTGCACGGTGCCGGGGGCGGCGCTGATCGTCGCCGGGGCCGTGCTGGTCGGGGCGGCGGGCCGGGTGCCGGTACGCAGGACGGCGCCGCCCGCCGAGGCCGTCGAGGACACGGCCCCGCCGTCGTCCGATGAGCCACCGGTCCGGGTACCGGGCGGGACCCTCGCCCACCGGCCCGACTGCCCGCTCGTGGCGGGCCGGACGGACGCCGAACCGGCCGGGGACGCGGAGCTCGGCCCGTGTCCGGTGTGTGAGCCGTGGCCTCGCTGACGTACGACCTCACGCTCGCCGGACTCGCGGTCGGCAGCGCCGCCGCGCTCACCGGCATCGGACTGATCGTCACCTACCGCGCGACGGGCGTGCTGAACCTGGCGCACGGGGCGATCGCCATGGTCTGCGCGTACGTGCTGCGGCAGCTGGTGGTCGAGTGGGGCTGGCCGCTGTCCCTCGGCGCGCTGGTGACGCTGCTCGTGGTCGCGCCCGGCATCGGCCTGGTCCTCGACCGGGCGGTGTTCCGGCCGCTGGCGCTCCTCGGCTCCAGCCCGGCGCAGACCCTGGTGGCCTCCATCGGTGTCTTCGTGCTCCTGGTGGGCGGTGCGGCGCTCGTGTGGGGCACCGGTGCGCGGGCGGACGCGCCGGTGCTGCTGGGCGACGACCCGTGGACGCAGCTCGCGGCGGTGGTGCTGCTGGCCGTCGCGGTGGGGGCGGTGACCCGGTGGACGCGGTTCGGGCGCGAACTGCGGGCGGTGGTGGACAACCGGCCGCTGGCGATGCTGGGCGGGATCGACGCGGACCGCGTCTCGGCGGCGGGATGGGCGTTCGGCGCGTTCACGGCGGGTCTGACGGGGGTGCTGCTGGCCCCGTACGTACGGCTCGACCCGTACGGGATGCCGCTTCTCGTCGTCGAGGTGATCGCGGTCGCGGTGGTGGCCCGGATGCGGAGCCTGCCGGTCGCGATCGTGACGGCTCTCGCGCTGGGCGTGGCGCAGGCGCAGCTGACCCGGCTCCACCCGGAGGGGTGGGCGGGGCCGCTGGTGCAGGCGGTGGGGGCGAATCTCTTCGTGCTCGCGCTGCTGGTGGCCGCGCTGGTCCTGCCGGGGGTCGGCGGCCGCGGCCAGGACGCGCTGCCCCCGCCGGCCGTCGCCCCCCGGACGCCGCCGGGCGTCTGGTTCACGGTCGGGGCGCTCTTCCTGCTCCCGGTGGGCTTCGCGGGTACGGACCTGCACACGGCGATCCAGGTCCCGGCGCTCGCGATCGTGCTCCTGTCGCTGGTGGTGGTGACGGGCCGGGGCGGGCAGATCGCGCTCGGCCAGGCGGCGTACGCGGGCCTGGGGGCGCTCTTCACGGCGCTGCTCGCGGCGGGCGGCCTGCCGGAGCTGCTCGCGCTCGCGCTCGCGGTGCTGATCGTGGCCCCGCTGGGCCTGGTGACGGGGTGGCCGGCGATCCGCCGCCACGGCCTGGCCCTGGCGCTCGCGACGCTGGCGGTCGGGGTGACGGTGAGCCGGTTCGTCTTCGCCCAGCCGTACGCGACGGCCGGCCTGGAGCTCGGGCGCCCGGCGGGCTTCGCCGACGACCGCCGCTACTACGCCCTGGAGCTCGTGGTCCTGGCCTGCTGCCTCGTCCTGGTCGGGGCCCTGCGCCGGGGCCGCACGGGCCGGGCGCTCGCCGCCCTGCGCGACCACGAGGGCGGTGCGGAGGCGTCCGGGGTGCGGGTGGGCCTGCTGAAGATCCTTGCCTTCGTCCTGGGCGCGGCCCTGGCGGCCCTGGGCGGCGGCCTCCTCGGCATGGGACTGCGCGCCTTCGACCCGGAGGCGTACGACCCGGTCCGCGGGCTCCTCTGGTTCGCCGCGGTCGTCGTCCTGGGCGCCGACAGCCTCCTCTCCCCGCTGGCCGCGGCGGCCCTGCTGGTCGGACTGGACGCGGGCACGAGGGGCGGCGTGGCGGCGGCCGCGATCGGCGTCCTGGCGGCTCTGACGGGCCGGATCCCGCCCCTGACGTCCTGGCTGCCGGCCAGGACCCCACCCCCCGCGGCCGCCGACGGCGGACGACCTCCCCCGGGTGGACCCGCACCTCTTTCGACAACCGGTACGCGCGAGCGACGCGGGACGGGGGTCCCCCCAGGCGGAGCTCCGGGGGAAGGCGGGAAGCCCAGCGCGGCCGGAGACCGGGCACACCCCCACCGCCGCGCACCGGTCCCCGGACCCGCACCCACCCCGCCCGCACGGCTCCGCGCCCACCACCTCACGCTCACCTATCCCGGCGGCCTCACCGCCCTCAGCGATGTCACGCTCGCCCTCACCCCGGGCCGGGTCACCGCCCTGGTCGGCCCCAACGGCGCCGGCAAGAGCACCCTCTTCGACTGCCTCGCCGGCACCCTGCGCCCCACCGGTGGCCGCGTCACGCTCGACGGCGCCGACATCACCCCACGTCCCGCCCACGCCCGCACCCGGCTCGGCGTCGCCCGTTCCTTCCAGCAGCTCGCGGTCTTCCCGTCCCTCACGGTCGAGGACAACGTCCGGCTCGGCGCCGAACAGGGCCGTCACCGCTCCTCCGCACAGACCGAACAGGCCCTCCGCCTCCTCGGCCTCTCCGGCTCCGTCCGCCACCACCCCGCCGCCGGCCTCCCCACCGGCACCCTCCGCCGTGTCGAGCTGGCCCGCGCCCTCGCCGGCGGCCCCCACACCCTGCTCCTGGACGAACCCTCGGCCGGCCTGGACGCCGAGGAGACCGACGCCCTCGCCCGGATCCTCGCCGCCCTCGCCGCCGACGGCCTCACCGTCCTCCTCGTCGAGCACGACCCGGATCTCGTCGCCGGAATCGCCCACACCGTGCACACCATGGAGGGAGGCCGGATCGTGTCATGAGCACCGAGATCGCCCTGCGCGCCGCCCGCGTCCGCTACGGCCCCCTGGAGGCCCTGCACGGCCTCGACCTGCCCGTCCCGGCCGCGACCGTCACCGTCCTCGTCGGCCGCAACGGCTCCGGCCGCACCACCGCCCTGCGCGCCCTCGCCGGCACCGTTCCCCTCGCCTCCGGCCGGGTCCTGTGGCGCGGCGCCGACGTGACCCGCCTCCACGCCCACGCCCGTGCGCGGCGCGGACTCTGCCTCGTACCGGATCTGCGGGCGGTGTACGCGACGCTCACGGTCGCCGAGAACCTGGACCTGGCCCCCGGGGACCGGGAGCGGGCGCTGGCGGCGTACCCCGAGCTGCTCCCTCTGCTCGCGCGCCCCGCCGGCACGCTCTCCGGCGGGGAGCGCCGGATGCTCGCGCTCTCCCGGGCCCTGGTGACCCCCGCCCGCGTGGTCCTGGTCGACGAGCCGTCCCTCGGCATGTCCCCCGCGGTGTCCGCGCGTACCTACCGGCTGCTCGCCGCCCTCGCACGCCCGGGCGGCGCCGCCGTCGTGCTCGCCGAGCAGCGGCCCCCGCCCGGGCTGCCGTCAGGCACGCTGCTGCACGAACTGCGCCGGGGCTCCCTCGCGTTCAGCGGGGAGGCCGCCGAGTTCACCGCAGGGCGCTGAGCGGTGCGATCCGCAGCATCGTTCCGACGAGGAGCCGGTTCGGGTCCGCCCCGACGACGCTGCGGTTCGCCTTGTACAGCGCCTGCCAGCCGCCCGCGATCCTGAACCGTCGGGCGATCGAGCTGAGGGTGTCGCCCGGCTGGACCACGTGCGCCCGCCCGCTCAGCCCGTACCGCTTGGAGCAGACCGGCCAGGCCCCCCACCCCTGGGTGCGCAGGACCTCCTCCGCGATCGTGATCTGCTGCTGACGGGTCGCCAGGTCGGCCCGTTTCGCGTACCGCAGTCCGCCGTGCCCCTCCCAGGTCGGCTGCCAGAACTGCAGCCCGCCGTAGTAGCCGTTGCCGGTGTTGATGTGCCAGCGGCCGCCGCTCTCGCACTCGGCGACGCAGCCCCACGGCCACTGGTCCTTGGCGCAGGCGTACGCGGGGACCCCGGCGGGGGCGGGGACCCGGGCGGCGGACAGGTGCGGGGCTGCCTGTGCCTGGGCCGGCGCGGGGACGAGGGCCATCAGCGCCGCGGCGGACGCACCGGCCGCCCACAATCTGATCTTCGACATCGCGGCAGGCTAGGCAGTGGAGAGGCCCTCAGGTCCCGTGCCGCGCGGGAGGACGCGCATCACCCACCCGGTCGGAGTCACACAAGTTGCCGCACCCGGACGCGTGACCCCGGCCGAGCCTTCCCCGTTGAACTCGGCATGAGACGAGCCGGGAACCGCCCGGCGTCGCACGCACCGAGTCCAGGGAGTCCCCCGTGCCGCGCATGCTCGACGTCAGCGAGGACGTACGCGCCGAGATCGGCGACGAAGAAGCCGACCGGCTGCTGGCCGGCGACAACGCCCCGGGCAGCTACGACTGCACCTCCTGCCGCACGCCGGGCGACTCCGAGCAGGAGCGCACGAGCACGGTGCTGTTCGTCGGCGAGGAGACCGCCGTCCTGGCGTTCGCCCACGCCAGCTGCATCCCGTCCCAGGTGGTGAAGGTCGCCGAGGAGCAGCTCCAGGGCGCCGTCCGCTCCATCGCGGCCACCGACGCGGCTGACGAGCTCAGCGCCGCCCACCCCGAGCAGGCGGTCCTGGGGGTCACCAGCGGGCTCGTCCTGATCGAGGGCGAGCTGCACCCGGCCCTGGTCGTCGAACCGACCGCGCCGGTCGCCCGGCCGGGCACCGACGGGCTGAGCGACGAGTTCCTGCCGCTCCTGATCGAGCAGGGCTTCCAGCCGATCTCCGACGTGAACCAGAAGCCGGGCACCCTCCCCGGCTGGTCCGTGCTGGTCGCCATGGGCCAGCTGCACTCCGTGCTCCAGCCGGGCACGGGCGGCACCGGCCAGGCCGCCTGGTGGCAGGCGCACCAGCCGCTCCAGGTCACCGAGGGGTGGCGCGCGGCGGCCAACAAGTCGCACACCGTCCTGGTCTTCGCCGCCCCCGTCGGATCGATCGGCCAGCAGCCGCGCGAGGACCTGCTGCGGGACGCCCTGGAGAAGGCCGCGGCGAACGGGCGCCTGGTCGCCGCCGCGATGCCGCTGGCCGGCACGTGACGGAGCACGGGCGGACGGGCATAGGACCGGCGTGGGTCCCCGTGGGTCCGACCGTGCCCAGGCCCCGGCGGCCGTCTCTTTCGGAGAGCCGCCCGCATCCGACGGAGGGCGGGGTCGTTGGCACATACGTGCACACATACGACCCACCCCGCCAGCCCTATCCGAGTCAGATCCCGTCCATGCGCCCGGCGCAGGACGTCACGGCAGGCCAGTCGGCCACGCCGATCTACGACGCTCTGTACTCGGAGTACCGCCGGTCCTTCCGCACGCTGCCGGGTGACCGCAGCGGCGAGGAGGATCTCGGCTTCCGGGCCTTCGGGACGCCGGTGAGCGGGGGGTTCTACGGGAGCCACGGACACCGGCCCGCCGCGCATCCGGTGGCGTGGTCGGCGCAGCACCACGTCCCGGCCGCGCTTCCGGCGGCCCTCCCGCCGGGCCCTCGCAGGGGCCTGTAGGGGCCGGCGGATCCCGGGAGTCTCCCGGAGGAGCGCACGTGCGGCGGAGGGCCGGGGCACATCGCCCCGGCCCTCCGCCGTACTCGTGCCACGGCACTCACGCCATGGCTACTTCTTGCGGCCGCGCTTCTCGCGGACCCGCACCGAGATGTGGATCGGCGTGCCCTCGAAGCCGAACTCCTCCCGCAGGCGGCGCTCGACGAAGCGGCGGTAGCCCGCCTCCAGGAATCCGGAGGCGAAGAGCACGAACCGGGGCGGCTTGGTGCCCGCCTGCGTACCGAACAGGATGCGGGGCTGCTTGCCGCCGCGGATCGGGTGCGGGTGGGCGGCGACCAGCTCGCCGAGGAAGGCGTTCAGCCGGCCGGTGGGGACGCGGGTCTCCCAGCCGGCGAGGGCGGTCTCGATGGCCGGGACGAGCTTGTCCATGTGGCGGCCCGTCTTGGCGGAGACGTTGACCCGGGGCGCCCAGGCGACCTGCTGCATCTCGGTCTCGATCTCGCGCTCCAGGTAGTAGCGCCGCTCCTCGTCGAGCTCGTCCCACTTGTTGTAGGCGATGACGAGCGCGCGGCCGGACTCGACCGCCATCGTGATGATGCGCTGGTCCTGGACCGAGATGTTGTCCGTGGTGTCGATCAGGACGACGGCGACCTCGGCCTTCTCGACCGCGGCGGCGGTCCGCAGGGAGGCGTAGTAGTCGGCGCCCTCCTGGAGGTGGACCTTCTTGCGGATACCGGCGGTGTCCACGAACTTCCAGGTCTTGCCACCGAGCTCGATCAGCTCGTCGACCGGGTCGCGGGTGGTGCCGGCGAGCTCGTTGACGACGACGCGGTCCTCGTTGGCGACCTTGTTCAGGAGCGAGGACTTGCCGACGTTCGGGCGGCCGATGAGGGCGATCCGGCGGGGGCCGCCGATCGCGTTGCCGAAGGTCTGCGCGGGGGCCTCGGGCAGGGCCTCCAGGACGGCGTCCAGCATGTCGCCCGTACCGCGGCCGTGCAGCGAGGAGACCGGGTAGGGCTCGCCGAGGCCCAGGGACCACAGGGCGGTGGCGTCGGCCTCGCCGGAGGGGCCGTCGACCTTGTTGGCGCAGAGGACGACGGGCTTGCCGGCGCGGCGCAGCAGCTTGACGACGGCCTCGTCGGTGTCGGTGGCGCCCACGGTGGCGTCCACGACGAAGACACAGGCGTCCGCGGCCTCGATGGCGTACTCGGCCTGGGCGGCGACGGAGGCGTCGATGCCGAGGACGTCCTGCTCCCAGCCGCCGGTGTCGACGACCTTGAAGCGGCGGCCCGCCCACTCGGCCTCGTAGGTCACGCGGTCGCGGGTGACGCCGGGCTTGTCCTCGACGACGGCCTCGCGGCGGCCGATGATCCGGTTCACCAGGGTCGACTTGCCGACATTGGGGCGGCCGACGACGGCGAGGACGGGGAGCGGGCCGTGCCCGGCCTCCTCGATCGCGCCTTCGACCTCCTCGACGTCGAAGCCCTCTCCCGCGGCGAGCTCCATGAACTCCGCGTACTCGGCGTCGCCAAGTGCCCCGTGGTCGTGCTGGTCGTTCATGAAGTCCGTTCCTTGATCATTCGTGGTCGGTGGGTCCCCGAGCCCCGGGGCCCACTACTCAGAGTCTCGCTCAGCGCCCGGTGAGGCGCCTGGCGTCCTTCAGGTGGCCGGTCAGCCGCTCCTGAATACGTACGGTGGCGTCGTCCAACGCCTTGCGGGTCCGCCGTCCGCTGCCGTCCCCGGCCTCGAACGCGTCACCGAAGACGACGTCGACACGGCTGCGCAGCGGGGGCAGTGCCTTGACCAACCGTCCGCGGCGCTCGGAACTTCCCAGGACGGCCACCGGAACGATGGGCGCCCCGCTGCGGACGGCGAAGTAGGCGAGGCCGGCGCGCAGGGAGGCGAAGTCGCCCTCGCCACGGGTGCCCTCGGGGAAGATCCCGAGGACGCCACCCTGCTCGAGGACGCTCAGCGCGTTGCCTATCGCGCCGCGGTCGGCCGTGGACCGGTCGACCTTGAGCTGCCCGATGCCCTCCAGGAAGGGTCCGAGCGGCCCGACGAACGCTTCCTTCTTGATCAGGAAGTGCACCGGCCGGGGGGCCGTGCCCATGAGCATGGGGCCGTCGATGTTGTGCGCGTGGTTGACGGCGAAGATGACGGGTCCGGCGGCCGGTACGCGCCAGGCGCCGAGGACGCGCGGTCTCCACAGGCCGTACATCAGCCCGATGCCGATACCCCGCCCGACCGCGGCGCCCCTCAGGGAGGGCTGTGTCACTGCGCGGCCGCCCTCTTCTCCTCCACCAGCGTCACGACGCACTCGATGACCTGGTCGAGCGTCAGCTCGGTGGTGTCGACCTCGACCGCGTCGCCGGCCTTGGCGAGCGGGGAGGTCTTACGGCTGGAGTCGGCCGCGTCCCGCTTGATCAGGGCCTGCTGGGTGGCGGCCACGTCGACGCCCTTGAGCTCGCCGGAGCGGCGGGCGGCGCGGGCCTCGGGAGAGGCGGTGAGGAAGATCTTGAGGTCGGCGTCGGGGAGGACCGTGGTGCCGATGTCGCGGCCCTCGACGACGATGCCGCCCTTGGCCTCCTTGGCGATCGACCGCTGCAGTTCGGTGATCCGCGCCCGGACCTCGGGGACGGCGCTGACGGCGCTGACCTTGGAGGTGACCTCTTCGGTACGGATCGGCCCGGCGGCGTCGGCACCGTCGACGGTGATCGTCGGCCGGGCCGGGTCGGTGCCGGAGACGATGAACGGCTTGGCGGCGGCGTTGGCGACGGCCTCGGCGTCACCGGTGTCGACGCCGTTGCTGATCATCCACCAGGTGATCGCCCGGTACTGCGCACCGGTGTCCAGGTAGCTCAGCCCCAGCTTGGCGGCAACCGCCTTCGAGGTGCTCGACTTGCCCGTGCCGGAGGGCCCGTCGATGGCGACGATCACGGTTTCCACGGTGGGGAACACCTTCCTGGGATGAGCGGGTGCGGCCTCGCGGACATGCGCGGCCCCCACAAGGTTACCGAGTCCCGGGAACCCGTTCGGCCGAGCGGTCGCGGACGGCCCCGGACAAGAGGCCGCCCCGGCCGTCCGTCACCCCTGCCTGAGCGCCCAGCCCCGTTCCCTCAGGGCGGCGCCGAGCGTGGGGGCCGCCGCGGGCTCGACCATGAGCTGGACGTGACCCGCCTGCTGGCCCGTCGCGTGCTCGATGCGGACGTCCTCGATGTTGACGCCCGCCCGGCCCGCGTCCGCGAAGATGCGGGCCAGCTCGCCGGGCTGGTCGCTGATGAGGACGGCGACCGTCTCGTACTGCGCCGGCGCCGCGCCGTGCTTGCCGGGGACCCGTGCGCGCCCGGCGTTGCCGCGGCGCAGGACGTCCTCGACGCCGCTCGTGCCCTCGCGGCGCTTCTCCTCGTCCGTGGACTGGAGCGAGCGCAGTGCCCGGACCGTCTCGTCCAGGTCCGCCGCCACCCCGGAGAGGACGTCGGCGACCGGGCCGGGGTTCGCGGACAGGATGTCGACCCACATGCGCGGGTCGGAGGCGGCGATCCGCGTGACGTCCCGGATGCCCTGCCCACAGAGCCGTACCGCCGTCTCGTCCGCCTCCTCCAGGCGGGCGGCGACCATCGAGGAGACGAGCTGCGGGGTGTGCGAGACGAGCGCGACCGCGCGGTCGTGGGCGTCCGCGTCCATGACGACCGGGACGGCGCGGCAGAGCGCGACCAGCTCCAGGGCCAGGTTGAGGACCTCGGTGTCGGTGTCGCGGGTCGGGGTGAGGACCCAGGGCCGTCCCTCGAAGAGGTCGGCGCTCCCCGCCAGCGGGCCGGAGCGCTCCTTGCCGGACATCGGGTGCGTCCCGATGTAGGCGGTGAGGTCGAGCCCCAGCTCCTCCAGCTCCCGCTTCGGGCCGCCCTTGACGCTCGCCACGTCCAGGTAGCCGCGTGCGGCCCGCTCCCGCATGGCGGCTGCCAGGGTGGCGGCGACGTGCGCCGGGGGTACGGCGACGATCGCGAGGTCGACGGGCCCCTCCGGCGCCTCGTCCGTGCCGGCGCCGAGCGCCGCCGCCGTTCGCGCGCGGGCCGGGTCGTGGTCGCGGAGGTGGACGGCGATGCCGCGCCCCGCGAGCGCGAGCGCGGCCGAGGTGCCGATCAGGCCGGTTCCGATGACGAGCGCGGTTCTCACTGGGCGATGTCCTTGCGCAGGGCGGCCGCGGCACCGAGGTACACGTGCGCGATCGCGGACTTGGGCAGCTCCGACTCGACGTGGGCGAGGAGGCGTACGACCCGCGGCATGGCGCCCTCGATGTCCAGCTCCTGCGCGCAGATCAGCGGCACGTCGACGATGCCGATGCGGCGGGCGGCCGCGGCCGGGAAGTCGCTGTGCAGATCGGGCGTGGCCGTGAACCAGATGCTGATCAGGTCGTCGGCGGTGAGCCCGTTGCGCTCCAGGACGGCGGTGAGCAGCTCCTCGACCTGCTCACTCATGTGTCCGGCCTCGTCCCGTTCCAGCTGGACGGCGCCTCGGACCGCTCGTACCGCCACGTCGTGCTCCTTACCTGACCTGCGTAACCCTGCGAGAGTGCTCCGATCAGCCTAGTCAGCCCGGCGGACACGCCGTCGCGGCGACCGCCCTCCGAGACGAGGAAGCCGCGGTTCCGGCCGCTGCCCGGTGCACCACCGCCCGGGCCGCGGCCGCCCGGGAGGCTGCCGAGATCGTTTCCTGTCGTCGTCCTGCCCTTTCGTCCGGCGCGAAACACGGCCAATGTCACCCAGACCGGACAGCTGTGCCACTCGGCGTAGTCGGAGGTGCGGACGGGCGCGATACAACTGTCGGCATGCTGCTGCACGTCGTACCGCTGGACGAATGGTCCGCCGATCCCGATCGCCCCTACGCCCCGCCCTCGCTGGCCTCCGAGGGCTTCGTCCACTGCTCGCCGGACGAGACGGCGGCCCTGACGATCGCGGACGCCCACTACCGGGACGCGCACGGTCCGCTCCTCGTCCTGGTCATCGACGAGTCCCTGCTGAGCGCCGAGGTCCGCTGGGAAGGCTCGGAGGACGCCCTCTTCCCGCACGTCTACGGCCCCGTCGAGCGGGCGGCCGTCACGGCGGTCCACGAGGTGCGCCGCGACTCCGACGGCCGAGCCAGGGAGCTGACCCCCTGGGTCTAGGGCCTCTCGTTTGGATCTTGCCGGGCTCGCGTGCCCTGGTGCCGCGCCTCGCCGCGTTGTCGTCGGTCGGCATGGCTCCGCCATGCCTCCCTCCTCCGCCTTGCGATCCACGGCACCAGACCCCGCTCACTGATCCGGCCTGATCCAAACGACAGACCCTAGGACGCAACACGCCCTCGGCGTGTTGTGGACCCCGGCCCGGGCGCACGACCAAGCTGTACGGCATGACTCCTGACACCACGCCCCGCCGTACCGTGCTGATGGCCGGTGCGGGCTCCGTCGCCGCCCTGGCCACCGGCTGCGGCTCCGACGGCGACACGGACAGCGGTACGACCGCCAGTCCGACGGCCCCGGGCACGGACACCACCCCCGCGCCGACCACGACGCCGCCGGAGGAGCCCACCGGGTCTCCGGCCTCGTCGCCGGCCGGGAACGCGCTCGCGCAGACGTCCGACATCCCGGTCGGCGGCGGCACGATCTTCAAGGAGGAGAAGGTCGTCGTCACCCAGCCGACCGCGGACGACTTCAAGGCGTTCTCGGCGATCTGCACGCACCAGGGCTGCATCGTCGCCAAGGTCGAGAACGGCACGATCGACTGCGCGTGCCACGGTTCCAAGTTCCGCATCACGGACGGCTCGGTGGTCAACGGACCGGCCACACGCCCGCTCCCGGCCGAGGAGATCACCGTGTCGGGAGACTCCATCACCCTCGCGTAGCCTGGCCCGCATGACTGCGGCAGACCTGGTGCGCGACCACACGATCTACTCCTGCGTCATGGGGTCGCGCGCCTTCGGTCTGGAGACCGAGGACAGCGACACCGACCGCCGGGGCGTCTTCCTCGCCCCGACCCCGCTCTTCTGGCGCTTCGACAAGCCGCCGGCGCACGTGGAGGGTCCCGCGGAGGAGCAGTTCAACTGGGAGCTGGAACGCTTCTGCGAGCTGGCGCTGCGCGCGAATCCGAACGTCCTGGAGTGTCTGCACTCCCCCGTGGTCGAGCACATCGACGAGACCGGCCGCGAACTGGTCGCGCTGCGCGAGGCGTTCCTCTCCCGCCAGGCGCACCAGACCTTCGTCCGGTACGCCGGCGGGCAGCGCAGGAAGCTCGACACGGACGTCCGCCAGTACGGTCACCCGCGCTGGAAGCACGCGATGCATCTGCTGCGGCTGCTGATGAGCTGCCGCGATCTGCTGCGCACCGGCGAGCTGACCATCCATGTCGGCACCGACCGCGACCGCCTGCTGGCGGTGAAGCGCGGGGAGGTCCCGTGGACGGAGGTCGAGTCCTGGATGACCCGCCTCACCGAGGAGGCCGACGCGGCGGCCACCCGCTCCCCCCTCCCGGCCGCCCCGGACCACGCGCGCGTGGAGGACTTCCTGATCCGCGCGCGCCACGCCTCGGCTCTACGCTCCCTCTAGCCGAAGCCGCACGACGAAGTCGTGCAGCGCGTCGAGCGCCCCCGTGGCCTCCGCGCCGAGCGCCGTCGCGGTCTGCGCGGCGTCCAGGACGCCGTGCAGCGCCTCCACGTCGTCCCGTACGCGCGCCAGGTCGACCTGCGCCGGTCCGTGCTCGGCCGCCGCCTTCGCCTCGATCAGCTCCGCCACGTACGCGGGTGCCTCGGCGACCTCCCCGAGGAGCGTGGGGAGATGGGCCTGGATCTCGCCGGAGCGCATCAGGTGGATGCCGGTGAGCAGAGCCCGGACGGTGTAGAGCAGCGGCTTCAGTTCCTCCGTCTTCTCGAACAGGCGCCACTGTGTCCCGGCGAACCCCCGGTAGTGGTGCGCGTGGTGGCCGGTGAGCACGCGCGGCGCCAGGGAGATCAGCTCGGCGTGGGCGTCGGAGGTGTGCACGACGAGCGGGGAGAGCAGCTGCTCCAGCACGTAGCCGTTGCGCCGCAGCATCAGCCGGACGAACTTCCGCACGTCGTGCGTGACCAGGTCCATCTCCACGCCGTCCCGGTCCCACATACGGCTGCGCGTCTCCTCGGGCTCGCGGAGCCCGATCAGGCTCTCCACCGGCAGCCTGTGCGCGCCGCGCAGGTCCACGTCGGAGTCCCGGGACGGGAACCCGTAGAGATGGGCGCCCGAGACGGTGGCGAAGACCAAGGGATCGGGCTGCTCGGCGACGACGGCGGAGAGGTCGACTTCGGGTACCAGGGTGACGGTCATGGCGTCAGCTTGCCAGGGTGGTCATACGTCCCAGAGGGCGCCCAGCGGCAGGAGTTCGCTGCGGTACTCGATCTGCTCCTCCCACTCCTTCGGCCAGGCGCCGGCGCCGAGGTGGGCGCCCGCGAAGGCCCCCGCCAGGGAGGCGATCGAGTCCGAGTCGCCGCGCGTGCAGGCGGCGCGGCGGAGGGCCGTGACGGGGTCCTCGGGGAAGAGCAGGAAGCAGAGGAGGCCGGTGGCGAGGGCCTCTTCGGCGATCCAGCCGTCGCCCGTGTACGTGCAGGGGTCGAGCTCCGGGTCCGCGGTGCGCTGCACGGCGTCCAGCCTCTCCAGGACGGCCAGGCACTCGTCCCAGCCGCGCTCGATGAAGTGCCGGGCGGAGGGGTCCTGGGAGCGGGTCCACAGGTCGCCGAGCCAGCTCTCGCGGTAGACGGACCGGTTCTCGTAGGCGTACGAGCGCAGGTGGCCGACGAGTCCGGTCGGGTCGACGCCCTGGGTCAGCAGGTACACGGCGCGGGCCGTCAGGTCGGAGGCGGCGAGGGCGGTGGGGTGGCCGTGGGTGAGCGCCGCCTGGAGCTGCGCGGCACCCGAACGCTGCTCCTCGCTCAGTCCGGGTACGAGGCCGAGCGGCGCGACGCGCATGTTGGCGCCGCAGCCCTTGGAGTGGATCTGGCTGGCGTCCTGCCAGACGCGGTCGCTGTCGAGGAGCTCACAGGCCTGCAGACACGTGTTCCCCGGTGCCCGGTTGTTCTCCGGGGAGTGGTACCAGGCGATGAACTCCGTGCGGACGAGCGCGGCGAAGCGCTCGGCGCCCACCACCCCGCGCTGCTGGCACGCCCGGATGCCCCGGGCGAGGGCGAGGGTCATCTGGGTGTCGTCGGTGACGTACGCCGTGCCGCCCCTCACCGGCAGCTCCATCTCCCGCCAGGGGCCGAACTTCGCCAGGATCGACGGGACGTCGTCGAACTCCGTGGGGAAGCCCAGCGCGTCACCGAGCGCGAGCCCGATCAGGGAGCCCGTGGCGGCCTGCTTCGTCGCGTGCATCGTCATGTGGATCGTCCTTCCGGTCGCAGCAGCGGCGGGTGGAGGGCCGTGGCCTCCCCCGCCCGGTAGAGAGCGGCCGGTTTCCCCCGTCCGCCGGTGAGGCGCGGTGGTCCCTCCACGGCCTGGACGAAGCCGGGCGTGGCGAGGACCTTGCGCCGGAAGTTGGGGCGGTCGAGTTCGACGCCCCAGACCGTCTCGTACACCTGCCGCAGCTCGCCGATCGTGAACTCCGGCGGGCAGAAGGCGGTGGCGAGGCAGGTGTACTCGAGCTTGGCGCCGACCCGGTCGTGGGCGTCGGCGAGGATCCGGTCGTGGTCGAAGGCGAGGGGGCCGTAGGCGCGTTGCGTCCCGTACGGCATCCAGAGGGCCCGGGCCGCGTCGCCGCCGCCGCGCGGTTCGGGGGCGTCCGGGACGAGCGCGGCGAAGGCGACCGAGACGACCCGCATCCGCGGGTCGCGGTCCGGTTCGCTGTACGTCCGCAGTTGTTCGAGGTGCAGTCCCGCGACGGTGTCCTCGGAGAGACCGGTCTCCTCGGCCAGTTCGCGGCGCGCCGCGACCTCGGCGGACTCGCGGGGCAGGACGAAGCCGCCGGGGAGCGCCCATGCCCCGGCGAACGGCCGGTGCCCGCGTTCGACGAGCAGCACGTGGAGCCGTTCCTCGCGGAGGGTGAAGACGGCGAGGTCGGCGGCGACGGCGAACGGCTCGAAGGCGTGCGGGTCGTACCCCTCGGGGGCCCGGGGCGGTGTCATCGGCGCTCCGGCAGGGGATCGGCGAGGTTCCAGCCCTCGGCGAGCAGGGCGTCCACGGCCGTGATCGCCGCCGCGAGCCGCTCCTCGTGCGGCCCGGTGAGCACGGCCGTGCGCCGGCCGGTGCGGGAGAGCTGGGTGTGGAAGCGGGCCGTCATCCAGGGCCGCAGATGTTCTCCGTCCCGCAGCCCGTCGTCCTCGAACGCCACGCCCTCGTGGTCGGTCAGCAGCCACAGGTGCTGCCGTCCGTGCGCGGCGATCTCGCCGACCGCGGGGCTGGTGGTGCCCATGTACCGCTCGTGCCAGATGGTGGTGGCGAAGGCGTCGGTGTCGCAGAAGAGCACGGGCGAGCCGGTGCGCGCAGCCTCCTCCTCCAGCTCGGCCTGGCGCAGGGCGATGAGCGGGAAGTCCTCGGAGTGGAAGGTGACGTCCTCCCAGGTGGCTCCGGGGCGCAGGGCCCGGAGTTCGGCCAGCTTGACCTCGCTGAACTCGCGTCCGTACTCCGGTACGCAGCGGGTGCCGGCCCAGACCCCGCCCCTGGACCGGTAGTGGTCGGTCAGGGCGCGGGCCATGGTGGTGGTGCCGGTGGACTCGGCGCCGAGCACGACCACGCGCCGGGTGAGCGCGGCGCGCACAGGCGGTGCGAGGAGGTCCCAGCAGCCGACGGGGTCCTTGCGGACGGCGGTGCCGGAGACGGGGAAGAGCGTCCGGTCCGGGTCGACGCAGACCGACTCGGCGCCGAAGCGGCGGGCGAGCTCCTCTCCGTACGACTCCGAGGTGAAGACGGCGTCGACAGGTTCGGGCACCGCGGCCCGGAAGACGGCCATGTGGGCCGCCCACACGTCGGGATCGAGGAGGTCGACGGGGATGTCGTCGACGGCGCCCACGACCAGGACGTCGGGGTGGATCTCCCGCATCCAAGCGACGCGGTCCTCCAGGGTCAGGCTCTCCACGGAGGAGGCGCAGACGAGCACGGTGAGGCGCTCGCAGCGGTCGCGGGCGGTGCGGACGAGGTGGTGGTGGCCGGCGTGCGGCGGGTAGAACTTGCCGAGGACCAGGCCGTGTCCGTACGTCTTCATGCCGTCGCCTCCACGGGGAGCGCGTGCCGTGCGGTGAGGTCGCGGTTCCAGTTGCGCAGGCCGAGGACGCAGAGCGTCAGGAAGCCGACGTACAGCAGGGAGGTGAGGTACAGCTCCTTGTACGCGTACAGGGGGATGTACACGAGGTCGGCGGCGATCCAGAGCCACCAGGACTCCAGCCGCTTCCGGCACTGACCGTAGGTCGCCATGAGGGAGAGCGCGGTCGTCGACGCGTCCCAGAAGGGGACCGTCGAGTCGGTGGCGCGGTCGAGCAGCAGCGTGAGCGCGAGGGTCCCCACCACCCCCGCCGTGAGCAGCCATGTCCACTCGGTGCGCGTGGTGCGGCGCACCGGGAGGGCGTCGGAGCCTGGGCCACCCCCGTGGGTCCAGGTCCACCAGCCGTACACAGCGAGGGTGATGAAGACGATCTGGAGGCCGGCGTCGGCGTAGAGCCCCGCCTGCGTGAAGAGCAGGACGAAGAAGAGGTTGTTCGCGATGCCGACGGGCCAGTTGGCGAGGTGCTGGCGGGCGACCAGCCAGACGCAGAGCGCACCGCTGCCGAAACCCAGGACCTCGGTCCAGCTGACCGGAGTGTCGAGAAAGGTGAAGAGAGGTCGTTGCAGGGGTTCGAGAACGTGTGCGAGGCTCACGCCCGCCTCCTTAAGAGTCATGTTGACTATAAAGGCGGTGTGGCTGATCCACAAGTACGAGACGCACACGAAGAAGCCCGTGGCCGCCGGGCGGGCGGTCACGGGCTTCTTCGGTACGGCGACGGGACTACATGCCGACTTCCTTCATCAGCATGCCGACCTCGGTGTTGGTCAGACGGCGCAGCCAGCCCGACTTCTGGTCGCCGAGACCGATCGGGCCGAAAGCGGTGCGGACGAGCTTCTCGACCGGGAAGCCGGCCTCGGCGAGCATGCGGCGCACGATGTGCTTGCGGCCCTCGTGCAGCGTGACCTCGACCAGGTAGTTCTTGCCGGTCTGCTCGACGACCCGGAAGTGGTCGGCGCGGGCGTAGCCGTCCTCCAGCTGGATGCCGTCCTTGAGCATCCGGCCGACCTCGCGGGGCAGCGGGCCGGTGATGGCGGCCAGGTAGGTCTTCTTCACGCCGTACTTCGGGTGCGTGAGGCGGTGGGCCAGCTCACCGTGGTTGGTGAGGAGGATGATGCCCTCGGTCTCCGTGTCGAGCCGGCCGACGTGGAAGAGCCGGGTCTCGCGGTTGGTGACGTAGTCGCCGAGGCACTGGCGGCCGTCGGGGTCCTCCATCGTGGAGACGACACCGGCCGGCTTGTTCAGCGCGAAGAACAGGTACGACTGGGTCGCGACGGTCAGGCCGTCGACTTTGATCTCGTCCTTCTCCGGGTCCACGCGCATGCCCTGCTCGAGCACGATCTCGCCGTTGACCTCGACCCGGGCCTGCTCGATCAGCTCCTCGCACGCACGGCGCGAGCCCATGCCGGCGCGGGCGAGCACCTTCTGCAGCCGCTCGCCCTCCTGCTCGGCGCCGGGGAAGGTCTTGGGGGTCTTCACCTGCGGCTTGTTGGCGTACCGCTCCCGGTTGCGCTCCTCGGTACGGGCGTCGTACTCGCGCGAGCGCGCCGGGGCCGTACGGCCGCCACCGCGCTGCGGCGACTGCTTCGGACCGCCCTTGGCACCACCGCGGGCGGCGGCGCCACGGCCCTTCTTGGGGCCGTCGGAGGGGCCGCCGGAGCCGCCCACGTCGTACTTGCGCTCCTCGGGGCGCGGGTTGCGGGGGCGACCGCCGCCGCCGCTGCCGCCGCCCTGCCGGTCGTCACGGCTGTTGCCGGCGCCCCGGTAATTGCCGCGGCCACCGCTGTTGCCACCACGGCTCCCGCCGTTGTTTCCGCTGTTCCTGCCGCTGCTGCTTCGCATCAAATGTCCGTCGTCTTGTCGTCTGCGTCTTCGCGATCCGGAAGGTCCGGATCGAACGACGGGACCCCTTCCAGCGTCTCCGCCTCGATCGCGTCCGCCTCGGGGAGGAAGGGCGCGAGCTCCGGGAGCTCGTCGAGGCCACGCAGGCCCATCCGCTCCAGGAAGTAGTTCGTCGTCCTGTACAGGATCGCACCTGTTTCGGGTTCCGCGCCCGCCTCCTCCACGAGACCGCGCTGGAGGAGGGTGCGCATGACGCCGTCGCAGTTCACTCCGCGGACCGCGGAGACCCGGGAGCGGCTGACGGGCTGGCGGTACGCGACGACGGCGAGGGTCTCCAGGGCCGCCTGGGTGAGGCGGGCCTGCTGTCCGTCGAGGACGAAGGCCTCGACCGCGGCGGCGTGCTCGGGGCGGGAGTAGAAGCGCCAGCCGCCGGCGACGAGGCGCAGCTCGAAGCCGCGGCCCTGGACGGTGTACTCGTCGGCGAGCTCGCGCAGGGCGTCGGCGACCTCGCGCGGGGTGCGTTCCAGGACCTTGGCGAGATGGGCCTCGGTGGCCGGCTCGTCGACGACCATGAGGACGGCTTCGAGGGCGGGCTTGAGGTCGCTCATGCCTTCTCCTCCACGGGTTGATCGAACTCGTCGGTGACCTGGGTCTCCTGGTCGCCGCCCGTCCAGGTGACGGTCAGCTCGCCGAGGGCGTCGTCCTGGTCGAGGGCGACGGCCTTCTCCCGGTAGAGCTCCAGGAGGGCGAGGAAGCGGGCGACGACGGTGAGGGTGTCGTCGGCGCCGTCGGCGAGCTCACGGAAGCTGACGCTCCCGCGCTCCCGCAGGAGGGCGACGACGATGCCGGCCTGTTCGCGGACGCTGACGAGGGGGGCGTGGATGTGGTCGACGTACACCTGCGGCTTGGCCTTGGGCTGCATGGCCTTCACGGCGAGCCTGGCGAAGCCCTCGGCGCCGATGGAGATGACGACCTCGGGGAGCAGCTCGGCGTGGTGGGCCTCCAGACCGACGGTCCGGGGGTGCCGGCGCCCCTCCGTCTCCCACCGCTCGTTGAAGATCTCGGCGATCTGCTTGTACGCGCGGTACTGCAGGAGCCGCGCGAAGAGCAGGTCCCGCGCCTCCAGGAGCGCGAGATCGGCCTCGTCCTCCACCTCGGCGGCGGGCAGCAGCCGGGCGGCCTTGAGGTCGAGCAGCGTGGCGGCGACGACGAGGAACTCGGTGGTCTGATCGAGATCCCAGTCGGGCCCCATGGCGCGGATGTGCGCCATGAACTCGTCGGTGACCTTGGAGAGGGCGACTTCGGTGACGTCGAGCTTGTGCTTGGAGATGAGCTGGAGGAGAAGGTCGAAGGGCCCCTCGAAGTTCGCCAGCCGAACGGTGAAGCGCCCGTCTTCCGCGACGGGCCCGCGGGCGTCGGGCCCGGGGGCGTCCGGCCCCGTGGTGGCAGCGGGTACGCGAGGCGCGGTGGGCGCCGTGCCGGGCTCCGCGGTCACCCCTGGCTCGGAGGCCGAACCGGGGTCGGGGAGCGCCCCGAGACCGGCGGGCGCCAGACCGGCGGGCGCCAGGCCGGCGGGCGCCAGGCCGGCGTCTGCGGATGACGTCCCGGAGGTGGGCGCCTCGGCGGGGTCGCTCTCGTACGTCCGGGGCGGTGCCGGGGGTGTCCCGCCCTCCGGCGTGGCCGTGGGGGCCTGGTCCCCCGGGGTTCCCGACGTGGGCGTGGGCGTGGACGTGCCCGGGCCACGGCCGAGGGCGCGGCGGTGCGAGGGGCGGGACGTTTCGGCAGGGGGTGGCGGCATCGGGGTCCAGGGAGGGCAAGGGGGGCGTGCAGCCCGCAGGCTACCCTCAGCGGCCGCGCAGGCGGCGCACGAGGATGCTCGCGTCGCCCCGGGACTCCAGGTCCGCCAGGACCACCGCGACCGCCTCGCGGACGATCCGGCCGCGGTCCACGGCCAGTCCGTGCTCACCCCGGAGCACCAGGCGGGCGTGCTCCAGGTCCATCAGCTCCTCGGCGGAGACGTAGACCGTGATCTTCTCGTCGTGCCGCTCACGCCCGCTGGGCCGCCGGTTCGGCGACCGGCCGCGCCGGCGGGCCGGAGCGGGGGCCGCCGCCGGACCCGGGGCGGCCGCGGACGGCGCCGACGCGGGCTCCGTCGCACGGGCCCGCGGCTCCGTCTGCTCCGCGGGCTGCGCCGCCGAGTGCTCGGCGGAGACCGCGCCGGAGCCGGAGCCCGCGGCCGAGCCCTCCGCCGCCTCCGTGTCGCTCTCGCCCGCCGGAGCCGGCACGCGGCCACGGGGCGAGGAGGACTGCAGCGCCATCCCCCCGGTCGTACGGAACAGTTCGTCGGCGCCGGGCAGACTCACTCGGCGTGACACCGGGCGAGCACCTCCCTGGCGAGCTGGCGATAGGCGGCGGCACCCACCGAGTTCGACGCGTACGTCGTGATCGGCTCACCGGCGACCGTGGTCTCCGGGAAGCGCACGGTACGGCCGATGACGGTGTGGTAGACGTGGTCGTCGAAGGCCTCGACCACCCGCGCCAGGACCTCGCGGCTGTGCACCGTACGGGAGTCGTACATCGTGGCGAGGATGCCGTCGAGCTCCAGCTCCGGGTTGAGCCGCTCCTGGACCTTCTCGATCGTCTCGGTCAGCAGGGCCACACCGCGCAGCGCGAAGAACTCGCATTCCAGCGGCACGATGACCTTGTGAGCCGCCGTCAGGGCGTTCACGGTCAGCAGGCCGAGCGAGGGCTGACAGTCGATCACGATGTAGTCGTAGTCGTTCATCAGCGGCTTCAGGGCGCGCTGCAGCGTCGACTCGCGGGCCACCTCGCTGACCAACTGCACCTCGGCCGCCGAGAGGTCGATGTTGCTCGGCAGGAGGTCCATGTTGGGCACGGCGGTCTTGAGCAGTACCTCGTCCGCCGACATGCCCCGCTCCATGAGCAGGTTGTAGACGGTGAGGTCGAGCTCCATCGGGTTCACGCCGAGACCGACCGACAGGGCTCCCTGCGGGTCGAAGTCGACGAGCAGCACCCGCCGTCCGTACTCCGCGAGTGCCGCACCCAGGTTGATGGTCGACGTGGTCTTGCCGACGCCGCCCTTCTGGTTGCACATCGCGATGATCTTCGCGGGTCCGTGATCGGTCAGCGGACCCGGGATCGGGAAGTACGGCAGGGGCCGTCCGGTCGGGCCGATCCGCTCGCGGCGCTGACGGGCAGCGTCGGGTGCGAGGGTGGCCGCGTACTCCGGGTCGGGCTCGTACTCGGCGTCGGGGTCGTAGAAGTGCCCCTCGGGCACCTCGTCGTAGGCGGCGAAGTGGGTGGACTCTCGGCCACTCTCGTTGCCGGCCGTGGCGTTCACGTGTAGGCCGTCCATCATCTTCATCGTGTGGGCTGTCGTCATGGGCTGATGCGTCGCGTTGGTCGCGAAGGTGCGGACAGCGACGGAGCCGACAGGGATTCCTGGCTGTCCGCCCCCGGGAGTAAATGTCGACTCATTCACAAGTCGTCTTACCTCCTTGGATGTGACCAGGAACATTTATCGATAGGTCAGCGTGGCACCATGCCGACGGTTGGCGACTCTATGGCGTGTCACCGCTCCGCAGCAACACAATCCGCCGGACCCGGCCCGATGTGTCGGCAACCGAACACGTCTCTGTCAAGGGTGCGCAGCCATGCATCCACACGTTTCGGGGGTGTGCGAAACGGTTAAAGGGTTACGTTCGAGGCGAGTTGCTCGGCGCCCCGGAAGTGGCCGGATGCGTGAGGTTGACGGCGCCGGTTGACGCAACGTCTAAGGAGCTCAGCCCAGGAGGCTCGCCAGCTCGACGTGCTCGAGGCCGTGCGCCTCGGCGACCTCCTTGTAAACCACCTTGCCGTCATGGGTGTTGAGACCCAGACCCAGGGCGGCGTCGCGGCGCAGCGCCTCGACCCAGCCGTTGTTCGCCAGCGACACGATGTACGGCAGCGTGGCGTTGGTCAGGGCGTAGGTGGAGGTGTTCGGCACCGCGCCCGGCATGTTGGCGACGCAGTAGAAGACCGAGTTGTGGACCTGGAAGGTCGGCTCGGCGTGGGTGGTCGGGTGCGAGTCCTCGAAGCAGCCGCCCTGGTCGATCGCGATGTCGACAAGGACACTTCCGGGCTTCATCTTGGCGACGAGCTCGTTGGTGACCAGCTTCGGGGCCTTGGCGCCCGGGATGAGGACGGCGCCGATGACGAGGTCGGCCTCGACGACTGCCTTCTCCAGCTCGAAGGCGTTGGAGACGATCGTCTTCACCTTGGTGCCGAAGATCTTGTCGGCCTCGCGGAGCTTGTTGATGTCACGGTCGAGCAGGGTCACGTGGAAGCCCATGCCGACGGCGATCTGGGTGGCGTTCCAGCCGGAGACGCCGCCGCCGATGACGACGCACTCGCCGGCGTGGGTGCCGGGGACGCCGCCGGGGAGCACGCCACGGCCGCCGACCGAGCGCATCAGGTGGTAGGCGCCGACCTGCGGGGCCAGGCGGCCCGCGACCTCGGACATCGGGGCGAGCAGCGGCAGGGCGCGGTTCGCGGTCTCGACGGTCTCGTAGGCGATGGCGGTGGTGCCGGACTCCAGCAGCGCGTCCGTGCACTCGCGGGAGGCGGCGAGGTGCAGGTACGTGAAGAGGGTCTGGTCCTTGCGGAGGCGGTGGTACTCCTCGGCGATGGGCTCCTTGACCTTCAGGAGCAGGTCGGCCGTGGCCCAGACCTCGTCCGCGGTGGGAAGGATCTGCGCACCGGCGGAGACGTACTCCTCGTCCGTGATCGAGGAGCCCACACCGGCGTTCTGCTCGACGAAGACCTGGTGGCCGTTGCGGACGAGCTCGTGGACACCGGCGGGGGTGATGGCCACGCGGAACTCGTTGTTCTTGACCTCGCGGGGGATGCCGACCTTCATCGTCGATCACGGTCCTTGAATCAGGGGAGGGAAACGGGGGTGCACTGCGATACATACCCGGATGCACTACCGCGCACCGGGACAGACCGCGGTCGATCGCGGCGCACCCAGTCTAATGAAGGAGTTCCCCGTGTCTAGCCTTGCAAAGCATTAATCTTCACTGGAAGCACTACGGATTTCGTAGGCGGAAGTCTCGCTTCCAAGGAGCCTTTCGGCCGCGGACCGGTGCAAACGGGCCGCTGCGGGGTCGCCGAGCCGGTCGAGGGTGTCGGCGAGCCGGAGCTGCAGCGCCGCCTGGAGCCGTACGTCCCTGGCCCGCCGCGCCCACTCGACCGCCTCCTCGCAGGTCCGCAGGGACTCCTCGGGCCGCCCGGCGTACTCCTGGACCCGGGCCGCCTCGCTCAACGCCCGCGCGTGACCGGGGAGATCCGCGAGGCGCCGGTAGGCCGCCGCGGCGGCGCGCCAGTTCCGCAGGGCCTCGCCGTAGCGGCCCGCATAGGTCTGGACGGTGCCGAGCCGTGCGTAGAGCCGGGCCTGGTCGGCCCGCTCGTCGCGGGCGAGGCGCTGGGCGAGGGCCCGGCCGTACCAGTCCCCGGCCCGATGCCAGTCCCCCAGTTCCTGGTACGAACCCCCTACGGATTCCATCGCGCGACCGATCGCGTACGGGTCGTCGGCGGCCCGGCCGGCGTCCAGGGCGGCCCGGTAGCGGGTCAGGGCGTCCCGGGTGCGCCCGGTCCCGGCGTCGAGGTCGGCCATGTTCAACAGGGCCGCGGCCCGCTCCCGGTGCAGTCCGCGCCGCTCGGCCACGTCCAGGACGAGTCGGTGCAGGCCGTAGAGGACGGGCGCCGCGGCCTCGGCACCGCGGTGCGCCGTCTCGGCCCTGACCAGGGCGGCGACGAGCCGGCGGGCCAGGGTGTCGAGCTCTCCGTCGGCGACGGCGAGCCGGGCGGAGGCGAGCAGCACCGGCCGGCGGCTCTCCAGCCATTCGGCGGCGGCGGGCACGCCGGTGAAGCGCAGGGCGCGGGGAAGTCCGGCGAGCTTCTTGCGGGCGACGGAGCCCTCCGGCTCGGTGACCGCGCGGCAGGACTGGAGGAGCCGTACGGTGCGCTCCAGCATCCGGGCCCGGGCGAGCTGCACCTCGGCGGGGCGGTCGCGCTCCTCCATCTGTTCACGCAGAAGGGGGACGAGGTGCCCGGGCACCTCGTACTGACCGTCCTCGCCCTCGGCGGCGAGACCCAGCGCGACGAAACCGGCCAGGGTGCTCGCGGCCGCCGAGACGGAGCACCCTGCCAGGGCGGAGGCGGTGTGGGCGTCGGCGCGGCCGAGCGGGGCGAGGCAGAGGAATCGCAGTATCCGGGCGGCCGGCGGGGCCAGGGACTCGTGGACCAGCTGGAACGCGCGGGAGAGCGGGTCGCCGGCGAGGGCGCGCAGCCGCTTGGCGAGGTCGGCGACGGAGGCCTTGGGGCGGGCGCCGAGCCAGCCGCCGGCGAGGACGACGGCGGACGGCTGGCCGCCGCACTCCTCGACGAGGGTCTCGGCGGCCTGCGGGTCGACCGTCACGCGGACGGAGCCGGTGAAGGCGGTGAGCAGCTCGATCGCCGACTTGGGATCGAGGCCGCCGAGAGTGCAGGGCCGGACGTCGGGGATTCCGGTGAGCGGTCCCCTGGCGACGGCGACGACGAGCGCGTCGGGGTTGTCGGGGATCAGCGGGTCGACCTGCTCGGCGTCGACGCAGTCGTCGAGGACGAGGACACCGGTCCGCGCGGAGAGGGCCTCGCGGACCAGTCCGGTCAGCTCGTCCTCCCCGGCGCCGGGCGGCTCGGCGACGCCCAGGTCCTGGAGCAGGCCCTGGGCGACGCGCGCGGTGGGGACGGGGTCGCCGCCGGGTTCGGTGAGCCGGGCGCGGAGCACGCCGTCGGGGTAGGCGGTGCCGAGCCCCGTGACCAGTTCCTCGGCGAGCCTCGTCCGGCCGGAGCCGGGTCGTCCGGCGATCAGAAGGACGCGCGCGCGGGGGGCCTTGTGGCCCGCGAGGGTGTCGAGTCCGGTCCGTTCGATGTCGGCGCGCAGGGCCTTCAACTCCCGCTGACGGCCGTAGAAGTTCCGCACCCCGCCCGCTGCCACCGCCTGATCCGTCACGGGCCACGCTCCCGTCCACCTGCGCACGAGCCGATCCCGCGGGGGTCTCCGCACGGGCGATCCCGAGCGTAGTTCAGGCCGTGAGGGGTCCTTGGCGGAGCGCGGCGGAACAATCCCCCGATCGGATCAGCGGATGTTCACACCGCACCCCTCCCGGTCCCCCGTGTGGGCGATCGCCGGGCGCAGGACCCCTACGCCTCGAACGGCCTCGCCGGCCACGGCGCGGTCGCCGGGCGCAGGGCCTCGACGCCCTCCCCCGCCCGCGCCGCCACAAGCGAAAGCACACCCACGACCAGGCAGTTGTTGTGCAGATCGCCCGCCAGCGCGCCCCGGACCAGGTCCGCGAGCGGAACCCGGGCCAGCTCCATGTCGGCCTCCTCGTCGGAGACGTCGAATCGGTCGCCCTGCGCCTCCGAGAGGTCCCGCGCGAGGAAGATCCGTACCGCCTCGTCGCAGCCGCCCGGCGTCGTGTAGACGTCGGTCAGGACCCGCCAGTCCTCGGCCTTGACGTGCGCCTCCTCGTACAGCTCGCGCTGGGCGGCGTGCAGCGGGTTCTCCCCCGGCACGTCGAGGAGGCCGGCCGGGATCTCCCAGAGCTTCTGCCGTACGGGGTGCCGGTACTGCTTCACCAGCAGCACCCGGTCCTGGTCGTCGAGGGCGACGACCGCCACCGAACCGGGGTGGACCTGGTAGTCGCGGCGCGCGACCGTGCCGTCGGGCATGACCACGTCGTCCGTGCGGACACTCGTCTTGTTTCCCTGGAACGGGGTCGTCGTCGCGACGACCCGCCACTCCTCCGGGGTGTCCTGCAACTCCATCTGCGTCCTCCCACACGAACCACATACGAAAGCCGGGGTACCGGCCCGGTGAAGGACCTGTACCCCGGCAACGTTAACTCCTCGTACTACTTGGCCGTCTTGCGCTCGACAGCGGCCTTGACCAGGCCCGCGAAGAGCGGGTGCGGACGCGTCGGACGCGAGCGCAGCTCCGGGTGGGCCTGGGTCGCGACCAGGTACGGGTGAACCTCGCGCGGGTACTCGACGTACTCGACGAGCTTGTTGTCCGGGGAGGTGCCGGAGAAGACCAGACCGGCCTTCTTCTCCAGCTCGGCGCGGTACGCGTTGTTGACCTCGTAGCGGTGGCGGTGGCGCTCGTCCACGTACGGCTGGTCGTCGTAGACCTCGCGCACGATGGAGCCCTCGGCGAGCTTCGCCGGGTACAGGCCCAGACGCATCGTTCCGCCGAGGTCGCCGGCGCCCTCGACGTACGCCAGCTGCTCCTCCATGGTCGAGATGACCGGGTGGGCGGTCGCCGCGTCGAACTCCGTGGAGTTGGCGTCCGGGATGTCGGCCAGGTTCCGGGCGGCCTCGATCACGATGCACTGCAGGCCCAGGCAGATGCCGAGCAGCGGCACCTTGTTCTCACGGGCGTACTGGATCGCGCCGATCTTGCCGTTGACACCGCGGTCGCCGAAGCCGCCGGGGATCAGGATGGCGTCGACGTCACCGAGCTGCTTCTTCGCGCCGGCCGCGGTCTTGCAGTCGTCGGAGGTGACCCACTTGACCTTGACCCGCGCCTTGTTGGCGAAGCCACCGGCACGCATGGCCTCGGTGATCGAGAGGTACGCGTCGGGCAGGTCGATGTACTTGCCGACGAGCGCGACGGTGACCTCGTGCTCCGGGTTGTGGACGCGGTCCAGCAGGTCGTCCCACGTCGTCCAGTCCACGTCGCGGAACGGCAGGTCGAGCTTGCGCACGACGTAGGCGTCCAGACCCTCGGTGTGCAGGACCTTCGGGATGTCGTAGATCGACTTGGCGTCGATGGCGGCCACGACGGCGGCCTCGTCGACGTCGCACATCAGCGAGATCTTGCGCTTGATGGCCGTGGGGACCTCACGGTCGGCGCGCAGCACGATGGCGTCCGGCTGGATACCGATGTTGCGCAGCGCGGCGACGGAGTGCTGGGTCGGCTTGGTCTTCAGCTCACCGGAGGGGCCGATGTAGGGGAGCAGCGAGATGTGCACGACGAAGACGTTGTCGCGGCCGACCTCGTGGCGGACCTGACGGACGGTCTCCAGGAACGGCAGCGACTCGATGTCGCCGACGGTGCCGCCGACCTCGGTGATGACCACGTCGACGTCGTCGGTCGCCATGCGGCGGATCCGCGACTTGATCTCGTTGGTGATGTGCGGGATGACCTGGACGGTGTCGCCGAGGTACTCGCCGCGCCGCTCCTTGGCGATGACCTGCGAGTAGACCTGGCCGGTGGTGACGTTGGCCGAGCCGTCGAGGTCGACGTCGAGGAAGCGCTCGTAGTGGCCGATGTCCAGGTCGGTCTCGGCGCCGTCGTTGGTGACGAACACCTCGCCGTGCTGGAACGGGTTCATCGTGCCGGGGTCGACGTTCAGGTACGGGTCGAGCTTCTGCATCGTGACCCGCAGGCCCCGCGCCTTGAGGAGCGCACCCAGGCTGGAGGCGGTCAGGCCCTTGCCGAGGGAGGAGGCGACACCCCCGGTGACGAAGATGTGCTTGGTCGTCGTGGTTTTGGGCGGCATCGCCAAGAGGGGGCTCCCGTGGTCGCGTTCTGGAGGTGCGTTCCGGCGTGCCCTCCGGAAGAATCGGGGGGTGCCGTCGCTGCGGTTGCGGGGGCTCGGCTGTCGCCGTTTCCCACCGGTCCACGGGGTACCAGGGTATCAGCGACATCGGGAGACTGCTTCCGGCCACACGGGGCAGTCGAGTGCACACGGATGGCGACGCGCCCCCCGGGTGCGCGTCCCCGGCGCCGGGCTCTCGCGGCGTCAAGCCCTGCTCACCCGATCGGAGCCACGACGTGACGAGAACGCAACCCGATGCGTCGTATCCTGCTCGGACACTCGCCGCCGAGCGTCAACGATCAGTTGACCGCCGACCTGACCGCTGACCTGTAGCAAGCGCCCTGCGGGGCGGACGTGGCCGTTCGATCTGGAGAGAGCACGTGGCCGGGCGCATCGAGGATTACGCACTCATCGGAGACATGCAGACCGCCGCCCTGGTCTGCCGGGACGGCAGTGTCGACTGGCTCTGCCTGCCCCGCTTCGACTCGCATGCCGTCTTCGCCGGGCTCCTCGGCACGGAGGAGCACGGATTCTGGCGGGTCGGTCCCGCCGGTCCCGAGGGCGCTCCCCCGCCGCCCGCCGACCGCCGGCGCTACCGCGGCGACTCGCTCATCCTCGAGTCCGAGTGGGACACCCCGCGCGGCACGGTCCGGGTGACCGACTTCATGCCCCCGCGTGACGGCGCGCCGCAGCTGATCCGGATCGTGGAGGGCGTCTCGGGCCGGGTGCCGATGCACTCCGCGCTGCGGATGCGGTTCAGCTACGGACGGGTGGTGCCGTGGGTGCACAAGGTCGGGGAGCGTACGGTCGCCGTCGCGGGCCCCGACTCGGTCTGGCTCGACACGGACGCCGAGACGCACGGCCAGGACCTCACGACGTACTCGGACTTCACCGTCACGCCCGGCGACCGGATCACCTTCACCATCAGCTGGCAGCCCTCGCACAAGGAGGCGCCCGCCCTGCCGGACCCGGAGGGCTCGCTGGAGGCCACCGAGGACTTCTGGCGGGAGTGGGTGGAGCACTGCACGTACCACGGGCCGTACCGCGAGGCCGTGGTCCGCTCGCTGATCACGCTGAAGGCGCTGACCTACGCCCCGACCGGCGGCATCGTCGCCGCGCCGACGACCTCCCTGCCGGAGGAGATCGGCGGCGTCCGGAACTGGGACTACCGCTACACCTGGCTGCGCGACGCGGCGATCACGCTGTCGTCGATGCTGCGCACCGGCTACCGCGAGGAGGCCCGCGCCTGGCGGGACTGGCTGCTCAGGGCGGTCGCGGGCGACCCGGAGAACCTGCAGATCATGTACGGGATCGCGGGCGAGCGCGAGCTCGGCGAGGCCGAGCTGGACTGGCTGCCGGGGTACGAGAACTCCGGCCCGGTCCGGGTCGGCAACGGAGCGGCCAACCAGCTCCAGCTGGACGTGTACGGCGAGGTCACCGAGGCCCTGCACCTGGCCCACATGACGGGGCTCTCCCGCAACGACTACGCCTCGCTCCTCCAGCTCAAGCTGATCCGCTACCTGGAGACGCACTGGGACCAGCCCGACGAGGGCATCTGGGAGGTGCGCGGGCCGCGCCGGCACTTCGTGCACTCCAAGGTGATGGCCTGGGTGGCGGTCGACCGCACGATCAAGCTCATCGAGTCCGGGGACGCGGACGGCCCGCTGGAGCGCTGGCGCGAGCTGCGCGACGAGATCCACCGGGACGTGTGCGAGAAGGGCTACGACAAGGAGCGGAACACGTTCACGCAGTCGTACGGCTCCAAGGAGCTGGACGCCTCGCTGCTGCTCATTCCGCAGATGGGCTTCCTCCCGCCGGACGACAAGCGGGTCATCGGCACGATCGAGGCGATCCAGCGGGAGCTGTCCACCGAGGACGGCTTCGTGCTGCGCTACCCGACCGCGGGCGAGGACGCCGGCGTGGACGGCCTGGAGGGCGACGAGGGCGCGTTCCTGGCCTGTTCGTTCTGGCTCGCCGACGACCTGGCGATGATCGGACGGGTCGACGAGGCCCGCAAGCTCTTCGAGCGGCTGCTCGCGCTCCGCAACGACCTGGGACTCCTCGCCGAGGAGTGGGACTCGCGGCTGCAGCGGCAGGTGGGGAACTTCCCGCAGGCCTTCAGCCACGTGCCGCTGATCGACACGGCACTGCGGCTGACGGCGAGCGGCGCGTACGGCGGCTGAGGCGCGGGAGAGCGCACCCCGGAATACGCTGAAAGGTACCTGTCCCCCCTCGGAAAGGGGGGCGCCATGGCTCCCCGTAACCACGTCCCGGACAGCGCTCTCGCCGGACTCCGTGAGGATCTGGCGGGCGAGGTGTACGTACCCGGCGATCCCGGCTACGACGAGGCGCGGACCATCCACAACGGAATGATCGACCGGCGTCCCGCCGTCATCGCCCAGTGCGCGACCGCGGAGGACGTCTCCAACGCGGTCCTCTTCGGCAGGGAGACCGGGCTGTCCGTCGCCGTGCGCGGCGGCGGACACAGCGTCGCCGGATCCTCCGTCGTGGACGACGGTCTCGTGATCGATCTGCGCCGGATGCACGCGGTCGTCGCCGACCCCGAGCACATGACGGTACGGGTCGAGGGCGGGGCGACCATGAGCCACCTGGACCACGCGACCCAGCCCTTCCACCTGGCCACCACCGGCGGCCGGGTCTCCACCACGGGCGTGGGCGGCTTCACCCTGGGCGGCGGATCGGGCTGGCTGGAGCGGAAGTTCGGGCTCGCCTGCGACAACCTCCTCGCCGCCGAGCTGGTCACCGCCGAGGGCAAGCACGTGCACACGGACGCGGAGGAGAACCCCGAGCTGTTCTGGGCGCTGCACGGCGGCGGCGGGAACTTCGGCGTGGCGACCTCGCTCACCCTGCGGCTGCACGAGCTGCCGGAGATGAGCTTCGCGATGCTGTTCTTCCTGCCCGAGCAGGCGCCCGAGGCGGTGCGCACCTTCCGGGACCTGGCGGACCGCGCCCCCGACGAGGCGGGCGGCGGGATCATCTACCTCCCCGCGCCCCCGGAGCCCTTCATCCCCGAGCACCTCGTCGGCGAGCTGCTCTGCGGCGCTCTGCTCTCGTACGCGGGTCCCGTCGCCGAGGTCCGTGACTTCGCGGCGCCCCTGTTCGCCCTGAAGCCCGTCGTCGAGATGTCCACGGACATTCCGTACGTGGAGTTCCAGTGCATGCTCGACGATCCGCCGGGGCTGCGGAACTACTGGTCGGCGGAGTACCTGCGCGCCCTCCCGGACGAGGCCGTGGACGCCTTCTGCGCGCGCGGGGCGCTGATCCCCGCCCCGACGGCCACCCAGCACGTGCTGTTCATGATGGGTGGCGCCGTGGCGGCCGGCCCCGCCGACTACCCGATCCCGTGGCGCTCGGCGCCCTGGGTCGTCCACCCGTTCGCGACCTGGGAGGACCCGGCGGACGACGAGCGGGCGATCCAGTGGGTGCGGGACGTCCGGGCCGACGCGCGGCCGTGGTCGACCGGGGACGTGTACCTGAACTTCATCGGCGCCGAGGGTGACGCACGGGTGGTCGCGGGCTTCGGCGAAGAGAACTACCGAAGGCTCGCCGCCGTGAAGGCCGCGTACGACCCCGACAACGTCTTCCGCTTCAACCACAACATCACCCCGGCCGCCGCCTGAGCCTCAGCGGAGCGCGTCGATCACCTCCCGCGCCGCCCGCTCGCCCTCGGTGGCCCCGCCCTCCATGAAGCCCTGGAAGTCGTAACTGCAGTGCTCTCCGCCGATGTGGACGTTCCCCTGGGCGGTGCCCTCGTAGCCCGCGTACCGGTGCAGGTATCCGACGGGCCAGCAGGAGTACGCACCGAGCGCCCACGGGTTGCGGTGCCATGCGGAGAGCTGGGCGCGGCCGGTGTACGCCGTGGAGGTGCCGGGGAAGAAGGCGTCGATGCCGTTCAGGTGGCGGTTCACCAGGTTCCGTACGTACGGGTCCGACTCGGTGGAGAACGGACCGGCAGGCGTGAGGGACTGGGCGAGGCTGCCGCCGCCGTACTGGATGAGGATGCCTCCCGTGCCGCCTTGGACCTTGGTGGTGTCCCAGGTCTGCTGGACGTCGGTGTCGGTGAAGCAGTCTCCGGCGGAGACACCGGGCCAGGGGCCGGTCCCGCGCCACGGCCGGGTGCCGAACTGCATGTTGAGTTTGGTGCAGTGCCCCATCCGGGCATCCCGCAGCAGGTCCTTCATCAGGGGGTCGAATCCCGCCCGGGTGAGATCGAGCTTCTGGAGGATCGGCAGCGGGACGGCGAGCACGGTGTGGTCGGCGACGACGGTGCGGGTGGCGCCCGACTCGCTGAAGGTCAGCGTCTGGGTGCCGTCCGCATTGGCCCGTACGGCGGTCAGCGCCCACCCGTGGCGCAGGGTGCCGGGTGCCAGGGCTGCCGCGATCGCCTTCGGGAGCCGGTCGTTGCCGCCGGTGATGTGGTAGCGCTCGTTCGACAGCCCCCAGATGTTGAAGTTGCCGGGATTGGTCTGGTAGCCCATGAGCAGGACGAGGGCGAGCGACGACTGTTCGGTGGTGTCGGCGCCGTACTCGACGTTGTAGGCGACGTCGATGAAGCGGCCGAGCGGCGAGGCGTGTCCTCCGGGCACTCTCGACTCGATCCACGCGTGGATCGACATGGTGTCGAGCGCGGTGCCGGCCGGGGTGGTGCGGTTCCAGGTGACCTCCCCCGCTTCCGACAGGTCACGGCGCAGCGCCTGGTACACCGCCTTGAAGTCCTCGTCGGCCTGGTGGCGCGGGTAGTACGCGCCGCCGAACCAGAGGACCTCCTCGGCCCCGGTGGGGCCGCCGCCGAGGAAGTCCTCGACGGGGAGGTCGAAGCGGCGGCAGAGCTCCAGCATCTTCTTGTGGCTGGTGTCGATGAGTTCGCCGCCGATCTCGGAGGTCTGCCCGTACGCCCAGTGGCTCCGCTGGGTCCACATGCGGCCGCCGACGCGCGCGGGGTCGGCCTCGTAGAGCGTGGGGCTCAGGCCCGCGTCCTGCAGGGTGAGGGCGGCGGTCAGACCGGAGATGCCGGCGCCGACCACCGCGACCCGGGCGGGTGTCACCGCCCGGGCCACGGCCGGGCGGGAGACCGAGGTGACGGCGGAGACGGCGATCCCGGCCGCGGCGGCGTACTTCAGGAGGGAACGGCGGCCGATCGGGTCGGACCGCATCTCCCTCAGGGCGTCGACGGGGAGGTTCAGCCGCCTGGCGTCGGCGTGCTCGGCGGCGAGGCGGTTCAGGAGGTGCATCGGATTCGTGCGTGCCATGGGGCGCTCCTGGAGAGGTGAGGGATCAGCTCTGAGGTACGGCGGTGGGGGCGGGAGCCGGCCGGGCTTCGTCGTCGCGCTCGGTCGCGTCCTCCAGGACGATCCGGCCGATGATCTCGTAGCGCTCGGGCCGTCTGGCCTTGAGGTACCAGCCCAGGCCGAGGCCACCGAGGAAGACGGTCCCGATGATCCACGGAATGGCCTTGAAGAGGAGGGAGTCGGCCGCGAGACCGGCGGCGGTCTCCATGTTCACGACCAGCAGGACGACCACGGCGATCATGCCGATGCCGCCGAGCAGTGGCGCGGTGAGCGTCCTGAACCAGTGCCGGTCCTCGGGGTGGTTCGCCCGGAAGTAGCCGATGACGGCGAAGGAGCAGAGGGTCTGGACGATGAGGATGGCCATGGTGCCGAGGATCGCGAGCAGCGTGTAGAGGTGGATGTACGGGTCCTGGCCGGTGAGCCAGAAGGCGCCGACCAGAGCGACCGCGATGCCGCTCTGGACGTACGAGGCGACGTACGGCGAGCCGTGACGGGGGTGGGTGCGCCCGAGCGCCGGGTGGAGGAACCCCTCGCGGCCGATGGCGTACAGGTAGCGGGAGGCGCACTGGTGGAAGGCCATGCCGCAGGCGAAGGAGCCGGTGAGCAGCAGCCACTGGAAGGCGTCGACGGCCCAGGCGCCGATGAAGGCCTGGGTGGGAGCGAAGAAGAGGTCGAGGGGCGCGGCGGAGGAGGACAGTTCCACGGAACCGGAGAGCCCGTTGCCCGCGATGGTCATCCAGGAGACGTAGATGTAGAAGAGGCCGACGCCGATCACGGAGACGAGCGTGGCGCGGGGGATGACCCGCTTGGGGTCGCGGGACTCCTCGCCGTACATCGCCGTCGACTCGAAGCCGACCCAGGACCAGAAGGCGAAGAAGAGTCCCAGTCCGGCGGACGCGCCGGTGAAGGCATTCTTCGGGTCGACCGGCTCGAACGGGATGCCGTCGGGCCCGCCGCCGGAGATCAGGACGGCGGTCGCGACGGCGAAGAGGACCGCGATCTCGGCGATCAGCATCACGCCGAGCGCCTTGGCGGTGAGGTTGATGTCGAAGTACGCGAGGACTGCGGTCACGCCGAGCATCGCCGCCGCGTACACGATCCACGGCAGGTCCACGCCGAGCTGGTCGGCCACCGTCGTCTGCGTGAAGTAGGCGAAGACGCCGACGATCGAGGCCTCGAAGACGATGTACGCGAGTACCGCGAGCATGCCGGAGGCCATACCGGCGATCCGGCCGAGTCCGTGCGAGATGTAGCCGTAGAAGGCCCCGGCTGCGGTGATCCGCTTGGCCATGGCCACGTAGCCGACGGAGAAGACGGTCAGGACGAGAGTCGCGAACAGGTAGCCGGCGGGCGCGCCGGTACCGTTGCCGAAACCCACGGCGATGGGGAGGTTCCCCGTCATGGCCGTGATCGGCGCGGCGGTGGCGACGGCCATGAAGACGACGCCGACCAGACCGACCGAGTTCGCTTTGAGACGGTGCACCTCAGGGGTGGGGTTCTCTGCCATGGCCGGAGAGGATCCTCCCGCGTGACGTACGCCACAATCGACATGCGGTCGCACAATTGGCCCGATGAAGCGACGAGTTGTCGACGGTACGGACGAACTGTCGAGTCCCGTGACCGCCGGGTGATGTCACCGGAACATGGACGGAGGTAGCGTCCGGCCATGGACAGTCAGGGCGGGATCACCGTGCAGCGGGCGCTGGAACTGCCCGGGCTCCGCAGCGGCCTCCCGGAGGTGATCGCGGGTGCGGACCGGCTGAACCGGACCGTGCGCTGGGTGCACGCGGGCGAGGTCCCGAACATCGCTTCGCTGCTCAAGGGCGGTGAGCTGCTGCTCACGACGGGGCTCGGCCTCGGTACCCGGCCGGCGGAGCAGCGCGCCTTTGTACGGCGGCTCGCGGACCGGGGCATCGCGGCCCTGGTGGTGGAGCTGGGGCCGAGGTTCTCGCGGCTGCCGGCCACGATCGTGGAGACGGCGCGCTCGGCGGGTCTGCCGCTGGTGCAGCTGCACCGCGAAGTGCCGTTCGTGGCCGTCACGGAGGAGATCCACACCGAGATCGTCAACGGCCACTACGCGCTGCTGCGGCAGGCGGAGGAGGTCCACCGGCAGTGCACGGAGGCGCTCCTCGGCGGGGGCGGGGTGCCGCAGGTGCTGCGGATCCTCGCCGACTTCACGGCGAACCCGGTCTTCCTGGAGACGGCGGACGGACAGCTGCTCTACGCCGCCGGTACGGAGTCGGGCCCGGCGGACCCGCTCCAGGTGTGGGACGGGCTGCGGGGCCAGCGCGCGGCACGGGAGTCGGGGCCGCCGACGGGCGCCGTACTCGTGGACGTGCCCGGCGGCGGACCCGGTACGGGATCCGTCCGCGCCCGCCTCGTGCTGCTCGCGGTCTCCGGGCCGCTCGCCCCGGTGCACCGGATGGCGGCCGAGCGGGCCGCGGGAATCCTGGCGGTCGTGCTGATGCAGGCCCGCCAGGAGGAGGAGCTGGCGGCACGGGGCAGGGGCGACTTCCTCACGGACCTGGCGGAGGGCCGGATCACGGCGGAGGACGCGCCGGCGCAGGCGCGGGTGCTGGGCTTCCGCCCGGGGGACGGCCCGCTGCTGCCCGTGGTCATGCGCCTCGCTCCCGAACTCTCCCCCTCGGGCAACTGGGCCCTGCTGGCGCGGGCGGTCCTGGAGGAGCTGTCGTCGGTCGGTGTTCCGGTGCTGCTCGGCGTGCGGCCGGTGGAGGGCCGGGTACCCCTGTTGCTCGGTCTGCGCTCGGAGTCGGAGCGTACGGCGGTGGCGGACCGGGTCGCGGCGGCGCTGCGCGCGGGCGTGGAGCGGGCGGGCCTCGCGGGGTCGGCCCCGGGCGGAGGCTGGGCGAGAGCCGGGACGCAGCCGCCGGTGGTCGTGGTGGGCGTCGCGGGCGGCTGGGCGGCGGCAGCGGCGTCGCTGCGGCACGTGGGCGAAACGGCGACGGCGGCGCAGGGCCTCTCCGACCGCCCCTGGTACGACGCGCGGCGGCTCGACATCGACCTGCTGCTGTGGCGCCTGCGCGACCACCCGGACCTCGCGGCCTTCGTCGACCGCGCGATCGGCCCCCTGCGGGACCACGACCGCGCCGCGCGCCCGCCGCTGCTCCCGACCCTGGAGACCTACCTGGCCCACGCGGGCCGCAAGGCGGAGACGGCCCGCGAACTCCACCTCAACCGCCAGACGCTCTACAACCGCCTGGCCCGTATCTCCGAACTCCTCGGCACGGACCTGGACGACCCGCAGACGGTCCTGGCACTGTCGCTCGCCCTCCGGGCGCGACGGCACACCCCGTAGAACGGGACGACGGGACGAACGGACCGGAGGGACCTCGGACCGGACGGACCTCGGCGCGGGCGGACCTCGGCGCGGGCAGACGGACCGGACAGACGGACCTGGGACCCGGATGGACCGGTCGGGACGGACCTCGGCCTGGACGGCCCGGTCGGGACGGACCTCGGACCGGCCCGGTCGGGACGGACCTCGGCCAGGGCGGACGGACCGGACGGACCTCAGCCAGTCCTGGTCGGGACGGACCTCGGCCCTGACCGGACCGGTCGGGACGTTCAGGGGCGGCCGGACAGCTCGTCGTACACGCTCAGGACGTGAGCGATCGTCTCGTCCTCCGTGGGCCAGGTCCTCGCCTGCGTCCGGCCCGCCGCCGCCAGGTCCATGCGGCGGTCGGCGTCCTCCAGCAGCCCCCGTACGGCGGCGGCCAGCGCACCCGCGTCCCCCCATGGCACCAACTCGGCCGCGTCCCCCACCAGTTCCGGCACACCGCCGACGGCCGTGGCGACCAGCGGCACGCCGAGCCGCAGCGCCTCCTGCGCCAGCAGGGCGCGCGCCTCCCACAGCGACGGGAGGACCGCCACGTCGGCGGCGGCCAGCAGCTCCGCCACGTCCTCGCGCCGGCCGATCAGCCGGACCCCGAGGCCCTCCGCCTCGATCCGCCGCTGCAGCGCGGCCCGTTCGCGCCCCTCGCCCGCGATCACCAGCAGGGGCTGCGGGTCCATGTCCCGCCACTCCCGTGCCGCGTCCAGGAGGATTCCGTACCCCCGCTCGGGCACGAGTGCGCCGACGGCCATCAGCAACGGCCTGTCGACCGCTCCCAGTTCGGCCCGCGCCTTGCCGTCGTGCAGACAGACCGGGGCCCGTGAGGCGGGGACGGTCACCGGGGCGAGCCGCGCGTCGCGCGCGCCGCGCCGACGGGCCCGGTCGACCAGCTCGGACGACGTCCCGAGGACGACGGCGGACGCCCGCACCGTCCTGCGTTCGAGCAGCCGCAGCAGCCCGCCCCGCGCCCCGTCCACGTGGGACCGGGTGTGCCAGGTCGTCACGAGCGCCGGCGCACGGACCGGCCCGGACAGCGCGAGCATCGCCCGTACGGAGGCGTGCAGGCCGTGCGCGTGCACGACGTCCGCGCCGATGCAGGCGTTACGGAGCTGAGCGACCGTCGCGGGGTCGTTGCGGCGCGGCACGGGCACGAAGTGCGCGCCTGCGCCGATGAAGTCGTAGGCGCGGTCGAGTTCGGGCGGGGCGCACACGGTCACCCGCACGCCTCTCGCCACCAGCCCCGAGGCAAGTGATCGGACGTGAGCGCTGCTGCCCGCGCTGCCGCCGCCCAGCACTTGGACCGTACGGAGCTGTGTCACGCGCCCAAGGATGCCAGCCCGTACGCACGTTCCGGCACCGAAGCCCCGTCGTCGCCGTGTCCAAGCCCCCAACTCGTCACGCGCTATCACTCACACGGGTGAACGCGCGAGGGTGCTGACCCGGTCTCCGAACGCCGCCGCGGCGATGAGCCCGGCCGCGTGGACGGCGAGTCCGAGCCGCCCGTTCCCGGCGGCGATGGCGCTGCCGACGGCGGCTCCGAGCGCGTGGGCACCGGTGTCGCCGAGCATCGTGCGCTCTCCGAGGTCGTCGGCGAGGACGGCGATCGCGGCTCCCATGGGGGCGGCGGCGATCTGCCCGCGCAGCAGGCCGGGGGCGGCGAGCCCGAGCACCGTCAACCCGGCCCGCCCCGGCGCCACGTCCACGAGGTTGACGAAGTGGGCGGTGCCGGCGATGACGACGCCCGCGAGGACCTTGTCGACGGGCCGCTCCTTGAGCAGCGCTCCGGCCACGAGCCCGGCCGCGCCGATCCCGACGAGCTTCACGGTCCCGCTGGTGACCTCGCCCTCGCGCAGGGCCCCGAGGTGCGCCCGGAGACCCCGCCGGTGATCGCCCTTGGCGTCGTCGTACGCCCCGCAGGCCGCGGCGGCGAGCACGGCGAAGGCGGCAGCCCCTCCCCCGCCGGCCTCCGGCCGGGAGGACCCCCGGCTCGCTGCGCTTCCGACCGCCACGGCCGTGCCGAGGGCGGTGGCGGGACCGGCGTACAGGTCGACGCTCCGCCCGGCGTGGTTCTCCCGCCGCCCTCGAGGGTCGTTCCGCCGCCGCAGCGCCGCGTACACCGCCCGCGTGACCCCCGCGGCCACGACGAACGCCCCCACCCTGCCCGAAGTCCCGATCATGCCCCCACCCTAGGCAGGCCCCCGCCCGGCCACGGGGACACCCCGGCTTACGCGCCACAGGCACGCGCTCGCCCGAGAACAGCAGCAGCGCGCGCCGCCCCCGGCGTGCGGGAAGCGACCCCGGACGAGCGCAACCGCGTCACCCGGAGCACAGCGGCCTCCGGCAGGTCGCCCCGGCCCTCGCGCATCGAGCCGTACCGGCCCGCAGCGCTGCGGGCCATCGCCCCGAGACCGCCCGGCGCGCCAGGGCGCCCTCTGCCGGCCCCCGCGCCGCCGAGGCGTCACCGTCCGGCCGCCCCTCCACGAAGCCGCCGGACGGCGCGCCGCCGTGGGGCGCCGCCACACACGGCCCAGGCGGGCCGCTCCGTCACCGCCCACGCCGCCCGGGCGCCCTCTGCCGGCCGTCACCGACCCGTCGGCGCCGCCGAGGCGCTGTCCGGGCGCTGTCGGGGCGCTGTCGGGGGGGCCGGAGGCGGCCCCGCGGCCGCCACGCCGTTGCCACGGTCACCACGCCCCACAGGGGCAGGCACCCCGCCAGGGCGCCGCGCTCTCAGCCGTCCGCTCGGGCCGTCGCCAGGAGTTCCTCCGCGTGGGCGCGGGCCGTCTCCGAGTCCTCCTGGCCCGCCAGCATCCGCGACAGCTCGCGGACCCGGTCCTCGCCCTCCAGGACGGTCACGCCGGAGCGGGTCACCGAGCCGTCGTTCGTCTTCTCCACCAGCAGCTGGCGGTCGGCGAACGCCGCCACCTGCGGCAGGTGGGTGACCACCACGACCTGCGCCGTCCTGGCGAGCTTCGCCAGCCGGCGGCCGATCTCCACGGCCGCCTTGCCGCCGACGCCCGCGTCGACCTCGTCGAAGAGATACGTCGGCACCGGGTCCGTACCCGCGAAGACGACCTCGACCGCCAGCATCACCCGGGACAGCTCACCACCGGACGCGCCCTTGGCGATCGGCCGCGGCGGCGCGCCCGGGTGCGGGGCGAGCAGCAGCTCGACCTCGTCGGCACCGGACGGCGTGTAGGCGACCCGGCGGCCGCCGACCTCCACACCCTCCGGGTCCTCGGTCTGGCGGATGTCGAAGGACACGCGCGCGTGCGGCATGGCGAGCGAGGCCAGTTCGGCGGTGACCGCGTCGGCGAACCGCGCCGCCGCCTCCGTACGCGCGTCGGTGAGCGCCTGCGCGAGCTGCGACAGTTCGGCCCGCAGCGCGTCCCGCTCGGCGGTCAGTTCGCCGATCCGGTCGTCGTCGCCCTCCAGCTCCGTGAGCCGGGCCGCGCTCTCCTGCGCCCACGCCAGAACGGCCGAGACGTCCTCGCCGTACTTCCGGGTGAGCTGGGTCAGCGCCGCCCGCCGCTCCTCCACGGCCGCGAGGCGGCGCGGGTCGGCGTCCAGGTTGTCGGCGTACCCGGCGAGCTCCCCCGCCACATCGGCGAGCAGGATGGAGATCTCACCCATCCGGTCGGCGAGCGCCGCGAGCGCCGGATCGTGCGACCGTACGGCTTCGAGCGCGCGCCCCGCCCCGGCGACGAGCGTCGTCGCGTCGACGGCCTCCGGGTCCTCGGGCTGTCCGGCCAGCGCCGCGTGCGCGAGCGCGGCGGCCGAGGCGAGGGCCTCGGCGTGCCCGAGGCGCTCCGCCTCCGCGGCCAGCTCGACGTCCTCCCCGGCCAGCGGTTCGACGGCCTCGATCTCACCGAGCCCGAAACGCAGCAGATCGGCCTCCTGGGCCCGCTCCCGCGCCCGGGTGGTGATCTCGTCCAGTTCGGCGACGACGGCCCGCAGCCGCCGGTACGCCTCTCCGTACGCGGCGAGCGGCACGGCGACGGCCTCGCCCGCGTACCGGTCGAGCGCGCCACGCTGCCGGGCCGGCTTGAGCAGGCCCTGCTGGTCGGTCTGGCCGTGCACGGCGACGAGTTCGTCCGCGAGCTCGGCGAGCAGGCCGACGGGCACGGAGCGCCCGCCGAGGTGGGCGCGCGAGCGCCCCTCGGCCGAGACCGTCCGGCTGACGAGCAGCGTGCCGTCGTCCAGCTCCGCGCCCGCCTCCTCGGCGCGCGCGGCCACGCCCGAGCCGTCGGGCAGCCTGATCCGCCCCTCGACCACGGCGGAGCCCGCGCCGATCCGCACCAGGGCGGGGTCGGCGCGCCCGCCGAGCAGCAGCCCCAGGCTGGTCACGACCATGGTCTTGCCGGCGCCGGTCTCGCCGGTCACCGCGGTGAAACCGGGCGACAGCTCGACAACAGCGTCGTCGATGACCCCGAGCGACCGTATCCGCATCTCCTCCAACACGGGGAAGACCTTACGAGGTCCGGCCCCGCCTGTGCGACGGCCCCTGCCGGAACGGGGCGAATCCGCAGGTCGGAACCGCGGCTGTCACCCGTGGGAGTGGGCGGCCCCGGCCTCGGGCCGGGGCGCCGGTTCCCCGGCCGTCGCCCTAGTGGGGCGCGCCGCGCCACCCCGAGACCGGGAGGGCGAACTTCGCCACCAGACGGTCCGTGAAGGAGGCGTGGTGCAGCCGGGCGAGCCGTACCGGAACGGCGCCGCGCCGGACCTCGACCCGTGCGCCCGCCGGGAGTTCGACCGTACGGCGGCCGTCGCACCACAGCACGCCGTTGGGCGTGTGCGGCTCCACCTCCACCGCGAGCACGGACTCGGGCGTCGTCACGAGCGGCTTGGCGAACAGCGCGTGCGCCCCGATCGGGACCATGAGCAGCGCCTCGACCTCGGGCCAGATCACAGGTCCGCCGGCCGAGAAGGCGTACGCCGTCGAGCCCGTCGGAGTCGCGCAGATCACCCCGTCGCAGCCGAACCCGGTGACCGGCCGGCCGTCGATCGCCAGCACGACCTCCAGCATCCGTTCCGGGGAGACCTTCTGGACGGCCGCCTCGTTCAGCGCCCAGTCGCGGTGCAGCACGTCGCCGTTCTCGTACACGACCACGTCGAGGGTCATCCGCTCCTCGACCTCGTACGCGCGCGTGACGACGCGGTCGACGACCTTGTCGAGGTCGTCGCGCTCGGCCTCCGCGAGGAAGCCGACCCGGCCCAGGTTGACGCCGAGCATCGGCACGCCGGACGCCCGGGAGAACTCCGAGCCGCGCAGCAGCGTGCCGTCGCCGCCGAGGACGACGAGCAACTCGCAGCCCTCCAGCGCGTCGGTGCAGGCCTCCGGCACGGTCTCCACGGACGGCGGCAGCGGCAGGTCGGCCGCCTCCGCCTCCAGGACGCGGACGCCGATGCCGCTCCGCAGGAGTCCGAGTACGACGAGTTCGGCGCTGCGCACGGCGGCCGGCCGGCCGGTGTGCGCGAGCAGGAAGACAGTACGGCTACCAGGTGGTGCGGTCGTTGAGCTCAACGAGGTCCCTCCGCCACGGCGCGGTCGACATCCGCCGGATCGAGCGCGGGCGCCCCTGCCCGCAGCCAAAGAAAGTACTCGACGTTGCCGGAGGGGCCTGGCAGCGGGCTCGCCGTCACGCCCAGCACCCCGAGCCCGAGCTCGGCCGCCTGGCGCGCCACGTTCCGTACGGTGTCGGCCCGCAGCTCGGGGCTGCGGACGACGCCGCCGGTGCCGAGGCGCTCCTTGCCCACCTCGAACTGCGGCTTCACCATGAGCACGAGGTCCGCGTCGGGGGCCGTGCAGCGCACGAGGGCGGGCAGCACCAGGCCGAGCGGGATGAAGGAGAGGTCGCCGACGACGAGGTCGACGGGTGTGCCGTCGATGGCGTCGAGGGTCAGCTCGCGTACGTTCGTCCGGTCCTTCACGGTGACCCGCTCGTCGCTCTGGAGCGACCAGGCGAGCTGTCCGTAGCCGACGTCGACGGCGACGACGTGCGCGGCGCCCGCCCGCAGCAGGACGTCCGTGAAACCGCCGGTCGAGGCGCCCGCGTCCAGCGCGCGCCGCCCCTCGACCGTCAGCCCCTGCGGCACGAAGGCGGCGAAGGCACCGGCGAGCTTGTGGCCGCCGCGCGAGACGTAGTCGGGGTCGGCGTCGTCCTGGGCGACGAGGATGGCCGCGGCCGTCTCCACCTGGGTGGCGGGCTTGGTCGCGACCGTCTTGCCGACGGTCACCCGCCCGGCGGCGATCAGCTGGCTGGCGTGCTCGCGCGAGCGGGCGAGCTTGCGGCGTACCAGCTCGGCGTCCAGACGGCGGCGTGCCACTCCTGCCACGTTCGGTTCAGCTCCTGTGGTTGTGCGACGGGTTGTACGGCTTGATTCACGACTGGTTGTACGACGGGATTCACGACTGGTTGTACGGAGACACCGGCGGAACCGTTCACGGTCCCGGGGCCGGTCCGGGGCGGACGGCGTCGAGAGAGGTCAGCTCGTCGCGCAGCCCACGGTGTACATCCTCGTACACCTCCAGGTGTCCGTCCGCCGCGAGGCGGTCGGCGTCGCCGAGCCGCTCCAGGAGGGCGTCCACGGCGGGACGGCCGGTGGGGACGCGCTGCACGCCGAGGGGCGCGGGCGCGGCGGGTTCGAAGGCCGCTTCCTCGCCGGTCCCCGGCGCCGCCTGCGCCGCCGGGACCGGGGCCGGGTCCGCGCCCGCGGCCGGGCGGCCCGCGCCCTCGTCCGGGGCCGGCGCTGCATCCGTCACGTCGTTCATCCCCCGACGCTATCGCGAAGCCCTGGGGTACGGTCGATCACGATGGCCACGATCGAGGAGTGCCGCAGCGCACTCGACAGACTTTCGGACAATCTCGCGCGCGCGGACGGCGAGGTCCGCAGCGCCGCCGCGCTCGACCGCAGCCTGAGCTGCCACATCACGGACCTGGACACGACGTTCACCGGGCGCCTTGCGGGCGGCCGGGTCGAGGTCCAGGACACGGTGCCGGGCCCGCCGCCGGCCAAGGCGCAGATCCGCCTGGCGATGACGGGCGACGACCTGGTGGCGATGGTGGGGGGCGAGCTGAACTTCGCGAAGGCCTGGGCCTCCGGCCGGGTCAGGCTGGAGGCCGGCTTCCGCGACCTGCTGAAGCTGCGCTCACTTCTGTAGCGCGGACTCCCGCTCCTTCGCCCGGGCCTTGCGGCCCGCGGGCACCACCAGCGGCGTGCCCGTCTCCGGGTCCTCGATGACCTGGCAGCGCAGTCCGAAGACCCGCTCGACGAGTTCGGCCGTCACGACCTCGGACGGCGGCCCCTCCGCGACCACCTCGCCACCGCGCACGGCGATGAGGTGGGTGGCGTACCGGGCCGCGTGGTTGAGGTCGTGGAGGACGGCGACGAGGGTCCGGCCCTGGGTCTCGTGCAGCTCGGCGCAGAGGTCGAGGACGTCGATCTGGTGCTGGATGTCCAGGAAGGTCGTGGGCTCGTCGAGGAGGAGCAGCGGGGTCTGCTGGGCGAGCGCCATCGCGATCCACACGCGCTGACGCTGACCGCCGGACAGCTCGTCGACGTACCGCTCGGCCAGCTCGGCGACCCCGGTCGCGTCCATCGACTCCTGGACGATCCGCTCGTCCTCCGGCGACCACTGGCGCAGCAGCCCCTGGTGCGGGTAGCGCCCGCGGGCCACGAGGTCGGCCACCGTGATGCCGTCGGGGGCGACGGAGGACTGGGGCAGCAGACCGAGGGTCCTGGCGACCTTCTTGGCCGGCAGGCTGTGGATGCTCTGCCCGTCGAGGAGCACCCGGCCCTCCGAGGGCTTGAGCATCCGGGACAGGGCGCGCAGCAGGGTCGACTTGCCGCAGGCGTTGGGGCCGACGATGACCGTGAACGAGTTGTCGGGGATCTCGACGGACAGGTCGCGGGCGATGACCCGCTGGTCGTAGGCGAGGGTGACCGATTCCGCGCCGAGCCGCTGGGTCTGCCGGTCCATGGAGGTGCTCCTGTTGTTCTTCTCGTGGGAATCCGTCATATCCGTCCCGCCTTGCGCTCGGTGACGAGCAGCCACAGCAGATAGCAGCCGCCGAGCACCCCGGTGACGACACCCACCGGCAGCTGACGGTCGCCGAAGGCGTTGGTCGCGGTCCAGTCGGCGACGAGCAGCAGGACGGAGCCCATGAGGGCGGAGGCGGCGAGGTTCGGGCCGGGCGAGCGGGTCAGCCGGCGCGCGAGCTGCGGGGCGCTGAGGGAGACGAAGACGATCGGCCCGGCCGCGGCGGTGGCCACGGCGACGAGCAGCACGGCGGAGGCCATCAGCACGATACGGGTCCGCTCCACCCGCACCCCGAGGGCGTACGCGGCGTCGTCGCCCATCTCCAGCATCCGCAGCGCCCGCCCGTGGCCCAGGACCAGCGGGATCAGCACGCAGCAGACGGCGAACAGCGGCCAGAACTGCTCCCAGTCCCGCCCGTCGAGCGAACCCGTCATCCAGACGGTGGCGCGGGTGGCGTCGACGAGGTTGGCCTTGGTGATCAGGTAGTGGATGACGGCCGTCAGCATCGCGGCCGCGCCGATGCCGACGAGGACGAGCCGGTAGCCGTGGACGCCGCGCTTCCAGGCGAGCAGGTAGATCGCGGTGCCGGTGATCAGGGCTCCGACGACGGCGCCGCCCGCCGCGGCCGTCGCGCTGCCCTGGAAGAGGACGATGACGGCCAGCGCGCCGACCGTGGCGCCCTGACCGAAGCCGATGACGTCGGGGCTGCCGAGCGGGTTGCGGGAGACGGACTGGAAGACCGCGCCGCCGATGCCGAGCGCGGCGCCGACGAAGACGGCGACGAGGACGCGCGGCAGCCGCAGGTCCATGACGGCGAACTCCTGCACGGCGGTGCCGTCGCCGAGGAGGGTGGCGACGACGTCACCGGGGGCGATGGGGAAGTCTCCGCTGCCGATGAGCACGACGGCGGCCGCGAGGGCGGCGGCGAGCAGCCCGACCAGCGAGAGGGCGGCGCGGGGCGCGTAGCGCAGGGAGAGCCCGGCGCCGGTCCGTAGCGTCTTGGTGGTCACAGCTGGGCCATCCTCTTGCGGCGGACGAGGCGGATGAAGACGGGCCCGCCGATCAGCGCGGTCACGATGCCGACCTGCAGCTCCGCGGGGCGGGCGACGAGCCGGCCGACCACGTCGGAGCCGAGCAGGAGGACGGGCGAGAGGACGGCCGCGTACGGGAGGATCCAGCGCATGTCGGGACCGGTGATGGCGCGTACGAGGTACGGGACCATCAGGCCGAGGAACACGATCGGCCCGCAGGCGGCGGTCGCCGCGCCGCACATCAGCGTGACCGCGGCCATCGCGAGCACGCGGGTCCGGTTGAGGTCGGCGCCGAGCGCACGGGCGGTGTCGTCGCCCAGCTCCATGGCGTTGAGCGGCCGGGCGATGAGCAGGGCGAGGACGACGCCGGCGAGGATGAACGGCGCCACGCGACGCACGGTCTCCATGTCGGCGGAGGCGAGCGAGCCGACGGTCCAGAAGCGGAGCCGGTCGAGCGCGGCCGAGTTCAGCAGCTGGACGGCGTTGACGTAGCCGTAGAGCGCGGCGGTGGCGGCCGTTCCGGCGAGCGCGAGGCGCACGGGCGTGGAGCTGCGGCTGCCGCCGAGGACGTACACGACGACGGAGACGACGGCCGCGCCGGCGAACGCGAACCAGATGTAGTCGCCGACGTCCGAGATCCCGAGGAAGGCGATCGCGGAGACGACCGCCGCGGCGGCGCCGGCGTTCACACCGAGGAGCCCCGGCTCGGCGAGCGGGTTGCGGGTGAGGCCTTGCATCACGGCCCCGGAGAGGCCGAGGGCGACGCCGACGAGCAGCCCGAGAAGGGTCCGGGGGACGCGGACGTCATGGATGATGACGTCGTTGCCGACACCGGTGTTCTGGAACAGCCCGTGCCACACATCGCCGAGCGGCACCGGTTTGGCACCGATCATGACGCTCAGGACACAGACCAGCAGCAGGACTCCGACGGCCGCGACCAGCCCGACGGCGCGCACGGAATGCCGGCGCGTCGGCTTCTGGTCGGGGCCGGTCGGATCCGCGCTCGCTCGGGAGGGACTCTCGACCAACACGGGAGTTAGGTTAGCCTACCCTGCTATTGCTGATCGATCCCCGTCCGCAGGTCAGAACCCCGGCGCGTAGCCCGTCACAGCGCCAGCCGCGCCAGCGCCTTCCCCGCGTCCAACCCGCAGGCGCCCGCCCCGGCTTCCGTCCACGCCGCCGCGCACAGCGCCCGCACCCCGTCCAGGGCGGGACCCTCGCCGTCGAGGACGAGTTCGCCGCCGCGCGCCTCGGCCGACCAGCCGCCGCACACGAACCCCCCGTGCACCCCGACCACGTGCGGCTGTCCCGTCAGCAGCCCGCGCAGGTCCGCGTCCACGTACGTCGGCCGGTGCTCCGGAACCGCGGCGAGCAGCTGCGCCACGTCCGTCACCCCCGTCAGTACGAGCAGCGAGTCCACGCCCCCGTTGAACGCCCCCTCGATGTCCGTGTCCAGTCGGTCCCCGACCACCAGCGGCCGCTCGGCCCCGGTCCGCAGCACCGTCTCGCGGTGCATCGGCGGCAACGGCTTCCCCGCCACCTTCGGCTCCGCCACACCGCCCGTGGCGATCCGCACGACCTCGACCGCCGCCCCGTTCCCCGGCCCGATCCCCCGCGCCCCCGGAATCGTCAGGTCCGTGTTCGAGGCGTACCACGGCACGCCCCGCGCCACCGCGTAGCCCGCCTCCGCGAACCGCGCCCACGGCATCTCCGGCCCGCCGTACCCCTGCACCACGGCCGCGAGACCGTCCACGTCCGCCGACTCCACCGGCTCCAGGCCCCGCTCGCGCAGCGCCACCCGGAGCCCCTCCCCGCCGACCACCAGCACCGGCGACCCGGCGGGCACATCGTCGGCGATCAGCCGCGCCACCGCCTGCGCCGACGTGATCACGTCCGCCGCCTCCGCCGGAACACCCAGCTCCGTCAGGTGCGCGGCCACCGAGTCCGGGGTCCGCAGCGCGTTGTTGGTGACGTACGCGAGGTGCATCCCGCCGGCCCGGGCCGCGCCCAGCGCGTCCACGGCGTGGGCGATCGCCTCCCCGCCCGCATAGACCACACCGTCCAGATCCAGCAGCGCCGTGTCGTACGCCTCGCTCAGCGCCCGCTCGATGCCGGCAGGCCGGTCCCTCACCTCCCGCGAGCCATGCCGCAGGCCGGGCTCCGAGCCCGGCTCACGGCCCTGTTCCGAGCCCTGCCGCACGCCCTGACCGCCCTGCCCGCCGTCACCCATGACCTCGTACTCCTCACGTCTCAGCCGTCCCGACTCCCCCGATCATCGCTCATTGCCACCGCGCACTTACGATTGCGCAATGATGAGCAGAGGTCCTGCGGCCAATGACGGTCTGCACCTGGTCCCGTTCCGGGGACTCCGCTATGTCCCCGAGCGGGTCGGCAGCCTGGCCGCCGTGACCTCACCGCCGTACGACGTCGTCGTACGGCCCGACGGACTGCACCACCTCGAGTCCGCCGATCCCCACAACATCGTCCGGCTGATCCTGCCTCAGGCCGTCACCGCGGGCACCCGCCACCGCAAGGCCGCCGTCACCCTCGACCGCTGGCTCGCCGAGGGCGTCCTCGCACCGGACCCCGAGCCCGCTCTGTACGTGTACGAGCAGAGCGGCGACGGCATCCTGCAGCGGGGCATCATCGGCGCCCTGGAACTCTCCACCCCGGCCGAGGGGATCGTGCTCCCCCACGAGGACGTCATGCCGCACGTCGTCGAGGACCGCGCCGCGCTGATGCGGACGACCGCGGCCAACCTGGAGCCGCTGCTCCTCACCTACCGGGGCAACGGCAACGGGACGGCCGAGGTCATCGAGCGCACCGTCCACCGCGAGCCCCTGCTCGCCACCACCACGGAGGACGGCTTCCACCACCGCCTCTGGGCGATCACGGACCCCGGCGACCTCTCCACGGTCTCCACGGGCCTGGCCGAGCACCAGGCGCTGATCGCCGACGGCCACCACCGCTGGGCGACCTACCTCCGCCTCCGCGAGGAGCACGCCCAGCCCAGCCCGTGGAACTACGGCCTGGTCCTGCTCATCGACACCGCCCGCTACCCGCTCAGGGTCCGTGCCATCCACCGGCTGCTCAACCGCCTCCCCGTCGGCGACGCCCTCGCCGCCCTCGGCGACGGCTTCCGTGTCCGCCGTGTCGAGGGCACGCTGCCGGCGGCCATGGAGGCCCTGGCGGCCGCCACCTCCGACGGCAACGCCTTCCTCCTCGCCGGCGACGGCACGTTCCACCTCGTGGACCACCCGGACCCGGAGCTCCTCGCCCGGACCGTCCCCGCCGACCGTCCGGAGGCCTGGCGCACCCTGGACGCCACGGTGCTGCACGCCACGCTCCTCGACCACCTGTGGCACATCCCGGACGACTCGGAGGAGATCAGCTACATCCACGACACCGAGGCGGCCGTGGCGCAGGCGCAACGCCGCGGCGGAACGGCGGTGCTCATGCATCCGGTACGGGAGGAAGTCGTACGGGACCTGGCCCGGCAGGGCGTCACCATGCCCCGCAAGTCGACGTCCTTCGGACCGAAGCCGGCGACGGGCCTGGTACTCCGAAGCCTGGCGCTGGACTGAGACATGGTGAAGGGGGGGCCCCCCCCCGGGGGGGCCCCCAATAACAATTGCCGGGAAGCGAGCGCGGATAAACCCCGGGGGGCAGGTCCGACTCCTGGGCCGAGGAGGCCGCCGGGGGCCCGGGAA
>NZ_JBHXTV010000022.1:0-143363 GCF_042671585.1 Streptomyces sp. NPDC127129
GGCGTCGTCGTCGAGTCCGGCCACCCCCGCGACGTCCTGGGCAACCCCCAGCACGACCGCACCAAGGCGTTCCTCTCCAAGGTGCTCTAGCCGGCTGCCCCCGGGCCGGGACGGACGTCGGCGGCGTCCGTCCCGGCCCTCGTGGTCAGGAGGAGCCGGTGGTCAGTTCGGCGCGGATCTCGCGGGCCGCCGCTACGAGGTTCTCCAGCGAGGCCCGGGTCTCGGGCCAACCGCGGGTCTTCAGGCCGCAGTCGGGGTTCACCCAGAGCCGCTCCGCCGGGATGGCCTCAAGTCCCTTGCGCAGGAGGGCAGCCGCCTCCTCCGTACCGGGGACGCGCGGGGAGTGGATGTCCCAGACACCGGGTCCGGCCTCGCGGGGGTAGCCGTGCGCGGCCAGCTCGCCTGCGACCTGCATGTGCGAGCGGGCGGCCTCCAGGCTGATGACATCGGCGTCGAGGTCGTCGATCGCCTGCACGATGTCGCCGAACTCCGCGTAGCACATGTGCGTGTGGATCTGCGTGTCCGGCCGTACCCCGCCGGTCGTGAGCCGGAACGACTCCGTCGCCCAGGCGAGGTACTCGGCATGGTCCGCGGCCCGCAGCGGCAGGGTCTCGCGCAGGGCCGGCTCGTCGACCTGGATGACGGACACGCCCGCCGCTTCGAGGTCCTCGACCTCGTCGCGCAGCGCGAGCGCCATCTGCCTGGCCGTCTCGGCCCGCGGCTGATCGTCCCGTACGAAGGACCAGGCGAGCATGGTCACCGGCCCCGTCAGCATGCCCTTGACGGGCTTCGAGGTCTGCGACCCGGCGTACGTCGTCCAGCGGACGGTCATCGGCTCGGGGCGGGAGATGTCCCCCGCCAGCACCGGGGGCCGGACGTACCGTGTGCCGTAGGACTGCACCCAGCCGTGCCGGGTGGCCAGGCAGCCGGTCAGCTGCTCCGCGAAGTACTGCACCATGTCGTTGCGTTCGGGCTCGCCGTGCACCAGGACGTCGATCCCCGCCTTCTCCTGGAAGGCGAGCACCTCACGGATCTCGTCCTTGATCCGCTCCTCGTACCCGGCGGCGTCGAGCCGTCCCGCCCGCAACTCGGCCCGCGCGGTTCGCAGTTCGCTCGTCTGCGGGAACGAACCGATGGTCGTCGTCGGCAGCAGCGGAAGGCGCAGACGGTCCCGCTGGGATGCGGACCGCTTCGCGTACGGCTGCGAGCGCCGGCTGTCCGCGTCGGTGACGGCGGCGGTACGGGCTCGTACGGCGGGGTCGCTGGTCAGGGCGGAACCGGCCCGGGAGGCCAGGTCGGCGCGGTTCGCCGCGAGTTCGACGGCGACGGCATCCGTGCCCTGGCCGAGTCCGCGCGCGAGAACGGCGATCTCCGCCGTCTTCTGGCGGGCGAAGGCGAGCCAGCGGGCGACCTGAGGGTCGATGTCCCGCTCGGCAGTGGCGTCCAGGGGGACGTGCAGCAGGGAGCACGAGGCGGCGACGTCCACCTGGCCGGCGAGGCCGAGGAGCGTGCCGAGCACCCCCAGGGACTTCTGGAGGTCGTTGATCCAGATGTTGCGGCCGTCGACGACGCCCGCGACCAGGCGCCTGCCGGGCAGTCCGCCGACTGCGGCGAGGTCGTCGAGGTTGGCGGCGCCCGACCCGGTGAAGTCGAGGGCCAGCCCCTCGACAGGAGCCTTGGCCAGGACGCCCAGCGCGTCGCCCAGCCGCCCGAAGTAGGAGGCGACGAGCAGCTTCGGCCGGTCGGTGGCCGTACCCAGCTCGCGGTAGGCACGGGCTGCGGCGTTGAGCTCGGCCGGGGTGCGGTCCTGGACCAGGGCGGGTTCGTCGAGCTGGACCCACTCGGCCCCGGCCGCGCGGAGATCGGCGAGGACCTCCGCATACACCGGAAGCAGCCGGTCCAGCAGGGTCAGCGGCTCGAAGTCCGGGGCCACGTCCGGCGCGGGCTTGGCCAGCAGCAGATAGGTGACCGGGCCGACGAGGACCGGCCGGGCGGCGTGTCCGAGCGCGAGGGCCTCCTTCAGCTCGGCGACCTGCTTGCCCGAGTCGGCGGAGAAGACGGTGCCGGGACCGAGTTCGGGCACCAGGTAGTGGTAGTTGGTGTCGAACCACTTGGTCATCTCCAGCGGGGCGGCCTCTTGGGTGCCCCGGGCCATCGCGAAGTAGCCGTCCAGCGCGCCGGCGTCCACCGCGGCGCGGTGCCGCTCGGGGACGGCGCCCACCATGACGGTGGTGTCGAGGACCTGGTCGTAGTACGAGAAGTCACCGGTCGGCACCTCGTGGAGACCTGCGTCGGCCAGCTGTCGCCAGTTCGAACGGCGCAGGCCCGCCGCGGTCTCCCGGAGCGCGTCGGCGGTGACGCTGCCCTTCCAGTACCCCTCCACGGCCTTCTTCAGTTCACGGTTCCGACCCTGCCGGGGGTAGCCGTACACGGTGGCGCGTGGCGCCGCGGGTGCGGGCGTCGATGTCACGGAACTCTCCTTCGCGAGATGTGTCCTCGGACGCCCCGGCGACGGGACGTGGACGCGAAGGAACGAACCACCGGGCGGCCCACGCCGCGGACATGCCGCACGTGCCGCTCGATATGCGCGCCGACCCGCCCACGAGGTCACCGGGATCACCGCACGCGAACGTTCGCGCGCGGGCAACGGGCAGGTCTTCGGACTCGCGGGCACGCCTGCCGAGGCAGACACCTAGTGGCCGTCGCTTCCCAGACCCGTACGGGTCCAGTGCGTATGACGGCGGTCGTTCCCGCTCACCGCTGCGGGGCAGTCCCGGATTTCCACCGGGTTCCCTCTTACGACGCATCCCGCCTGGCGGACGGGGCGAACCAGCTGCAAGGCCCACCTTAGGCGGACGGGCGGCGCCGCCGCACGCCCTTCCCGTATGACGGAACGCGCCGGGCCCTCCCTTCCCGCCGCCCTCACGGCATCCGACGGGCGGCATCCGAGGGCGGCAGGGGTGGTGTCAGCTGCGGCTCGCGGTGCAGTCCGCCGGTGTGGGGCGGCCGGTCGGCCAGGCGAGGCCGACGAAGCGGATGCGGCCGGGCGCGTCCGGCGCGAGCTCCACCACGGAGACCGCCTTGTTGTACGGGTTGCCGTAGTTGTCGAGGCAGATCCAGCCGCTCGCGCCGTCGACCTTGCCCATCCCGTGCAGCCGCAGCCACGAGTCGCCGATGCGGCCGAGGGTGGGGATGACCGGGTCGCCGTCGTCGCGCATCCGGATGGCGGTGATCGCGGTGAGCCCGGCGTCGTAGAAGGTGATCGTCCGCGAGTCGGTGAGCTCCACCGGGCCGATGTTCCCGACCTCCTCGCTGCTCGCCAGCGTGGCGAGGGCGCGGAACGCGGCCGGGGAGCCGCCCGTGGCGGGGGCCTTGGGCCCGCTCCAGGCATCGGGGTGGGCGACGGCGGCGTACTGGAGGGTCACCCCCTTGCGGAAGGCGTTCCAGTCGAGGAGCTTGTCCGAGGAGAGCGTGGAGGCTCCCGAGCCGGTGATGATCGTGTACTTCTTCTCGGTGCAGCCCCGATTGCCCAGTTCGTTGACGAACTGCCGCAGCTGGACCGGGCGTCCGGCGAAGTAGATGACCTTGGCGGCCGACGTGCAGATGGTGTCGACCATCTGGTCGAAGGCGTTGGCGGTGGTGCCCTCCTCGTGGAACTCCTCCGGCGCGCGGTACTGCTCGGGTGCGCGGGGCGAGCCCACGGTCCGCGCGGCGAAGGCCCGCTTCAGCGCGTCGACGTAGTTGTCGCCGGTCCGGATGTCCTCGACGACCAGGGTGTGCCGGGGATCGATGCCCGCGTTGAAGTGCGACAGCGCCCTGGCCTGGTCGGAGGTGGTGGGGACCACCCTGGCGAGACCCGGGTACGCGTCGGGCCGCTGGGCGCTGTTGCCCGAGTCGTCGGCGGTGATGGGACCGCCGACGACGGGAATGCCTCGCTCGCGCGTGAGGTAGCCGATGGCGGCCTGGGTGGTGGCGGTGGAGACGTCGAAGCCGATGACGGCCCGGAGGTTGTCGGCCGTGGATTCCGACATGGCCCCGAGCTGCTCGGCGACGGGCCGCCAGTGCGCGTGACTGCGACCGGGGTTGGCGAGGAGCAGCCGGATCGCCGGCTTCTTGCTGTTGGAGTCGTGGTTGGCGCGGTACTGCGCGAGGTAGGCGCCCTGCACCTCGTGGAGCGTCTTCTGCTGCTCGAACGCCTGCGTCGGTGCCATGGGCAGCATCACGGCGACGGACACGTGCGGTTCGCCCTTGATCCGCTCGTTCTCCGTCTTGATCCGCGCGCTGACCTCTCGGAGATTGTCCGCGAAGACGTAGCTGCCGTCGGTGACGCCCGTGCACTCCCGCGAGCCCTCGGGGCCCCGCTCCTCGATGCCCTTGCCACAGGCCGGATCGGGCCCGAGGACGACGATGCCGGCCCATACGGCGGCGCCGAGCACGGCCAGGGCGACCACGAGGGCCGCGGCCTTGGTGAGCGGTCCGCCGGGCAGTCTTGCGATGAACGACGTCATGACGCGGCGCCTTCCTGGACGGGCAGGTCGGGAGCCTGTGCACCGGCCCGCAGACGGGCGGGCCAGGCGGCGGACGCCTCGCGGTAGGCGGCGTGCGCGGCCTTGTTGCCGTACAGCGTCTCCAGCGCGATGCGGACGGTGGTCAGCTCGTCCTCGCGCGGGGCGAGGGTGAGCGGGTCGGAGAGCCGCCAGAGCAGCGGTACGAGGGAGGCGACCGCGTCGTGGTGCGGCCCGGGAAGGTCGCTGCCGCAGGCCGTGCACGACAGGAACGGGCTCCCGGCGGGGGGCTCGTACCCCGTGCGGGGGTGGGGGGCCGAGCAGATGACGTTGAGCGCGGCCAGCCATGCGCCCGGCGGAGCGACCGTGAACCGGTGGTGCAGGGCACTGACCACCTCGTCCACCCGGCCGAGCGCCAGCGTGTGGTGCAGATACGTGTCGCCGCGCGGGTCGCACAGGGAACGCAGCCGCAGCTGGGTGTCGCGCCAGCGCTCGTGGGAGACGGTGGCGGCCAGCCGGTGCCGCAGCAGCAGATCGAGGGCACGGTCGCCGTCGAGACAGGACCGGGTCCGGTAGTCGTCCGCCTCGCGGACGCGGACGGCGACCAGCTCCTCGGAGTGGTCCTCCGGGTGGGAGAACGTCCACAGTCCGCGCCGGGTGCCCGCGTCGGCGGCGGCGGACAGCAGGACGAGTCGCTCCTGTAACACGGGATCGGGCAGCAGCTTCGCGAGGAGCGCGGGCGCGGCCTCGTCGAGGAGCTCCCCGCCCCGTATCGTGCCCACGTCCTCGACCCGGCGGACGGCCGCGTCCGCCAGGATGCGGGCGCTCGCCGCGCGCCCGCCGCTGTAGCGGGCGACGACGCGGGGCAGGTGGTCGGGATAGTCGACGGGGCTGAGCATCTCCGCGATGTGGGCCGGTTCGATGCCGGGGATGCTCAGGACCAGCGGCCGCGCCCGCGGAACGGCGTCACCCCCGACCTCGCTCAGCGGAGGGTGCCCGTGCCCCCTGCCGAGCAGCGTGGCCAGGGTGACGGGGCGCGTCGGCGCCTTGCCGGGAGCGTCGCCGTGTCCGGGGTTCCCGGCGTCCAGCAGGTCGAGGAAGACGCGCCCGACGTCGCTGTGGGCGTTGTCCAGGAGCAGCAGCGGACGGGGCTTCCTGTTCAGTCTCCGCAGCGTCCCGTAGTTGGCGTCGATGTCGTCCAGGAGCGCGGCGACGAGGTGCTCCTCCGCGGTGCGTCTGCGGTCGTCGAGTCTGCGGAAGCCGCGGACGAACTGGAAGAGCCGCTGCAGCGAATCGCCCTGGTACCCCTGGGAGCCGTGCAGCCGGCCGCCCCACCAGGCGAGTGCGCCCTTGTCCGGCTCGCTCCGCACGAGCTGCGCCCGAGCGGTGTCGAGGACGATCCCGGCGATGGCGTCGAGGCCCGGGACGGCGGACAGGACCAGCGGGAGGTTGTCCGTGACGACGTCGAACCAGCGGCCGAGGCTCTCCCTGCGGCGCCGTACGTCGGGGTCCTCGGCGGTGATGAGGGTACGCAGATCGGCCTCCGCCCGACGCAGGTCGGGCGGCCGTACATCGGTCTCGTCGCTGTTCAGCGGGCGCCACGCGGTGACGACGAGAAGACCGAGGGAAAGCCGCGGGAAGACCATCGGCCTGCCGAAGTGCCGTACGTCCAAGCCGAGTTTGTACGCGAGGAGGTACAACAGGTGCGTGATGCGGGAGGCGTTGGGAACGTCGTCGTCACCGTCGGCCACGCCCGGCTCCCCGAACCCGGGTGCCCCGAGGTCGACCCGGGCGAGCGGCACCCGGCCGTTGTACGCGTCGTGGACGGCGCCCAGGAGGGCGGTCTTGCCGCTGCCCCGGCCGCCGACGATCCGTACGACGGGCGAGCCCTTGGGATAGGCGAAGGGGACGAGGTACCCCTCCTTGTGATGCAGCCCCACGAGCCGCGGGACGAACCCCTCCTGCAGGGCCTGCTGACCGTACAACCTCCCGCCCATGGCGCTACCGCCTCCCCCTGTGAGCCGCGCGTCAAGAGATCAACTGGTCGTGCACAAGGGGAACTTACCCGAGATGCGCCTGTTCGGCAGTGGGGTTGCGGGCGATCGGTGGGGGAATCGGCAACCGCTTCCGTGAAGGTGCCGACGGCTCCGATCCGGCTCGGGCCACCCCTCCGGTATCGCCCGGCGCGTCCCGGAGAGGCTCGGCGCCGAGGGCCGATGCCCACCTACGGCAAGGTGGCTTCCCGTGTCTGCGTGCTCGGCAGCGAGGACGGCGCCCACAAGGTCGGCGACGATCTCCCGGCGGTGCCGGCCTCGGCGGGCGGAGTCTCCCCGGTCGGCACCCCGCCGGCCGGTTCGAGCCCTGCTGTCGTACGGGGTCGGGTCCGGATCGGTCTCCGGGTGTTTTCGGTCATACCGGGCGGGCTCCGTCGCGGTGGAGACCATGCCCGACGCGCGCCACGGGTTCGCCGCTCCTCCGGATCGGCGGTCGGGCGCGGATCGGCGGTCAGGCGCCGTCGATGCCCGTCTCCTCGTGGACCGCGGCCTCCTCCGCCGAGGTGATGCCGTCGTCCGGGCCCACGTCGTCGGCCACGATCGTGGTCGTACTGCCTCCGGCGGGCACGGCGAGACGGCCGGCGAGGGACAGGCCCGACTCCGCGTCGACGGGCTCTCCTTCGCCGTCCGGGAGGTCGCCGATGTCGTCGCCGTCCGGGGCCGCGACGTCGGGGCTCTCCTGGGCGAGGCGGTCGTCCAGGGACTCGCCCTCGCGTTGCTCCCGTACGGTCGTCCCGTACCGGGTCACGCCCCGAGGGTGATCCGGTGGGGAGTAGCCGGGCTCGCCCATGTCCTCCGTGGCCGGTGTGCCGAGGGCGTTGTCGGGGTCGAGCTCGCCGTCGGGGTGGTCCGCACCGTCCGCGTACACGGGCTGGTAGACGTCGTCTCCGCGGGAGGTGGGCTGGTTCTCGGACATGGTCCGGGTCTCCTCTCGGTGCGGTCGTGCCCCGCCCCGCCCGGGGCCGGCCATCGGCCGTCCCCGTTTCCGTCCCCGTGGTGATCCGCATCCTCAGGGTATCTCCGGCGGCGCCGACAGGGCGGATCCCGCCCCGTCCTCGCCTGCCCGGACCCGTCCCTCCCATGCCCGCGGCGTGGACTCTCGGTGTGTCCTCGCATATGGCAGGTTTCATCTGGCAAACGCCTCCTAGATGCGTACCGCCCCGGCTGCTACGGTACGCAGCTGCCGCCCACCGCACTGGGCTGCGTCCCTGCGGAGATCCCAGGAGATGGATCCCATGCACTCTGTCGTCCACCGCCGCTCCCGGACCCGGCGCACGGCCAGGGCCCTCGCCCTCGTGGCGGGAGCGGCCCTCGCCGTGACCGTCCCGTTCGCCGCGTACGCGAACTCCGTCGGCGTCACGGTCCGCACCCCCGGTGCCACCGCCGGCCCCGCGTCCACGTTCGCCGAGATCACCACCGACGCCGCCTGCTCCAGCGGCCTGATCTCCGGCGGCGGCATCAGCCAGGCCATCGGCACCGGCACCTCCTCCAACGGCAACAAGATCAACGGCACCGTGCCCAGCCCCGACGGCAGCACCGAGTACCTCGGCTCCACCGGCGTCGTCGGCACCGACGTCACCCACTGGCTCGGCATCGGCGGAAGCGGAGGCGCGGTCAACGCGTCCTTCTCCAGCACCCCGTACGCCATGTGCTTCAGCAGCACCCTCGTCGATCACACCCAGGTCGTGATGAACAAGCTCGCCGGGCCCACCAGCAGCGGCACGGTCGGCCTCACCACCGCCACCTGCCCCGCGAACACCCGGCTCCTCGGTGGCGGGGCCCGCATCACCCCTGCGAGCGTCGGCAGTCTCAAGCCCATCGCGAGCTTCCCCACCGTCAACGACTCCGCTCACGGATTCGGCCAGAAGGCCGCCGCCGACGGCGAGACCAACCCCGACTCCTGGTCGGCGGTCGGCTGGAACGGCGGGGGCGGCAACAGCAACAACACCACCTACGCCTATGCCATCTGCAGCGGCGACGCCATCGACGTCAGCGGCGTCACTGTCACCGTCCGGCACACCTCGGTGAGCGGCCCCACCGCCGCGACCAGCGGACAGACGGCCACCGTCGGCTGCGGCGAGGGCGACGGCACCCTGGTCTCCGGCGGGGCGGCGATCAGCGGCGGCAGCCTCACGAGCGCCGCCTTCACCGGCCCCGGCTCGGTCGGCGACCACCTCAACGGCAGCTACCCCAGCACCTCGGGCGGCAGCCCCGTCGGCGACGGGACGACCACGGCCGCGTACTGGACCGCCGACGCCCACACCGGCGGCGGCAGCTCCCCGAACACGTACACCGACTCCTGGGCGCTCTGCGCCGACGACGGCATCTGATCCCGTACCACCCGCCACTCTCCCGACTCGGCAGAAGAACTGACACATGAACACATCCCGCCCCGCGCGGACGGTCGCCCTCGCCCTGTCCGGCGCCGCCGTCCTGCTCGTCGCCGACGCGTTCCACCCGACCAGCGCGGTGGCCACCGCGACCGCGACCACCGCGACCCCGACCACTACGACAGCGACCGCCGCCGCGACGGTGACCGTCACCGAACCCGCCTGCGGCACGACAGGATTTCCCGCCACCGGTGCCGGAGCCGGATGCGCCTGGACCGCGCCCGGCACCGACACCTTCACCGTCCCGGCCGGAGTCGGCTCCGTCACCGTGGACCTGTACGGCGCGGAGGGCGGCAGCGCCGCCGGACACGTCACCCCCAACCCGCCCGCGTCCGGAGCCCCCGGCGGCCTCGGCGGCCACACCCGCGCCACCGTGGACGTCACCCCCGGCCAGGTCCTCCAGCTCACCGTGGGCGCCGCCGGCATACCCGGCAGCTCCAGGCGGGGGGAGTACGCCCGGCCGGGAGGGTACGGCCACGGCGCGGGCGGCGGCGGCGCGCACGGCGGAGGAGGATCCGGCGGCGGGGCCACCGATCTCCGCCTCGGAGCGTTCGGCCCGGCCGAGCGGATCCTGGTCGCCGGCGGTGGCGGCGGCGCCGGGAACGGCGGGCCCACGCTGCACGGCGGCGACGGCGGTGGCCCGACGGGCGAGCCCGGCGGACAGGCCGACGGGCCCGAGGGCTCCGGCGTCGCCGGCGGCGGAGCGACCGCGACCTCCCACGGCACCGGCAGCCCCAACTCCCGGCTGGGCGGCCCCGGTGCGCCCGGCGGCGACACCGACCCCAACACCGGACTGCCCAACCCCGGAAGCGGCGGCGCCGGCGGCAACGGAGGGCGCGGCGGCAACGGCGGCGGGGGAGGGGGCGGCGGCTGGTTCGGCGGAGGCGGCGGCTCCGGCGGAGGCAATCCCGACAACCTCCCGGGCGCCGGCGGAGGCGGCGGCAGCGGCTACGCCGGTCCCGCCACCACCGGCGCGCGTCTGACGTCCGGAGTCCACCGGGGCAACGGCATGGCCGCGCTCACCTGGCGATACGACACGAGCCTCGCCCTCACGGTGGACACCACCACTCCGCTGTACGGGCGCTCCGCGACCGTCACCGCCGTGGTCACGTCCCCCGCCGGTGCCACCCCGACCGGCAGCGTCACCCTCCTCGACGGCGACGCCCCGCTCGGCACCGTGCCGCTCACGGACGGCCGGGCCCTGTGGCGTACGCCGGTCCTGCGGCCGGGCGACCACACGCTCACCGCCCGGTACGAGGGCGATCCGCTGCACAGCCCGAGCGCCACGCCCCAACCGGTCGCCGTCACCATCGGGTTCAGCCGTCCCTGCCTGACCGGACACCACGAGGGCCCGCTGACGGTCCGCGCGGGGGAATCGCTCTGCCTCGCGGCCGGGGCCCAGCAGTCCGGCCCGGTCCGCATCGAGCCGGGCGGCGCCCTGGCGGCCTCGAACGCCGTCGTCACCGGAGGGCTCTCGGCCGACGGCGCTCTCGCCCTGTCCCTGTGCGGTGCGCGCCTCACCGGCCCGCTGACGGTGCGCGGGACGACGGGGCCGGTCGTCCTCTGCGAAGGGAGCTCGGTCACCGGCCCGGCCACGTTCGCGTCCAACACGGGCGGCACCACGCTCCACGGCACCACCGTCACCGGCCCGTTGAGGTGCGAGGGAAACACTCCCGCCCCCGAGGCGACGGGCGTCACCGTGCGCGGACCCCGCCACGGCCAGTGCCGCTGACACCGGCGGACCGACGTCCGTGAACGCCGACGCGGGCCGGGGGACGCACGTCCCCCGGCCCGCGTCCGGCACGACACCTCTGACACGCCTCGCCGACGTCAGGCTCCCTGCGTCACGCCGTCCGTCCCGCCCGGCTCCCCGAACGCGCGGAGGAGGCGTTCGGCCGCCGTCGTCGCCGTCAACTCGCCTTCCCTGACCTGCTGTTCGAGATCGGGAGCCAGAGCGCGTACCGCCGGATGGGCGTGCAGGCGCCCCAGCAGCTCGTCCCGGACCATGGTCCAGGTCCAGTCGACCTGCTGGTCGCGCCGGCGCGCCGCGAGGCGGCCCGTCGAGTCGAGCAGCGTACGGTGCTGTTCGAGGCGCTCCCAGACCGTGTCGAGGCCGGTCGACTCACGGGCGCTGCAGTGCAGCACGGGCGGGGTCCAGGCGGCGTCCGCGCCGTGCATCAGCCGCAGCGCCCCCGACAGCTCACGAGCCGCCGCGCGGGCGTCCCGCTCGTGCGGTCCGTCCGCCTTGTTGACGGCGACCACGTCCGCCAGCTCCAGGACGCCCTTCTTGATGCCCTGCAGCTGGTCACCCGTCCGCGCGAGCGTGAGCAGCAGGAACGAGTCGACCATGTCGGCCACGGCGGTCTCGGACTGCCCCACACCGACCGTCTCGACCAGGACCACGTCGTAGCCGGCGGCCTCCATCACGATGATCGACTCGCGGGTCGCCTTGGCGACCCCGCCGAGCGTCCCGGCCGTCGGCGACGGACGCACGAACGCCGCCGGGTCCACCGCGAGCCGCTCCATCCGCGTCTTGTCACCCAGGATGGAGCCGCCCGTCCGGCTCGACGAGGGGTCGACGGCAAGCACCGCGACCCGGTGGCCGAGACCGGTCAGCATCGTGCCGAACGCGTCGATGAACGTCGACTTCCCGACCCCCGGCACGCCGCTGATCCCGATACGCCGCGCCTTCCCGCTGTGCGGGAGCAGCTCGGTGAGCAACTCCTGGGCCAGCAGGCGGTGCTGGGGCCGGGTGGACTCGACGAGCGTGATCGCGCGGGCCACGACCGCCCGCTTCCCGCCGAGTACACCCTTCACATACGCGTCCCGGTCGATCACAGCTCGTGCCCGAGACCGTCCGAGAGCCGCTTCACCAGGTCGTACGCCGCGTCGGGGATCACCGTCCCGGGCGGGAAGACGGCCGCCGCGCCCATCTCCAGGAGGGTCGGCACGTCCTGCGGCGGGATCACGCCGCCGACGACGATCATGATGTCCTCGCGCCCCTCCGCGGCGAGCTCCTCGCGCAGCGCCGGCACGAGGGTGAGGTGTCCGGCGGCCAGCGACGACACCCCGACGATGTGCACGTCCGCCTCGACGGCCTGCCGCGCGACCTCGGCCGGCGTCTGGAACAGCGGGCCGACGTCCACGTCGAAGCCCAGGTCGGCGAAGGCCGTGGCGATCACCTTCTGGCCTCGGTCGTGGCCGTCCTGGCCCATCTTGGCGACCAGGATGCGGGGGCGGCGGCCCTCGGCCTCGGCGAACCCGTCCACGAGGGTGCGGGTGCGCTCGACGGAGGGGGACTCGCCGGCTTCGTTGCGGTACACGCCGGAGATCGTACGGATCTGGCTCGCGTGCCGCCCGTACACCTTCTCCAGGGCGTCGGAGATCTCGCCCACGGTCGCCTTGGCGCGGGCCGCGTTCACCGCCAGCTCCAGCAGGTTGCCCTCGCCCCCGGCCGCCCGGGTGAGCGCGTCCAGCGAGTCCTGGCACGCCCGCTCGTCGCGCTCCGCGCGCAGCCGGCGCAGCTTCTCGATCTGCTGCGCACGCACGGAGGAGTTGTCGACCTTGAGGACGTCGATCTGCTCGTCGGACTCGACGCGGTACTTGTTGACGCCGATCACCGGCTGGCGTCCGGAGTCGATGCGGGCCTGGGTGCGGGCCGCGGCCTCCTCGATGCGCAGCTTGGGGATGCCCGCGTCGATGGCCTTGGCCATGCCGCCCGCCGCCTCGACCTCCTGGATGTGCTGCCAGGCCCGCCGAGCCAGGTCGTACGTCAGCTTCTCCACATAGGCGCTGCCGCCCCACGGGTCGATCACCCGCGTCGTGCCCGACTCCTGCTGGATGAGGAGCTGCGTGTTGCGGGCGATGCGCGCCGAGAAGTCGGTCGGCAGGGCGAGCGCCTCGTCGAGGGCGTTCGTGTGCAGCGACTGCGTGTGCCCCTGGGTGGCCGCCATCGCCTCCACGCACGTACGCGTGACGTTGTTGAAGACGTCCTGCGCGGTCAGCGACCAGCCCGACGTCTGCGAATGGGTGCGCAGCGAAAGGGACTTGGCGTTCTGCGGGTCGAACTGCTTCACGAGCTTGGCCCAGAGGAGCCGGGCCGCCCGCATCTTGGCGATCTCCATGAAGAAGTTCATGCCGATGGCCCAGAAGAAGGAGAGCCGGGGCGCGAACGCGTCCACGTCCAGGCCCGCCTCGCGCCCGGCGCGGATGTACTCCACACCGTCGGCGAGGGTGTAGGCCAGCTCCAGGTCGGCCGTGGCACCCGCCTCCTGGATGTGGTAGCCCGAGATGGAGATCGAGTTGTAGCGCGGCATCCGCTGCGACGTGTAGGCGAAGATGTCGGAGATGATCCGCATCGACGGCTTCGGCGGATAGATGTACGTGTTGCGGACCATGAACTCCTTGAGGATGTCGTTCTGGATGGTCCCCGCGAGCTTCTCCGGCGGTACGCCCTGCTCCTCGGCCGCCACGATGTACAGCGCGAGCACCGGAAGCACCGCGCCGTTCATCGTCATCGACACGGTCATCCTGTCCAGCGGGATGCCGTCGAAGAGCTGCCGCATGTCGTAGATCGAGTCGATCGCCACACCCGCCATGCCGACGTCGCCGGTCACGCGCGGATGGTCGCTGTCGTAGCCGCGGTGCGTGGGCAGGTCGAAGGCGACCGACAGGCCCTTCTGACCGGCCGCCAGGTTGCGCCGGTAGAACGCGTTGGACTCCTCGGCGGTCGAGAAGCCCGCGTACTGACGGATCGTCCAGGGCTGGTTGACGTACATCGTCGGGTACGGGCCGCGCAGGTACGGCGCCTTGCCCGGATACGTCTCCAGGAAGTCCAGGCCCTCCAGGTCCTGCCCGGTGTACAGCGGCTTGACCGCGATGCCCTCCGGGGTCTCCCAGAGCAGGTCGTCACCCCCGGCGGCCTTCTTGACGGCCGTCCGCCACTCGTCGGCGCCGGCCGCGGCGGTCGGAGTCCCCAGACCGATCGCGGAGAAATCGGGGATGGACATCAGGACACTCCCATGCGGTCGAGCGTGGCGGAGAGTACGGCGACGGCGTCGCAGCCGGCGAAGACGTAGGAGTCGACACCGTCGTACGCGGCGGGCCGCCCGGCGAGGAACACATGGCGGGCGCCCAGCGCCCCGAGCTCACCGGCCCGGGCCGCGGCCTGCTCCTCGTACAGCGCGTCGCTGGAGCAGAGGCAGGCCTCGGTGGCCCCGCTCTCCTCGAAGGTGCCCTCCACGACGGGCTCGATGCCGCCCGCCTGGAACAGGTTGGCGGCGAACGTGGCGCGCGCCGTGTGCGCCGCTGCCGGGCCGAGCGTGGCCAGGAAGATCCGGGGCCGGGCGCCGGTCGCGGCGAGATGCGCGTCGGAACGGGCCCGCAGCACCTCGAACGCGTCGTCGCGGCGCACGCGCGGCAGACCGCCGGCCGGCCGCTCGGGCGCGGCCTCGCGGACGACGGGCTTCTCGGTCAGATGCGGGAACTCGCTGACACCCGTGATGGGTTCGCGCCGCTTGGCCAGCTTCGCGCTGCGCGCCTCCCAGGTGGCGGCCAGCTCCTGCCCGAGACGGCCCGAACGCAGGGTGGCGGCCTGACCGCCCGTCCGCTCGATGCCCTGGAAGAACTCCCAGCCGGCCTCGGCCAGCTCGTCCGTCAGCCGCTCCACGTACCAGGATCCGCCCGCCGGGTCGATCACCCGGGACAGATGCGACTCCTCGATGAGGATCGTCGAGGTGTTACGGGCGATACGGCGGGCGAAGCCGTCCGGCAGGCCCAGCGCGTGGTCGAACGGCAGCACGGTGACGGAGTCGGCCCCGCCCACACCGGCGGCCAGCGTGGCCACCGTCGTACGCAGCATGTTCACCCACGGGTCGCGACGCGTCATCATCACCGACGACGTCACGGCGTGCTGTGTCTGCGCGCCGGCCGCGCCCGCCCCGCACACCTCGGCGACCCGGGCCCACAGCCTGCGCGCGGCCCGCAGCTTGGCGATCGTGAGGAACTGGTCGGCGGTGGCCGCGTACCGGAACTCAAGCTGTCCGCAGGCCTGTTCGACGCTGAGCCCCGCCTCGGTGAGCTGCCGCAGATACGCGACGCCGGTGGCCAGCGAGCACCCCAGCTCCTGTGCGGCCGAGCCCCCGGCCTCGTGGTACGGCAACGCGTCGACGGTCAGTGCTCGCAGGCCCGGGTACTCCTCGGCGCACCGGCGCGCGAGAGCGGCGACGGGAGCGAAGTCGAACGGCCGGCCCGTACGCGCCTCGAAGCCCAGCGGATCGGCGCCCAGACTGCCGCGCGCCGTCTCCTTCGCGACGCCCCGCTCCTCGTACAGGCGCAGCAACTCCCGCGCGGCGTCCTCGACGTCGGCGCCCGCGTCGAGCACGACGGGTGCGAGATCGAGGTACACACCCTCCAGGACGCGGCCCAGCGACGACACGGGGATGCCGCCCTCGCCGACGAGCAGCCAGAGCGACGTGACGCCGTTCTCCAGGTCGGTCAGCACCGCCTCGCCGTCGGCGGCCGTGTGGCGCTGCCGCACGTCCCAGCCGCCCAGCGTGTTGCCCTCGGCGCGGCCGGACCGCACGAAGGGCGCGAAGCCGGGGAAGCCGGCATCGGACGCGATGTCACCGGCCGCGTACAGGGGACGGACGCGAAGCCCGTCCTCCAGCGTGGTCGTCAGGGCGTCCTCGGCCGCCGCGCCCTCCACGTCCTTGCCCGACTTGCTCAGCACGCCTGACACAAGGCGCTGCCACTGCTCACGGGTTGCGTCGGAGAATTCGGCGGCGAGGCTGAGCCCGTCGTCGGGAAGGACTGTCATGCTCGGATGTTAGGTCAGGCGAACAAAGGAGCTGCAGGGCACACGGCTGTGACCTTGCCCTCCTTGAAGCACGGGCCGATTCCGGGCTAGGGGCGTCTAGGACCCCGACCGTGCCTCGATCCGGTGCCGGACGATCGTCGACAGCACACCCAGGCGCGTCGACATGCCCGGGACGGGGGCCTCGGGATCCTCGATCCGGCGGGCCGGCTCCGGAAGCAGCGCGAGGTCGGCCTCGAACCGGGCCCGCGCCGCGTCGAGGGTGTCCGGCGGTTCCGTCCGGAGCCCGCCGCGCATCACCGTCCTCAGCAGCGGCTCCGTACCCGCCGGCGGCTCCTCGTTGGCCAGGCCCACGACGTCCCGGAGCCCCGGGCCCCGGAACACCTGCTTCGGACCCGGCGCCGTCGCCTTCCCCGGCGACAACTTCATGACCGGCGTGCCGTCGTACTCGACCAGTTTGTACGCCGCGTCCAGATACGGGGAGTCCGCGGCCACCCCCACCCGCGTTCCCACCGCGAAGACGTCGATCGGCGCCCCGTCCCGTACGAGCCCGGCGATCGCGTACTCGTCGAGACCGCCGCTCGCGATGATCCCGACGTCCCGGAGCCCCGCCGCGTCCAGCGTGGCGCGGGCCCGGCGGGCGAGCTCGCCCAGGTCACCGCTGTCCAGGCGCACCGCGCACCCCGGACCGCGCTCCAGCTCACCCAGGACGCGCGCGGCCGTCTCCACGCCACGACCGGTGTCGTAGGTGTCGACGACGAACGTCACCGGGCCGGGATGGGAGCGGGCGAACGCCCGGAAGGCCTCCTCCTCGGACGGGAACGCCTGGACGTACGAGTGGGCCATCGTGCCCGAGCCGGGAATGCCGTACCGGACCGCGGCGGCGACGTTGCTGGTCCCGGCGAAGCCCACCAGCGCGCCGAGCCGGGCCGCCTGCATGCCGGCCGCCGGCCCGTGGGACCGGCGCAGCGAGAAGTCCACCAGGGGCTTCCCGCCGGCCGCCAGCACACACCGCGCCGCCTTGGAGGCGACCGTCGTCTGATGGCAGAGCAGCGAGAGCAGGTACGTCTCCACGAGCTGGGCCTGCGGCAGCGGCGCGGTGACCTCGACGAGAGGCTCGCCGGCGAAGACGAGCCGCCCCTCCGGGACGGCGCGGACCTGCCCGTCGAAGGACAGGCCGTTCAGCGGTTCGAGCGTCTCGACGGGCCACCCCAGCACCTCGGCGAACTCCCGCACGTCCGCCCGGCCGATCCGGAACCGGGAGAGGTGGTCGAGGGCCGGCTCGAGACCCGCGGAGACGAGGAACCCGCGACCCGGCGGGAGGTCGCGCACGAAGAGGCTGAACGTGGCAGGCGCCCGCATGCCCTCCCGTAGGTACGAGAGCGCCATCGTGACCTCGTACAGGTCGGTGGTGGTCACCTGCATGCTTCGAGCATGCGCGGCCGGCCGGCACCCCGCACGGGGGCGCTCGGCCGGCCGGGCGGTGTCAGCCGGTCGTCCACCGCCGCAGGCCGGAGCCGGCGACCGGCTGCCGGGTCACCAGGGCCCCCTCCGCGGCCGACGCCCTTGCCGCCCGTGACCGGGGCCCTCTCCGCGGCCGACGCCCTTGCCGCCCGTGACCAGGGTCCGGACGCCGTCGAGGGGGCCGGGCGCCTCGCCCAGCGGAGTGAGGGTGAGCGTCTGCTCAGCCGCGGTGCGTGCGAGGAGTCGGCCCGCCGTTCACGCCCGGCGCAGTGCCGAGCGGCCGGCGAAGCGCGCCGATGTGCCCAGCTCCTCCTCGATGCGGATCAGTTGGTTGTACTTCGCCGTACGGTCGGAACGGGAGAGCGAGCCGGTCTTGATCTGGCCGCACCCCGTCGCCACCGCCAGGTCCGCGATGGTGGTGTCCTCCGTCTCGCCCGAGCGGTGCGACATCACAGCGGTCCACCCCGCCTCGTGGGCGACGGCGACGGCGGCCAGCGCCTCGGTCAGGGTCCCGATCTGATTGACCTTGACCAGGACCGAGTTGCCGACGCCGGTTCGAATGCCCTCGCGCAGCAGCGTCTCGTTGGTGCAGAACACGTCGTCGCCGGTCAGCTGGCAGCGGTCGCCGACACGGGCGGTCAGCTCGCGCCAGCCGTCCAGGTCGTTCTCCGCCATCGGGTCCTCGATGGAGACGATCGGGTAGGCGTCGACGAGCTTGGCCAGATGGTCGGCGTGCTCGGAGGGGGTGCGGCGCACCCCCTCGCCCGCGTAGTCGTAGACCCCGTCGCGGAAGAACTCCGACGACGCCGGGTCCATGACGAGGCCGATGTCCGCGCCGGGGCGGTAGCCGGTGCGCTCGATGGCGGTCATCACGAAGTCGAGCGCCTCCTCGGCGGTGCGCAGCGCGGGTGCGAAGCCGCCCTCGTCGCCGACGCCCGTGGAGTGCCCGGCGGCCAGCAGATCGCGGCGCAGGGTGTGGAAGACCTCGCTGCCCATGCGGACGGCTTCGGCGAAGGTGTCCGCGCCCACGGGCGCGATCATGAACTCCTGGAAGTCCAGCGGATTGTCGGCGTGGGCGCCGCCGTTGACGATGTTCATCATCGGCAGCGGTAGGAGATGGGCCTCGGACCCGCCGAGGTGACGGTAGAGGGGCCGGCGGTGCGCCGCCGCGGCGGCCTTGGCGACGGCGAGGGAGACGCCGAGGATCGCGTTGGCGCCGAGCCGCGACTTCGTGGCCGTGCCGTCGAGGGCGACCAGCGCCGCGTCGAGCCCCGCCTGGTCGACCGCGTCCCGGCCGTGCACGGAGGCCGCGATCTCCCCGTTGACGTGGGCCACAGCACGGTCGACGCCCTTGCCGTGCCAGCGCGCGGAGTCTCCGTCGCGCAGTTCCACGGCCTCCCGGGCACCGGTCGAGGCACCTGAGGGAACGGCCGCGCGTCCCAGTGATCCGTCCGTCAGGACGACGTCGACCTCGACCGTGGGGTTGCCACGGCTGTCGATGATGCGGCGTGCGGTGACGGTCTCGATGGTGGCGTCGACGGTACCGACTGCCTGTGCGGACATGGGAGGTCCTTCCCGTTGTCGTGTGCCGTGCCCTTGCTGCGACAACGCTGGCGCCGAGCCCGACGGCAAAACCATACAGCAATGCTGTTCAGTTTGGCTGAGCAGTATGGCTGTACAGCATTGCTGTGCAGCTCGCCTCGGGCGGCGTATGCGTTGCTGACCAGCGGGGTAAAGTGCCCTATGCCCACCTCGGAAGCCGCCGCCATCGCCGCAGAACTGCGCACCGCGATGGGCAAGCTCACCCGACGCGTCACGCACGAGGACCGCATCCCGCTCGGCCAGGTCGCCGTGCTCGGCTCGCTCGACCGCAACGGCGCCATGACCACCAGCGACCTCGCGGCCGATCAGCGCGTACGCCCCCAGTCGATGGCGCGTGCGGTGGGGCTGCTCATGGACCAGGACCTGATCACGCGCCGGGCGCACCCCACGGACGGCCGGAAGTCGCTGGTCGAGCTGACGGACGCGGGCCGCGCCGCGCTCGAGGCGGAGCGCGGCCGCAGGGTCGGCTGGCTCGCGCAGGCGATCGAGGCCGAACTCACCGATGAGGAGCAGGTGTTGCTGGCGCGCAGCGCCGCCCTGCTGGAGCGGCTCGCCACACGACGCTAGGGCCTGATCCCAAGACGGCCCGGCCGAGCGCCGTCCGGGTGCACCGGACGGCCCGGCACCGGTGCCACTCGCTCGGCGGTCCGTACCCAGAACCCTTGCGCGCCCTCGCCGTTGGACCACGTGAGCATGGTCAACGAGTTGAGGAGCATCGACATGTCGGATCAGTCGGCCGTGGTGGGCCGCAGTCACCGCGTGCGCGGGGCGGAACGATGTCGCGAGATCACCGAGGCCCGCTGGTTCGCCACCGCCGTCTTCCTCCTCGTCCTCGGCAACGCCACGGTGCTCGGCGTGGAGACGTACGCCGGCGTCAGCGCCCGCTGGCACACCGAGCTGCAGACGGTCGAGCACCTCTTCCTGGCGGCGTTCACGGCCGAGATGGTGCTCCGCGCCGGAGCGCACGCCGCGCGCCCGCTGGACTTCTTCCGGGACCCCTGGAACGTCTTCGACCTGGTCGTGGTCCTCGCCGCGTTCGTCCCCGCCGCGCGCGAGAACTCCACCGTCCTGCGACTGCTCCGCCTCGCCCGCGTGCTGCGCGCCGCGCGTTTCCTTCCCCAGCTGCGGATCGTCCTCGTCGCCGTCGGCCGGAGCCTGCCCGGCACGGTCAGCTTCCTGCTCGTCGGCGCGCTGCTGCTGTACGTGTACGCGATGGTCGGCTGGGTCTTCTTCGCCGGCCACGACCCCGAGCACTTCGGCTCCATCGGGCGGGCCGTGCTCACCCTCTTCCTCCTGATGACCCTCGACGGGCTCGGCGACGCGGTCCACGCCGGCCTGGAGATCTCCCGGTGGAGCTTTCTCTACTACGTCTCGTACGTCCTCATCGCCTCGTTCGTGCTCGTCAACGTACTCATCGGCGTCGTGATCAATTCCCTGGAGGAGGCGCGGGAGATCGAGAAGGCGGAGATGGAGGCGGTGGAGCAGAAGGATGCCGAGAAGGCGGCGGTCGAGACGCGGGCGGTCGTGAAGGGCGTGGCCTCAACGAAGGCGGTCGACACGGACGCGGTCGGGACGGACGTGGTCGACACGGCGGCCCGGGGATCGGTCGACAGGACCGCCGTCGGGACCGTCGTCGGGACCGTCGACGACGCGGGGCTGCGCGAGCGGATCGCGGCCGCCCGGCGCGCCCTGGACGACGTCGAGTCCGCCCTCTCCGCGCTCCCGCCGCCGCGCGCTCACGCGCCCGCGGACGGACCATGGGAGTAGCAAGGGATGCGCGGCGGCCCCACGCGTCCCGACGGTGCGAGGAGGCAGACCATGACACGGAACCTTGAGTGGACGGTCGGCCTGGAACTGGTCGAAGAGGACGGCAGGACCAAGGCCGAGGCGCATCTCAACACCGGCACGTCGACCCTCACCGGCCACGGCAGCGCACGGTGCAACCCGTCGGACGTGGACGTACCGGCGATCGGTGACGAACTCGCCGCGAGCCGGGCCATGAGGGACCTGGCCGGGCAGTTGATGCGCGAGGCCAACCGCGAGATGGAGGCGGTGGGCGCGGGGACCGTACCCCAGCACACCGGTCCCGGCTACGGCTGGCCCGAGGCGGTCTCGTAGCGGGACCGCCTCGCGCACCGGGCCCGCCGGAACCTCACCGACGGGCCCGGTTCCGCGTCACACCCCTGGCGGCCGCAGATCCTCGACCGGGACACCGTGACCGGGCTCCCGGCCGAATTCGGGCCCGAGCCCCCGGGCCTCGCGTCCGTCCTGGCGCCCGCCCTCGACTCCGACTCTGACGTCGTCCTCGACCTCGTCCTCGTCCTCGTCCTCGTACGAAAGCCGGTCCACGACCTCCACGACGCCGTCGACGCTCTCGCAGAGCCGGACGAAGACGGGTGACAGACTCCGGCGCGCCAGCGTGCCGCTGAGCGTCACCCGGCCCTCGTCGACGTCGACGTGGAGCGAGGCCGGGGAGAGGCCGAGGATGCGGACGACGACGTCCTCGAGGATCTCCTCCTGGATCGAGCGGTCGCGGCGCAGGAACAGCTGCAGCAGATCGCTCCGGCTGAGCACCCCGATGAGCTGACCGCCGGCGTCCACCACCGGCAGCCGCTTCACCCGGTGCCGCTCCATCAGCCGTGCCGCCTCCACCGCCGTCCAGGACGGGCGGGCCACCACCACGGGGCTGGACATCATCGCCCCGGCGGTGCTCGGGCCGTCCTTGGCGGTGTGGCGGCGTAGCAGATCCGCCTCCGACACCACGCCGACCGGCCGGTTGGCCTCGTCGACGACCGGCACGGCGGTGATGCCGTACTCGTCGAGCAATCGCGCGATCTCCTTGAACGACGTCCCCGGCTGCACGGCCACCGCGGTCGGCGTCATCAGGTCGGCGACAGTGCGGTTCCGCATCGTCCGTTCCGTCCCTTCTCCGCTCCTCCTTCCATGATCCCTCACTCGGCGGGATCGCCCGTGCCGCGGACGCTCCACTGCGCGTCGGAGCCGATGCCTCCGGCCCGGTCCGTCGCTAGTTGAACGGGTCGAGCGTGACGTACGCCTGCTGCGGGTTGCCGTCGTGCACCAGGGACTCGTGCGCGCCGACGTCGTCGAAGGCGAAGCCGTAGGCCTTGCCGTCCGCCATGCGCGCGTGGATCTCGCGCGCGTAGTGGTTGGTGACGGAGTCCTGGTAGAAGCCGGCCGACGTGGTGTCCGGCTGCTGGGGGTTGGTGAGGAGGGTGGTGCGGTTGTACCCCGCGCAGAGGGTGCGGGAGATGGGGCCGCGGACCTGGTCGTTGGGCGCGTCGAGGCGCTTGTAGCAGCCGAAGACGCTGTCCGAGTCGGGCTTCTGGAACGAGGTGACGACCGCGCCGGAGGTGTCGGTGAAGTTCATGACGTTGCCCGAGACGCGGCCGAAGTACTTCACGGACGGCTGGTTGGCGAAGGGGGTCACGGTGAGCGTCGAGGAGCTGTACTTCGTCCAGACGCGGTTGATGTAGTCGTCCATCACGGTGGCCGGCAGCGCGCCGGCCTCGATGCCGTGGCCCGGTGCGAGGGTGCGCAGCACGGTGCCGTCGGAACGGGTCTGGATCAGGTTCGCCCAGCCGCCGGGGCGGGAGCGGAGCGCGTCGAGGAAGCCGTTGTACCCGCCGGGCTTGAGCCGGCCGGTGGTGGTGACGCTTCCGTCGGGGCGCCGGACGCCGACCGCGTACGGGGCCGAGACCATGTCGACCTGCGTGCTGTTGAGCCAGAGGCCCGAGTCGTTGAGCGTGTACTCGGACCAGTTGAAGAGGATGTTCCGGTTGGGGTCGCCGGGGTTCTGGACGGCCGGCTGCACGAGACCGCCGGTCGCCAGCTTGAAGACGAGCTTCTGGCCGTAGCTGAAGTAGATCCGGCCGGAGAACTTCGGCAGCCGGATCGTCATGGACTGCCCGCGGGCGGGGCCGGGGATGGCCGCGTCGGGCGCCGGTACCGGGACCGGACTTCCGGCGGGCCAGGGGTGGAAGGTGCCGTTCGCGTCCGCCCAGCCCTGGCGGCCGGTGGAGAGTTCGGTACCGAGGTTGTAGACGTAGATCTGCTCGCTGCGGCCGGAGTTGTTGGTGAACGTGAGCGGAATGGTGGCCGGGACGGCGGCGGCCCCGGCGGTGTCGCTCGCGGCGCCGGTGGACGCGGCCTGGACCGTGGGGGAGGGGCCGGCCAGCGTGACGGCGGTGCCGATCAGGGCGGCGGCGGTGACGGGCGCCAGCAGGGCAAGCCTGCGGCGACGACGGTGGGAAGGCACTGTGGGGGCTCCTCGGGTGTGGGGTGCGAGGGCTGAGAAGGGACTGAGAGCGCTCTGAGAGCGCTCTCAGAATGGTGAGAATGAGATGACCCTGTCAATGCTTTCGGGCGTCCGGGATGCGAGGTACCCCTAGGCGGAGGGCCAGGCGCCGCGGTCGTTCAACTGAAGGACGAGTGCGGCGATGTTCCAGGCGTCGTCCTCGCCCCGGTGGTGCCGGCCCTCCAGAGGCAGTCCTGCGACCTGCAGCGCGCGGGCCATGCCCGGGCGTCTGGCCAGGCCGTTCGCCTCGGTGAAGACGGCCTTGGCATTGGTGTGCCGGTGGCCGAAGGGGTACTCCGTACCCGTCACCCGGCACTGCTCCGTGAACTGCTTGCGGTCGTAGTCGCCCCAACTGGCCCACGGGCGCCGCCCGCCGGCGTGCTCGACGGCGATCAGCCGGCAGGCCGCGGCGAAGTCCACGCCCGTGTCCACCTCCGCCTGCGTGAGGCCGGTCAGCTCGGTGCAGAACGGGCTGACCGTCGATCGGGCAGGCCTGACCAGGATACGGTGGCGCTCCGTCCGCTCTCCCGCGTCCAGGTCGACGACGGTGAGCCCGATCTCGATGATCTCGCTCACGGCCCCCGGCGGCCGCTTCCCGTCCCAGCAGGTGGCCTCGACGTCGACGATGTTCAGCAGGCGTCCATGGTTCATGGAGACGAGGCTAGAACGGGGGCACGGAGGGGGTCACCCGATTTTCGTCGGACAGGCGTGCGGGCCGATGGGCGCGCAGGCCGTGCGTACGTACGGGTGGGCGGGCGCGTGAACGGGCCTGCGAACCCCGGGGGTTCACTCCAGGTCCAGGATCTCCCGCAGTGCGGCGACCGCGTGCGCCCGGTGCTCGTCGAGCCCGCGCACCACCGCCTCCTCGTCCCCGTTGCGTACCGCCGAGATCACGGCGCGGTGCTCCCGTACCGCCGACTCCCGGTGCGGCACCTCCGTGTAGTACAGCGAACGGTAGGCGTCGGTGGCGTCCCACAGCGTGGTGATCAGCCGGACCAGACGTGGCATCCCGGAGGCCTCGATCAGGGCGAAGTGGAAGCGGCGGTTGGCCGCGGCCATCACCGTCACGTCCCCGGCGTCGGCCGCCCGTTCCACCTCCCGCTGGATCTTCTCCAGCGAGGCGAGCAGCCCGTCCTCGCCCCGCCGGACACCCATGCGGACCGCCTCGGTCTCCAGGAGCTGCCGGATCCGGTAGACCTCCTCCAGATCCGCGAGCGACAGCTCGGCGACGAAGTAGCCCCGGTGGATGTGGTGGACGACGAGGCCCTCGCCCTCGAGGATCTTCAGCGCCTCCCGCAGGGGCACGCGGCTGACGTCGAGGCGTGCGGCGAGCGCGTCCTGGCGGATCTGTCCGCCGGGCCGCAGTTCACCGGTGGTGATCGCGCGCCGCAGCTCCTCCAGGACGAACTGCTGGGCGGTCGGCGGCCGCCCCTTCCGCACCGCGCTGCTCATCGCCTGTGACCTTCCGTCGTTCGGTGGTTCGGTGGGTTCGGTCGTTCGGTGGTTCCGGCGTTCCGTGTCCCCGAACGTGATCCTTATATCTTCCTACGGACTGTCGGGGGCCTCTTCCAACTCGCGGAGCAGGGAGGCGGTGTGCTCGCCCAGGCGCGGGGGCGCGGCGCGATAGGAGGGCGGGGTGACGCCGAGCGTGATCGGGTTGACGACCTGTCCAGGGCCGGCCGCCTCGGCGGGGACCCGGGGCGCGAGACCCAGCCGGTCCGCCAGACCGAAGGCGGCGGCGAGGTCGTTGATCGGCCCGCAGGGCACCCCGGCGGCGGTGAGTTCGTCGAACCAGTGGTCGGCGGTGTGTTCGGCGAGGGGACCGGCCAGCGCCGCGACCAGCTCCTCGCGGTGGGCGACGCGGGTGGTGTTCGTGGCGAAGCGCGCGTCGTCGGCGAGGCCGGGAAGGCCGAGGTGTGCGCAGAGCGTCCGGAACTGTCGGTCGTTCCCCACGGCGAGGACCAGGGGGCGGTCCCGCGCCTCGAACACCTCGTACGGGGCGATGCTCGGGTGCCGGTTGCCCATGGCCCGGGGAACGACGCCGGCGCCGAGGTGGGCGGCGGACTGGTTGGTGAGCGCGGACAGGAGCGAGGTGAGCAGCGAGACCTCGACCCGCTGGCCTTCGCCGGTACGTTCCCGGTGCCGCAGCGCGGCGAGGACGCCCATGCCCGCGTGGAGGCCGGTGATCACGTCGACGAGCGCGACCCCCGCCTTCGTGCCCGGCCCGTCGGGCTCGCCGGTCACGCTCATCAGCCCGCCCATGGCCTGGACGAGGAGGTCGTAGCCGGGCAGCCCGGCGCCCTCGGCGGCGCCGAACCCGGTGACCGAGCAGTAGACGAGTCCGGGGTTGGACGCGCGTACGTCCTCGTAACCGAGGCCGAGTCTCTCCATCGTGCCGGGCCGGAAGTTCTCCACGAGGACGTCGGCGCGCTCGACGATCGCCCGGGCCGTGGCCAGACCCGCCGGGTCGGTCAGGTCCAGGGCCACGGAGCGCTTGTTCCGGTTCACCCCGAGGAAGTAGGTCGCCTGGCCGTCGGCGAAGGGGGGACCCCAGGCGCGGGTGTCGTCCCCGGAACCGGGCCGCTCGATCTTGATGACGTCGGCGCCCAGGTCGGCCAGCAGCATCGTCATGTACGGCCCGGCGAGAACGCGCCCGAAGTCGGCCACCAGGATCCCGGACAGGGCCCCGGGACCGGGCGTCACCTGCTGGTCTGCGCCCATCACGCTCTCCTCCGCCGGTGATCGGATCCAGCTGGAACGTACGCATCGGAGATCCGATATTCAATACTGGATCCAAAATCCGATCTGCCGATACGCTTCGGAGCGCCGCATAGCCGCATAGTCGCACGAGCCTGGAGGCCGTCCGTGAAGCCGTCGCCGCAGTCGCCGAACGCGTCGAAGCCGACTCCCGTCCACCCCTTCGATCTGCTGGCGATCGACGGTCTGCTGAGCGACGAGGAGCGGGAGATCCGCCGGACCGTGCGCGCCATGGCGGACAAGGAGCTGCGGCCCCACGTCGCCGAGTGGTTCGAGGCCGGCGCCATCCCCGCCCGCGAACTCGCCAAGCAGCTGGGCGGCATCGGCGTCCTCGGCATGCACCTGGAGGGCTACGGCTGCGCGGGCACCAACGCGGTCGCCTACGGCCTGGCCTGTCTGGAGCTCGAAGCCGTCGACTCCGGCCTGCGCAGCCTGGTCTCCGTCCAGGGCTCCCTGGCGATGTACGCGATCTGGAAGTTCGGCTCCGAGGAGCAGAAGCAGCAGTGGCTGCCCGGGATGGCCGCGGGCGAGTACATCGGCTGCTTCGGGCTCACCGAGCCGGACGCGGGATCGGATCCCGGAGCCATGCGCACCCGCGCCCGGCGCGACGGTGACGACTGGGTGCTCAACGGCACCAAGATGTGGATCACCAACGGCTCGGTCGCCGACGTGGCCGTCGTCTGGGCCCGTACCGACGAAGGCGTCCGCGGCTTCCTGGTGCCCGCCGGCACCCCCGGCTTCAGCGCGCCCGAGATCAAGCAGAAGCTGTCCCTGCGCGCGAGCGTGACCAGCGAACTGGTCCTCGAGGACGTACGGCTGCCGTCCGACGCGATGCTGCCCGAGGCGCGCGGACTCTCCGGCCCGCTCGGCTGCCTCAACGAGGCACGGTTCGGGATCGTGTTCGGCGCCCTCGGCGCGGCCCGCGACTGTCTGGAGACCGCGATCTCGTACGCGGGCGACCGCATCGTCTTCGAACGGCCCCTCGCCGCCTACCAGCTGACCCAGCAGAAGCTGGCGGACATGTCCCTCGAGCTCGGCAAGGGCATGCTCCTCGCCCTGCACCTGGGACGGCTCAAGGACGCGGGCGGCCTCACGCCCGAGCAGGTCAGCGTGGGCAAGCTGAACAACGTACGGGAGGCCATCGCCATCGCCCGCGAGTGCCGCACCGTCCTCGGCGCGAACGGCATCACCCTGGAGTACCCGGTGATGCGCCACGCCAACAACCTGGAGTCGGTCCTCACCTACGAGGGCACCAGCGAGGTCCACTCCCTGGTCATCGGCAAGGCGCTCACGGGCGAGCAGGCCTTCCGCTGAGCAGCGCCCCGCGCCGCCCCGGCGCTGCCGTCTAGCCGGCCGTCACCTTGGCGAGGAACGCGTCCAGGTTGGAGGTCGTCCGCTCGATCCGCTCCTCCTGCGTCAGCGACTCCTCCTGGCGGCCGGCCCGCAGCTTGGGCCGGCGCCTGCCGCGGATGTAGAGGGAGCAGGCCAGGTCGGAGCAGATGTAGATCCCGACCGTGTTTCCCTCGCGTCCGCGCGTGCCCGCGAGCGGCGCCGCGAGCAGGGTCACGCCCGACGAGGCGTGCCCCGTGAGGCAGACCTGGCACAGGCTGGACTTGACCGCGCTCGTGCGGCTCGTGGCGGGCACCCGCAGGGTGATGCCGAGCGGACCGTCCTCACGGGCCACCACGAGGTGGGCGCGCAGCGGTGCGCCCGGGTCGACCCAGCCGAGGAAGTCGAGGTCATGCCAGGGCAGTTCGGCGAAGTCCAGCGGCAGCTTGAGTCTGCTTGCCTCGCCCTTCGTGCAGTTCACGAAGGACGAGCGGATCTGTCGGTCGGTGAGAGGTTCCACTCGGTGGACCGTACACGGATCGTGCGGCCCGGGCATCCGGATTTCACCGGGCGGCAGGTGCCGAGCCGTCCGCCGTCTGTGGGCCCACCCCGGATGCCGACTGGTCCGACGTGCCGCCGGTGGCCGGTCCTTCCGTGGCCGTGTCGCCGGTCGCCGGCCCCGACGGCGTGCTCGTACTGGGCGAATCCGGTGAGGCGGGCGACTCGGGGGCCGGCGGCGACGAGGGTGTGGAGGTCGAGGGGGCCGGCGAGGTGGGGGATCCCGTCCCCGTCCCCGAGTCCGAGACGGAGGGCGACGGAGGTGCCGTCGGCGGGGTCGTCGGCTTGTCCTGGCCTCCCGTGTCCCCCGGCTCGCGGGCGAACCAGCCGTCGGTCTCGGGGTCGTACACGATGAAGACGTTCACGACGGTCACCGAGGGCGCCACGACGACCACCTGGGAGGGCTGGTAGCCCGCCCACCGGGTACCTGTCGTCTTCGGCGACTGCTGGGCGACCGGAGGTGTCAGCGGATTGCCGCAGGCGCAGCGCACCCGGGGCACACCGCGGTCGTCGACGAGCACCGCCGTACCTGCCTGGAGGACCGCCTGGTACGAGGTGGCGGTGCCGTCCCGGAAGCCGTGGTTCGTCACCCGTGTGTCGACGCGGAGCTGCAGCGGGGTCAGGGAGCGCAGATAGCCCGGGACTTCGTTCGCCGAGATGCCGAGGGTCGAGGCGAAGGCCGCGTTCTTGGCGGGCTGGTCGGCGAGGTAGCTCACCTGTTGCTCGACGTCGCAGCTCGCCACGTTCCGCGTTCCGCCGTACAGACCCGCCGACGCGCCCGACACGCTGCGCGTGGCGGTGGCGTCCGCGGACCTGGTCGCACTGGGCAGCGGGGCGGGGGACTGCGAGGTGTCGGTGGCGCTGGCCGTCGACTTGGTGAAGGGATCGGGGCCGGTGGCCGAGGCGTTCTGCAGGAACACCTCGCCGCCTCCCGAGCCGCCACCGCCGTCGCCGTTGCCGTCCGGACGGGTGAGGACGACCACCAGGGCGATGGCCGCGACCAGAACGGCGGCGATCGACGCCACCTTGGGTACGGAACGCCACCAGGGCCCCCCGCCGCCCCCTTCGCCGCCGCCCGCGCCACCTGCCCCACCGTCACCCGGGCCGCCCGGTACGTCACCGCCACCGGATCCGCCGCCGGGCACGCCACCGCCCCCGGTTCCGCCGCCGGGACCGCTCGAACCACCCCCCGAGGCGCCGCGCGGCGGCCCGGAGGGCGGCGGGGGTCCGGCCGCTCCCGGTCTGGTGCTCGGGCCCGAGAGCGGACCCGAAGGGGGACCCGAAGGGGGTACCGAGGGGCGATCGGACGGCGGGTGGGAAGTCACATTTTTCCCTTTCTTCCGTTCCGGGCCCATTGTGTGCGTGGAACCCGGGCCGCCCGCAAGCGGACGACGTCCACCCATCGGGACTGCGGAGGTCAACCACCGGTACTAGCGTGGAGAACGTGAGCAGTCGGCTCCCCACCACATCCGGCCCGGCGCACGACGCCCAGCACTTCGCCCGTCACTGGGGCGAGGCGTTGGCAGCCGTCCTCGCCGGGTTCGTCGCGATGGCGGTCGTCGCCGCGCTCGGCCTCTGGGCCGCGGGCGCCGCCGATCTGCCCGGCGGCTTCGTGAACATCGTCGCCGCGGTCGTCGTGATGGCCGCGGGCGGCCAGATCGGTCTCTCCGGCGACGCCGGCGCACTCGCCGGCACGAACGCCGATCTCACCGCCATGCCCCTCACCGTCACCCTGGTGGGCGCACTGGTCACGGGCTTCTGTTTTCTGCTTCCGCTGCGCCATCACGCCGTCGCCAGGACCCGTGACCTGCTCGCCCGCGTCGCGCGCACCGTCCTGCTCTGGCTGGCCGCGCTCGCCGGTCTCTCGGCCCTCGCCCGCCACGACTTCCCCGTCTCGATCGGCGGCGGCGAGAGCCAGGACGCGATGTCCGACCTCTTCGGCGAACTCCTCGACGCGGTGGATCCCACCGTCGGGTTCCGCACCGAAGTGGGCCCCACGCTGTTCTTCGGCCTGCTCTGGATCCTCGGCGTGCTCCTCATCGCCCTGCTGGTCTCGCGCGGCACCCCGCTTCCGCCCCGGCTGGTCCGCTACCACGAGTCCGTACGGCCGGTCGCCTCCGCGATGCTGCTCCTGCTCCTCGCGTACGTACTCGTCGGCCTGGTCATCGGGATCGTCGTGGCGGCGACCCGGGGGCACGCGTCCGAGACGTTCGCCGTGGTCCTGCTCGGCCTGCCCAACGTCAGCTGGCTCGCCCTCGGGGTCGGCATCGGAGGCTCCTGGGAGGGGACGGTCGAGGGGCCGTTCGGGCTGCCGATGCCCCCGATCCTCGACGCGGTGCTGCGCACGGATACCGGCAACCTCTCCACCGTGGACCTGTCCTCCCTCGCCTCGTACGACGCCCGGGCCTGGTGGATGCTGCCGATCGCGGCCGTCCTCGTCCTGGCCGTGGCGTTCGTGGCCGCCGTCCGCTCGCCGTCCCGCACGCGGCTCTGGCAGCACGCGCTCCACCTGGGCATCGCCTTCGCCCTGACCATGCTGGTCGTCGCTCCGCTCACCAACGTCGAAGCGCGCTTCGGGCTCTCCATCCTCGGCATCGGCGAGCTCGAATCCCTCGGCGGCCAGGTCGTGCTGAGCCCGCACGTCTGGAGGATTGCGGGCTTCGCCCTGCTCTGGGGGCTCGTCGCGGGCTTCCTCGGCGGGCTCCTCGCCTCGCGCGTCCACCGCCGCGGCGAGGTGGAGACGGAGGTGGACGCCCCCGATCAGCGGCGGCCGAAGGGCTGAGGCCGGCCTGCCTCCGCGCGGCCGCGGGTAGGTGCGTGAGTACGCGAATACGCGAGTACGCGAGTCAGCGGTACGAGGCGACGAGGCGCGCCAGATGGCGTCCCGCGACCTCCAGCGGAACCGCGCTGCGGGCGGTCTGCGCCGCCAGTTCGGCGCCCTCCAGCGTGGCGATCACCGTGTGCGCCAGCTCCTCGGCGTCCGCCTCGGCGAACCCCGCCGCGGCCAGCTTCTCCGCGACCACCGCCCGCCACCTGGCGAACGCCTCGGCGGCCGCCCGCTGGATGTCGGGGGCCGTGGTCGCCGTACCCACGACGGTGGAGGTGACCGGACATCCGTCGAGCCAGTCGGAGTCCCGCAGACCCTGTGCGAGGGCCGCGGTGAGCGCGACGAGGGCCTTCTCCGGCTCGGGCTCCGTGCCGAGCGCCTCCCGCAGGAAGTCGGTGAACTCCTCGTCGCCGAGCCGCAGGGCGGCCGTGCCGAGCTCCTGCTTCCCGCCGGGGAAGAAGTGGTACACGGATCCGAGCGTCGCCCCGGCCTCGCGCGAGATCTGCTTGATGCCGGTGCCCTCGTAGCCCTGGCGCTGCATCAGGCGGGAGGTCGTCCGCACGATCCGCTCGCGGGTTCCGGCGGTCTCGGGGTCGTAGGGGGTCATGGTCTTCACCCCGTCACAGTACCGAACTTGAGCGATCGTTCTAGTCGCTGTGCTACGGTCCTCTCTAGTTAGAGCGTTCGTTCTAGAAGCGCTCTGGGGAAGGGGAACATCCATGAGCACGTCCGCCGTGAACACCCTGTCCGTGACGGTCATCGGTCTCGGCCCGATGGGCCGGGCGATGGCAGGTGCCTACCTGGACGCCGGCTACCGCGTCACCGTCTGGAACCGCACCCCAGGCCGCGCCGACGACCTGGTCGCCCGGGGCGCGGTGCGTGCCGCCACCGTCGAGGAGGCGCTGACGGCCAACGAGGTGGTGGTACTGAGCCTGACCGACTACGCCGCCATGTACGCCATCCTGGAGCCGGCCGCCTCGGCGCTGGAGGGGCGCGTCCTGGTCAACCTCAGCTCGGACACCCCCGACCGGGCCCGCGAGGGGGCCGCCTGGGCGGCACACCACGGGGCCCGCCATCTCACCGGCGGAGTCCAGACGCCGCCTTCGGGGATCGGCTCGACGGAGTTCGACACCTACTACAGCGGGCCCCGGGACCTCTTCGACGCGTACGAGGCCACGCTGAAGGTGATCACCGGCACGGACTACCGGGGCGAGGACCCGGGGCTGGCCGCGCTCTACTACCAGCTCCAGATGGACCTCTTCTGGAACGCCCTGACCGCGTGGCTGCACACCGTCGCGCTGGCGCAGGCGCACGGCATCAGCGCCTCCGAGATCAAGCCGTACGCGGCCGAGACGCTGGGCGGGATGAGCCAGTTCCTCGACTTCTACACGCCCCGGATCGAGGCGGGACGGCACGACGGTGACGTGGAGCGGATCTCCATGGCCGTGGCCAGCCTGGACCATGTCGTGCACACGACGCGAGCCGCGGGCGTGGACCCGGCACTGCCCGGCGCGACGCTGGAGGCCTTCCGGCGTGCGGCGGCCGAGGGGTACGGGGAGGACAGCCTGACCCGTCTGATCGCGATGTTCGCAAAGGGCGGGACGGCGAGGCAGCCCCGGAGCTGAGCGGATGCCGGGCCGGGGTCAGTGCCAGGTCGGGGGTGGTGTCCGGAAGACGGGGCGGGCCCAGGCCGGGGGTTCGGGGGGCGGTGACGGGGGTTCGGGGCCGAGCAGGCCGGTACCACCGCCCGGACCGGGAGCGCCCCGCTCCAGGGCGGCCCGCAGCGCCGCGACGAACTCCAGGCACGTCCCGTACCGCTCGTCCGGAGTCTTGGCCAGCGCCTTGGCCAGCACCTCGTCCGCCGCCTCCGGAAGCTCCGGACGTTCCGCGGACGGCGGGGGCGGCGGATCGTACTGGTGGGCCCAGAGCAGAGCCATGTCGTCGTCGCGGCGGAAGGGCGGCATGCCGGTCAGCGTCTCCTGGACCACGCACGCCAGGCTGTACACGTCGCAGCGGCCGTCCACCGGTTTCCCCGAGATCTGTTCGGGCGCCACGTAGTCGAGCGTTCCGACGAACTGGCCGACCGTCGTCAGACCGGTCAGCGACAGCGACTTCTTCGTCAGCCCGAAGTCCGTGAGATACACGTGCTCCGGATGGTCGCGGTCGGTGCCCTCGGCGACCAGGATGTTGCCCGGCTTCACGTCCCGGTGGACCAGGTCGTGGGCGTGCGCCGCGTCCAGGGCGGACGCCACCTGTACGGCGATGCGGCCCGCCGTCACCGGCTCCAGCGGACCCTCGCGGTCGAGGAGCGCCCGCAGGTCCCGTCCGGCGACGTACCGCATCGCGATGTACAGCACGCCTTCCGTCTCTCCCGCCTCGAAGACCGGCACGATGTGCGGATGGTCGATCGCGGCCGCCACCCGGGACTCGTGGGCGAACCGCTTGCGGAAGGTGTCGTTGCGGGCCAGCTCGGGCGCCAGCAGCTTCAGCGCCACGGTCCGGTCCAGCCGCAGGTCGCGTGCCCGGTACACGACCGCCATCCCGCCACGGCCGATCTCGGCCTCGACCGCGTAGCCGGCGATCTGCTTGCCGACCAGTCCCGACTCCCGGCCGGCGGGCAGATCCGCGTTACGGGCCGCGCCGGCCATCAGCCCTCACCCTGCTGGTCCGCCCGGTTCACGATCCGGGTGGGGGGCGGTCCCGCCGGGGGCTCCGACGGGCCGTCGCCCTGGTCGAGGCGGGGCACCACCCGCGTCGGCTCGTGCCCGGCCTCCGCGACTCCGCCCTCGGGCGGGGTCGCGGCCGCCGAGGGGCCGGCCGAGGCCGCGTACGTACTCAGCGCCGCACCGTCGCAGTACACCCAGCGCTCGTGCTCCGCGTCGAACAGCCAGAGCGACTCCCCGTCGACCACCATCCCCACCCGCAGTCCGTGCGTCCGTCGCCCGAAGGTGTCCCCGTCCGCCCCGGCCGCCAGCTCCTCCGCCGCCCGCCGGTAGCGGCCGAGCGACTCCTCCGCCCGGGCGATCAGCGGCCGGGGGTCGGCGGTCCTGGCGAGCTGCTGACGGGCCTCCGGCGGATCCACGGGTACGGAGACGAGAAGGCGCGCGTCGACCCAGGCGGTCCACCCGTTGGAGCACAGGATCTGGCCCCAGTCCCCGACGCGGTCCGTGAGCTGCACGGGCAGGAACGCGTCGAGCGGCACGGTCGGCAGGCCCGGGTCGGGGGTCTCCCAGGTGGGCAGACCGTCGCGCGGTACGACATGGGTCGGACGGAAGTCCGGAATGTCGTCCGGTACCGGGGGAGTGACCGGGATGCCCATGGGCCGCCTGCCTTCACTGTTCCGGATATTGGATATTTCATCCTGGATATCTGATCCAGGATCGTGGATCCAGAATCCTGGACGCCGGGTCGGGAAACTTCGGCTACTTCCGCATGATCACCGGCTCCTGGCGCCGCAGCAGCCGCGCCACGACGAACCCGAGGACGACACAGAGCACGACCAGCATCCCCATGTCGAAGAGCCAGGCGCTCGCGGTGTGCTCCATGAGCGGATCCGCCGTCTTGTCGCTCGGTGCGATCTTCCCGATGTCGATCGTCGCCCCCATCGCCGCGAACGCCCACCGCGACGGCACCAGCCACGCCAGCTGTTCGAGGACCGGCGTCCCCGTGACGGTCAGCAGCGCCCCGCAGAACACCACCTGCACGATGGCGAGGAGGACGAGCAGCGGCATCGTCACCTCCTCCTTGCGCACGAGGGCGGAGACGAAGAGCCCGAGCATCATCGCCGTGAACGACAGCAGCGCGACCGCCAGCGTGATCTCCACGAGAGGCGGCATCAGCACGCCCTTGCCGTCCGGGACGTTGAGCGGCACCCCGATCAGCGCGACCAGCGTCAGGACCACCGCCTGGACGACCGTGATCAGGCCCAGCACGACGACCTTCGACATGAGGTACGCGGAGCGGCTCAGGCCGACGGCTCTCTCCCGTCGGTAGATCGTGCGTTCCTTCACGAGCTCCCGCACCGCGTTCGCCGCCCCCGTGAGCACGCCGCCGACACAGAGGATCAGCAGCACGTTCAGCGTCGACTCGGGGTTGAGGCTGCCCTCCGACAGCGCCCGGGCCATCGCGCCCATCACGAACGGCAGCGCGATCATGATGGCGATGAAGGTCCGGTCCGCGGCGAGGGCCGCGGAGTAGCGCCGGACCAGGGTGCGGAGCTGGGAACCCCAGCTCTGCGCCTTCCGCGGCGGACCGGGCTCCGGCGCGCTCTCCTCGGGCGGCATCCCCGTCAGCTGCATCGCGTCGGCGATGTACCGGCGGTGGTGCCGCGACGAGCGGTACTGCTCGGCCCAGTCGCGGCCGCGGTCGGTCTCGAAGGCCTCGAACGCCTCCGGCCACTGGGTGAAGCCGAAGAAGTCCAGGGACTCGTCGGGAGGTCCGTAGTACGCCACACGGCCGCCGGGCGCGAGCACGAGCAGCCGGTCGCAGACGTCCAGGCTCAGCACGCTGTGCGTGACGACGATGACCGTACGGCCGTCGTCCGCGAGCCCGCGCAGCATGTGCATCACCGACCGGTCCATGCCCGGGTCGAGCCCCGAGGTCGGTTCGTCCAGGAAGAGCAACGACGGCTTGGTGAGCAGTTCGAGCGCGACGCTGACCCTCTTGCGCTGGCCGCCCGAGAGGCTGTGGATGGGCTGGTCCGCCCGTTCGACGAGGCCGAGCTCGCCGATCACCTCGTCGACCCGGGCCCGGCGCTCGTCGGCGGCCGTGTCCTCGGGGAAGCGCAGCTCGGAGGCGTAGGTCAGAGCCCGTTTCACGGTGAGCTGGAGATGGAGGATGTCGTCCTGCGGTACGAGACCGATGCGCTGGCGCAGCTCCGCGTAGTCCCGGTAGAGGTCCCTCCCGTCGTAGAGCACCGTGCCGTGGTCGGCGGGGCGCTGGCCGGTCAGGGCCCCGAGCAGCGTCGACTTGCCCGCCCCGGACGGCCCGACCACCGCGAGCAGGCACTTCTCCCCGACGGGGAACGACACGTCCTCCAGGAGGGTCTTCCGTCCCTGGTCGACCGTGACGGCCAGATCCTGCACGTCGAGGGAGACCTCGCCGGTGTCCGTGAACTCGACGAGCTGCCCTCCGATGAGGCAGAACGCGGAGTGCCCCACGCCGACGATGTCGTCCGGGGTGACGCGGGCCTCGGCGACGGGACGGCCGTTGAGGAAGGTGCCGTTGTGACTGCCGAGGTCCTGGATCCAGTACGTGCCGTCGCCGCGGGCCCTCAGTTCGGCGTGGTGCCGGGAGACGACCAGGTCGTCGACGACCAGGTCGTTGTCGGGCGCGCGCCCGATCCGCACGGTGCGCGTCGGCAGCGGCCGCACGGACGTGGGCTGCCGGAAGGTGCCGGTCGCGGCCGGATGCGAGACGGAGGAGGGCCGGGGCGGTGTCCGCGGCGGGGCGGGGGCCGGCGGCTCCGGGCTCGGTACGGGACGGGGTGAGGGTGGCGTCTCCGGACCCGGTACGGGCGGAGGCACCGGTGTCGCGGGCCCGGGCTCCCGCGCGGGAGCCTCGGGCGATCCGCCGGAACGGGCCTCCGCCGAGAGGGGCTCCGCGGAAGCGGAACGGGGCTCCGGCGAGAGCGCCTCTGCCGCGGGCACCTCCGCCGCGGGGGCCTGGGTCGAAGGGACGTCCGCGACAGGTGCCGCGGGCTGGGGCTCAGGCGGCGCCGGCGCGGGAGCCTCGGGCTCGGCACGCAGGGGCGTCGCCGCCGGTGCCTCCGGCTCGGCGGGTACGGGCCTCGGCTCGGGTCTCCCGGGCTCGGGCTCGGCACGTACCGGCGCCTGCGCCCGTGCCTCGGGCTCGGGTGGGGCCGCACGCACGGCCGCCCCGGAGAGGACGGCCCGTGGACCGTCTCCGGGGTGCCCGAACCGTATGACCGTACCCGGACCGACCTCGCGCACGGCGATGCGGTGGCTGTCCGCGAACGTGCCGTTCGTACTGCCCTCGTCCGCGAGCGTCCAGTGGTCGCCGACGGCCCGCAGGACCGCGTGGTGCCAGGACGCCCGGTCGTCGTCGAGGACGATGTCACTGGTGGGGTCGCGCCCGATGCGGTAGACCCGGCTCGGACTCATCACAGTCGCGTCCCCTGCGATCTCGAGGACGAGCTCGGGTGCGGCGGGCGCGACGGGCCGCTCTCCCATGCGTGAATTTTATCTTCCGGGGCTGATCCGTGCCTGCGAGAGCCGCCGGTATCGTGGGCGCCTCCACCGCGACCGAAGGAGGCTCACCCCGTGCCGAAAGGTGTCACCAAGCGCCGGCCCAGGACGCGGGCGGCCCTGCTGAAGGCCGCTCTGGAGACCTTCGCCGAGCACGGCTTCCACGCCACCTCGATCGAGCAGATCTGCGAGCGCGCCGGCTACACCCGGGGTGCGTACTACTCCAACTTCGCCAGCAAGGAAGAGCTCTTCCTCGCCCTCTTCGACGAGCACAGCGAACGGACCGTACGACGGCTCGCGGAGGCGATCGACGACCTCGCCGACGAGGACTGCACCCTGGCGCGGCTCGCCGAACTCGCCTCCCGCATCGAGCCGGACGAGCGCGACTGGTACCTCGTCACCACCGAGTTCACCCTGCACGCCATCCGGGACCGGCAGGCCGCGTGGGTGCTCGCCCGGCACGACGCCCGGCTGCGGGCCGAGATCGCCCGGGGCCTGACGACCGTCCTGCGCAGGGCGGGACGCGAACTGACCGTGGACGCCGACCGGTTCGCCCGGATGCTGATCGCCCTGCGCGAGGGCGGGCTCGCGCAGAGCTACGTCGAGCCGGAGGAGCTTCCGCCGGGAACGCTCGAACGGGAATTCCTGGCACCGCTGTTGGAGGCCTCGACGCGGGAGACCGGCGCCCGGGAGTAGGGCGAAGTCCGGTGGCCGCGGCGCAGGTCAGTCGAAGAGATCCGGGTCCGACGCGGTGATCTGGTCCCACAGCGGGCGGGCCTGGAACCAGCCGGCCAGCGGGGTGCCGACCTGCCCCCGCGTGATCAGCGCCGTCTCGCGGTCGATCAGCTGCGGCGTGCCCGCGGCCATCGCCAACAGCTGGGCCTGGCACGAGCGTTCCATGGTGATGAACCACCAGACGGCCTCGGCGACCGAATGGCCCACCGTGAGCAGCCCGTGGTTCTTGAGGATGACCGCCTTGTGTCCGGCCAGGGCCTTCGCGACCCGCTCGCCCTCGTCCAGCTCGTTGACCACGCCACGGTAGTCGTCGTAGATGCCGTGGTCCTCGAAGAAGGCGCACGCGTCCTGTGTGATCGGATCCAGCGGAACGCCGAGGCTGGAGAACGCCTTGCCGTGCAGCGAATGCGAGTGCGCGGCGGCGACCGCGTCGGGGCGGGCCGCGTGGACCTGGGAGTGGATGACGAACGCGGCGCGGTTCACAGGGCGGTTGCCGGAGAGCAGGGTGCCGTCGTGCCCGACGAGGATCAGGTCGGAGGCCTTGATCTGGCTGAAGCTCATCCCGAAGGGGTTGACCCAGAAGGCGTCGAGGTGCTCCGGATCGCGGACGGTGATGTGCCCGGCGACCCCTTCGGAGAACCCGAACCTCCCGAAGAGCCTGAATCCCGCGGCGAGTTGTTCCTTACGGTACCGGCGCTCCTCCTCGACGGTGTCGAAGGTCGGAGGCAGGGGGAGTGTGACCCCGTCGGGCAGCGGGCCCACGGCGGCGGCCAGGGCGGGCGGGAGAGTGCTCACGGGGGGGCTCCTCACGGTGGCGGGACGCGATGCCGCCAAAAGATACAGAGGTGTATCCGATTCGCCAATGGTTGCGGCGTGGGGACGTCGATCGCTACCGTCAGGCGGGCCGGAAAGCGCTTACTAGCTGTGGGGGCCACCTCGTGCCGATCGCGGACGTCCTGATCTACACCCGTACCGCGGGCTACCGCCACGACTCGATCACGGCGGGCGCGAGGGCGCTGGCGGAGCTCGCGGGCGCCGCGGGGTACCAGGCCGAGGCGACCGAGGATCCGGCCGCCTTCACCCCGGAGAGGCTCGGAAGCTGCGCGGCGGTGGTCTTCCTGTCGACGACGGGAAAGGTCCTCGACGCGTCCGGACGGGTGGCCTTCGAGGCGTACGTCAGGGCAGGCGGGGGCTTCCTCGCGATCCATGCGGCGGCCAACGCCGAGCCCGACTGGCCCTTCTACGGGGAACTGCTCGGCACACGCTTCGACGGTCACCCGGAGATCCAGCCGGGCGTGGTGTGCGTGGAGGCCTCCGACCACCCCGGGACGGCCGCGCTGCCGGGCCGGTGGGCCTGGACGGACGAGTGGTACAACTTCACGTCGAATCCCCGGGACGAGGGCGTACGGGTCCTGGCGCGCGCGGACGAGTCGACGTACCGGGGCGGGACCCTGGGCGCGGACCACCCCCTGGTGTGGTGCCGCGAGGCCGGCGCCGGCCGGGTCTTCTTCACGGCGCTGGGGCACGCGGTGGAGGCGTACGAGGACGAGGTGTTCCGGGAACACCTGGCCGGGGCGCTGATCTGGGTGTCCCGCACGGGCGGGCCCGCCGCTCCCTGAGGCTCCGACGGACGGGACCCGACCTCACCCGTACAAACCCCGCCCCACCCGTACGGGACCCCCACCTCACCCGTACGGGACACCCGCCCCACCCGTACGGGACACCGCTCACCCGTCCGGGGGCGCCCCGGCCCCGCATCCACCGTGCGTCCCCGGCCGTCACCCCCGTGCCCCCTCCCCGATTGCGATCGACGCCCCGGCGCGGGAGGGTTCCTGTTGGACGGACGGGCAGGAGGAGACCCATGGCCATCGCCACCGTGAATCCCGCCACGGGCGAGACACTGCGCACCTACGACGCGCACGGGCACGACGAGGTCGAGCGGCGGATCGACGCCGCGCACGAGACCTTCCGGCAGTACCGCACCACCTCCTTCTCCGAACGCGCCCGTCTCATGCGCCGGGCCGCCGACCTCCTCGACGAGGACGCCGAGGACGTCGCCCGCACGATGACCACCGAGATGGGCAAGACGATCACGTCCGCGCGCGCCGAGGCCGCCAAGTGCGCCAAGGCCATGCGCTGGTACGCCGACCACGCCGAGGCGCTGCTCGCCGACGAGCACCCCGCCCCGGGAGACGTCCGGGACTCGGGCGCCGACACCGCTCGGGTCCACTACCGCCCCCTCGGCACGGTCCTCGCGGTGATGCCCTGGAACTTCCCCCTCTGGCAGGTCATCCGGTTCGCCGCGCCCGCTCTCATGGCGGGCAACACCGGTCTTCTGAAGCACGCCTCCAACGTGCCCAGGACAGCCCTCTACCTCGGTGACCTCTTCCGCCGTGCCGGCTTCCCCGAGGGCTGTTTCCAGACCCTCCTCATCGGCTCCGGCGCCGTCGAGTCCGTCCTGCGCGACCGCCGGGTCGTCGCCGCCACCCTCACCGGCAGCGAGCCCGCGGGGCGTTCGGTCGCCGCGATCGCGGGCGACGAGGTCAAGAAGACGGTCCTGGAACTGGGCGGAAGCGACCCGTACATCGTGATGCCCTCGGCGGACGTGCCGCGCGCCGTCAAGACCGCCGTCACCGCCCGCGTCCAGAACAACGGGCAGTCCTGCATCGCGGCCAAGCGCTTCATCGTCCACGGCGACGTCTACGACGACTTCGCCGAACGCTTCACGGCCGCCATGACCGCGCTGACCGTCGGCGACCCCCTCGACGAGTCGACCGACGTCGGCCCGATCGCCACCGAGCAGGGCCGCGCCGACCTGGAGGAGCTCGTCGACGACGCCGTACGGAAGGGTGCCACGGTCCTCTGTGGCGGCTCGCGTCCCGAGGAGTTCCCGCGCGGCTGGTTCTACCGGCCGACCGTGCTGACCGGCATCACCCCCGAGATGCGCATCCACCAGGAGGAGGCCTTCGGCCCGGTCGCCACGCTCTACCCGGTGAGTGACATCGAAGAGGCCGTGGCCGTCGCCAACGACTCGCCGTTCGGGCTCAGTTCGAACGTGTGGACCCGGAACGACGAGGACATCGCCTTCTTCGTGCGGGACCTGGAGGCGGGTGGCGTCTTCGTCAACGGAATGACGGCTTCCCACCCCGCGCTCCCGTTCGGCGGTGTGAAGCGCTCCGGCTACGGCCGCGAGCTCTCCGGCCACGGCATCCGCGAGTTCTGCAACGCGACCACGGTCTGGCAGCGCTCCTGACCGTCTCCCACCATCTCCCGATGCCCCGCGGGGCATCGGGAGACGGCGGTCCACCCGGCGGTCCACCGGTCCCGCGTCCACGAGGCGTCCACCGGTCCACCGGTCCCGCGTCCACGAGGCGTCCACCGGTCCACCAGTCCACCGGTCCCGCGCCCCACGCAGGGTCTACCGGTCCCGCGTCCACTCCAACAGCCGCTCCGCGGACCAGGTGTTGATCACACGCTCCGCCGGAACCCCGCACTCCTCCGCCCGCGCGCACCCGAAGATCTGCCACTCCAGCTGACCCGGGGCGTGCGCGTCCGTGTCCACCGCGAACCAGACGCCCGCCGCCACCGCCTGCCGCAGCAGCCGGCGCGGCGGATCGAGCCGCTCCGGGCGGCTGTTGATCTCCACCGCCGTCCCCGACTCGGCACAGGCCGCGAAGACCCGCTCCGCGTCGAACACCGACTCCGGCCGCAGCCGCCCCCCGCTGACCAGCCGCCCGGTGCAGTGTCCGAGGACGTCCATCAGCGGATTGCGTACCGCCTTCTCCATCCGCCGGGTCATCGCCGGGGCGTCCATCCGCAGCTTGGAGTGCACCGAGCCGACCACCACGTCCAGCCGGTCGAGCAGCTCCGGCTCCTGGTCCAGCGAACCGTCCTCCAGGATGTCGCACTCGATCCCGGTCAGCAGCCGGAACGGCGCCCACTCCCCGTTCAGCCGCTCCACCACGTCCAGTTGCTCGCGCAGCCGCTCGGGGGAGAGGCCGCGGGCCACCTTCAGGCTGGGGGAGTGGTCGGTCAGGACCGCCCACTCGTGACCGATCCGCGCCGCCGTACGGCCCATGTCCTCGATCGGGCTGCCCCCGTCCGACCACTCCGAGTGCAGATGACAGTCGCCCCGCAGCGCGGCCCTGAGGTTCTCGCCACCGACGGCCTCCGGCACGGGGATCTCGGCCTCCAGCCGCTCCAGATACTCCGGAATGCGCCCGTCCAGAGCCTCCCGGACCACCGCCGCCGTCTTGGGCCCGATGCCCTTGACCGACTCCAGCGTCCCGGCCGCGGCGCGCTGCCGCGCCTCGCCGTCCCCCATGGCCGCGACGGCGGCGGACGCGGTACGGAACGCCCGTACGCGATACGTGGGCGCCTGCGAGCGCTCCAGCAGGAAGGCGATCCGGTCCAGCGCCGCCACCGGGTCCATAGAAGCTCCTCACTCACCCTCGGGCGGACGGCCCGGGCGCGACCTCCGCGTGCACCGGGCCGATCTCGCACCACACCGCCTTGCCCTCGCCGCGCGGCTCCACGCCCCACCGCGACGCGAGCGCGTCGAGCAGCATCAGTCCACGCCCCGAGGTCGCCGCCTCGCCCGGCGTACGCCTGCGGGGCCAGGCGCTCGACCGGTCCTGCACCGACAGCCGTACCCGACGGACCGGTTCCGGCAGCACCTCCAGCGTGAGCACCGCGCCACCCTCGGTGTGCAGCAGCACGTTCACGAGCAGCTCGCCCGTCAACAGCTCTGCGTCGTCGGCCATTTCGGCCATGTTCCAGTCCCGCAGCGCCTGTCCCACCGCCGCCCGCGCGTCCGAGAGGCCCTGCGGATCCGCCTGGTGGATGTACTGGTGGATGCGGGGCGCACGAGGCGTTCCGGGGTCCGGACTGCGCCGCAGCACGAGCAGCGCCACATCGTCGCCCGCGCCCCACCGTTCCCACAGCTGCTCCGACAGATGGTCGGCGAGCGCCTCCGCCTGCGGCGGTCCGCTGCTCATCGCCGACGACAGCGCCTCGAGGCCGGACTGGATGTCCGAGCCCGGCTGTTCGACGAGACCGTCCGTGCACAGCACGAGCGTCTCGCCCGGTACGAGGTCGAGCCGGGTCTCCGGGAACTCCTCCTCCCCGAACACGGTCGCCAGGCCCAGCGGCAGCCCGCCCCGGAGCTTCGGCTGCCCGACCCGGCCGTCCGTGTGCCGGATCAGCGGCCCCAGGTGGCCGGCGCGCACCGCGCGCACGGTCCCGGTACCCAGGTCGACCTGGGCGTAGGTGCAGGTCGCGAACCGGTTGGTGTCCAGCTCGGCGAGGAAGCGGGAGGCCCGCGCCAGTACGGTCGAGGGCGCGTGGCCCTCGCCGGCGTACGCCCTCAACGCGATGCGCAACTGGCCCATGATCGCGGCCGCGTGCGTGTCGTGGCCCTGGACGTCCCCGACGACGATCCCGACCCGGCTCCGGGGCAGTGCGATCACGTCGTACCAGTCACCGCCGACCTGCCGTCCGCTCCAGGCCGCGTGGTAGCGGACCGCGATCTCGCCCCCGGAGATGGCCGGGATGCGGCGCGGCAGCATCGTCTCCTGCAGTCCGGTCGCCAGCTCCCGCTCCTCGTCGAAGAGAATGGCGCGCTGCAGGGACTGCGCGACGATCGCGGCGAGCCCGAGCAGCAGATTGCGTTCGTCCGCGTTGAACGCCGAGCGGCGGCGGTAGAACAGCGCCATCCCGCCGAGCGACCGCGCCTGCGCGACGAGCGGCAGATAGCAGGCGGACTTGAACGGCAGCCGTTCGACGTACGGCGCGAGTACGGGGAAGTCGCGCCCGATGGTGGGGAACGAGGGCACGAACCGCGGCCGTCCGCTCAGCACCGTCTCGGCGAGCGGCAGTCCCCGGTCGAGACGGCGCGAACGGAAGTCGTTGAGCGCGTCCAGGGACTCGCCGCTGAGCGCGATGATGTTGAGCGAGCCGTTCTCCACCAGGCCGAGTGCGAGTCCGTCCGCGCCGAGGCGGGCCAGCCCGGCGGGCCCCGTCATGGCCGCCGTCACGTCGTCCACCGTCACGGCCCGGGAGAGCGCGTGCGTGGTCCGCTCGACGATGCTCGTCTGGACCTCGCGGCGCTTCTCCAGGTCGAGGACGAACTCGGAGTGCGCGACCTCGGTGGTGGTGTCCCGGACGATCCCCACGATGCGGTGCGCCATGCCGTCGGGCGTCCGGAGGATCCGCGCCTGCACATGCGTCCACTGGGGTGCACCGTCCTCGTCCTCGGTCTGGAAGTGCGCGGAGTACGAGGTCTCGCCACTGGTGATCGCATGGCGGATCACCTGGCCGAGCCGGGTCCGCTCCTCCTCGTCGAGGCGCTGGATGAGTGTGGCCGGGCGCCCGTCGAACCCGCCCGATTCCAGCCCGAAGACCAGCAGCCCGGCCTCGTCGACGTCGATGGTGCCCGTGTCGAGATCCCAGTCGAAGCTGCCGGTCCGGTTCATGGCGAGCCGCTCGGTGGGCCCGATCTCGCCGCTGTGCGTGCTCCGGTCGTCATCGGTCATCCCCACCATTGTCGAACCCGCACCCCTCCGACGCCATGGCGGCGACACACCGCGTGCCGGAGTTGTGACCGAGCGGGGGAGAATGGGCCGGTGATCATCCCGTACCGCGTCCTCGGCCCGAGCCGGGCCCTGCTGCCCGACGGCCGGGAGGCCCCGCTCGGCGGCGCCCGGCTGAGGGCCTTGCTCGCGGCGCTGGCCGGTGCCGGCGGGCGTGGCGTCCGGACGGGTGAGCTGATCGAGGTGATCTGGGAGGACAGCCCGCCGGGCGACGGCACCGAGGCGCTCCAGGCGCTGGTCGGGCGGCTGCGCCGGGCGCTGGGGCGGGAGGCCGTGGTCTCGATCGCCGGCGCCTACCGGATCGCGGCGGAGCCCGAGGACGTGGACCTGTACGTGTTCGAGCGGTTGGCCGCCGAGGGGGCCGCGGCGCTGGCCGCCGGAGAGGCGGAACGGGCGGCGCGGCTGCTCGACGACGCACTCGGACTGTGGAACGGGCCCGCGCTCGCCGATCTGCCGGGCCGGGACGGCGATGCCCTGGTCGTACGGGTGGAACAGCGCCACGCGCAGGCCCGCCGGGACCGGCTCGCCGCGGCCGTGGCCCTGGGCGAGGCGGACACGGCTCTCCCGTCACTGGAGGCCCTGGCCGCCGAGCACCCCATGGACGAGCCCCTCCAGGCGCTCCGTATCCGCGCACTGCGGGCCGCGGGCCGCGCGGCCGAGGCGCTGGAGGCCTACGAGAGGGTACGCACCCTCCTCGCCGACCGCCTGGGAGCGGACCCCGGGAGTGAACTACGTGCGTTGCACGCGGAGTTGCTCGCGGGCGAAGAGCCCGCGGGGCGCCCTCCGGCGCTCCCGGCCCGGCTGACCTCCTTCGTCGGGCGCGGTGGAGAACTCGAATCCCTGGTGGCCGAGTTGGGCGAGCGCAGGCTCGTCACCCTGCTCGGGCCCGGCGGGGTGGGCAAGACACGGCTGGCCCTGGAGGCCGCCGGAGGCGTGGCCGAGCGCGAGCCGGACGGGGTACGCGTCGCCGAACTGGCCGCCGTGCGCGAGGAGTCCGACGTCGCCGACACCGTCCTCACGGCGCTGGGCGGCCGCGAGACACAGCTGTGGGGCGGTGCCGCCCGTGACACGCTCACCCGGATCGTGGAGTACTGCGCGCCGCGACGCCTGCTGCTGCTCCTGGACAACTGCGAGCACGTGGTGGGTGCGGCGGCGCGGCTGGTGGAGCACGTGCTCGCGCGCTGCCCGGGGGTGACGGTTCTGGCGACGAGCCGCGAACCACTGGGCGTACCGGGAGAGTTCGTGCGAGCGGTGGAGCCGCTGCCGCAGGACACGGCGCTCCGGCTCCTCGCCGACCGGGGTGCGGCCGCCCGCCCGGGCTTCGCACCGGCCGACGACCCCGAGGCGTGTGCCGAGATCTGCCGGCGCCTGGACGGGCTCCCGCTCGCGATCGAACTGGCGGCGGCCCGGCTCCGGCTGCTGTCCCCGCGCCAGATCGCCGACCGTCTCGACGACCGCTTCCGGCTCCTGACCTCCGGGGCCCGGACCGTCCTGCCCCGGCAGCAGACGCTCCGGGCGGTCGTCGACTGGTCCTGGGACCTCCTGACAGCACCCGAACGCGCCGTGCTGCGCCGTATGTCGGTCTTCGCGGACGGCTGCGACCTGCAGGCGGCAGAGGCGATCTGCCCGACGACGTACGAGGGTGCTGCCCCCGCGACCCCGAGAGGCGTCGGCCGGACCCCCGGGCAGGGCGGCCCGTGGGCCGGCGACGGGGGCGGCCCGGGCGTCGGGCCACGTGAGGAACCGGGTGTGCCGGGCGCCGGCGCCCGCCCGGGCCGCGGAACGCCCGGTGCCAGTTCCGGGGCGGGTCCACGCGTGTCGGCTCCCGGCACCCCCGTGCGGGCCGAGGCGTCGTGCGACGACGTTCTCGAACTGCTCGGCTCGCTCGTCGACAAGTCGCTCGTCGTCGCCGCGCCCGCCGATGACGGGGCCATGCGCTACCGGCTCCTGGAGACGGTCGCCGAGTACGCCGGCGAGCGGCTCGACGAGGCCGGGGACCGGGCGGACGCCGAGTACCGGCACCTCGTCCACTACCGGGAGCTCGCCCGCACCGGGGACCCCGCCCTCCGGGGGCCCGGGCAGGACCTCTGGCTCCGCCGGTTCGAGCGCGAGTACGACAACCTGACCGCCGCCCTGCGGACCGCCGTCGACCACGGCGACGAGGAGGAGGCGCTCTGCCTCGTCCACTCCATGAGCTGGTTCTGGCAGCTCCGCGCCCGGCAGGCCGACGCCCGCGCCTGGGCCCTCGCCGCGGCCGCCCTCGGACCCGACCCCTTCGCCCCGCCCGTACGCCCCGCCGTGCCCCTCGCCGACCGCTGCACCGACACGCCGCCGCCGTGGTCCGAGGAGCAGCTGTGGGAGGCACGACGAGGATGCCGGCTGCTCGTGCTCGCCTCCGAAGGCGGCGAAGGCGCCACCGCCCTCCAGCGGCCCGGGATCCGCGCCCGTCTCGACGCCGTCGTCTCCGCCTACCGCCCCGGCCTCCGGCAGAACTGCCGGCAGCCGGGGACCATGTGGTTCTTCGCCCGTCTGATGACCGGCGAGTTCCGCAGCTTCGACGAGACGCTCGGCGCGCTTCTCGACGCCTGCCGCGCCGAGGGCCTCGACTGGGATCTCGCCTTCGCCCACCTCGTACGGGCGAAACTCCTCGCCGGCCGCCCCGACGACGCCGAGGAGGCGCTCACCCGCTTCGAACGGCTCCAGGACGCCTGGGGCATCGCCGAATCCCTCTCCGCGCGCGGCGAGGCGTACGAGCGGGCGGGCCGGCTCGCCGAGGCCGCCGCCGACTTCGAGCGGGCCTCCCACGCGACCGCCGGCCTCGGCGCCCGTTCCCAGCTCCCCGCCTTCAAGGCCCGGCTCGCCGCCGTACGCCTGAGGATCCCCGCCGATCCCGCCGTGCGGTCCGCGGCCGAACAGCTCCTCGTCGAAGCCGCCGAGGAGGCTTCGAAGGAGCCCGGCGGAGAACCGGTCAGCACGGCGCGCCTGCTCCTCGCCCAGCACTACGGACACACCGGGCGCACCGCCCTCGCCCGCGAGCAACTCGACCGCATCGAGGAGGAGTTCAGTGGTGACACGCCCGACCTCTTCATCGGGCTCACCGGGGGACTGCGCGGCTGGGTCGCGTGTCTGGAAGGCGCGTACGACGAGGCCGCGGCGCGGCTGGCCCGTTCGGTACGGGACGTGGAGAGCCTCGCCTACCTGGTGGCCCCCTACCTCGTGGTCGGCCAGTTCGCGACGGCCGCGTGGGCCAAGGCCGGACTCGGCACGCCGGGCGACGCCGAGGACGGCGCCCGCCTCCTGGGCGCGTACGACGCCCATGGCGCGGATCCCGGCGGCGGAGGTTTCCGCCCTCTCACCCAGCAGACCGAGTCGTCGGTACGGGAACGCGCGGAGGAAGCCCTGCGCACGGTGCTGGACCGGGAGACGTACGAGCGGCGGTACGCGGAAGGCGGCGGCCTCTCCGTGGAGGAGGCCGCCGCCCTCGTCTGAGCCCGAGGGCGAGGCCGAGATCGAGCCCGCCGCCGCGCCGGGCCCGACCGCCTGCGAGGCTCAGGCGCCCGCCGCCTCCAGGCGCTCCCGTGCCTCGGCCAGGTCCTCGGACGTCGGCGCGTCGTCCTGGGTGAGCCGGTGGCGCCAGTACCCGGTGAAGTCCACGGCGCGCTTGTCGTACCCGCGCTCCTCGGCCAGGTGGCGCACCGCCCGTACGGTCCCCGCCTCGCCCGCCAGCCAGACGTACGGGGTGCCTGAGGGCAGCGAGGCTCCGCGCACCGCTTCGACCACCGCGCCGGCCGCCGAGCCCTCGCCGTGCAGCCACCGCACGCTCAGCTCGCCGGCCGTCACCAGGATCTGCTCCTCGGCGGCGTCGGCGACCTGGACGAACGCCACGGCCCGGTGCCCGGGCGGGAGGGCCTCGGCGATCGTGGCCAGGGCGGGGAGCGAGCAGGCGTCGGCGACGAGCAGCGTCCAGTCCGACGAACCGAGGGCGATCGGTGTGGCGAAGTACGCCGACGGTCCGAACATCCCGAGCGTGTCGCCGGGCCCGGCTTCGCGCGCCCAGCGTGTCGCGGGGCCCTGGTGCGCGGTCCCGGCCTCGCCGTGCAGGTGGAAGTCGATGTCCACGGTCCCGGCGACCGGGTCGTGGGCGCGGATCGTGTAGCTGCGCATCCAGGGGCGCTCGGCCTCCGGGATCGCTCCGTACGCCGCGTACCAGCGCATGATGTCGCCGTCCGGGTCGGGGGCGGGCAGCACGGGCTCGGACTGGCCGGGGCGCGGGAAGTACAGCTTCACCTGCTGGTCGGGACCGGCGAGGGTGAGACCGGCGAGGGACTCGCCACCGAAGGTGACCCTGAGCAGGCGCGGGGTGACGGAACGGACGGCGAGGACCTGGACACGCCGCAGGGGGAGGGGCGCGGGCCGGGGCCGGGACCGGGCAGGGGACATGAGGGCTCCTGTTCGTCGGCGTGGGTACGGGGATGCCGGGCCACCACCCTCCCGGCCCCCGCCGACACGCCGCCGACGCCCACCCGACACGGCGACCCGTGCCGACGGCGCCAGGGCACGGCGGCCCGGCCCGGATGCGGTCCCGGGACCCGGACACGAGAATGGCCGGTACCGGAAGAAGTCCTAGGAGGCGGCATGAACGCTGAGTCCGACAAGACATCCCTGGGGGACAGCCCGACGCCCGACCGCCTCTTGCATGCCGGGTCGGAGGGCGAATACACGGCGGAGGACCTCGTCCTCGCCTCAGGTCGTGACGTGAATCCGAAGAGCATCGCGTGGGCGGAGCGCCGCATGGCGGAGAAGGGACGCGCCTCCCTGGACGAGCTCCTGCCCTGACCCACGCCCCGAAGAATCCCCGACCGCCTCGGTCCGGCCTCATCCCCCACCGGCCCGAGGCGGTACGCGGCCCTCCGCTCCTACGGTTCCGCCCTGCCACCGTTCCGCCCCACCACTGTCCCGCCCCGCCGCCGTCCCGGACGGTCGTGGGGCTTCCCCATTTGTGGAACACGTTCTACCGTGGCCGCCGTCGCGCGCACGGTACCCAGGACGCCGCCACGGGAGGCCCCATGCACCTCGAGTACACGCCCGCCCAGCACCGCCTGCGCGAGGAGCTGCGTGCGTACTTCGCCGAGCTCGTGCCGGAGGACGTCCACGCGCGCTATGCCGACCCCGCGGCACAGAAGCGGTTCTACCGCGAGACCGTGCGCAGGCTCGGCACCGACGGCTGGCTCGGCGTCGGGTGGCCCGTCGAGTACGGGGGGCGCGGGCTGAGCCCCATGGAGCAGTTCATCTTCTTCGACGAGGCCGCGCAGGCCGGTGTCCCGCTGCCGCTCATGGCCCTGAACACCGTCGGCCCGACGATCATGCAGTTCGGCAGCGACGAACAGAAGGCGTACTTCCTGCCGAAGATCCTCTCCGGCGAGATCGACTTCGCCATCGGCTACAGCGAGCCGGACGCCGGCACGGACCTCGCCGCGCTCAAGACGCGGGCGGTCAGGGAGGGTGACGAGTACGTCGTCAACGGGCAGAAGATCTGGACGACGAACGGCGACACCGCGGACTGGGTCTGGCTCGCCGTCCGCACCGACCCCGACGCTCCCGCCCACAAGGGCATCACGATGCTCCTCGTGCCGACGAGCGACCCCGGCTACTCCTGCACCCTCATCAACACCCTCGCCTCGCACGACACCACGGCCAGCTACTACGAGAACATCCGCGTGCCGGTCTCCCGGCGCGTCGGCGAGGAGAACAAGGGCTGGCGGCTCATCACCAACCAGCTCAACCACGAGCGCGTGACCCTCGCCGCCCACGGCACGATGGCGATCCGCGCCCTCCACGACGTCCAGCGCTGGGCCGCCGACACCAAGCTCGCCGACGGCCGACGGGTCATCGACCTCGGCTGGGTCCGCCGGAGCCTCGCCCGCACACACGCGCGCCTCGACGCGATGAAGCTCCTCAACTGGCAGATGGTGAACGCCGTCCAGCAGGGCACCCTCACCCCTCAGGACGCCTCCGCCGTCAAGGTCTACGGTTCCGAGGCCCGCCGCGACGCCTACGCCTGGCTCATGGAGGTCGTGGGCTCCGCCGGAGCCCTGAAGGAGGGCTCGGCGGGCACGGTCCTCCACGGCGAACTCGAACGCGGCTACCGCTCGGCCGTCATCTTCACCTTCGGCGGCGGCAACAACGAGATCCAGCGCGAGATCATCTCCTGGATAGGCCTCGGCATGCCCCGCGTCCGCCGCTGAGCCCGTCCGGCGCCGAGTGCCGTGCACCAGGTCCGGGCGGGCGCCCGGCGCTCGGCGGGCTCAGCGCTCGGCGGGTACGGCGTCCCGGGCGGTCCGGGCGGCCCGTTCCTCCGCGCCCGCCAGCAGGAAGAGGACGGGTGGCAGGCCGAGTTCGATCACCGTCAGGGCGATCTGGAAACCGTGCGGCCGGCCGTGGACGGCGAGCGAGAGCAGCCGGCCCACGCCGCCCAGCAGGAAGACGGCGGTCAGCCACCGAACCGCCCGGGCCGGGACGGGGCGCTGCCGTGCGGCCCACAGCCAGGCCAGTCCGTAGCCGACGAAGGCCGACCCCATGAACCGGCCCCAGCTGTCCACCGTCGCACCGGCGGCGCCGATTCCCGGGGTCGCCGCGTTGCCGAGTGCCACATGGAACAGGCCGATCGCGACGCAGGCCCAACCCATCACGTGCGCAAGTGCCCGCAGAACCCTGGCCATGGTCCCCCCAAGCCGCCGAGGCGGCGCCTAGTTGACGTGTGTCTACTACAGTGGAGCGCTAGTAGACACATGTCAACTAGAATCCGTTCGTGACCCCTCGCAAGCGACTCACCCCCGCCGACCGCCGCGCCCAGCTCCTCGCCGTCGGCGCACGGCTCTTCGCCGCGCATCCGTACGCCGACGTGCTGATGGAAGAGGTCGCCGAAGAGGCGGGCGTCTCACGGGCGCTGCTCTACCGTCACTTCCCCGGCAAGCAGGACCTGTTCGCGGCTGTCTACCAGCAGGCGGCGGACCAACTGCTCGCCCGGACGCGGTTCGACCCCGCCGACTCCCTGGTGGAGCAGCTCATCCAGGGGATGGACGTCCATCTCGACTACTTCGTGGCGAACCGCAACGCCGTCCTCGCCGCGAACCGGGTCCTCGCGGGCGACCCGGTGATCCAGACGATCATGACGAACGAGCTGGACGCGCTCCGCGCGCGGCTGCTGGCCGTTCTCCCCCTCGCGGACGACGGCGCCCGCGAGGCCCTGTCCGGCGTCCTGAAGAGCTGGCTCGTCTTCGTCCAGGTCCTCTGCGTCGACTGGCTCACCCACGAGACCTGCACCCGCACCCAGGTGCGTGACGTGTGCATCGGAGCCGTCCTCGGTGCTCTGCGGCCGTTGCTCGCCGCGGACCCCGCGCCCGACTGGCCCCGCCAAGCGCCCGGCGCGCGGACCTAGAGCCGCCGCGCCGCCGCGCCGCGGAGCGGCCGTGCGGCCGGAAGCGCGGTGCTTTTCGGATGAAAGCTGGGCGCGGGTCGCGTAGGGGCGGTGGTGGGGCGGGTAGACCGGTACTCCGAGTGCCCCCGTCCCCCACCGAGAAGAGCCCCTACGTGCCGGTCGACGCCCCCCTCCCCGCGGATCTGCGGCAATGGGTCACGCGCCGGTTGCCCGGGCTCACCCAGGTCCTGGACGTCTCCTGGTCCCGCGGGGACTCCCAGGTCTGGCGCGTGGACTCCGGGACCGAGGCGGCGTTCGTGAAGCTGAGCCCGAACCCGGAGAACTTCGCGCGCGAGGTGCGCGGCTACGACCATGCGGCACGCTCGCTCGCCGACGGGGAGGCCCCTCGGCTCCTGGCCTGCGATCCGGATCTGCGGGCCATCCTGAGTTCGCCGCTCCCCGGACGGGTCGTCCGGGGCCTCCCGCTCACGGCCGGGGAGGAGACCCGCGTCCACGAACTCGCCGGCCGGCTGCTCCGACGGTGGCACGATCACCCGGTGCCGAGGACGGGCCGGGAACGTGCGGAGATCCGGGCCGCGGTGGCCCGGCAGGCGGACGAGGCCGCGGCCTGTCTGGAGCGCACCGCCGACCGGCTCACCGACGCCCAGCGCGCCCTCGTCCAGCGGGTCTGCGACGAGCTGCCCCGGCTGGCCGAGGACCTCCCGATCGTCTTCCGGCACGGCGACTACTCGACCCGCAACTGGCTCTGGGACGCCCGGCGCGGCACCCACAGCCTGATCGACTTCGAGAAGTCCGACCACGGCATCGCCGTCGAGGACCTCGTGTGGCTGTGCTGCGCGGCCTGGCCCCCGCGCCCGGAGCTCGCGCCGGCGTTCCTCGGTGGATACGGCCGGGGGCTCTCCGACACCGAGCGGCGGGCCCTGCCCCTCTTCACCGCGCGTCTGGGCGTCTCCTACCTCGACACGGGCATCGCCCGGCGGGATCCCAAGCTCGCCGACCGCGGCCGGACCATCCTCACCCGCATGGTCCAGGCCACCGCCTGACCACCGGCCTCAGGGCCGTACCCCGTCCACGCCGATGCGCAGATGGCGCGGGCCGCGCAGCACCGCGTTGTGACGGTACGGCGGCGGGTCCTCCAGGAGCCGTGGGCCGACGAGTCGGCGGGCCAGCGTGGAGAGCGCGATCTGGGCCTCCAGCCGGGCCAGCGGCGCGCCGAAGCAGGAGTGGATGCCGCTGCCCAGGCCGAGATGCTGGATGTCCTCGCGGTCCGGGTCGAAGCGGTCGGGGTCCGCGAAGCGCTCGGGATCCCTGTTGCCCGAGGCGAGTACGAGCCAGATCGTCGAGCCCTTCGGAATCGTCACCCCGCGCACCTCGATGTCCGTGAGGCACGTGCGCTGCGGCACGAGCTGCACGGGAGGCTCGTACCGCAGCAGCTCCTCCACGATGTTGACGGCAAGGCCCGGGTCGTCGCGCAGCCTGTCCAGGACGTCCGGGTGACGGAGCAGGGTGAGCATGCCGTTGGTGATGAGGTTGACCGTCGTCTCGTGACCCGCGATCAGCAGGAGGACCGAGGTGCTGAGCACCTCCATCGTCGTCATGGGCCCGTCCTCGCCCTGACTCGTCACCAGCGCGGACAGCATGTCGTCACGGGGCTCCCTGCCGCGCTGCTCGACCAGCCCGGCCAGGTACATGCCCAACTGGAGGCGGGCGTCGCGCGCGTCCCGCCGCCGCGCGTCGACGTCACCGCCGTCGTCCGGGTCCAGACCGGCCACGATCGGGTCGACCCAGGAGCGGAAGCGCGGCTCGTCCTCGCGCGGCACCCCGAGCAGCCGGCAGATGACGGTCACGGGGAACGGGTACGCGAACTGGTCGACCAGGTCGATCTCCGTGGCATCCCCCAGACCGTCGAGCAGCCCGGCGACGATCTCGGCCAGTTCGTCGCGCATGGAGTCGATCCGGTGGGGGCTGTGCGGGGGACCGAAGGGGCGGTTGGCCATGCGGCGCAGCCGGTCGTGCTCGGGCGGATCGAGCCGGATGAAGCTCGGCGGCAGTCCCGACTCCTCCGCGCCGCCCATGTCCGCGGCGCGTCCGCCGGCGCCCGGCGTGGCGAGGTTGGCGGCCTCCGAGCTGATGCGCGGGTCGTGGAGCAGGCCGAGGATGTCGTGGTACGCACTGATGACGAACGGGCCGCCCGCCTCCTCCTGGAGCACGGGTGTCTCGCGGAGCTTCTCGTACAGCGGGTAGGGGTTGGCGCGGTTGGCGTAGTCGGTGATCTGGTGCAGGAGCGGGACGGTGTCGGTCATGAGGTGTCCTTGGGGCGTGGTCCGTCAGCGGTGGGCCGGTGTGAAGACCAGCTGTTGGTCGGTCGGCGAGTAACCGCTGAGGGTCACCGTCGGGCCGTGCGTCGGCAGGGACGGGTCGGGGAAGTCGGCCGGGACCGGCCTGCGGCCCTCGGGCCGCCGGTCCACCGTCGGGAACTCCACGGGGAACGGCGCGCCCGTCTCGATCAGCCGCCGATAGAAGTCCAGCCACCGTGAGTTGTCGAAGCTGACGGCCGCGACGACACGGCCCTGATGGCCGTACACGCCGATGAAGCGCCGCTCGGCCGGCGTGCCCTGCGTGATCATGATCTCGTCGCCCATCGGGGGCACGCCGACGGACTTGATGTTCACGCCGAACTGGGAGGACCAGAAGGCGGGCACTCCCATGTGGGGACGGCGCTCCGCACTGGCGTGGATCATGTTGTGCGCCGCCACCTCGGCCTGCGCCACGGCGTTGCCCCAGTGCTCCAGGGACAGGAACTGGTAGTTGAACAGGGCGTTCGGGGACCGGGCCACGTCACCGGCGGCGTAGATGTCGTCCGTGACGATGCCCCGGACGTCGAAGGCCCGGCAGCCCGCGTCGCAGGCGATACCGCGCGGGCCCGCCCCGAGGCCCGAGCCCGCAAGCCACTCGGTGTTGCGCATCGCCCCGAGGGAGACGACCACCACATCCGCCTCCACGACGCCGCCGTCCGAGAGATGGGCGGCCCGGACGCGCCCCGCCCCGTCGCCCTCCAGCGCGGTGACCGTGACACCCGTCCGCAGATCCACGCCGTTCTCGCGGTGCATGTCCGCCGCGACCGCGCCGACCACTCCGCCGAGCGCCCCCACCAGCGGAGCGCCGGCGCGCTCCGTGACGGTGACGTCGATGCCCCGGTCCCGGCACGCCGAGGCGATCTCCGAACCGGTGAACCCGGCGCCGACCACCAGGACACGGCGGGGCGAGGCCTCGAGGCGGCGGTGGAGACCGACCGCGTCGTCCCGGGTCCGCAGTGCGAAGACCCCGTCCAGCCGGGCCTCCTCCTCGTGCGGCCAGGGCCGGGCGCGTACGCCGGTCGCGATCAGCAGACGGTCGTACCCCACCGCGTCCCCGTCGGCCAGCCGCACCCGCCTGGCCGCCATGTCGAGGCCCGTCGCCGCCACCCCGAGCCGCCAGGTGGCGTCGATCTCCCGGCGCCGGGGCAGCTCGGTGCGGGCGGGCGAGGCCTTGCCCAGCAGGACGGCCTTGGAGAGCGGGGGCCGGTCGTACGGCTCGTACGGCTCGTCCCCGATCAGCGTCAGCGAGCCGGCGAAGCCCTCGGCGCGAAGCGTCTCCGCGGCCCGCAGTCCCGCCAGGGACGCCCCGACGATCACGATCCGGCCTTCGCGCCTGAGCCACGCGTGGTAGTCCTCAACCGGCATCGGACGACTCCGGCCGGGATCCGGCGGACGGCGTGGCGTTCGCCGTCGCGGTGCGTGGCGTGTCGTCCGGGCCCTCGGCCGTGATCGCCCGCACCGGGCAGGCCGCCACGGCGCGCGCCACCTTCTCCCGGTGCTCGTCCTCGGCGGCCGGGTCGTAGACGAGCGTCTCCTCACCGTGCATGGTGAACACCTCGGGCGCCAGGAAGGCGCACTGCGCGTACCCCTGGCATCTGTTGAGATCGACGACAAGCCTCATCGGCGCTCCGGTCCTCCGCGGCCAGGTCCCAGGAAGCCGGGGTTCGACGGCGGCCTCGGACAGCGGTCATCTCCCCCGGACCAGCATGAGAGCCGCAGCGGGACCGCGCGCGCCGAGGAGCGCCGAAGGAGTGGCCCCCGGACCGGCGGCCCGGACCGAGGCCTCGGTGACCCGCCGTGGGGCGGCCCGAACCGTCCACGGCAGACTGTGCAGTTCACCGCGCGAACGGAGCCCCCATGACGGACGTACCCGACCTTCCCCAGCCGGCCGAACCATCCGCCCCGGCCGCCGAACCGACCGCCGACTCGGCTGTCGCCCCGACCGCCGACCCGGCTGTCGACGGTACGCCCGTCCACCACCCGCCGTACCCGGTGCGCACGAAGCGGCTCAGCCTGCGGCCGGTGCGCATGGACGACGTCGAGGCCATCCACGCCCATCGCTCGCTGCCCGAGGTCGCCCTCTACCTGCCGCACGAGCCGCACACCCGGGAGGTGACCGCCGAGGTCGTCGAGCGTGTCATCGCGGGGGAGTCGCTCGCCAGGCCCGGCGACTGGTTCGACCTGGCGGTGGAGGACGAGTCCGGCCGGGTCGTGGGCGAGGTGCTGCTGCGCCGTGAGCCCGACGAACCGGACACCGGACAGCTGGGGTTCGCCTTCCACCCGGACGTGCACGGCACCGGCATCCCCACCGAGGCCGTCGCCGCGGCGCTCGACATCGCCTTCGACCACTTCGGCTGGCACCGCGTGATGGGGATCTGCGACATTCGCAACCGGGCCTCCGCCGCGCTCATGCGCCGCATCGGCATGCGCCACGAGTCCGTCCTCCGCGACGCCACCTTCCTCAAGGACGAATGGTGCAGCGACTCGGTGTTCGCGGCCCTCGCCCGCGAGTGGCGCAGGACCCCGGAGCGCTCCGCGGACGAGCGAGCCGTCGACACGGCGCTCACCGTCTTCCTCGCCGCCTTCACCCGCCGCTCCGGAGAGCCGGTCAGCCTCGACGCGGCCCGCGCGGTGCTCGCGCCGGAAGCCGTCATCGCGTACGTCGCGGAGGACGGGAAGGTCACCCGGATGGACGTCGACGAGTTCCTGGCACCTCGTCAGGAGTATCTGAACGGGCCTGAGCTGACCGACTTCGAGGAGTACGAGGTCCAGTACTCGACCGTCGTCGCCGGAGACCGCGCCCTGCGGACCTCGCTCTACCACAAGCGCGGCATCCGCGGCGGGGTCTCCTTCTCGGCGTGGGGGCGCAAGCACACCCAGGTGAAGCGGGTCGGCGACGAGTGGCTCATCGACTCCGTGACCTGGACCGACGACCCCGAGGTCCGCGGCTGAGACAGACCCGGCGACGCTCGGGAGGCGGGCGCGGCAGGCGCGTCCGCTGCTGCGAGAACACCGGAAACCGGAACGCCCGACTCTCCTTCGGCTCCGCCCGGGACGATCCGGCGTCCCCACCCGTAGCCTGAACGTCATGAGGCAGGACGCCGACCCCGGGCTCTTCGGTCCCGACTCCGTCACCTGGCAGCTGCACGGCGACCCGGTGATGTGGATCGCCGGGGTCCGCGCCCTGTACCTGCAGGCGCTGCACCCCGTCGCCGTACGCGGCGTCATGATCAACAGCGACTTCAGGAACGACGCCTGGGGCCGGCTGCTGCGCACGGCGGACTTCGTCGGCACGATCAGCTACGGCACCACCGACGCCGCCGAGGCGGCCGGCGCACGCGTACGGAAGATCCACCGGCTGCTCGGGGTCGACGACCCCGATCTCCTCCTCTGGGTGCACTGCGCCGAGGTCGACTCCTACCTATCGGTCGTACGCCGCTCGGGCATCCCCCTCACCGACGCCCAGGCCGACCGCTACATCGACGAACACCGCGTCTCCGCCCGGCTCGTCGGACTCGACCCGCGTACCGTCCCCGCCACCGCCGCCGAACTCGCCTCCTACTTCGAGGACGTCCGGCCGCGGCTCGCGGCGGGCGAGGACGCCCGCACGGTCGACGCCTTCCTGCGCCGTCCACCCGTCAAGCCCGCCCTCGTCCCGGCGCGCGAGATCATCTGGCGGCGCGTGGCAGCACTCGCGTACGACTCCCTGCCCCCCTACGCCCACGAGCTCTACGGCAGGGCCGCGCCGCCGGCCGACACCGTCACGTACCGGCTCACCGCCGCGGCCAACCTGCTGCGCTCCGTCCCGGCCCGGCTCCGCTGGCGGCTGCCGCCAGGTCACATCTTGAAAGCGATGGCCCGCCTGGGCCCCGAAGCACGCCCCGCGCCGTACACACTCAGGCACAAGGCGGCCATACTGGACCCGCCGGGGAGGGCGCGGAACATCAACGGGGGCGACAGCACGCGATGGCGGACACCAGGCTGATCCAGGGCCGGTACCGGCTGCACGACGTGATCGGGCGGGGCGGTATGGGCGAGGTGTGGCGTGCCACCGACGAGTCGCTCGGCCGCAGGGTCGCGGTCAAGTGCCTCAAGCCGCTGGGGCCGCAGCGGGATCCGGCCTTCATGACGGTGCTGCGCGAACGGTTCCGGCGGGAGGCCCGGGTCGCCGCCTCCCTCCAGCACCGCGGTGTCACCGTCGTCCACGACTTCGGCGAGTACGACGGGGTGCTCTTCCTCGTCATGGAACTGCTGGAGGGCCACAACCTCAGCCAGCTCCTGGAGGAGAACGAGCAGCACCCGCTGCCGGTGCACGACGTCGTGGACATCGCCGAACAGGTCGCCGAGGCCCTCGCCTACACCCATCGCCAGGGCATCGTCCACCGCGACCTCAAGCCCGCCAACATCATGCGGCTGGGCGACGGGGCGGTGAAGATCTGCGACTTCGGGATAGCGCGCCTGGGCGCCGACATCGGCTTCACCTCCAAGCTCACCGGCACGGGCATCGCCATGGGCACACCGCACTACATGTCGCCGGAGCAGATCAGCGGCGGCGACATCGACCACCGCAGCGACCTGTACTCGCTCGGGTGCGTGCTGTACGAGATCGCCACCGGCGCCCCGCCCTTCGACCTTGAGGACGCCTGGGCCATCCTCGTCGGTCATCGCGACACCCCGCCCGAACCGCTGCGGACGCACCGGGCGGAGCTTCCCGACTACCTGGACCGGATCGTCCTCGACCTGCTCGCGAAGACGCCGGACGGCCGGCCCACGGACGCGAGCGACCTGCGCCGCAGGATCGTCACCGCCCGTACGGGCCCGGGGCCGGGCCGGGGCCCGGGCCCGGTGCCGGAGTACGGCCCGGTGGCGGGGCACGGAGGCGCCGGTCACGCCACCGGCCCCGGGCTCGCCCCGGCGCACGGCGGGCCGCGTGAGCCGGCTTCCCGCCCGCTTCCCTCCTGGGCCAGGGGGATGACCACCGGGCACCGCGTCACCGCGGACTCCCTCGCGTCGCGCACCATGACGTTCGACCCGGCCGGCGGCCTCACGGGGGAGTGGACGACCGCCTCGCCGGTGCCGCCCCGGCGGACCGCCGAACGCCCGGCCCCGCCGCCGGAACTCCTCGCCGTGCTCGCCAGTCGGCACAAGGCGGGCCTCAGCCTCGGCCGGCTCGGCCGCTGGCACGAGGCGGAGGACGTCCACCGGTCCGTCGTCGAGGACCGTCGCCGCGCCCTCGGACCCGACCACCCCGACACGCTCACCAGCGGGTACGAACTCGGGTTCACGCTCAGCAGGCTCGCCCGCCCGGCCGACGCCCTGCGTGAGTTCGGCCGGGTGGCCGAGGCGCGCGAGCGGGTCCTAGGCGTGGACCACCCCGACACCCTGGCCGCGCGTCAGGAGACGGCGTACGTCCTGGGCCGCCTGGGACGCCATGCCGAGGCGCACGAGGTGTACGCGGGGGTGCTCGCCTCGCGTGAGCGCACCATGGGCGCGGAGCACCCCGACACCCTGCGCTGCCGCCACAACCTGGCGTTCAACCTGGGCCGGCTGGGGCGGCTCGACGAGTCGTACCGGATGGCCGCTGAGGTGGCCGGGGCGCGCGCCCGGCTGCTCGGCGACGAGCACCCCGACACGCTGGTGACGCGGTACGAAGTGGCTTACAACCTGGGCCGGTTGGGGCGCTGGTCCGAGGCGCTCACCACGTACCGAGAGGTCGCCGCGGCACGGTCCGCCGTCCTCGGTCCGGAACACCCCGACACGCTCGCCGCCCACTACGAGGTGGGCATCTGTCTGGGCCGTCTCGGACGGAGCGCCGAGGCGCTGGACGTCTACCGCGACCTCGTCGAAGCCCGCACGCGGGCCCTCGGCCCCGACGACCCCGAGACGCTGCGCGCCCGTCACGGCCTCGGCGTCAACCTCGGCCGTCTCTCCCGGTGGGGGGAGGCCGTGGAGGAGGCCCGCGAAGTGTGGTCGATCCGCGAGCGGGTCCTCGGCGAGGACCACCCGGACACGCTCGTCAGCCGGCGCGAGATCGCCGTGGGCCTGGGCTGGCTCGCCCGCTGGGAGGACGCGCTCGCGGTCTACCGGCACGTCGCCCGGGCACGCGCGCGTGCGCTCGGCGAGGACCACCCGGACACCCTCTCCAGCCGCCACGACGAGGCCGACTGCCTCGAACGCCTCGGCCTTCACACGGAGGCCGTCGAGCTGTACCGCCGGGTCGCCGCCCCCCAGGACGCCGCCGGCTCCGCGGCCGCCCCGGAGAAGACGCCCTAGCTCCGCGCGAGGCCCGCCGGCGGGGCCGCGAAGTCCGGCCGGTCCCCGCACGCGGGGTTCCGCGGGCGATCTTCGCGTGTTAGCAAGAGACATGACCGCACAGCGCTCGTACGACGCCGTCATCGTCGGTGGTGGCCACAACGGACTGGTCGCCGCCGCCTACCTGGCCCGCGCCGGACGTACCGTCCTCGTCCTGGAACGCCTCGGCTCCACCGGTGGAGCCGCCGTCTCCACCCGGCCCTTCGCCGGGGTCGACGCCCGGCTCTCCCGGTACTCGTACCTCGTCTCCCTCCTGCCGCCGAAGATCGTGCGCGAGCTGGGGCTGCGGTTCGCGGTGCGGAAACGGTCCATCTCCTCGTACACCCCGAAGGGCGACGGCGGCCTGCTCGTCGGCGGCGGCGAGGCGCGCACCCGTGCCTCCTTCGCCGCCCTCACCGGCTCCGACCGGGAGTACGAGGCGTGGCAGGCCTTCTACGGTCGTACGGGAGAGGTCGCCGAGCGCGTCTTCCCCACGCTCACCGAGCCGCTGCCCTCCCGCGAGGAGCTCCGCGCCCGCGTGGCCGACGAGACCGCGTGGCGGATGCTCTTCGAGCAGCCGATCGGCGCCGCCGTCGAGGAGACCTTCGCCGACGACCTCGTCCGGGGCGTCGTCCTGACCGACGCCCTCATCGGCACGTTCGCCGACGCCCACGACCCCTCACTGCTCCAGAACCGCTGCTTCCTCTACCACGTCATCGGCGGCGGCACCGGCGACTGGGACGTCCCCGTCGGCGGCATGGGCGCCCTCACCGACGCCCTCGCGGCCGCCGCCCGCGCCGCGGGCGCGGAGATCCGCACCGGTCACGAGGTCACCCGGATCGAGACCGACGGCGTGCGCGCCGAGGTCTCCTACCGCACGGCCGAGGGCGAGGGCGTCGTCGCGGCGGGTCACACACTGGTGAACGCCTCACCCCAGGCCCTCGCGGCCCTGCTCGGCGAGACGCCCCCGGCGCCCGCCGAAGGTGCCCAGCTCAAGGTCAACATGCTCCTCACCCGGCTGCCGAAGCTCCGCGACCGGTCCGTCGACCCGCGCGAGGCGTTCGCCGGCACCTTCCACATCGCCGAGGGATACGGCCAGTTGGCCACCGCCTACGCCGAAGCCGCCGCGGGCCGGCTGCCGAGTGCGCCGCCCTCCGAGATCTACTGCCACTCCCTGACCGACCCGAGCATCCTCGGCCCGGACCTCTCCGAGCGCGGCTACCAGACCCTCACGCTCTTCGGACTGCACACCCCCGCCCGGCTGTTCGCCGCCGACAACGACTCCGCGCGCGCCGCCCTCCTCAAGGCGACCCTCGCCGAACTCGACGCCGTGCTCGACGAGCCGCTCGCCGACTGCCTCGCCGTCGACGACGAGGGCCGGCCCTGCATCGAGGCCAAGACCCCGCTCGACCTCGAACGCGACCTGCGGCTGCCCGGCGGCCACATCTTCCACCGCGACCTCTCCTTCCCCTACGGGGACGAGGGCACCGGCCGCTGGGGCGTGGAGACCGCGCACGCCAACGTCCTCCTCTGCGGCGCGGGCGCGGTCAGGGGCGGCGGAGTGAGCGGAATCCCCGGCCACAACGCCGCCATGGCGGCCCTCGGACGCTGACGGGAAGCCGCGTCCGGCCGGCGGCGTGAAGCTCACCTGTGGCGGTGCTTAAGAAAACCTCGATGGACCGGGAGCCTGACGTACGGAAGATTTCCTTCGGGGATCTTGGGCGCGGACCCGCGCCCGGACCCCGAAGGTCACAGGACACACACGTCGGGAGCCATGGCATTGAAGGCGCTGGTCAAGCAGAACGCGGAGCCGGGACTCTGGCTCATGGACGTACCGGAGCCGGAGATCGGCGCCGGAGACGTACTGATCAAGGTCAAGCGGACCGGTATCTGCGGGACGGACCTGCACATCCGCTCCTGGGACGGCTGGGCGCAGAAGACCATCGCCACGCCGCTGACGCTGGGCCACGAGTTCGTCGGCGAGGTCGTCGAGACCGGCCGTGACGTCGCCGACATCGCCGTCGGCGACCTGGTCAGCGGCGAGGGCCACCTGGTGTGCGGCAAGTGCCGCAACTGTCTCGCCGGCCGCCGTCACCTCTGCCGCGCCACCGTCGGCCTCGGCGTCGGCCGCGACGGCGCGTTCGCCGAGTACGTCGCCCTGCCCGCGTCCAACGTCTGGGTGCACCGCGTCCCCGTCGACCTCGACGTCGCGGCGATCTTCGACCCCTTCGGCAACGCCGTGCACACCGCGCTCTCCTTCCCGCTCGTCGGCGAGGACGTCCTCGTCACCGGCGCGGGTCCGATCGGCATCATGGCGGCGGCGGTGGCCAAGCACGCCGGCGCGCGCAACGTCGTCATCACCGACGTCAGCGAGGAGCGCCTCGCGCTCGCCCGCAAGGCGGGCGTCTCGCTCGCGCTGAACGTCGCCGAGCAGACGATCGCCGACGGCCAGCGCACGCTCGGCCTCAAGGAGGGGTTCGACGTCGGCCTGGAGATGTCCGGCAACCCGCGCGCGATGCGCGACATGGTCGCGAACATGACCAACGGCGGCAAGATCGCCATGCTGGGTCTGCCCGCGGAGGACTTCTCCGTCGACTGGGCGAAGATCGTCACCTCCATGATCACGATCAAGGGCATCTACGGCCGCGAGATGTTCGAGACCTGGTACGCCATGTCCGTCCTCCTGGAGGCCGGACTGGACCTCGCCCCGGTGATCACCGGCCGCTACGCGTACACCGACTTCGAGGCCGCCTTCGACGACGCCGCGTCAGGCAAGGGCGGCAAGATCATCCTCGACTGGACCGTCTGATCCCCTCAAAGGACCGAACCATGTTCACTTCCGTACGCGACGACCTCCGTACCACCCTCGACGAGATCCGCGCCGCCGGGCTGCACAAGCCCGAGCGCGTGATCGGCACGCCCCAGTCCGCGACCGTCGCCGTCACCGCGGGTGGCCGGCCGGGCGAGGTGCTCAACTTCTGCGCCAACAACTACCTCGGCCTCGCCGACCACCCCGAGGTGGTCGCCGCCGCCCACGAGGCGCTCGACCGCTGGGGCTACGGCATGGCGTCCGTCCGCTTCATCTGCGGTACGCAGGAGGTGCACAAGGAGCTGGAGGCCCGTCTCTCCTCGTTCCTCGGCCAGGAGGACACGATCCTCTACTCCTCCTGCTTCGACGCCAACGGCGGCGTCTTCGAGACGCTGCTCGGCCCCGAGGACGCCGTCATCTCCGACGCCCTCAACCACGCCTCCATCATCGACGGCATCCGCCTCTCCAAGGCCCGCCGCTTCCGCTACGCCAACCGCGACATGGCCGACCTGGAGCAGCAGCTCAAGGAGGCCACGGAGGGCGGCGCCCGGCGCAAGCTGGTCGTCACCGACGGCGTCTTCTCGATGGACGGCTACGTCGCCCCGCTGGGCGAGATCTGCGACCTGGCCGAGCGCTACGACGCCATGGTGATGGTCGACGACTCCCACGCCGTCGGCTTCGTCGGCCCCGGCGGCCGTGGCACCCCCGAGCTGCACGGCGTCATGGACCGGGTCGACATCATCACCGGCACCCTCGGCAAGGCCCTCGGCGGCGCCTCCGGCGGCTATGTCGCCGCCCGCGCGGAGATCGTCGCGCTGCTGCGCCAGCGTTCGCGCCCGTACCTCTTCTCCAACACCCTGGCCCCGGTCATCGCCGCCGCCTCCCTCAAGGTCCTCGACCTGCTGGAGTCGGCCGGTGACCTGCGCGAGCGGCTGCGCGCCAACACCGAGCTCTTCCGCACCCGGATGACCGCGGAGGGCTTCGACGTCCTCCCCGGCGACCACGCCATCGCGCCCGTCATGATCGGCGACGCGTCCGAGGCCGGACGGATGGCGGAGCTGCTCCTGGAGCGCGGTGTGTACGTGATCGGCTTCTCGTACCCCGTCGTCCCGCAGGGCCAGGCCCGTATCCGGGTCCAGCTCTCGGCGGCCCATTCGTCCGATGATGTGAACCGGGCTGTGGACGCGTTCGTCGACGCGCGCGCCGCCCTGCGAAACTAGGGGCATGATCGAAGCGCGGCGGCTGCACATCCTCCGGGCGGTGGCCGACCACCGCACCGTCACGGCGGCTGCCGCCGCGCTCTATCTCACCCCCTCGGCCGTCTCCCAGCAGCTCGCCGCCCTGGAGCAGGAGACCGGCCACCGCCTCGTCGAGCGCAACGCCCGCGGGGCGCGGCTCACCCCGGCCGGGGAGATCCTCCTCAGCCACGCCAACGCGGTCCTCGCCCAGCTGGAGCGGGCCGAGTCCGAACTCGCCGCGTACGGATCGGGCGAGGCGGGCACGGTCACGGTCGCGGCCTTCGCCACCGGCATCGGCCTGGTCGTCGCCCCCGCCATCAGCGGCCTCGCCCGTACGGCGCCCGGCATACGGGTCCGGGTGCGGGACGCGGAGGGCGACGAGAGCCTGCTGATGGTCCTGGACCGCCAGGTCGATGTCGCCGTGGCCGTCGAGTACCGGGGCGCTCCCGGCGAGGACGACGCCCGCCTCACCCGCGTACCGCTGTACGCCGAGCCGTTCGACGCCGTCCTGCCGCTCGGGCACCCGCTCGCCGGCGACGAGCGAGTGGCCCTCGCCGATCTGGCCAAGGACGCCTGGATCGGCCAGTCCGCCGGGAACCCCTGCCATGACGTGACCGTCCTGGCCTGCGAGTACGCCGGCTTCGCGCCCCGCCTCGAGCACTCCTCCGACGACTTCCGGGCCGTGGTCGCCCTCGCCTCGGCGGGCGCGGGCGTGGCGCTCGTGCCGCGCTCGGCGCTGCGCGGCACGCCCCTCGACGAGGTGGTGATCCGCCCGGTGGACGGCGTGGCGCCCACCCGCCGCGTCTTCGCCGCCGTCCGCAGGGGAGCCGAGGAGCACCCCCTCATCAGCCCGGTCCTCGCGGCCCTGAGGGCGGCGGCCGCACCTGCGGGCTGAGGAGCCCGGGGGAGTCGGCGTGCGCGGTCCCGCGCGCCCTGCCCATGATGGGAGGAACGCCGGATCTCCTCAGGAGGCGCCATGGCCGTCACCGAAGGCACCGTGCCGTTCCGCGGCTTCCACACCTGGTACCGGGTCGTCGGCAGGCTCCCCGGCCCCGACGGGAAGCCGCCGCTCCTCGTGGTCCACGGTGGCCCCGGCCTGTCGCACGACTACCTGGAGGACCTCGGGGCGCTCGCCGACGGAGGCGGTCGCGCCGTCGTCTTCTACGACCAGCTCGGCTGCGGCAGGTCCGAGCAGGCGCAGGACCCCGCGCTGTGGACCCTCGACACCTTCGTGGCCGAGATCGGCGCCCTGCGCCGGGAGCTCGGGCTCGACCGCATCCATCTGCTCGGCCACTCCTGGGGCAGCCAGGTGGCGCTTGAGTACGTCCTCGGCAGGCCGTCCGGCGTGGCGGGCCTCGTCCTGGCGGGCGTCGTCGCCGACGCGCCCGCGTACGCCGCCGAGGCGCGGCGGCTGAAGGACTCCCTCCCCACCGAGGTCCGCGAGGTCATCGACCGGAGCGAGGCGGAGGGGACGACCGACGACGACGCCTACCTCGGGGCCACCATGGCCTTCTACCAGCGCTGGCTCTGCCGCCTCGACCCCTGGCCCGAGCATCTCGTGCGCTCCGTGCTCTCGATGCGGGAGGACGTGAACGCGGCGCTGTGGGGCCCGGAGTGGAACATCACGGGCAGCCTGAAGGACTGGAGCGTCGCCGACCGGCTGGGCGAGATCGACCTGCCGGTCCTGGTGACGTCCGGCCGCCACGACATGGTGACCCCCGCGGTGGTCCGCCCCGTGGTGGAGAGCATTCCGGGCGCCGTGTGGGCGCTGTTCGAGGAGAGCGCCCACATGGCCTCCGTCGAGGAGCCGGAGCACTATCGCCAGGTGGTGGAGAGCTTCCTCTCCAGGGTGGAGGCCGGACAGGTCGCGGCCTGACCCGGGCCCGTGGGCCGCGGTCTCCGCCAGGCCGGCCCCTCCACCCGGTCGCGGCCTCCACCCGGTCGCGGCCTCCATCCGGAAGCCGCATCCGCATCCGCGACCCGGCCGCGGCCGGACCCGGAAGCCGCATCCGCGACCCGGCCGCGCGGCACCGCCTCAGTCCGCCGACCTGGCCCAGCCCACGGCCTCGATCCGGGCCGCGTCCGCGGGGCGGGACGCGTCGAAGAGCGGGCGCCCGGCGCGGCCGAGGACCCGCAGGTCGTCCACGTACACGCCGCGTCCGACGTAGAGCCTGTCGGTCGTGTACCGCCACCGCAGGCGTACGGAAGGGGCGCCCGCCAGGGCCGTCAGGTCGGCGACCGCCTCGTGCCAGGCGCGCCCGGACCAGCCGCTCACCGAGCCGGCCGCGCGCTCCCGCGGCTCCTGCCCCCTTCGTACGGTGGTGAACGGGACCGGCCCCCAGGTCGCGCCGCCGTCCGTGGACGCCTCCAGGAAGGCGGCGTCCACACCCGGCTCGGTGTCCCACCACAGGGCGCACTCCAGCCGGCCCGTACCGCCGAGCGGAGGCAGGGTGAGCGTGGCGGTCGTCGCGCTCGCCATGCCCGAGAACCAGGCCGTCCGGCCGTGCGCCGGGCGGACGGGCACCGCCCGGGCCAGGTTGTTCGCCGCGGCGACCCGGGGCGCCGAGCCGGAACGCCACGAACGGACGGGGTGGACGGAGTTGCCGAGTACGACGAGGAATGCGTCCGTCGTGGGGTCCAGGACCAGGCTCGTACCGGTGAACCCGGTATGGCCGGCCGAGCGCGGGGTCGCCATCGCGCCCATGTACCAGTGCTGGTAGAGCTCGAAGCCGAGACCGTGCTCATCGCCCGGGAAGCCGGTGTTGAAGTCGGTGAACATCAGCTCCACGGACTCGGGGGCCAGGATCCGGGCGTCACCGTACGCCCCGCCGTTGAGCAGGGTGCGGGCGAGGACGGCGAGGTCCCAGGCGCAGGAGAACACGCCCGCGTGGCCGGCCACCCCGCCCATGCTGTACGCGTTCTCGTCGTGGACCTCCCCCCGGACCATGCCGCGGTCGAGGCCGGACCAGGGCAGCCGGGCGTCCTCCGTCGCCGCGATCTTCGGCCGCCAGGAGAGCGGGGGATTGAAACGCGTGCGGTGCATCCGGAGCGGAGCGGTGATCTCGTCCCGGAGCAGTACATCCAGCGTGCGGCCGGTGATCTCCTCCAGGATCAGCTGGAGCGAGATCAGGTTCAGATCCGAGTAGAGGTAGCGGGTCCCGGGCGGGTTGGCGGGCGTCTCCGCCCAGAGCAGCCGCAGCTTCCCCTCCCGCGTCGGCTCCTTGAAGAGCGGGATCCAGGCCCGGAACCCCGAGGTGTGCGTCAGCAGCTGACGGACCGTGATGTCCTGCTTCCCGCCGCCCCCGAACTCCGGCAGGTAGCTCGTGACCCTCGCCTCCAGATCGAGCGCGCCGCGCTCGATCTGCTGCACCGCCAGGATCGAGGTGAACAGCTTCGAGACGGACGCCAGGTCGAAGACCGTGTCCTTCGCCATCGCGATCTGCTGCTCGGCGGGCAGCTCGATCCCGCTGTCCGTCGTCTCGTCGTACCCCGCGTACCGCACCGCCGCCCCGATCGGCCGGTGCAGCGCGACCGTTCCGCCTCTTCCGGCGAGCAGCACCGCTCCCGCGTACCACGGGTGCTGGGGGGAGGGGCCGAGAAACGCCTCGGCGTCGGCGACCAGCCGGTCCAGGTGCTCCGGCAGCAGCCCGGCCCGCTCCGCGGATCCGTGCCGCAGGGTCGTCCGTCCGCCCCCGGGCGGGGAGGCCGCGGCGGCCCCCGGAACCGAGCCGACCATCAACGCACCTCCCAGGGCGAGAACCCGGCCGCCGAACGTCCGGCGGCCGATTGCCCGGCCCGCCGAGACTCCTGCCGATTCCTCCGTCATCCCTACCCTCTCCCACGCCTCTGAAAGAATCCTTCGGCCACACGCGCAACGGCTGAAACTTTCTTACCGGGGTGAGGGTGCGTCAAGGAAGCGGGCGGTCGGGCAAAGAATCTGACACTGCATCAGAAAATCTCTTCCCTCGGCCGATCCCCTGCGGCATCCTGCCGCCCATGAAGACGGAGCTGAGCCAAAAACTGGGGATCGAGCACGCCATCTTCGGCTTCACGCCCTTCCCCGCGGTGGCCGCCGCCATCACCAGAGCCGGCGGGTTCGGCGTCCTCGGCGCGGTGCGGTACACCGCGCCCGACGAGCTCGCGCGCGACCTCGACTGGATGCAGGACCACACCGACGGACTGCCGTACGGGCTCGACGTCGTCATGCCCGCGAAGAAGGTCGAGGGCGTGAGCGAGTCCGACGTCGAGGCAATGATCCCCGAAGGGCACCGCGAGTTCGTCCGCACCACCCTCGCCAAGCACGGCGTCCCCGAACTCGCCGCGGGCGAGGCCTCCGGCTGGCGCATCACCGGCTGGATGGAGCAGGTCGCCCGCAACCAGCTCGACGTCGCCTTCGACTACCCCATCAAGCTCCTCGCCAACGCCCTCGGCTCCCCGCCCGCCGATGTCGTCCGGCGCGCCCACGACCACGACGTCCTCGTCGCGGCGCTCGCGGGCAGCGCCCGGCACGCCCGCCACCACGCCGAGGCCGGCATCGACGTCGTCGTCGCCCAGGGGTACGAGGCCGGGGGCCACACCGGCGAGATCGCCTCCATGGTCCTCACCCCCGACGTCGTCGACGCCGTCTCCCCGCTGCCCGTCCTCGCCGCGGGCGGCATCGGCAGCGGCGAGCAGATCGCCGCCGGGCTCGCGCTCGGCGCCCAGGGCGTCTGGCTCGGCTCGCTCTGGCTCACCACCACCGAGGCCGACCTCCACTCGCGCGCCCTGACCGCCAAGCTCCTCGCCGCCGGCTCCGGCGACACCGTCCGCTCCCGCGCCCTGACCGGCAAGCCCGCCCGCCAGCTCCGCACCGAGTGGACCGACGCCTGGGACGACCCGGCGGGGCCCGGCACGCTTCCGATGCCGCTCCAGGGACTGCTGGTCGCCGAGGCCGTCTCCCGTATCCAGAAGTACGAGGTCGAGCCGCTGCTCGGCACACCGGTCGGACAGATCGTCGGCCGGATGAATTCCGAGCGCAGTGTGCAGCAGGTCTTCGACGAGCTCACCAGCGGGTTCGAGAAGGCCGTCGACCGCATCAACCGCATCGCCGGACGGAGTGCCTCGTGAGTGAGACGAACGGGTTCTGGTCCCAGGCCACCGCCGACCCCTCCCGTACGGTGCTGATCGCACCCGACGGCGAGGAGTGGACGGCAGGACGGCTCCACGCCGACGTGAACCGGCTGGTCCACGGACTGCGCGCGGCCGGCCTGGAGCGGGGCGACGCCTTCGCCGTCGTCCTGCCCAACGGCGTCGAGTTCCTCACCGCCCATCTCGCCGCCTCCCAGGCCGGCTTCTACCTCGTCCCCGTCAACCACCACCTCGTCGGGCCCGAGATCGCCTGGATCGTCGCGGACTCCGGCGCCAAGGTCCTCGTCGCCCACGAGCGGTTCGGGCCCGCGGCGACGGCCGCCGCCGACGAGGCGGGCCTGCCCGCCACGCACCGCTACGCCGTGGGAGCCGTGCCGGGCTTCCGGCCGTACGCCGAACTCCTCGACGGACAACCCGAGTCCGTCCCGGAGGACCGCACCCTCGGCTGGGTCATGAACTACACCTCCGGCACCACCGGCCGCCCCCGCGGCATCCGCCGCCCGCTGCCGGGCAAGCTCCCCGAGGAGACGTACCTCGGAGGCTTCCTCGGCATCTTCGGGATCAGGCCCTTCGACGGAAACGTGCACCTCGTCTGCTCGCCGCTCTACCACACGGCCGTGCTGCAGTTCGCCGGCGCCGCGCTCCACATCGGCCATCCGCTCGTCCTCATGGACAAGTGGACCCCCGAGGAGATGCTGCGGCTCATCGACGCCCACGCCTGCACCCACACGCACATGGTCCCCACCCAGTTCCACCGGCTGCTCGCACTGCCCGAGGCGGTACGGAGCCGGTACGACGTCTCGTCGATGCGCCACGCCATCCACGGCGCGGCGCCCTGCCCCGACCACGTCAAACGGGCGATGATCGACTGGTGGGGGAGCTGCGTGGAGGAGTACTACGCGGCCAGCGAGGGCGGCGGCGCCTTCGCCACCGCCGAGGACTGGCTGAAGAAGCCCGGCACGGTCGGCAAGGCCTGGCCCATCAGCGAACTGGCCGTCTTCGACGACGACGGCAACCGCCTCCCGCCCGGCGAACTCGGCACCGTCTACATGAAGATGAGCACCGGCGGCTTCTCGTACCACAAGGACGAGGCGAAGACGGCGAAGAACCGCATCGGCGACTTCTTCACCGTCGGCGATCTGGGCGTCCTGGACGAGGACGGCTACCTCTTCCTCCGCGACCGCAAGATCGACATGATCATCTCGGGCGGGGTCAACATCTATCCCGCCGAGATCGAGTCGGCCCTCCTGACCCATCCCGCGGTCGCCGACGCCGCGGCCTTCGGCATCCCGCACGCCGACTGGGGCGAGGAGGTGAAGGCCGTCGTCGAGGCGGCCGAGGGCCACGAGGAGGGTGACGCGCTGGCCGCGGAGATCCTGGCGCACTGCGAAGAGCGCCTCGCCGGCTACAAGCGCCCGAAGTCGGTGGACTTCATCGCCGCCATGCCCCGGGATCCGAACGGCAAGCTCTACAAGCGCAGGCTCAGGGAGCCCTACTGGGAGGGCCACGAGCGCCCGCTCTAGGCGGCCACCGGGCCGGGTCACGTACAGTCGAACTGTCGTGCTCCGGCCCCGGAAGGTGTGTTCCCGCTGTGCGCTACCGACTCTTCGGCCGAACCGGCCTGCGCGTGTCCGAGCTGATGCTCGGCGCGATGACCTTCGGTGAGGAGGGCGGCGTCGGCACCTCGCCCGAAGAGGCGCGCCGGATCGTCGATCTGTACGCCGACGCGGGCGGCAACGCCATCGACACGGCGGTGAACTACCAGGGCGGCGAGAGCGAGACGATCCTCGGCGAGCTGCTCGCAGGACGCCGCGACCGGTTCGTCCTGGGGACCAAGTACACCGTCACCCGCGACGCCACCGACCCGAACGCGGGCGGCAACCACCGCAAGAACCTGGTCCGTTCCCTGGAGACGAGCCTCAGGCGGCTGCGCACGGACTACGTCGACGTCTACTGGGTCCACATCTGGGACCGGCACACGCCGATCGAGGAGACGATGAGCGCCCTCGACGCCGCCGTGCGAGCCGGCAAGGTCCTCTACGTCGGCATCTCCGACGCCCCCGCCTGGCTCGTCTCCCGCGCCAACACCCTGGCGGAGTGGCGCGGCTGGCAGCCCTTCGCGGGGCTTCAGGTGCCGTACAGCCTCCTCCAGCGCGACGTCGAGCGCGAACTGCTGCCGATGGCCGAGGCGTTCGGCATGAGCGTCACCGCCTGGAGTCCGCTGGCCGGCGGCGTCCTGTCCGGCAAGTACACCCGGCCGGGCGGACCGGGCGCGACCTCGCGGTACTCCGTCGACTCCCTCTCCGACCGGGACCTCGCCGTGGCGCGCGCGGTGCAGGACGCCGCCGACGACCTGGGAGTCACGGCCTCGCAGGTCGCGCTCGCCTGGGTGCGGCACCGGTCCCGGGCCGTGCTCCCGATCGTCGGCGTCCGCTCGGCGGACCAGCTCAAGGACAACCTCGGCGCACTCGACGTCACGCTGCCCCAGGAGACCGTCGAGCGGCTGGAGACGGCGACGGAGTTCACGCGCGGCTTCCCCCACGACTTCATCGACGGGACGAGTCCCTGGGTGTTCGGCGACAGCTTCCCGGACGTCGACGGGCGACAGCTCGGCTGACCACCGGCGTCCCGATGCGCCGCCGGTCCCCCGGCCGTCGAGAGCATAGGCCGCAAGTCGGTGAAAGTCTCCTATATGGCAGGATGCAGGGCATGAGTTCGAGCGAGGCGGGGCTGGCGCGGCAGTGGACGACGTGGGGACCGGTCCTGGCGGCCGTCGCCCTCGGGCTCACGTGGGGGCGTGGTCTGCCAGGCTTCGTCGTCGGTGTCGTGGCGGTCTGTCTGTTCGCCGCCGTACTGGCCGCCGTCCACCACGCCGAGGTCGTCGCCCACCGCGTGGGTGAGCCCTTCGGCTCGCTCGTCCTCGCCGTCGCCGTCACCATCATCGAGGTCGGACTGATCGTCACCCTGATGGCGGGCGGCGGAGAGAAGGCCTCCACCTACGCCCGCGACACCGTCTTCGCGGCCGTCATGATCACCTGCAACGGCATCGTCGGCCTCTCCCTCCTCGTCGGCGCCCTGCGCAACCGCGTCGCCGTCTTCAACGCCGAGGGGTCCGGCGGCGCCGTCGCCACGGTCTGCACCCTGGCGACGATGACGCTGGTCCTGCCGACCTTCACCACCAGCCACCCGGGCCCCGAGTTCTCCGGGGCGCAACTGGTCTTCGCCGCCGTCGCCTCGCTCTGTCTGTACGGAGTGTTCGTCGCCGTCCAGACCTTCCGGCACCGTGACTACTTCCTCCCCGTCGCGCGTCCCGGGCACGAATCCGAGGAGGACCACGCCGAGCCGCCGAGCGTCCGGGAGACCGGGGCGAGCCTCGGACTGCTCCTCCTGGCGCTCGTCGCGGTGGTGGGCCTGGCCAAGATCATCTCGCCGACCATCGAGGACGGCGTCGAGTCGGCCGGCCTGCCGAAGGCCGTCGTCGGCGTGATCATCGCCCTGATGGTGCTGCTCCCCGAGACGCTCGCCGCCGTGCGCGCCGCGCGCCGGGACCGGATGCAGACCAGCCTCAACCTCGCCTACGGCTCCGCGATCGCCAGCATCGGCCTGACCATCCCGGCGATCGCCCTCGCCTCGATCTGGCTCTCCGGACCCCTGGTCCTGGGTGTCGGAGCCGTCCACATGGTGCTGCTCGTGCTCACCGCCGTCGTGAGCGCGCTGACCGTCGTGCCCGGCCGCGCCACCCTGCTCCAGGGCGGCGTCCACCTCGCGATCTTCGCCGCGTTCGTCTTCCTGTCGTTCAGCCCCTGACGCGGGGTCGGTGACGCGCGATCGGTGACGCGGCGTCGGCCCAGCCCTCCCGGCCCGCCGTCCCCCGGCCCGCCGCCCGGGCCCGCCGTCCCGGCTCCGGTACTTGACCCGTCGCACAGGGCCGTCGAGGATCCCGTCATGGAACGACTCCTCACCCGGACGGTCGACGGCGTCCTGCGCATGAGCGCCCAGCGCACCCCCGAGCGGATCGCCGTGCGGTACGCGGACCGCGCCTGGACCTATGCCGAGCTGGACGCGGCCGTGAGCACCGCGGCCGCCGTGCTGCGCGAGCGGTACGGACTGGAGGAGCGGGCCCGCGTCGCGACGTACGCCCACAACTCCGACGCGTACCTCATCGCCTTCCTCGCCTGCTCCCGCGCGGATCTGATCCACGTTCCCGTCAACCACCACCTCACCGGCGACGACCTCGACTACATCCTGCGCCAGTCCGGCAGTTCGCTGGTCCTCGCGGACCCCGCGCTCGCCGACCGGGTTCCGCCCGACCTGGCGGTGCGGGCCCTGCGGGACACCGAGGACTCCTTCCTCGCGGCGCTCGCCGAGCCCGACACCTTCGACACCGACCGCGACGCCCGCGAGTACGTCCAGCTGCTCTACACCTCCGGCACCACCGCCCTGCCCAAGGGCGCCCGGATGACCCACCGTGCCCTGGTCCACGAGTACGCCAGTGCCATCGAGGCCCTCGACCTCCACGAGGACGACAAGCCCGTCCACTCGCTGCCGCTCTACCACTCGGCGCAGATGCACGTCTTCCTGATGCCCTACCTCGCGGTCGGCGCCGAGAACACCATCGTCGACGGACCCGATCCGAAGGCGCTCTTCGACCTGGTCGAGGCGGGCCGCGCCGACAGCCTCTTCGCGCCGCCGACCGTGTGGATCGGGCTGTCCAACCACCCCGAGTTCGCCGGCCGCGACCTCTCCGCCCTGCGCAAGGCGTACTACGGCGCCTCGATCATGCCCGTGCCCGTACTGGAGCGGCTGCGCGAACGACTGCCCGGGCTGCGCTTCTACAACTGCTTCGGGCAGAGCGAGATCGGTCCGCTCGCCACCGTCCTCGGCCCCGACGAACACGAGGGCCGGATGGACTCCTGCGGGAAGCCGGTCCGGTTCGTCGAGGCCAAGGTGGTCGACGAGCACGGCGCGGACGTCCCCGACGGCACACCCGGCGAGATCGTCTACCGCTCACCGCAGCTGTGCGACGGCTACTGGGACAAGCACGAGGAGACCAGGGCCGCCTTCCGCGGGGGCTGGTTCCGCTCGGGCGATCTCGCCGTGCGCGACGCGGAGGGCTACTACACGGTCGTGGACCGGGTGAAGGACGTCATCAACTCCGGGGGAGTGCTGGTCGCCTCACGCCAGGTCGAGGACGCCCTCTACACCCATCCGGGCGTCGCCGAGGTCGCCGTCGTGGGTCTGCCGGACGAACGCTGGATCGAGGCGGTCACGGCCGTCGTCGTCCCCCGTGCGGCCGAGGTGACCGAGGCCGAACTCCTCGCCCACGCCCGCGAGAAGCTCGCCCACTTCAAGGCCCCGAAGAAGGTCCTCTTCGTGGACGAGCTGCCCCGCAACGCCAGCGGAAAGATCCTCAAGCGGGAGCTGCGCGACCGCTTCGCCGCCTCCTGACGGCGTAGACGACCGGCTCCCTCTGCGGAGAGCCGGTCAGTGCCCGCCCCGCAGATCCACGATCCGCTTGATCTTGCCCACCGACCGCTCCAGCGTCTCGGGGTCGACCACCTCGACCCCGACCGAGACCCCGACACCGTCCTTCACCGCCTGCGCGATGCTCCGGGCAGCCTCCGCCCGCTGCTCGGGGGAGGCGTCCGGGCGCGCCTCGGCCCGTACGGTCAGCGCGTCGAGCCGCCCCTCCCGGGTCAGCTTCAGCTGGAAGTGCGGGGCCACCGCCGGCGTCCGCAGGACGATCTCCTCGATCTGGGTGGGGAAGAGGTTCACCCCGCGCAGGATCACCATGTCGTCGCTGCGGCCCGTGACCTTCTCCATGCGCCGGAACACCCGTGCCGTGCCCGGCAGCAGCCGGGTCAGGTCCCGGGTGCGGTACCGGACGACGGGCATGGCCTCCTTCGTGAGGGAGGTGAACACCAGCTCGCCCTCCTCGCCGTCCGGCAGCACCTCTCCCGTGAACGGGTCCACGATCTCCGGGTAGAAGTGGTCCTCCCAGACGTGCAGGCCGTCCTTGGTCTCCACGCACTCCTGCGCGACCCCCGGGCCCATCACCTCCGAGAGCCCGTATATGTCGACGGCGTCGATGGCGAAGCGCTCCTCGATCTCCCGGCGCATCGCCTCCGTCCACGGTTCGGCGCCGAAGATCCCGACCTTGAGCGAGGTCGTCCGCGGATCCACGCCCTGCCGCTCGAACTCGTCGAGCAGGGTGAGCATGTACGAGGGCGTGACCATGATGATCTCGGGCTTGAAGTCCTGGATCAGCTGCACTTGACGGGCCGTCATGCCGCCCGAGGCGGGGATGACCGTACAGCCGAGCCGCTCCGCGCCGTAGTGCGCGCCGAGCCCGCCGGTGAACAGGCCGTATCCGTACGCCACATGGACCTTGTGCCCCGGCCTGCCGCCCGCCGCGCGGATCGAGCGGGCCACCACGTCGGCCCAGGTGTCCAGGTCGCGCTCGGTGTAGCCGACCACGGTGGGCCGGCCCGTGGTCCCGCTGGAGGCGTGGATGCGCCGGATCTCGGACTGGTCGACCGCGAACATCCCGAAGGGGTAGTGGTCCCGCAGGTCGGTCTTGACGGTGAAGGGGAAGCGGGCGAGGTCGGCCAGTGAGCGGCAGTCGTCGGGGTGCAGCCCCGCCTTGTCGAAGGACTGCCGGTAGAAGCCCACGTTCTCGTACGCGTGACGCAGCGTGGAGCGCAGCCGCTCCAGCTGGAGCGCCTCCAGCTCCGCGCGTCCGAGCCGTTCGCCGCTGTCCAGCAGATCCGTCATGTGCCGCCCACTCCCGTCCGAACGCCCTGAACGTCTGAAATCGGACTACCGATCATTCGGTAGATGTAGCCGAGGTCAGTAAATCCGGCCGGACCCGGCCCATGGCAAGAGGGTGGCGCCGATTTTCTGATCCCGTGATCGTGCCCCTACGCTCGGTGATCGTGATTCTCTGGCTGCTCAACCACCTCGGAACCCTCAGCCTCGCCGCCCTGATCGTCGGCGGCACGGTCCTCGCGGCACTCACCGGCAGCGTCCTGCTGCGCCGCAGACATCCCCGGCTCGCCGACGGCGAGCACAACGACATGGTGGGCGTCGTCCTCGGGATGTTCGGTGCCATCTACGGGATCATCCTCGCCTTCGTGATCGTCACGCTGTGGACCCAGATGGAGAACACCCAGAACGTCGTCGCGGCCGAGGCCACCGGCGTCGCGCTGATCGTGCGGGACGCCCGCGCCTTTCCGCCCGCGGAGCAGGCCCGGGTGAACGCGGCGGCCTCCGGCTATGTGCACACCGTCGTCGAGGTGCAGTGGCCGCTCATGCGGGAGGGCATCGCGGACTACTCCGTCACGGGGCGGAGACTCGAGGAGCTGTACGACGCCCTGCAGGCGTACGAGCCCGTCACCGAGTCGCAGAAGGCCTTCTACGCGCAGGCCGTCGCCACGCTGGACGAGGTGGCCGGTGACCGCCGGGCCCGCCTCACCATGGCCGGCCAGCAACTTCCGCCGCTCCTCCAGGTCCTCGCCGTCGGCGGCGCGCTGGTGATCATCCCGCTGACCTTCCTCTACGGGATGCGGAGCCGGCGGATGCAGATGCTGTTCGTCGCGGCGGTGGCGGCGCTCATCGGCTTCAGCCTCCTCCTGGTCGTCGTCCTCGACCGGCCCTTCGCGGGGGAGCTGAGCGTCAGCCCCGCTCCGTACCGGGAAGGCGCGCTGGCGCAGTTCTGGGAGCCCGCCGGGGAGACGTCGGGCGTGCGATGAGCGGCGTCCGTCGTGCGACGACGCCCGGACTAGAGAACGTCGAAGTGCGTCCGCGGGCCTGACCGCCGGCTCACCCCTCCCGGCTCGTCGGGGCGCGGAAATCCACTTGCCGCGTCCCGGCACGGCTGCTGGAGTGCCGTGCATGGACCACGCAGCGCTACGCGCCCTCTTCGACCGTCAGCTGCGCCTCGGCGCCCGCCCCGACGGGCCCGGCGCCCGGGTGGAGCGCGACGGCCGGGTCGTCCGGCAGACCGGCCCGGCCCATGCCTGGAACGGCGTCCTCTGGTCCGGTCTCCAGGAGACGGACGCCGATGAGGCCATCGCCGGACAGATCCGGCACTTCACCGAGCACGGCCTGCCCTTCGAGTGGAAGGTGTACGGACACGACGGCCCGGCCGACCTCGTCGCGCGCCTGCTCGCCGCCGGCTTCACCGCCGAGGATCCGGAGACCCTGATGGTCGCCGAGGCGGCCACGCTGCCCACCTCCGTGGACCTTCCCGAAGGCGTCGAGCTGGTCCCCGTCACCGACGCGGCAGGCGTGAAGCTGGTGACCGAGGTCCACGACCGGGCCTTCGGCGGCGACAGCTCCCACTTCGGCCGCCAGCTCCTCGACCAGCTGGCCGCCACGCCCGACACCGTCGCCGCCGTACTCGCCATGGCCGGCGACGAACCCGTCAGCGCCGCGCGCCTCGAGCTCTACCCCGGCACGGACTTCGCCGGCCTGTGGGGCGGCGGCACGGTCGAGCCCTGGCGCGGCAAGGGCCTGTACCGGGCGCTCGTCGCCTTCCGTACGAGGATCGCCCTGGAACGAGGACACCGCTTCGTCCAGGTCGACGCGGCCGAGACGAGCCGGCCCATCCTCGAGCGCCTGGGCTTCGGCGCCCTTACGACGACCACGCCGTACCTGTACGTCCCCTAGGGCGTGTTGCGCCCCAGGGCCTGTCGTGCGGATCACGCCGGGTACCACGGCCCGGTGGCCTAGGGGCGTCCCCAGTGGGCGGGGCGCTCGAAGCCGTCCGGCAGGCGGGTCGTGGCGTCGCCGCGGGCCGCGTTCAGCTGCGGCTGGGTGAGGAACAGGGCGCCGGTGAGGTCCGCCCCGGACAGATCGGCGTCCCGCAGATCGGCGCCGATCAGATCGGCGAGGGACAGATCCGCGCCCGTCAGGTCGGCGGCGATCAGCAGAGCGCCGCGCAGGTCCGCGCCCCGCAGCCCGGCCCCCCTGAGCCGTGCCCCGATCAGGTCCGCGCCCCGCCGGCTCCTGGCCTTGCCGCCCGCCGTCGCCCGCACCAGCGCGCTCGTCCTCAGGAGGAGCGGGTTGACCTCGCCGCGCACGGCGGCGACGTCGAGCTTCTCCAGGGCGTCCGCCGACCCCTCCGTCAGCCGCTCCACCCGGGCCAGGGCACCCCGCAGCTCGCCGTGGACCGGACCGGCGGCGGGCCGGGCGAGGGCCTCGGTGAGGTAGCGCAGCAGCTCGTGGAGCTGGCGCATGACGGGGAACACCTCGTACATCTGCCGTGAGGTCTCCGGCGCCTCGCGCCAGGACACCCCGTGGAAGGTGACCTGGGAGACCTTCTGGCCCGCCCCGAAGCAGTCGTACACCGTGCACCCCGAGAACCCGCTCGGCCGCAGCCTGGTGTGGATGCCGCAGCGGAAGTCCTCCTGGAGGTTCCGGCACGGCTCGCCGGAGGACTTGTTCACCGCGAAGTCCGCGGACTTCGCGAAGGGGAGCGCGACGCAGCAGAGTCCGAAGCAGTGGGCGCAGTCGCCTCGGAGGGTCTCGGGCATGGGTGTGCTGATCCTTCGTCGGCGGGGGTGGACACCCACCGTATCGCGCCGTGGGTGAAATCGGTTGCGAAGATCATCGGGCCTCGCCGACGATCGGTGCCATGCCGACCTTCACGACGTACGACGGGACCGAACTCGCCTATGACGTACGAGGGGACGGTGAGCCGCTCGTCTGTCTGCCCGGCGGCCCCATGCGCGATGCCACCTACTTCGGCGAGCTCGGCGGCCTCGCCGCGCGTCGCAGGCTGATCGTGCTCCATCTCCGCGGCACCGGCGCCAGCGCCGCTCCCGCGGACCCCGCCTCGTACCGCTGCGACCGGCAGGTGGCGGACGTCGAGGCGCTCCGGCTCCACCTCGGCCTGGACCGCGTCGACCTGCTCGGCCACTCGGCCGCGGGGAACCTGGCCACGCTGTACGCGGCGGCGCACCCCGAGCGGGTCCGCTCCCTCGTCCTGGTCACCCCGGGCACGAGGGCGGTGGGCATCGACATCACGGACGAGGAGTGGGACAGGGCCGGCGAGGTCTTCGCCGACCAGCCCTGGTACGCCGGGGCGCGGGCCGCCCTCGCGACGATCGGCCCCGGCACACCCATGGCGCGGGTCATGGAGATCGCCGCCCCCTTCGCCTACGGACGGTGGGACGAGGCCGCCCGGGCCCACGCCGCCGCGATGACCGACGAGATCCACTGGGACGCGGCGGCCGCCTACTACGCACCCGGTGCCTTCGACCCCGGGACGACCCGGGCGGCGCTGACCGCCCTCACCGCGCCGGTCCTGATCCTGGCGGGGGAGTACGACGGCGGCCCGTCCCCGGCGCGGGCGGCGGAGCTCGCGGAGTGCTTCCCGCACGCCGAGGTGGCCGTCCAGCGCGGTGCGGGGCACTTCCCGTGGGTGGACGACGCGGGCGCTTTCGCCCGCCCGGTCGCCGCGTTCCTCGACCCGGAGGTGCGCACGGTCGCCGTGGACGGCGTACGCCTCGCGTACCGGGTGTGGGGCGAGGAGTGCGCCCCGCCCGTCGTACTGGTCCACGGGCGCGGCGGGAACAGCGCCGACTGGACGAGGATCGCCGAGGGGCTGGCCGGCGACCGCCGCGTGTACGCCGTCGACCTGCGCGGGCACGGTCTCAGCGACTGGACCGGCCCCTACGGCTTCGACGTGTTCCGGGACGAGCTGCGCGGGTTCATGAAGGCGCTGGATCTCGGCGGCGCCGACGTCGTCGCCCACTCGATGGGCGGCGCCGCGGCCTACCTCCTCGCCATGGACGAACCGGGCCTGGTCGGCCGGCTGGTCCTGGAGGAGGCGCCCGTCTTCTTCCCGCTGGACCCGCCGCGCGGCCACGCGGCCCGCCCCGAAGGTCCCCCCGTCCTGGACTGGGACGTCGTCCTCGCGACGAACGCCCAGCTGAACGAGCCGGACCCCGCCTGGCGCGAGGGCGTCGCCGATATCACCTCCCCGACCCTGATCGTGGCCGGCGGCGAGAGCAGCCATCTCGCGCAGGAGCGGCTGCTCTGGATGGCGGACCGCCTGCCCGAGGGCCACCTCGTCACGATCGGGACGGGCCACGAGATCCACACGTCCCGACCGGTCGAATTCCTCGCCGCGCTGAGGGAGTTCGGCATCTGACGCGCGTTGTGGACGGCGGTCGAGGTCGAACAGGCATCACGTGCGGGGGTGACAGACGAGAACGCGGCCGTCGCGGGTCCCGATGAGGAGACGACCCGCTCCGGTGACCGTGAGCGCCGTCGGGATCGCGGACACGTGTCCGAGAGTGAGGCGGGGGCCCCGGGCGCGATGGCGCGCTCGCGGGCCGCCCAGGGCGCCACGGGGCGCTCGCGGGGCCTGGGACGACGCGGCGTCCCGGGGGAGCGGGCCCCGGGGCGCCGCGTCGTCGCTCAGGGGTGTGAGGGGGCCCCGGTGTCCTCGGCGGCGGCGACCGAGCGGGCCCAGCGGTAGTCCGCCTTGCCGCTGGGAGAGCGCTCGATGCGGTCGGCGATCACGAGCTGGCGGGGGATCTTGTAGCCGGCGAGCCGGGTACGGCAATGGGTCTGGACGGTCTCCAGGTCGAGCGCGGGGGCCCCGGCGCGCAGCTGGACGACGGCCGCCACATGGTTGCCCCACTTCGCGTCGGGAACGCCGGCGACCAGTGCGTCGTACACGTCCGGATGGGACTTCAGCGCCTGCTCGACCTCCTCCGGATAGACCTTCTCACCGCCCGTGTTGATGCACTGAGAGCCGCGGCCGAGGACCGTGACGATGCCGTGCTCGTCGACGGTCGCCATGTCGCCGAGCAGAACCCACCGCTCGTCGTCCTTCTGGAAGAAGGTCTCGGCCGTCTTCGCCGGGTCGTTGTAGTAGCCGAGGGGCACATGGCCACGCTGGGCGAGACGCCCCACCTCGCCGACCGCGACCTCCGCGTACGTCGCCGGGTCGACCACCCGCGTCCGCTCGTTGACCTCCAGTCGGAAGCCCTTCTCCGGACCCGAGTCGTCCGTCGCCTTGCCGTTGGAGCCGGACTCGGAGGAGCCGAAGTTGTTCAGGAGCAGGACGTCGGGCACGAGCGCCTGGAACTGCGCCCGTACCGTCTCCGACATGATCGCCCCGGACGAGGAGACGCTGAAGAGGGAGGAGAGGTCCGTGCCCTTGAGCGGGCCGTGGAGCGCGTCGATCAGCGGCCTGAGCATGGCGTCACCCACCAGCGACACGCTGGAGACCTTCTCCTTCTCGATCGTCCGGAGCACCTCCTCGGGCGCGTACTTGCGGTGGATCACCACCCGCTGGCCGTAGTTGAAGGCGATGAACGAGGTCAGCGTCGAGGTTCCGTGCATCAGCGGGGGAGCGGGGAAGAACGTGATCCCCGAGCCGCCCGCCGCCACGCGTTCGGCCAGCTCCTCCGGCCGCTTGACCGGCTCGCCCGCCGGGTCGCCGCCGAAGAGCCCGGCGAAGAAGAGGTCCTCCTGGCGCCACATGACCCCCTTCGGCATCCCCGTCGTACCGCCGGTGTAGATGATGAAGAGGTCGTCGGCGGAGCGTGGGGCGAAGCCCCGTTCCGGCGAACCGGCCGCCTCCGCCTCCGTGAACGGCACGCAGTCGAGCGCGGGCGCGTCCTCGGGAGGGGTCCCCACCCGCACGAGGTGCCGCAGCTTCTCCGTCTGCGGCAGCGCGCCCGCGACCCGTCCGCTGAACTCGGCGTCGAAGACGAGGGCGGCCAGATCGGCGTCCGTGTAGAGGTAGACCAGCTCCTCCTCCACATAGCGGTAGTTCACGTTGACCGGGACGATCCGTGCCTTGAGGCAGGCCAGGACGGTCTGCAGGTACTCGATCCCGTTGTAGAGGTGGAGGCCCAGGTGTTCGCCCGGCCGGATCCCGGCGTCGGTCAGATGGTGGGCGAGACGGTTGGCGGCGGTGTCCAGCTCCGCGTACGTGAGCCGGCGCTCCGCCCCCGTGCCCGGGTGGTCGACGTAGACGAGCGCCTCGCGCTCCGGGACCACGTCCACGACCGATTCGAACAGGTCGGCAAGGTTGTACTCCACCGTTCCTCCTGACCTCGCTGGTCGTCCGGGCCCGAACTGACTCGGCGGTCATTAGAGCGCCGGGCGGCGGAGGTGGGAAGGGGTCGCGCAGAAGAATCTGACTGAGTGTCAGGAAACTATTGAACTGGACCCGCACCTCCTGCAACCTGTTCTAGGTCTGGAGACGGGAGAACGTCATGGGTGGGACAGAACACCTCACCGTGCAGCGCGAAGGCGCCACACTCGTGCTCACGCTCAACCGGCCTGAGGCCAAGAACGCGCTCTCACTGCCCATGCTCGTCGGGCTCTACGACGGCTGGCTGGAGGCCGACGCCGACGACACGGTCCGCTCCGTCGTCCTCACCGGCGCAGGTGGCTCCTTCTGCGCCGGGATGGACCTCAAGGCGCTGGCGGGCAAGGGGATGGAGGGCGAGCGGTACCGGGACCGGATGAAGGCCGACCCCGATCTGCACTGGAAGGCGATGCTGCGCCACCACCGCCCCCGCAAGCCCGTCATCGCCGCCGTCGAGGGGTACTGCGTCGCGGGCGGCACCGAGATCCTCCAGGGCACCGACATCCGCATCGCGGGTGCCACCGCGACGTTCGGGCTCTTCGAGGTGAAGCGGGGGCTGTTCCCGATCGGTGGCTCGACGGTCCGGCTGCCCCGTCAGATCGCGCGGACCCACGCACTGGAGATGCTCCTCACCGGCCGTCCGTACGGCGCGGAGGAGGCAGCCCGGATCGGACTCGTCGGCCGCGTCGTCCCCGACGGGACCGCACTCGAAGCAGCCCTGTCCGTCGCCGAACAGATCAACGCCTGCGGGCCGCTCGCGGTCGAGGCGGTGAAGGCGTCGGTGTACGAGACGGCGGAGATGACCGAAGGGGAGGGGCTGGCGGCGGAACTGAAGCGCGGCTGGCCGATCTTCGAGACGGCGGACGCGAAGGAGGGGGCGCGGGCGTTCGCGGAGAAACGCCCGCCGGTGTACCGCCGGGAGTGACCTCCCTCGCGCGGACCGGGGCTCCGCCCCGGAGCCCGCCCCTCACACGCCGGCGGGGCCGGATTCTCACCCGCCCTCGTCCCCCGACCAAGGAGCCCCATGTCAGTCGCCCCCGCGCCGGACACCCTCCGCGCGCCCCTCGTCGTCGAGTTCCCCTTCACCCGGTCCCTCGGGCCCGTGCAGTCCGCCTTCCTGACCGGGCTGCGCGAAGAGACCGTGCTCGGCGTCCGGGCCGAGGACGGGCGCGTGCTCGTCCCGCCCGTCGAGTACGACCCCGTCACCGCCGCCGAACTCCGCGAACTCGTCGAGGTCGGCGTCGCCGGCACCGTCACGACCTGGGCCTGGAACCCCGAACCCCGCCCCGGACAGCCCCTGGCCACCCCCTTCGCCTGGGTCCTCGTCCGGCTCGACGGCGCCGACACCGCCCTCCTCCACGCCCTGGACGCGCCCGGGCCCGAAGCCGTGAGCACCGGGATGCGGGTCAGGATCCGCTGGGCCCCCGAACGGGCCGGCGCCATCACCGACATCGCCTGCTTCGAGCCGTACGACGGCGAAGCCGTGACGGAGGCGCGCCATCACGACGGCACCTTCGACGACCCCGTCACCGGCATCGTCGCCGCAGCCCGGCTCGACTACACGTACAGCCCCGGCCGCGCCCAGACCGCCTATCTCCACGCACTCTCCGAGAACCGGACCGTCGGCGAACGCTGCCCGTCCTGCACCAAGGTCTACGTCCCGCCCCGCGGCGCCTGCCCCACCTGCGGCGTGGCCACCACCGAACGGGTCGAGGTCGGCCCGCGCGGCACGGTGACCACCTTCTGCATCGTCAACATCAAGGCCCGCGGCCTCGACATCGAGGTGCCGTACGTCTACGCCCACATCGCCCTCGACGGCGCCGGGCTCGCGCTCCACGGCCGGATCGGCGGCATCCCCTACGACCAGGTCCGGATGGGGCTCCGGGTCGAACCCGTCTGGAGCGAGGACGGCCGCTTCCCCGATCACTACCGGCCCACCGGCGAACCCGACGCCGACTACGACACGTACAAGGAGCTGCTGTGACGCCGGACCGATCGGACCGACCGGACCGCGAGGTGGCGATCGTCGCCTTCGCCCAGACCGACCACCGGCGGCGCACGGACGACCTCTCCGAGGTCGAGATGCTCATGCCCGTCCTCCACGACGTGCTGCGCCAGACGGGCCTGAGGACCTCCGACATCGGATTCACCTGCTCCGGCTCCTCCGACTACCTCGCCGGACGGGCCTTCTCCTTCACCATGGCCCTCGACGGCGTCGGCGCCTGGCCGCCGATCTCCGAGTCCCACGTCGAGATGGACGGTGCCTGGGCGCTCCACGAGGCCTGGGTGAAGCTGCTGACGGGCGAGGCCGACACCGCGCTCGTCTACGCGTACGGCAAGTCCTCACCCGGCTCCGTGCGCGACGTCCTCACCCGGCAGCTCGACCCCTACTACGTCGCCCCGCTCTGGCCCGACAGCGTCGCCCTCGCCGCGCTCCAGGCGCAGGCGCTCATCGACGCCGGTCACACCGACGAACCCGCGCTGGCCGCCGTCGCCGCCCGCAGCCGCCAGGACGCCACCGCCAACCCGCACGCCCAGCTGCCCGGCGCCCGAGACCAGGGCGAGTACCGCGTCGCACCGCTGCGCACCGGCGACTGCCCGCCCGTCGGCGACGGGGCGGCCGCCGTCATCCTCGCCGTCGGCGACCGGGCCCGGGAACTGTGCGAGCGCCCGGCCTGGATCCGCGGCATCGACCACCGCATCGAGGCCCACTCGCTCGGCGTACGGGACCTCACCGACTCGCCCTCCACCCGCCTCGCCGCCGAACGCGCCGGGGTCTTCGACCGGCCCGTCGACACCGCCGAACTGCACGCGCCCTTCACCTCCCAGGAGGTCGTGCTCCGCCGGGCCCTCGACCTCGACGAGAGCGTGAGGGTCAACCCGTCCGGCGGAGCGCTCGCCGCCAACCCGATGATGGCCGCCGGCCTGATCCGCCTCGGCGAGGCCGCCGCCCGCATCCACCGGGGCGCCTCCGACCGCGCCCTCGCCCACGCCACCTCCGGGCCCTGCCTGCAGCAGAACCTGGTCGCCGTTCTGGAAGGGGACTCCCGTGCCTAAAGAGCCCGTGGCCGTCGTCGGGATCGGCCAGACCAAGCACGTCGCCGCCCGGCACGACGTGTCGATCGCCGGACTCGTCCGCGAGGCCGCCCGGCGAGCCCTGGAGGACGCCGGACTGACGTGGGCGGACATCGACGCCGTCGTCATAGGCAAGGCCCCCGACTTCTTCGAGGGCGTGATGATGCCGGAGCTGTACCTCGCCGACGCGCTCGGAGCGGTCGGCAAACCGATGCTCCGCGTCCACACCGCCGGCTCCGTCGGCGGGTCCACCGCACTCGTCGCCGCGAACCTGGTCGCGGCCCGCGTCCACCGCACCGTCCTGACCCTCGCCTTCGAGAAACAGTCCGAATCCAACGCCATGTGGGGTCTCTCCCTGCCCGTCCCCTTCCAGCAGCCGCTGCTCGCCGGGGCGGGCGGCTTCTTCGCCCCGCACGTCCGCGCCTACATGCGGCGCACCGGCGCCCCGGACAGCGTCGGCTCCCTCGTCGCGTACAAGGACCGGCGCAACGCGCTCAAGAACCCGTACGCCCACCTCCACGAGCACGACATCACCCTGGAGAAGGTCCAGGCCTCGCCGATGCTCTGGGACCCCATCCGCTACTCCGAGACCTGCCCGTCCTCCGACGGCGCCTGCGCGATGGTCCTCACCGACCGGGCGGGCGCGGAGCGTTCGCCCCGGCCGCCCGCCTGGGTGCACGGCGGCGCGATGCGCAGCGAGCCCACGCTCTTCGCGGGGAAGGACTTCGTCTCGCCGCAGGCGGGCAAGGACTGCGCCGCCGACGTCTACCGGCAGGCCGGGATCACCGACCCGCGCCGCGAGATCGACGCGGTCGAGATGTACGTCCCGTTCTCCTGGTACGAGCCGATGTGGCTGGAGAACCTCGGCTTCGCCGAGGAGGGCGAGGGCTGGAAGCTGACCGAGGCCGGCGTGACCGAACTCGACGGCGACCTCCCGGTGAACCCCTCGGGCGGGGTGCTCTCCACCAACCCCATCGGAGCCTCCGGCATGATCCGCTTCGCCGAGGCCGCGCTGCAGGTGCGCGGGCAGGCGGGCGAGCATCAGGTGGAGGGCGCACGCAGAGCGCTCGGGCACGCGTACGGAGGGGGCGCCCAGTTCTTCGCCATGTGGCTCGTGGGCGACCGTCCGCCCGGCGCGTGAGGTCTGTCGGCGCCCGCTCCCCCTCGCTACCCTGAGCCCCGGAACGACGACGTTGCGCTATGCGGGAGGAGCACGGACGTGGCGGAGAGCACCACCACTCAGCAGGCCTTCACGGGTGGGGACAGGCCCGAACTCGACCTCAGCGGCGCCGACTGGAGGTCGGGCAGCCAGGGCGCGGGAGACGTCCAGATCGCCTTCGTCGAGGGCTTCATCGCGATGCGGAACGGCGGGCGCCCGGAGGCACCGTCGCTGATCTTCACGCCGGCCGAGTGGCGGGCGTTCGTGGTCAACGCGCGCGAGGGCGAGTTCGACCTGACCTGACGGCCTCACATCGTCGGTGCCCCTCACCCGGTCCCGCCCGTCCTAGGGTGGTGATCATGAGCGCAGAACGTGATCTGACCCGGCTCGTCGCCGGGATGCGGCCGGAGCTCCACTCCGGCCGCTACGTCTTCACCACCGTGGACGGCCCCGCCCCTGCGGGGGTCGCCCCGGTCGCCACCGTCGCCGAGAGCGAGGGGCTCACGCTGGTCGTACGCCAGGAGGAGGCGGACGCCGCCGGTCTGGCGTACGACTACGTGGCCGCCTGGATCACGCTGCGGGTCCACTCCGCGCTCGATGCGGTCGGACTGACCGCGGCGGTCTCGCGGGAGCTCGCCAGGGCGGGGCTGAGCTGCAATGTCGTGGCGGGATTCCACCACGACCACCTCTTCGTCGAACACGCCCGGGCGGACCTGGCGTTGGCCGTGCTGCAAGAACTTGCGGAACACCCGGACCGGTCCGCCGTCTGACCCTCACAGAGGGCGCATACGGGCGTACGCTGGGGTCTTCGCGGGGCCCGTCGGCCCGGCCGCACTCATCCGCGCGCCGGGTGTGCGCCCCCGGCGTGGGGGTGGAAGCACGTGGCAGTGAACAGTGACAGGGCGGGCCGCCGGGGAATCGGCCTCTTCGAGCGCGAGGCGGAACTCGCCGCGGCGGAAGAGGCGTTGAACCAGCTGACCGGCCTCGGCGACGACGAGCCGTGGCCGGAACCGGACGACCCGGACGAACAGGTCCCGCTCCCGCGCGAGGCACCGGAACCCGAAGCGCCGGGCGGACGCCCGCGCGAGAGCGCCGCCGCACCGGGAGGCCCGGCGCTGCGGCTCCTGCGCGGCGTGCCCGAACCGATCGGCCCCCAGGAGGGAGCGGCGACCCGGGCCCCTCGGGCGCACCCGTCGACCGGACACGCCACCCCGCCCTCCTCCCGTACCCCCCGCGGCGGCGTCCTCGCCTACGCCGCGCCCGCCGGCCTCGGGAAGACGACGCTGCTCGCCGAGATCCGGCGGCGCGCCGCCGACAAGGGATGCACCGTGCTCGCGGCGCGCGGCGGCGATCAGGAGCAGCGTGTCGCCTTCCACGTGGCGCGGCAGCTCCTGCAGCCGCAGTTCGCCGCGGCCTCCGACACCGAACTCCGGGCCCAGCTCGGCAGTTGGTACGACATCGTCGGCCCCGCCCTCGGACTCTGCGCCGCCGGCGACGGCGGACCGCCCGACCCGCAGGGCCTGCGCGACGGGCTCGACTGGGTCCTGACCCACCTGGCCCTCCGGCGCGCCCCGCTCGTCGTCGTCCTCGACGACGCCCACTGGGCCGACCCGGAATCCCTCGGCTGGCTCTCCGCCTTCGCGCCGCGCGCCGAGGAACTGCCCATGCTCCTCGTCGTCGCCTACCGCCCCGACGAACTCCCGGACAGCGGCGACGAGTTCACCGGACGCCGGTCCGGCAGGCGACCCCTCGGCCTCGAACCGCTCACCTCCTCCGCCATCGCGAGCCTCGTCCGCGACCGGGTCGGCTCGCACGCCGACGACACGTTCTGCCGGGAGTGCTGGACCGTCACCTCCGGCAACCCCTTCGAGGCCGTCGAACTCGCCGCCAAGGTCCGCGAGCGGGGCCTCGAACCCCGGGCCGAGGCCGCCCACGAACTCCGCGACCTCGCTGCCGCCGTCAAGGGCAGCGGCCTCGTGGCGACCCTCGAACGGCTCGGCACCGCCACGGTCCGCCTCGCGTGGGCCTGCGCCGTCCTCGGCACCGAGATCTCGCCCCAGCTCGCCGGCGCCGTCGCGGGGCTGGGCGGAGAGGCGGTCGCCGACTGCGCCGCACGGCTGCGCGACGCGCGCGTCCTCGCGGGCACCGAGACCCTCGAGTTCGTCCACCCGCTGATCGCCACCGCCGTCTACAAGGCCATCCCCGCCGCCACCCGTGTCGCCCTGCACGGGCAGGCCGCCTGGTGCGTCATCGACGCCGGACTCGGCGCCACCGCCGCCGCGCGCCACCTCCTGGAGACCCACCCGGAGGGCGACCCCTGGGTGGTCGGCCATCTGCGGGAGGCCGCACGCGAGACGCTGCGCGCCGGCGCCCCCGACGCGGCCCGCCGCTTCCTCGCCCGCGCCCTGCGCGAACCTCCCGCCGACGAGGAACGCGCCGCCGTCCTCTTCGAACTCGGCAGCGCCTCCCTGCTCACCGAGCCCGCCACCACCGTCAACCACCTCCGCGCCGCCCTGGAGGAGCCCGTCTCCGACCCGGCCCTGCGCCACGGCATCGTCTACCGCCTCTCCCAGGTCCTCGCCCACAGCGACCGGCTCGTCGAGGCCTCCGAACTCCTCGGCCGCGAGGCCCGGCTCACCACCGACGCCCGCAGCCGCCTCCGCATGCAGGCCGAGAAGTTCATGTGGGACGCCTTCCGCGCCGACGAACCCGACTCGCCGGCCCGCTCCCGCCGGCTGGCCCGGCTCGCCGACCGGCTCACCGGTCGCGACCTCACGGAGCGGTACGTCATCGGCCTGCGCGCCTGGGACGCCACGCTGCGCGCCGAACCCTCGGCCGTCGCCGTCGACCACGCCGAACGCGCCCTGGAAGGCGGCCTCAGCTGGGCCGACGAGAGCCGGGGCTTCGAGGTCCCGGTCCTGGTCGCCCTCACGTTCCTCTACGCCGACCGGCCCGGCCGTGCCGAGGAGCTCTTCGCGGCCGGCACCGCCGAGTTCGAGCGCCAGGGCTGGCGCGGGGCCCACCTCTCCTTCGCATACACACTCCAGGGCTACATCCGGCTGCGCCGCGGCCGCCTCGTCGAGGCGGAGGACTTCGTCCGCGCGGGTCTGATGCTCGCCGAGCGCGTCGGCCCCCGCACCCCCGCCCTCTGGTACGCCGTGGGTGTCACGATCGAGGTGCTGCTCGCCCGCGGCCGGGTCGAGGAGGCCGCGCGGATCGCCCGGACACACGACTTCGGCGAGCCGTTCCCCGCCGCCGTCACCTTCCCCGACTCCCAGACCGTCCACGCCGAACTCCTCCTCGCCACGGGACGCGTCGAGGAGGCGGCGGCCGAGCTGGCCGCCGTCGGCCGGCGCCTCGACCCGCGCGGCATGCGCAACCCGGCCTGGTGCCCCTGGCAGCTCCACCTCGCCCTCGCCGAGGCGCGGGAGACCCCCGAGCGGGCCACCGCGACCGCCCTGGAAGCCGTGGCCCGTGCCCGCCAGTACGGCGCGCCCTCCACCATCGGCCAGGCGCTCCGCGTGACGGCCGAGGTCGTCGGCGGCGACGAGCGCGTGAAGCTCCTGGAGGAGTCCGTCGACTGGCTGGAGCGGTCACCCGCCGCGTACGAGCTGGCCCGCTCCCTCGTGGCCCTGGGCGGAGCGCTGCGCCGCACCGGACGCACCGGCGAGGCCGCCGACTACCTCTACCGGGGCCTGGAGGCCGCCCAGACGTGCGGGGCGGACGGGCTGGGGGACGAGGCCAGGGCGGAGCTCGCCGCCGCCGGGCTCCGGCCCCGGACCCTCCACCCGGCGGGCACGGACACACTCACCGCGCGTGAGCACACCGCGGCCGAGCTCACTGTCCGTGGCGAGGACGCGGCGGCGGCGCTGGGCGCCGACGACGCTGCCGTGACCCAGCTGCTGTCCGCCGTCTACCGCAAGCTCGGCACGGATCGCGCCGGTCTCGCCCAGGCCCTCGGAAAGCCCGGCCGGGAGCCCCGCGACAGCGGCGGCCCCGGCCGATCCGACTGACCCTCCCGGGGCACTCGTCGTCCCTGCTCACCGGGGGTGGGCGGGGACCCCGGCGCTCGCGCCGAGCCGCCGCACGGGGGCCGGCACGACCCCGTGCGCGACACGGTCGCGGTCCACCCGGGCGCAAGCGCCACAGCGCGTCGGCGGGCCCTTCCGGCGGACCCGCCACGGCGCGTCGGCGGGCCCCTCCGGCGGACCCGCCCCGGCGCGTCGCGGTGGGCGCCGGGGCACGTACCATGGCCGTATGTCCTTCCTCCGCCGCCGCAGCGCCGCCACCCCCGCCGGCCCGGACTTCGACGTCCTCGCCATGGACCCGGGGGACTGGCCCGGCAATCTCGGCGCCGGGCTGCTGCCCGCACCCGACGGGAGCTGCCAGGGCGTCTTCCTGCGCTACGACCTGTTCGGCGGCCGCGGTCCCGCGATGATCATCGGCAACCTCCCGGAGGGCTCCCCGGCCCGCGAGCTCGCCGAGGGCCAGATCCCCTTCGAGGTGGCCCAGCTCCTCGCGGCGCTGGACAACGACGAGCCCGTCGAGGTGCTCGACACCGAGGACATGCCGGTGATGCAGGGCGACAACCTGCTGATCGTGCGCCGGCTGAAGCTCTCCGAGAGCCGTATCGCCTGCGTGCAGTTCGACCGCAGCGACAACGTCCTCGTGACGATCGCCAGTTGGGACCGTCCCATCACCGACGATCTCTACGCGCTGCTCAAGCCGCTGCCCGCCGAACTGTTCCAGCAGGGCTGACGAGGGGCGGGGGCCGATGAGCGCACGCGTCGACAGCTGGATCTGGGCGGTCCGCCTCACCAAGACCCGCTCGCAGGCGGCCGCCGCCTGCCGGGCCGGGCACGTCAAGGTGAACGGTGACCGCGCCAAGCCCGCACAGCCGGTGAAGCCCGGCGACGAGGTGCGCCTCTTCCACGGCGGCCGGGAGCGGATCGTCGAGGTCAAGCAGCTCCTCACCAAGCGGGTCGGCCCGCCCGTCGCCGCCGAGGCGTACGTCGACAACAGCCCCCCGCCGCCCCCGCGCGAGCAGGTGGCCGTGGCCGCCCTCCGCGACCGCGGCGCCGGCCGTCCGACCAAGCGTGAGCGCCGCGAACTGGACCAACTGCGCGGCCGTTCCGCCTGACTTCGGGACTCAGGACACCTCGACGACGGTGCCCGTCTCGCGGGCACGTTCCGCGGCGAGCACGGACAGGTGGCTGAGCAGCGACTCACGCGGACCTGACGAGACGAGCGAGGGGTCCTCGGCGGCGACCGCCGCGACGAAGGCCTCCATGAGGCCCTCGTCGCCGCCGCCATGACCGCCCGAGGCGGACATGTCCCCGGCGGGGCGGGTGTCGATCTCCTCGGTGTCCCCGGTGCGGAAGTCGTGGATCTGCAGCATCCGGCCGTCGCCGCGGATCTCGCCACGGGTGCCGAAGATCTGGGTGCGCCGGTTGGCCATCTCCGTGAAGCCGGTCATGGTGAAGGTGGCGGTGGCGCCACCGGCGAACTCCATGGCGACGACCTGATGGTCGACGACGTCGTTGTCGCAGGCGTACACGCAGCGCCCGTACGGGCCGGTGCGCAGTGCTGCGTCCAGGGCCGGCCCGGTGAAGTCGTCGAGCACGACCGACAGCGGCCAGCCCTTGTCGCCGGCGGCGAGCCGGTCGCCGTAGAACCGCACGGCGTCGAAGGCGCACTCGCCGCGCACAGGGCACTCCACGCAGCGGTCGGCGGCGTCCTGGGGGCGGTTGGCGGGTGTGAAGTGCGTCAGGCGGCCGAAGCTGGAGACGCGGGCCGGCGGCTCGCCGACGATGTGCTGCAGCCAGTCCAGGTCGTGGCACGACTTCGCCATCAGCATGGACGTGGACTCGTCCGTGCGCCGCCAGTTGCCACGGACGTACGAGTGCGCCTGGTGCCAGTGACCGACCGGTTCGAGGTGCTGCACGCTGATGACGTCCCCGATGCGGCCCGCGTCGACGAGGCGCTTCAGCACCCGGGTGTACGGGGTGTACCTCAGGACGTGACCCACGGCCAGGATCACTCCGGCCCGCTCGACGGCGTCGACGATGGCGCGACAGGACTCCTCGTCCAGGGCCATGGGCTTCTCCAGCATGATGTGGTAACCCTGTGCGGCGAACGCCAGAGCGGGCTCCAGATGGTCGCGGTCCAGGGTGCAGAGCAGGACCGCGTCCGCGACGCGCCCGCGCTCCACGATCTGGCGCCAGTCCGCCACGGCGGCGTCGGCGGCGAGGCCGTGCTCGACGGCGAACCGTTCGCGCCGTACGCGCAGGGGCTCGGCCACGGCCACGACCCGGGCGCGGTCCGGATGGTGCAGGGCGTAGCGGGCGTGACGGGTTCCGCGGTCACCCGCGCCGACCACCAGCAGCGTTGTTGCGTCGGGCATGTCTCGCTCCTTCTTTCGCGGACAGCCGGGGGAGGGACGGCCGTTCGTCAGGTCATGGGTGTGAGGGACTCGGGATCGTCGAGCAGTTCGCGGTTCACGGCGTCCAGAGCCCTGCGGACGGCGCCGCGCGCCACCACCGCCTCGCCCAGAGTGCTGGCGGTGATGGGCGGTACGTGTTGGGTCATGTGGTCGAGCTCTTCGGTCAGCGAGGGGACCAGGGCGTCGGCCAAGGGGCTGATCCCGCCGGCGAGGACCACGAGCTCGGGGTCGACCGCCAGGATCAGGGCGGCGATCGCCGGAGCCAGCCGCCGTGCGAAGTCATGGACGGCCGCGAGGGCCCGCGGATCCTTCTCCGCCGCCGCGCGGGTGAGCGCCTCGATGTCCGACTCGCCGGGCAGCCGCTCACCGCTCCAGCGCAGGGACTCGTGGGCCGGCCCCAGGCCGAGGTGGGGAAGCGTGCTCATCTCGCCCGCGCCGCCGCGACGCCCTCGGTGCAGGCGCCCCGACAGCAGCAGCCCGGCGGCGATCCGGCGACCGGCCAGGATGCAGACGGCGTCGTCCACCAGCGCGGCGGAGCCGCGCCAATGCTCGGCGACCACGGCCAGATTGGCATCGTTCTCGACGAGGATCCGGCAGGGGAACGTGTCCGCGAGGCGCCGGGCGAGGTCGACGTCGTTCCAGTCCGGGATCACCTGTGATCTGAACCGGCCCGTGGAGTCGACCATGCCGGGCACGCCGACGGCGATCGCGAGCAGCCGGTCGGAGGTCACGGAGTGTGCGGACAGGAGGGCGGCGAGACGGGTGCGCAGGAACTCGAGACGCGCCAGCCCCGTCATCTCCGGATCGGTGTCCTCCCGTACGCGGGCGATCGTCTCGCCCGCGAGATCGGACAGGTCCATCACGACCTTGTGCAGGCCGATGTCCACGCCCACGACGAGGCCCGCCTCGCTCCGGAACCGGAAGGAGCGGGCAGGCCTGCCGCCGGCTCTTCCCGAGGGACTCCCCTCGGTCTCCGCCACCCATCCGCGCGCGGACAGCGTCTCCACCAGGCCCTCGATCGTGGGCCTGGACAGTCCGGTGGCGGACGTGAGCTGACTGACCGTCTGCGGACTGCGGGCGCGCAACGCGCGGATCACCACGGCGGCGTTCATCTTCCGGAGACCGGCCAGGTCCTTTCCCCGTATGCCACTGGGCACGTCCGCGTCCTCCATCAGCCCGTCGTGGGTCGGTCGATGAAAGAGAGTTACACAACCTCGGCGGGGGACGTCAATGGCCGTCCATGGGGCGATCAGGTGTGGTGACCGGGGTTATCCAGGAGACTTCGCTTACCTTCTTGACGAGGTGGCGCGGGAGAGCCATGCTCCCCCTGCGCAACCTCACCCCCGGCCCACGACACGTGACCTACCTGATCGCGATGCGACCCGCACAGCCTGATCACTCGTCAATCCTGACTCTCGCTGGAGGCGTGCCATGACCGGACTTCCGAACCCCGATCGTCGAGCCGTGCTCAGAGGCGCGATGGCCGTGGGCACCACCCTGGCCGCCGGTGCGTCCCTGGGCGGTTGCGCCATGGGCGGTGGTGGGTCGGATGCCGCGCCCAGGACCGCCGAGGGGGAGAAGACGGCGGACAACCCCCTGGGGGTCAAGAACGGCTCCACGGTGGAGCTGGTGTGGTTCAAGGGCGGCAACCCGAGCTACCTGCCGGACTCGGTCGACCCCCTCTTCCGGAAGAGGTACCCCGAGGTGACGCTGAAGCGCGGCGCGACGGAACGGATGTCGCAGACGCTCCAGCCGCGCTTCGTCGGAGGCAACCCGCCGGACTACGTGGACAACGTCGGTGCCGACAGTCTCGATCTCGGCGCGCTGATCCAGGGCGGGCAGGTGCTCGACCTGACCGAGCTGTACGAGGCCCCCTCGGTGGACGACCCGAAGAAGAAGGTCAAGGACACCCTTCTGCCGGGCGCCTACGAGAACGCGCTGATCGACGGCAAGCCCTACGTGCTCTCCTTCTACGCCCGTGCCTTCGGCCTGTGGTACGACGCGAAGCTCTTCGAGAAGGAGGGGTGGAAGGTGCCCACCACCTGGGACGCCTTCCTGTCGCTCTGCGCGGAGATGAAGAAGGCCGGCATCACGCCCTACGGTTTCGCCGGCAAGAACGCCGCCGACTACCACTCCCAGGTCATCCTCACCTCGGCCACGAAGACCGGTGGGCAGGACGTGCTGCGCGCGATCGACAACCTCGAACCGGGGGCCTGGACCGCGCCCGCCGTCAGACAGGCGGCCGCGGCATGGGCGGAGATCGGCGCCAAGTACACCGACAAGAGCTGTCAGGGTCTGATCCACACCGAGGTGCAGCTCCGTCAGAACCAGGGCAGGATCGCCCTCTATCCGTCGGGCGACTGGCTGGAGGCGGAGCAGAAGCTGTCCACGCCCAAGGACTTCACCTACGCGATGATGCCGGTCCCCAGCGTCACCGGCTCGGACGCCCTTCCGGCGCACGCCATCCAGACGGCCGTCGGAGGCGGTCAGACGTTCGTCCCTGCCAGGGCCAAGAACCCCGCGGCCGCCATGGAGTACATGCGGCTGATCTTCTCCCGCCAGGGTGCCAGGGCCTTCACCGCCGCGAGCGGCTGGCTGACCACCGTCCAGGGCGCGGCGGACGGAGTCCCCCTTCCCCCGGGAATGGCCTCGTCCCAGCGGGCTCTCGACACGGCCGCGGCCGACAAGTCCATGGTCGAGGGCAAGTACGCCGTGTGGTACAAGCCGCTGGCGGAGGAGCTGAAGAACGCCACGCTGGAGCTGATGTTCCAGGGCGGGTCGGGTGACGCGTTCGCCAAGCGCATGCAGAAGAAGGCCGACGAGCTGAAGAAGGACCCGTCGGTGAAGAAGTTCAGGCGCTGAGCGGAGGCCGGACATGCGGCATGGCAGATACCCGTTCATCGCCGGGTTCCTCGTGGCCCCGGTGATCCTCTACGTCGTCCTCGTACTCGGCCCCTACGCCCAGGCCTTCCAGATCGCGCTCACGAACTGGCGCGGTGTCTCCGAGCAGGCGGACTACGTCGGCCTGGACAACTTCACCCGGCTCCTCCAGGACGACATGTTCTGGAAGGCGATGCGCAACCACGGTCTGATGCTGCTGGCCGTGCCGCTGTGCACGATCGGTCTCGCCCTGGTCTTCGCCTTCCTGCTCAACGTGGCCGGCCGGAGGAGCTCCGACGGCACCCGAGGCCTCCCCGGCGCGGGTGTCTACCGGGTGGTGTTCTTCTTCCCCCAGGTCCTGTCCATCGCGGTCGTCGGCGTGCTCTTCCAGGCGGTCTACCGCCCCGACGAATCGGGTGTCCTCAACGGCCTGCTGACCCGGTTCGGCATCGAACCGGTCGGATTCCTCACCGAGCCCGCCGTCGCCCTGTGGGCGGTCATGGCCGTCATGGTCTGGAGCGGTGTCGGCTTCTACCTCGTCCTGTTCGCGGCGGGCATGGCCGCCATTCCCAGAGAGCTGTACGAAGCGGCCGAGCTGGAGGGGGCAGGGCGGATCCGGACCTTCTTCTCCATCACACTGCCCCTGCTGCGCGGCACCGTGCAGGTGGCCTGGGTCTATCTCGGCATCGCCGTTCTCGACGGCTTCGCGCTCGTCCAGGTCCTCTCGGTGAACATGGGCGGCCCGGACGGAGCCACCACCGTCGCCGGCCTCCAGGTCTGGCAGAACGCCTTCACCTACTACAAGTTCGGCTACGCCTCCGCCATGGGCGTCGTGATGTTCTTCGTCGTCATGACCTTCACCGCCCTCACCCTGCGCCTCACGCGGCGCGAGCAGCTCGAGTACTGAGAAGGGAGCGACGACGGCCATGCCGACGCGCACCGAAGCCCCGGCGGTCTCCAAAGCGTCCGAACCCGGCCCTGATCAGCGGCCCGCGTCCAGAGCACGCGCGGACCGGGAGCAGGTCGGCCTCCTCGCCGGTATGGCCCACCTCTCCCTCGCTCTCTGGGCGCTGGTGGTGATCGTGCCGCTGCTCTTCACCTTCCTCGGCTCCTTCAAGAACACCGAGGAACTCTTCGGCGACCCCTTCACGCTGCCCGCCTCGCTGCGCTGGGAGAACTGGACCCGTGCCTGGGACACCGCCCACGTGGGGCAGTACCTCCTCAACAGCGTCGTGGTCGTCTTCTTCGGCGTCGCCGGCACGATGCTGCTGGGCTCGATGGCCGCCTACGTGCTGGCCCGGTACGAGTTCCCCGGCAACCGGATCCTCTACTACATGTTCGTCTCGGGCCTGACCTTCCCCGTCTTCCTCGCCCTGGTACCGCTGTTCTTCGTCGTCAAGAACCTCGGTCTCCTGGGCACCCACACGGGACTCGTGCTCGTCTACATCGCCTACTCGCTGCCGTTCACCGTCTTCTTCCTCGCCGCCTTCTTCAAGACACTTCCGAAGGAGATCGCGGAGGCGGCGGTGGTCGACGGCTGCTCCCACACGCGCACCTTCTTCCAGGTCATGCTGCCCATGGCGAAGCCGGCCGTCGTCAGCCTCACGATCTTCAACGTGCTCGGGCAGTGGAACCAGTACCTCCTGCCGCTCGTCCTCCTCCCCGGCGACGCCGAGGACAAGTGGGTCCTGCCCCAGGGCATCGCGTCCATCTCCACCGCCGCGGGCAACCAGGCCGACTGGGGCGCGCTGTTCGCCGCCCTGACCATCTCGATCATTCCGATGCTCGTCATCTACGTCGTCTTCCAGCGCCAGATCCAGTCCGGCCTCACCGCCGGCGCGCTCAAGTGACCCAGGATGCCCGGAGGGAGGCGCCGGCCGCGGGCCGGCGCCTCCGGGACGGCCGCTCGTCGCGGCCTACGGCGCGAACAGCGCCGTCAGCCGCGCGGCCGAGGTGCCGATTCCGGTCGGGCCCCGCCGGGCCAGCGACGTACCACTGCCGCGGCGCACGTCGTCGGGTCCGTAACGCCGCGCGCCGCGGTGCCAGTTGAGGATTCCCGCGAGCCAGTCCTCCAGCCCGCGCACATACGCACCGAAGGCGGCACGCCCCTCGGCGTCCAGCCCGAAGTCCTCGTACAGCAGGGGCAGTTCGTGCCTCTTCAGATGCTCGAACTGACGCAGCCTCCCGCGCATCAGGTCGTCGACCATCGAGACGGCCGTCGGGTAGTCGCAGTCGAAGAATTTCTGCAGGACGAGGACGCCGTTGTGGACCTCCCCCGCCACCTCGACCTCCTTCTGGTACGAGAAGAGATCATTGAGAAGGGCCGCGTAGTCCGCGGCCGAGTTCTCCAGGGCCCGGACCGTGCCGCTGTCGAAGATCCCGGGCGGCAGTCCGTCCGTGCGCCGCAGCCTGCCCAGCAGCATCGTCATGTCCGAGCCGAACGTGAGGCGCCGCATCTCGATGTAGTCGACGGGGTCGGGGACCCGGTGCTGCGCCTCGTTGTGCAGCTCCCACATCCAGCTGTCGAGCATCCCGTCCATCGTTCCGCGCAGCCGGGCCCTGGCGTCCGGGCTCATCGGCCCCGCCGTCCGCGTCCACAGATCGGCGAGCGAACGCTCCATCGGACTCACGGCCGATGCCAGAGCCGCGTCCGGGTCGGTCACCGACATCAGGGACTTGAGACGCTCGGTGTACTCCTTGGCGCCGATCAGGTTCCGTGGCCGGCCGAAGACCAGCGGGTAGTAGTCGTCGCCGTACGTGCCCCACGTCAGCCACTCCGCGCTGAGCTCCAACTCCTCCACCGTGGCGTCGGGATCGAGCCCCGCGGAGCAGAGCGCGAGGTCGAAGCCCTCCATCGTCGGCCGGTCCCAGATGTCGTCCAGGAGCCCCATCCGATCCGCCCAGTCCTCGGACCGGCGCTTCGCCTCCAGGTGGTGCGGGTTGAGCGTCAGCGGGTAGGGCAGATCGAAGTCGGGCAGCAGCGACGCGCCCACCCGCGGGTGCGGGACGTGCGTCAGGGCGCGCAGGCGAGCGGCCGCGGGGCGGCCGAAGAGCGTCGCGATGTCGAGGGCGGAGGTGCCGAGCACCCCCTCGAACCGTGAAGTCCCGCTGCTCAGGCCCTCGTTCATGTACCGGCTGGAGCGCAGGTGCCATTCGTGGCCGCCCGACTGCCAGTCCTGCAGCCCCTTCGTGTACGCCGCGACCGCCGCGCACTGTGCGGGGGTCAGCCGCTTCTCCAGGCACAGGCCCGGGACTTCGGTCAGCGCCGTGTTCTCGAACTGGTGGAGCCGTGAGGTCAGCAGGTCGTTGACGGCCTCGGCCGCCTCCTGCGTCGTGCAACCGAGGAACTTCTCCAGGACGAGCACGCCGTTGCTGTTCTCACCCTCGTCCTCGACCTCCCGCTGGTAGGAGAAGAGGTCGTTGCGCAGGTGCACCGCGTCGGAGAACGTGTCGCGCAGCACGAGCAGCGGCCTGGAGTGCGCCACCTCCTCCGGCACCTCGGCGCCCGCCGCGTACTCGACGAGCCCGGCCGACCAGGGCGCCCCGCCCACCTTGCGGCGCATCTCGATGTACTCGACGGGGTTGGCGATCCGGCCCTCGTCGATGTTGTCGAGCTCCCACAGGGACTCGTACAGCAGCGCCTCGGTGGCCGTGGCGAACCGTTCCCGCCAGGCGGCGGACATGGACGGGACCGTACGCCGCCACAGGTCCGCGAGGCCGGCCTCCACCGGGTTGGTCGGCTCGGGTACCGGTGACGACGGGTCCTTCGGCATGAACAGCGGCAGCCGGTCCAGGTACGCCTTGCTGCCCGGGCGGTCCGGGGTGCGCTTGAAGACCTCCAGGAAGTGGTCGTCGAAGAAGAAGACCCAGGTGTACCAGTCGGTGACGAGGGACAGCGCCTCGGCGTCGCAGTCGGGATGGGTGTACGAGCAGAGCAGCGCGTAGTCGTGGGAGTCGAGGTCGTGCTCCTCCCAGATGCCGGAGCCCTCCAGCATCCCCATCTCCCGCGCCCACTCCCGGGTGTGCGTGCGGGCGGCCTCCACGTGGGGATTGAGCCGCGCCGGATACGGGACATAGAAATCCGGCAGGACGAAGGGCTGAGCCATGCGTGCGGGGCCTTTCGATGAGCGTGGGCGTCGACCGGCCAAGCTCTACCCCTGACCCCGATGACCCACGCGACACCGGAAGTAGTCATATGAACGCAGGAGGGGTGTCGCCGGTCCCCTCCTCCGGCGACACCCCTCCGCGCTCCCGCCGGCTCCCGCTCAGACCCGGGATACCCGCACGTCAGCTGTCTTCACGAAGGCGACCCGGTGACCGAACTGGATCTCGTAGTACTCCTCCTGGCCCCGGACGACCCGGTGCCCCGTGGTGTCGAACACCGGAGCGAAGTAGTACTCGCCCGGGGTGCGGCCGCCCACCACGTACGACTGGCCCGCGAGCAGCCTGTACGGCAGCGGCGACACCGCCTGGACCGGCACCCCGGCCGGGTACGCCGAGGCCTCCGGATAGGCCCGCCCGTACACCGGGACCTCCGCGAGACCCTCCTTCGGGGTCAGGACCAGCCCCCGGGATCCCACCGCCGTACGCTGCCCCTCCGGGTTGTGGAACCAGGCCTTCTGGCCCAGGTACCAGATCGCCGTCCAGTCGCCCCGCCGCTCGGCCACCGCGTACTGCTGGCCCGTCGAGGCCCGCGCCCCGGTGTCGTTGACCCCGGTCGTCGAGTCCTGGCCGTCCGGCCGGAGCCCGATGTCCTTCACCAGCGGGGCGTCCGCGTCGGGCGCCGTGTGCAGCCGGACCGCGCCGCTGCCGTGCGGCGCGCACGCCTCGCCGGCCTTCACACACGCCGTGTACACCGGCTGGTGCGCGCTGTACTCCGGACGGATCGTCACCACTGCCGCGTGCGGGCCCGCGGTCGGCGTGAAGGGCCTGCCGAGCAGCCGGAAGTAGTGCGCCCAGTCCCAGTACGGCCCCGGATCGGTGTGCATCCCGCGGATCGTCGACGCCGTCGTGCCGGGCACGTTGTCGTGTCCGAGGACGTGCTGCCGGTCGAGCGGGATGTCGTACCGCTGGGCCAGGTACCGCACCAGACGCGCCGAGGTGCGGTACATCGCCTCCGTGTACCAGGAGTCCGGCGCGGTCAGGAAGCCCTCGTGCTCCAGACCCACCGACTTGGCGTTCACGAACCAGTTGCCCGCGTGCCAGCCGACGTCCTTCAGCGGCAGATGCTGCGCGATGTGACCGTCCGACGAGCGCAGCGAGTACTGCCACGACACGTACGTCGGGTCCTGCACCAGCTGGAGCGTGACGTCCCAGGTCGCCTCGGTGTCATGGACCACGATGTACTCGATCGACTGGGACGCGGGCCGGTCCGCCTTGTCGTGGTTGCCGTAGTCCCCGTCACCGAACTCCTCGTACGGCGCCGGGATCCACTCGCAGGCCACCGTCCTCGGGCACTCGGTCCGGCCCGCGTCCGCCGTCCGCAGCCCCAGCGACGCCACCTGGCCGGTCTGGGGCACGAGGTCCGCGTCCCCGGCCAGCGTGACCACCTGCCCGCTGTCCGTACGCCGGGACTCACCGGCCCGCATCACGTCGAACACGTCGTTGGCGTACGTCGTCGCCGTCGCCGTGTCGTCGGCTCCGGAGTAGCGTGCCACCGCGCCGAACCAGTCGGCCGGGTCGGCGCTGAGCGGCCGGCCCGAGGCACGCTGGGCGGCGGCGAGCAGTGCCGCCCCGCCCTCGATGTTCGCCGAGGTACTGGTCCGCAGCTCCCGCGCCGGGATCCCGGTCAATGCCGCCGCCCGGTCCAGCGTCCTCAGCCGCTCCGGCAGCTGCGCCGCCGTGGGTGGTGCGGTCCGCGCGTCGGATCCGGCCCGCGGCGCGCGGGAACCGTCGCCCCGCGCGTCCTCCTCGCCGTGCGCGTGGTGCGGGGCCTCGGCCAGCGCGGTCGCCGTGTCCGTGAGGTGCATCGGGCCGTAGCCGCCGGTCACACTCGGGGCGCCGCCGTGCGCGTCCCACCGGGACTGGAGATACGACACCGCCAGCAGCACGCTCTGCGGCACCCCCTGGCGTTCGGCGGCTGCCGCGAACTGCCGCTGGAGCGAGCCGGCTTCCACCGGCTCGGCCGTGGCCGACGGCGCGGCGGACAGAAGAGGGAGAAGCAGGGCGGCGGACGCCGCGGCGCCCACCGCTCGGGGAACCCGTGTACGCGACGCGGAACGGTGCAAGGCAGCCTCCGGGTACCAGGGGTGATGACGGGGCGTGCGGGGCCGGACCCGTACAGGGGTATCGGCTTCCGGACGATCCGTCAATCACTTGCCTCTGAACGGGAGTTCCCATGTCAGAGGGGATGCCGGGGCTGTCTCACGGAGTTTCGCGACGGCGGCGCGCGGGCCTGCGGCGCGTCAGTGGCATGGACCAATGGGCGCGGGTCGCGGCGGACGGCGGAACGCCGCGCACCCGGTGTGTCGGCACCGGGCGCACGGCGTGTCACCACCCCCGTGGAACGGTCGGCGCGGCCTCAGCGCGTACCGACCGCGGCGCGCACGGCCCGCCGTGCCATGGCGCAGTCGTCGTGCAGCCGCCGCAGCAGCCGCCGCTGTTCCTCGCCCGGCGAGACCGCGCCGGAAGGGACGGGGACCGAACCGGCGGGCGGAGCCTCCTTGATGGTGCGCTGCACCGCCGTCTCGTACGTACGGATCTCGCGGGTCAGGACGATCATCAGGTTCACCAGGAAGGCGTCCCGGGACGCCGGCCCCGCCTGCTGGGCGAGCTGACTGATCTGGCGCCGGGCCGCCGGCGCGTCACCGAGCACCGACCACAGCGTCGCCAGGTCGTAGCCCGGCAGGTACCAGCCCGCGTGCTCCCAGTCGACCAGCACCGGTCCCGCGGGCGAGAGCAGGATGTTGGAGAGCAGGGCGTCACCGTGACAGAACTGCCCCATGCCCTGCCGTCCACCGGCGTGCGCCAGGCCGTGCAGCAGCTTCTGCAGGTCGTCCCGGTCACGGTCGGTGAAGAGGCCCAGCTCGTGGTAGCGCGCGATCCGGGACGGGTAGTCCAGCGGTGCGTCGAAGGTGCCGGCCGGCGGCCGCCAGGCGTTCAGCCGGGCGATGGCGCCGAGCGCGGCGCGCAGATCCGTGCGCGGCGGAGCCTCGACGGGGTGGCGCGTCAGAGCCGCCGCCCGGCCCGGCATCCGCTCGATCACCAGCGTGCAGTTCTCCGGGTCCGCGGCGATCAGCCGGGGTGCTCGCACCGGGGGACGGTGCCGGACGAAGGAGCGGTAGGCAGCTATTTCGTGCTGGAACCGCTCGACCCACGCGGGGGAGTGGTCCAGTAAACACTTCGCGACGGCCGTCGCCCGCCCGGTGGTGCCGACGATCAGCACGGAACGCCCGCTCCGCCGCAGGATCTGCACGGGATTGAACTCCGGGCAGATCCGGTGGACGGACGCGATGGCCATCCGCACCTGGGCCCCCTGCGGGCCGGACAGGTCGATTCTTCCGCTGAGCGGCTGAGCGGCACTGCCCGCCCATCGCCTCGCACGGGCCGCCGGAACGACGGGGGCGAGGTACGGTCCGCCACCGACCGGTACGGAACGGTGCTGGGGCCGGGGCGGGGCGGACACGGAGGACGATGCTGTGTACATGGAGGAGACAGATCCCTTCGTGTGCCGACAAGTTGCGTGCGTCGCCCCGCCCGACCTCCGGGCCGCACCCTGGGGAATGTGGGCCGGTTGCCGGGGCGGGGTGGCGCGTTCCTACCTGACACCGCGGCGCGGGTGGCGGAACATCGGGCGCACCCTGGCGAAGCCTGGCGAATAGTCGCCAGCCCTATGACAGGGGGTTACTGTCAACTCAGCCGAGAACCTGGGGGCTTAGACGTGACCGGACAGACCAACACCCGCCTGGCAGACCTCTTCGGCCTCGCCGGCTGGTCCAAGGGAGAGCTCGCGAGGCTCGTCAACCGGCAGGCGGCGGCCATGGGCCATCCGCAACTGTCGACCGACACCTCACGGGTGAGGCGATGGATCGACATGGGGGAGACCCCGCGCGACCCCGTACCCCGGGTGCTGGCTGCACTGTTCACCGAGCGACTCGGCCGTGTCGTGACCATCGAGGACCTCGGGTTCGTACGACACGGGCGCGCCGGGAGACGGCAGAACGTCAGGAACACCGACAACCCTGACGGGCTGCCCTGGGCGCCCGAGCGTACGGCAGCGGTCCTCACCGAATTCACGGGAATGGACCTCATGCTCAACCGACGCGGCCTGGTGGGCGCGGGCGCCGTGCTCGCCGCCGGCTCCGCACTCAGCAGCGCCATGCACGACTGGCTCCACACCGACCCCGCACGCGCCGCGCAGGCCCCCCGTGCGAACGATCCCCTCCACGCCGACCCCGCTGGGTTCGACCGTTACGAGGCCGCCCCCATCGGGTCGGAGGAGATCGAAGCACTGGAGCGCTCGGTGGAGGTGTTCCGCGCCTGGGACGCCTCCCGTGGCGGCGGCCTCCAACGCAAGGCGGTCGTGGGCCAGTTGAACGAGGTGGGCGGCATGCTCGCCTACCGCCACCCCGATCACCTCCAGCGCCGCCTCTGGGGCGTCGCCGCCAACCTGGCGGTCCTGGCGGGCTGGATGTCCCACGACGTGGGCCTGGAACCCACCGCCCAGAAGTACTTCGTCATCGCTGCCCACGCGGCCCGTGAGGGCGGTGACCGGCCGCGCGCCGGGGAAGCCCTGTCCCGCGCGGCACGTCAGATGGTCCACCTGGGCCGGCCCGACGACGCACTCGACCTGATGAAGCTCGCCAAGTCCGGTTCCGGCGAGGAGGTTCTGCCGCGCACGCAGGCGATGCTGCGCACCATCGAGGCGTGGGCGCAGGCGTCCATGGGCAAGGGCCAGGCCATGCGCCGTACGCTCGGCGAGGCCGAGGACCTGTTCGTCTCCGACCGGACGGACGTGCCGCCGCCCAGCTGGATGCAGAACTTCGACGACGCCGACATGCACGGCATGCAGGCCCTCGCGTACCGCACTCTCGCCGAACACGACCCCGCCGCCGCGGTTCCCGCGCAGCGCCACGCCAAGCTGGCCCTGGAGCTGCGCCGCAGCGGTCACAACCGGTCCAAGCTCTTCGACTACATCTCGCTCGCCTCGGCCTGCTTCATCGCCGACGACCCGGAGCAGGCCGACCGGTACGCGCGGCTCGCCCTGGTCTCCATGGGCGAGACCTCGTCCCACCGCACCTGGGACCGGCTGCGCGAGATGTACCGGCTGACCGGGCAGTACGCCGGCTACGCCAAGATCGAGGACCTGCGCGAGGAGATCGCGCTCGCCCTGCCCGAGCCTGCGGCGAAGCGGCCGAGGGCCCGCGGGATCTGAGGGCCGATCCGACTCCCGACCGTACGACCAAAGGGCACACCGGCGCGCGCCGGTATGCCCTCCTGAGGGGTGCTCGCCAAGGGTGCTCGCTCGTCGCCGCGGGGTGACACCGTGGCGCGTGGACACGGGCCGGCGCGAGCCGGTGCCGGTGCCGAACGGCAGCCGGTGCCGAGCTAGTGGCCGACGCGGACCACCATCACGCAGGCGTCGTCCTCGCGCGGTGCCTCACCGAACTCCTCCACCACCGACCGTACGCAGTCCTGCGCGTCCCGGGCCCCGGCCAGCCGCGGAGCCAGGGCCAGCAGCCGCTGTGTACCCGTGTCGTCCATGCCGCCGCGGCGGGTCAGCCCGTCCGTGTGCAGCATCAGCAGGTCTCCGGGGAGCAACCGGATCTCGGCCTCCTCGTACGCGGCCCCGGCCGTCGCTCCCAGGAGCACACCGTCGGGCCGCTTCAGGGCGCGCCCCGTCCCGTCGCGGAAGAGCAGCGGGGCGGGGTGTCCCGCCTGAGCCCAGGAGAGGGTCTGGCTGACCGGTTCGTAACGGCAGCACATCGCGCTGCCGAGCGCCGGCTGCACGGCCGATTCGAGCAGTTGGTTCAGATGACTCATCAGGGCGCCAGGGCGAATTCCGGCCACGGCCATACCGCGCAGCGCGCCGAGGAGCATCGCCATGGACGAGGTCGCGGAGACCCCGTGTCCGGTGAGGTCACCGACCGTCAGCAGCGCGTCGCCGTCGGGGAGTGCCAGCGCGTCGTACCAGTCGCCGCCGATCAGACCGGTCGAGGCGGCGGGCAGGTAGTGGCCGGCCACGTCGAGCGGGGCGCCCGGGCCGCCGTGGGCGAAGCGCAGGGAGCCGCGCCACGGAGGCAGCACGGCCTCCTGGAACTCGACGGCGACTCGGCGCTCGGTGCGCTCGATGTGGCGACGGCGCTGCAGACTGTCCCGGGACTCGCGGACGGCGCGCTCGCTGCGGCGCAGCTCGCTGACGTCACGCAGGACGGCCCACATGGAGGCCGTGCAGCCGTCGGAGTCGAGGACCGGCTCGCCCATCATGTGGAGCGTACGGACCCGGCCGTCGGTACGGACGATGCGGAACTCCCCGTCGATGGGCTTTCCGTCGATCAGACAGTCCGTCACCATCGCCTGGAGTACGGACTGGTCCTCGGCGAACACCATCGAAGGAAGCTCGTCCAGCGACATCGGGTCGCTCTCGGGGTCCCGTCCGAAGATCTGGTACAGCTCCTCGGACCAGCTCACCTCGTCGTTCAGCAGGTTCCACTCGGCGCTGCCGACGCGGCTGAGGAGGGACCCGGTGCGCGGGGCCGGGACGCCGTAGGCGGCACCGGGGTCGGAGACGCCTTCGGCCTCGGCCTCGATGACATCGGCGCCGGGCGCTGCGGGAAGCTCGTCGGGGACGCCGGCCTTGAGTTGGCCCAAGTGGGCGCCCAGATCGTCGAGTTGATGTACGGCCAGGTCGCAGAGCGCACGCTGCCAGCGGTTCGTCGGGTCGTCCTCGTCCATGACCGCGTCCCGGCGCACGGCGTCCACGTCACCGCGCAGACGGCGGGTCTGCGAGATCAGCGCGTCCACGGTGCCGGGCTCCGGCGGCTGGGCTGGACGGTCCGCGTAGAGAGGGGACGGCATGTCGTACTCCGATACAGGCGCGACGCGGGCGAGCGGTGGAACAAGGCCCGGATACGACTGTTGCACAGGCGACGACACCCCGTAAGGGATTTGGCAACACTCGATACGGTGGTGCTTCTGACATATGCCAACGGCCCGTCGATTATCGGCCATCGAGGTGGTAACGGAACCACACCGTGGGAAGGTTACGGTGCTCGTGTGGTGAACGACGAGGTGGACACGGTGGGGACAGCGCTGCTGCTCGCGGCGGCGCCGGCGGGCAGGGGGCGGGCGATCGACGCGGCGTCCGTACTCCCCGCATATGCGGCGGTGCCGCCCGGCGCGCTGACCGGCACTCCGGTGGCGACGGTCGTCGAACTGGCGGACCCGCTGGACCCGCAGACCGTCCTGACGCGTGTGCGCGCGGCCGCCGCCGCACCGGGACCGCTCTCCGTCCACCTCGCGGGTCAACTCCAGCTTGACCGCCGTCAACACCTGCCGCACCTGGCGCTGGCGCGGAGCACGGCGACGACCCTGCGCTACACGGGCCTGCCGTGGCACTGGCTCGCCGGCGAACTCGCGGTCCGACGGCCCGGAACGACGAGTGTGGTGGCCGATCTGGTCGCGGACGCGGAGCTGTGGGAGCGCCTCGGCTCCACGCCCGGCCTCCTCTCCCTGGGGCCGGACGTACAGCTGTACGGGCGGGTCGCCCCGGCGCCGAGGCGGGGCGACCCCGCGACGCCCGACTACCTCCGTCACTTCGCCACGGTCTGGCGCACGGGCGCCCGGCCCCCGCTCCCGGACCTGCACGCGGCCGCGGCCGCCCGGATGGGCCCGGGGCCCGCGCTGTACCTGACGCCGGGGACGGCGGCACCGCTCGCGCACGGTGGACCGGGCACTCCTGCTCAGGCGGTGGCTCCGGCCGCCGGCCGCGACCCGGATCCCTGCCCCGACCCCCACCCCGCGATTCTCGCCGCCGCGCGGGCGGGGCGGCACGGGGAGGCCGTGGCGGTGGCCGTGGCCTGGGAGCAGGAGGCGCTGCGGCGGTACGGGCCGCGGTCGGGGGAGGCCGTGCACTGGCTGGAGGTCCGTGCCGACCTCGCGCGGCTCGCCGGGGAGCCGGCCCGCAGCTGCGAGTTGTGGACCGGCGCGGCCCAGGCCAGGCTCGACCTGGGCCAGGCGCCGCGGGACCCGGACGTGGAAGGCGCCGTGGACCGGGCGCACCACCAGTGGGAGCGCATCACGGACCCCTCGCGCGCCCGCGCGCTCGGCCCCGCCCTCGTCGAGCTGCGCCACCGCGTACCGGGCCGCACGGCCGGCGCGCTCGCCGCGCTCCAACGCAGGATGGAAGGCCCCGCCGCCCCCGCGCTCACCCCCGGAGGCGGGCCGGTCGCCTAGGGCGCAACGCGCCCTAGGCGGCGGCCGGGCGGACCACGCGGATGCCGAAGCCGAAGGTCTTCGTCGACAGGGCGATACCGATGAAGAGGAGGGCGAAGTGCTCCTGGCCGCGGGCGGTTTCGATGCCGCCGAGGTCGAGCAGCGAGTCCTGCGGCCAGCCCAGATCGCGCAGCAGACCGCTCACCGTCTCCTTGGCCTCGGCGTCGTCGCCGGAGAGGAAGAGCGTGCTCGGCCCCTCGAGCGACTGCGGTGCGACCATCACGACCCGGTCGACCGTGCAGAGCGTCTTCACGACCCTCGTCGCGGGGAACGCGCGCTGGATCTCCTCGCCGAGGCTGACCACGGGGTGCGAGAGCGTCTCGTCCTCCAGGAAGCCGACGGCGACGTCCAGCAGCACCTTCCCCTCCAGCGCGGACGCGCCGACCGACTCCAGGAGCGGCACCGAAGCCGTCCCCGGCGTGGCGTTCACGAGGACCTCCGCGTGGGCCGTGGCGGCCGCCGGATCACCGACCCGAACCCCCGCGTCCAGCAGCTCCTTCAGCTCCGTGAGCAGTTCCGGGTCCTCGGGCCGCCGTGACCCGAGGACGATGTCGTGGCCCCCGCGGGCCCAGCCCGCCGCCAGTGCCCGTCCCACATTCCCTGTGCCGAGAATTCCGATTCGCATGGCCACGACGCTAGGCGCCACCGTCCCGGTGCCGCATCGGACGATGGTCGGGCCCGCGCGGCGCACGGACGTAGGCCCGGTGGCCTACGTCGCGACCGGCGGCGCCCGGCCGGACCGTCGGGGCTGAGATGATCGTACGTATGCCCGCCTCTTCCTCCTCCGCGCCGTCCGACGCCCTGAGCACCGAGCGCCTGCTGCTGCGCCCCGTGCGCGCGGCCGACGTCCCGGCCGTCACCCGGCTGTGGACCGACCCCGACGTGCGGCGGCACCTGGGCGGGCCGGTGACCGAGCAGGTCGTACGGATCCGGCAGCGGCGAGTCGTCGGCGCGCCCGGCGTGCACGCCGTGGTGCGGGCCGCCGACGGCCTGCTGCTCGGGCTCGTGACCGTCGAGCCCGGGGCGCGGGACGGGGAGACGGAGATCTCGTACCAGTTCCTGCCCGAGCACTGGGGGCACGGTTACGCCCGCGAGGCCGTCGCCGCCGTCCTCGACGCCACGCTCCGCGACACGCCCAGTGTCGTCGCCCTGACGCAGGAGGCGAACCACCCCTCCCGGCGGCTCCTCGAAGCCGTCGGCATGACCCACGCCTCGTCCTTCGTCGAACACGACGCCCACCAGGTCCTCTACCGGCGCCGGCGCTGACCCCTCCGCCCCGCGCCCCTCACCGGACCTTCTCACCCGCCGCCAGCCTCGCCACCATCCGCTCCAGCCGCTGCGCCCGGCCCTTCGGTGTGCGGGCCTGCCACAGCCGCAGGATCACCAGGTACTGATCGGTCTTGCCGAGCCCCTCGTAGAAGAGCCGCGCCCGCTCGTCGGCCGCCAGGGCCGCCGCCAGATCGTCCGGTACGGTCGCCTCCGCCTGCGACGGGTACGCGGCCTCCCACCGGCCGTCCGCCTGCGCGGCCGCCACCTCGGCGAGTCCCGGCGTCCGCATCCGGCCCGCCGCCGTGAGCGCCTCGACCTTGCGCACGTTCACCCGCGACCAGAGACTGCCCGCCCTGCGCGGGGTGTACTTCTGCACGTAGTACACCCCGTCCCCGCCCTTGCGCTGCCCGTCGATCCAGCCGAAGCAGAGCATGCAGTCGAGGATCTCCGGAATCGTCAGCGACTCGCCTCCTCCGCCCTTCTTGGCGATCCGCAGCCAGACCCCGGGCGTGTCGGCGTGGCGGGTCTCCAGCCACGCCTCCAGCTCCGCAGTCTTCGTGAAGGTGATCAGTTCGAGTCCCTCGTACCGCTCCATGGGACCACGATATGCGCCGGCTCCGACAGACCGGCGGTTCCTGTCTCCGGGACGATGACGATGCGTCAGAACCGGGCGTGGGTGGTGATGTCCGACTCGAACTGGGTGATCATCTCCGGTGTCACCGTCGGCCGGCACTGGCCGATCGCCTCCAGGTAGTCGGCCGTGGTCGCGCCGGGCAGCCGGTCGTCTCCCGTGGTGCGGCCGCCGACGGCGACCAGATCGCGCTCGAAGGAGTTCTGGGCGGCGATCCGCGCGGCGTGCTCGATGTCGGCGGGTGTGAACAGATCGCTCGCCGTCACCAGTTCGTCGATGTCCACGTCGGTCCGGCCCTCCGTGTACCGCGCCCAGATCGCGGCGCGGGCCGCCTTGTCCGGTGTGCCGATCGGGATCAGGTAGTCGAAGCGTCCCGGGCGCAGAAAGGCGGGGTCGAGCGAGCGGATCGAGTTGGTGGCGCAGACGAGAAGCCGCTCGTCCCGCTCACGGAACCCCGGGATGAGCTTGAGGAGTTCGTTGGTCACGCCGTGCATACCACCGGGCTGTGCGGGCTCCTGACGGACCGGGGCGATCTCCTCGACCTCGTCGATGAAGACGAGCACCCGCTCCAGTTCGGCGATCCGCGCGAACGCCGAGCGCAGGGCGGCGGCGAGATTCCCCTCGTCGGCGAGCCGGGACGGCAGGATCTCCACGAACGGCCAGCCCAGTCGCGAGGCGATGCCCCGCGCGAACGTCGTCTTACCGGTGCCCGGCGGACCGAAGAGCCCCACCGCACGCGGCGGCCGCACCCCGTGCCGCGCCGCCCGCTCGGGCTCGGCCAGCGGAAGCACGACGCGCCGTTCGATCAGGTCCTTCTCCCGCTCCATGCCGGCGACCTTGGCCCACAGGTCGCCCGGGAGCAGCCGGCCCCCCAGGTCGTCGAGGAGATTGGCGGCCGGGCCGTGCAGCGGCTCGACCTTCTCGAAGTACGCGACGGCCGGCTGACGGGTGTACCCCGCGTTGAGGAGTCCCTCGCCGAGCAGGTCCTCCTCGGGCAGGACGTACGCGATCCGTCCGACCCGCGCTGCCACCAGCCGCCGCTCCAGCTCGACGAGCAGGGCGCTGGCGAGCCCACGGCCCCGCCAGGCGGAGGAGATCGCGATCCGCATCACCCAGGCCCGTTCGCCCGAGACACAGGCGAGGGCGGCCCCGATGGGGACGCCCTGATGGACGGCGACGACGGCGGGCTGGCGGGAGGTCAGGGCGCTGATGCACTCGGCCAGGGAGAACACGGACTCCTGGCCGAGTTCGGCCGTGGTGTCGATCAGATGGACGACCGCGGCGAGATCGCTCTCGCGGTAGTCGTGGATGAGCCAGTTCACCGGTACCGCCCCTCGTTCGTTGGATTTCGAACCGTTGCGGCGAGGCTAGGGGCGGGGGAGGAGACGGGGCGTGTGCCACGGTGCACAAGGAGCGCGAGGCAAGTGCTACGAAGCGTCACTGGCCGTACGGCGCCCCGTGCGCGTCCGGAACGGGCGAAGCCCCCGGAGGGAATCCTCCGGGGGCTTCGTCGTGGTGCGGGCTCAGTACGCGGGCGCGAGCTTCGGGTTCGGGCCGTAGGCGTTCTCCGCCTGGCTGCCCTCGGTCGCGTAGAACACGATGAGGATGATCCCGCCGACCAGCGGGATCAGGCCGAGCAGGATCATCCAGCCGGAGCGGCCCGTGTCGTGCAGACGGCGGACGGTCACGCCCAGGGTCGGCAGGAACACGCCCAGGGCGTAGACGGCGGTCAGCAGCGGGGCCGTGGTGAGGACGGCGTCGAGAATCGCCAGCACGATGTACGCGATGAGGTTGAACAGCATGTACATCCAGTATTCCTGGCGGCGCGCACGGCCGGTGAATACCGCGTACTTCTTGAGAACGTCGAGGTACCAGTTCACTTAGTCCCCCCAATGACTGGGAAATGCGAGCGGGAGCCTGTCCCACTGGAGGAAGCTTACGCAGAACTTATGTGGCCGAAACGCCGAGGAGCAATTCGTTACCTGAGGTGGGGCGTTGGTGGCTGATGTGACTGGTTGTGCGAATGGGGCACGGCGACGGCGCCGTATCCCGTGCGGGGATTACGGCGCCGTTCTGGGAGAGGATCAGAGCTTTATCCCGTTCTCCTGGACTTGCTCATGAGAAGGCCGCCCGCCGTGAGAGCGAAGAGGCAGACGCACGCGCCGGTGATGACGTTGCTGACGATCGCGCCGGTGTCCACGTCCCGGGCGACCACCCAGGGGGAGATGATCAGCCACACGCCGGCGAGCAGGGCGACGAAGTTCAGGTCCTGCGCCCGCTCCGGGGCCATCGACATGCAGAGTCCGAGCCCCGCCAGAGCGATGCCGACGATCAGGTTGCTGAGGGCGAGGTCAGGGTGGAGGCCCGCGAAGTGAACCGTGTAGGCGGAGATCGCGGCCCAGATGCCGGCCACGATGATCAATTCCTCGACCGCGGCGACACCACGGGTCTGGAGCACTCGGGAGTAGCGCTCCCGCATTTCCGATGCGTCGGGGTGTCCGCTGATGTCACCGGCACGGTGAGAGACGTCAGACATACGACTCGCCTCCTTCTGGCGTCTTGCACGTCTGATCGCGCTTGCGGCGTGAGGCCGCGGTTTCATTGTGCGCTTATCTGGCCTTTATGTGTAGATGTGCCCGATGGGGGATTCGCACAGAAATAGCGCCACGGAAATGCGCGTAACCGCCAAAGAAATGATCATTGAATGAACATTTCCCGAGGTCACGCGCATCGCCGTGTCACCTGCGCGGTCGGCCGCGGCGCCGGTCGTCAGCCGCGGCTGTACGGACGGGTGATGATCTCCATGTTGTGACCGTCGGCGTCGTCGAAGTAGGCGCCGCGACCGCCGAAGAGGTGGTTGACCTGCCCGGCCTCGGTGTGGTTCGGGTCCGCGTAGTACGTGACCCCCATCCGCTCGAGCCGACCGATCATGGCGTCGAACTCCTCGTCGGGCACGAGGAAGGCGTAGTGCTGCGGGGTGAACGCGTCCGCCGACTCGTAGTAGTCGAGGGTGACGCCGTTGCCGGTCTCCACCGGCAGGAACGGGCCGAAGGGTGCGCCGACCTCCAGGCCGAGCACCTCGGCCAGGAACGTGGCGGAAGCCCGCCTGTCGCGGGCGTATACGACGGTGTGGTTGAGCTCGATGGCCACGAAGGGTCCTCTCGAAAGGCTGCGTCGGTGTCTTCCTGATGGGGCTCGTCGCATGCGTACGTGGCGTAGGAACGCGTACGCGTGCGTGGAAGACGACCGAGGCGGGCCTCGCGCCCGCCCGGCGGCGGTCACGCCAAGGCCGGGTGCCTCACTCGCTCACGGCCCATGGCCGACCCGGCAGTCATACGAGCACGCTAACCCATGATCATCGGCGCGGGCAACGGCGTTCCCGGGCCGGGCGGCGAGAGGTCCCGCCGAGCCCCCCGGCGTAACCTGGAAATGGACTCGGGTGCTGCAACGTCCCACCGCCCGGGAGGCGGACGAACATGACCGGAATCGTGTCCCGGAGCTTCGACTCCGCAGATGAGACGCGTCCCTTCGAGGACTCCAAGGGCAGGCTCGACCTGATCAACGCGGAGAGCGGTCCGGTCGGGCGTGCCGTGTTCGAGCCCGGCTGGAAGTGGTCCCAGCATGTCAAGCCCATCGCCGGGACGGACAGTTGCGAGGCGTCGCATGTCGGGTATGTCGTCAGCGGTCGGATGAAGGTCGTGATGAACGACGGCGAGTCGGCCGAGATCGGCCCCGGCGACTTCATGGCCGTCAAGCCGGGACATGACGCGTGGGTCCTCGGCGAGGAGCCCTGCGTCGTGGTGGACTGGGCCGGCTTCCTGAACTACGCGGCACCGAAGAAGAGCTGACGGGCGCGGCGGACGGCGGCCGGGGGAGGAGATCACCTCGCCGCACCGCCGCACCGCCGGACTGGCACACCGCCGCACCGCTGGACCGGTACACCGCCGCACCGCTGGACTGGCACACGGCTGGACGTCCGCCCCCTAACGGCTGGCGAAAAGCCCTGATCAACGGGGGCATTGGCCTGTTATCGTCGCCCGCATGCCCGAACTGGTCGCCCCCACAGCTCGCCTTCATCGCTCCTGGCTCGAAGCGCACGCCGAGTGGAACCCCGGCGCCCATCAGTCCGGAGCGGGGATGAGACTGGCGGAGGAAGAGGCCTTCGCCGTGCCCGAGATCTTCGCGTCCTGGGTCGGCAGGCTGAGGGAACAGGGCGACCCGGCACGGCCGTTGGCCCAGGGCTGGGTGCACGCCACGCACTGGTGGATCGTGGACGACGGGGCGTACGTCGGCGCGATCGATCTGCGCCACGAACTCAACGACTTCTTGTTCCGGGCCGGCGGACACATCGGCTACAGCGTCCGGCCCTCCGCCCGCCGGCGCGGCCTCGCCACCTGGGCTCTCGGGGCAGTCCTCCCCGAGGCGCGTGCCCTCGGCCTCGAACGGGTCCTGGTGACCTGCGACGACGACAACGTGGCCTCCGCCCGCACCATCGAGCGCAACGGCGGGGTGCTCGAAGACACCCGCGACACGGAGATCGGACGTAAGCGCCGCTACTGGATCGACCTGTGAACCGGACGGCCGGGACGCGCCCACGGCGAACACGGCGAACCAGCGTCTGACGGCCCTTCCGGGCCGTCTGCGCGTCCCTCGCGCCCGCTTGTGACCCGTCCGCGCCCCCGTCTTCGCGCGGTCGGGGAGTCGGTGCCGCCGTCAAGGGCCCGGGCTCCCGGGTCATGGCCCGTCAGCCGTACGCGTCCGTCACGCAGTCGCGCGCGCACGCGCCCCGTTCGTACGCGTCGCGGAGCGCGGCCGCCGCGAGACGGGGGTCCACGTCCGGGTGGGCGAAGTGTTCGTCCGCCAGACGCAGCACGTCCTCGACCGTGACGATCACCGGCTCTCCCGCTCCCGCCGCCCCGCGGGCCGACGCGATCGCCATGCCCGCCGCCCTCCGCAGCACCCGCTGCTGTTCCCGCTCGGCGGCGGCCCACGCCCGCGCCGGGGACCACGACCGGACCCCGCGTCCCTGGCGGACGGCGCCCAGCGCCATGAGGCCGGCCCCGGCGGCGACGACCAGGATGCCCACCACCGTCTCCGCGTGCAGCCCCGTCACCCGACCCCCTTGCGTCGAACGACCTGTACCCACGGCGACCCGATTTCAGGCACAGTCGGTGATGACACGCGTAAGTGACACGTGTCACCTTTCACGCTCCAGGCGTTGACGCAGCCGATCACCGGCCGGACGCTGCTCCCATGACCGTCACCACCGTCACCACCACCCGCGGCCCCGTCCGCGGTGAGCGCCGGCCCGACGGGAGCCTCCGCTTCCTCGGCATCCCCTACGCGCAGCCGCCCGTCGGCGACCTCCGGTTCGCGGCGCCCGTGCCGCCGGAGCCGTGGACCGAACCGCTGGACGCCACCGCCTACGGGCCGACCGCCCAGCGCCGGCCCTTCGCCGACGTCACCACGATCCCCGAGCCCTCCGTACCGGGCGCCGGGGTCCTCAACCTCAACGTCTTCACGCCGCGCACCGACCCCGGGGCCGGGCTCCCCGTTCTCGTGTGGATCCACGGCGGCGGCTACGTGGCGGGGTCGGCGGCCAGCCCCTGGTACGACGGATCGGCCTTCAACCGCGACGGCGTCATCCTGGTCTCCCTCGGCTACCGGCTCGGCATCGAGGGCTTCCTGCACCTCGACGACGCCCCCGACAACCGCGGCGTCCGCGACTGGATCGCCGCCCTCGAATGGGTCCGCGACAACATCGCCCGCTTCGGCGGCGACCCGGCCCGAGTCACCGTCGCCGGCCAGTCGGCGGGCGGCGGCGCCGTGCAGACCCTGCTCGCCGTTCCGGCGGCCCGCGACCTGTTCCGCGGCGCGCTCTCCGTCTCCGGGGCCGTCATGCACCCCGACGGCCCCGAGGTCGCCCGCGCGGCGTCCCGCCTGTTCACGGCGCGTACCGGCGTACCCGCCAGCGCCGCGGCCCTCCGCGACCTGAGCGACGACGAACTCCTCGACCTCCAGGACCGGATGGGCGCACCCGGCCCGGACCGCGAGGGCCTGCCGCCGCTGCTGTCCCTGGCGCCCTTCGCGGACGGCGAACTGATCCCGGAGCCCGTCCTCGACGCGTTGACCACCGGGGACGCGGGTGCGGACGTCCCGCTCATGCTGGGCTTCACCGCTCACGAGTTCAACGCCTTCCCCGCCCCGGGCCCCGGCGGTCCGCCCGTGGCGGTCCTCTTGGGGGCGCTCGGCCTGCCGGAGGACCGGATCGACTCGTTCACCACCGCCTACGGGGCGGGCGACCCGGACGCACTCTTCGGTCAGGCCCTGACCGACGTCACCTTCCGGGCCCCCTCCCTGGCCCTCGCCGACGCCCGCGCGGCGCGCCGGTGCCCCACCTGGCTGTACGAGTTCGTGTGGGAGTCGCCCATCAACGGCACGGCCTTCCACTGCCTGGACCTGCCGTACGCCTTCGACCTCCTGGACGCGGAGGGCGTCACCGCAGTGGCGGGCGAGAACCCGCCCCGCGCCCTGGCCGACGCGATGCACCACGCCTGGGTCTCTTTCGTACGGGACCAGGACCCGGGCGCGTCCTGGCCGCGCTACACGGCCGACGAGCGCGCCACGATGGTCTGGGACGCCGAGCCCCGCGTGGAGCCGGACCCGCTGCACCGGGTCCGCGAGATCTGGCTCGGCTGACCCGCCGAGCGGACTCCTGAGGTCTCGGCCGACCTGCCGAGCGGACTCCTGAGGTCTCGGCCGACCTGCCGAGCGGGCCCCCCGAGCGCCGTCCTCACGTCGGCGCGGGGAGCCCCGTCTCGGTGAGTCCTGTCTCGGGGCTGCGCGGCCGAGGGCCCTGCGGGCCGGGCCGGCCCGCGACGAGCGCCTCGGCGACCGCCTCCGCGAACGGCCGCACGTCGGCCGGTGTGCGCGAGGTGATCAGGCGGAATCCGCCCGACGCGTCGACGACGACCTCGCGGTCCCGCCAGGTCCCGCCCGCGTTCACGAGGTCGGTCCGGACCGAGGGGTAGGAGGTGATCTCCTTGCCCGCGACCAGCCCGCTGTCGATGAGCAGCCACGGTCCGTGACAGATCGCGGCCACGGTCTTCCCGGCGTCCGCGAAGGCGGCAACCAGCCGCTGGGCCGTCACGTCCGTCCGCAGCCGGTCCGCGTTGACGGTCCCGCCCGGCACGACCACCGCGTCGTACGCGTCCGCCGAGACCTCTCCGTACGTCGTGTCCGGGTCGACGGCCTCGCCCGGCCGCCGGTCCGACACGACCGTCACGACGGGCTCGGCCTTCTTCGCCGCCACCGTGACCTCGGCGCCCGCCTCGCGCAGTGTGGCCACAGGTTTCTTCAACTCGTCCTGCTCCGTACCGTAGTTGGTCGTGAGGAAGAGGACTCGCTTTCCGTCGAGCGTCACAGCCGACGCCTCCCGTCGGGTCTCGGGCCGTGACCGTGGTCCGGCCACACTCCCGCGACTGACCACCCGCGACGCGCCTAAACGAAGGGACGGGAACCGAACGCGCCTCGCCGGCGCGGCGCCCCTCAGCCCGCCCGGAAGCCGATCGTCCCGTCGGGCAGGACGGCCTCCACCGTCGCGCCGTGCTCGACCGTGCGGCTCACCGTGCAGAACTTCTCGTGCGTGAGCCGCACCCCGCGCGCGAAGACGTCGGCGGCCCGCGGGTTGCTCTCGGGCAGTTCAAACTCGTAGCTGACCCGGATCCGGCCCACCCGGCCGTCGTCCTTCGGTCCGGAGACCGATTCCACGACGATCCGCAGGTCGTCGTGGTCCACGGCGCGTGCCGTCCGGTCCACGACCATGCCGCCGCAGCCGCCCATGGCCGCGAGCAGCAGCTCCACGGGGGTGAACGAGGGCTGAGCGTCCGGGTCGTCCGCCGCCCCCATGCGCACCTCCGCACCTCGGTCGTTGCGGGCGATCCACTGCCGGTAGCCGGTGCGGAGGGTCTCGATGCGGTAGTCGGCCATGGTGTCCTGGGCTCCTCGGTGTGCGTACGGGTCCGAACGTGCGGCGGCTCGGGGCGTCCGGCACTCCCGCGGTCCCCGCCTGAGTACGTGGGCAGGTCCCGAGTGAGTACGTCGTCCGATACCCGGCCCCCGGTCGCGCTGGTCGAATGGCACCATGATCTCCGACGCCCGGCGCACCAGCCGCATGCAGCACGTCACGACCACCGGCGCGGCGCTGGCGGGCGCGCTGCTCCCGCTCGCCGTCGGCATGCTGCTGGCGCGGAGCGTGGGCGCGGACCCGATGGCCCCGGTGAACGCCCTGATCACCAGCGGCGGCCAGCGCGCCCGCCTGGACCGCTGCCAGCTGCGCGCCGTACGGCCGACGCGTGAGGGCCGGGGCGGGGCGTCCGGCCGGACCCGCCCGGGCCTCACCCGCCGGGCGCTGCCCGACCTGCCGGTCCGAGCGGCCAGGCCCGTCCGGACCGCGCTGCAGGCCCTGCCCGGTCTGCGTGACCTCTCCGGTCTGCGGGACCTGGCAACCCTGCCGCGTCGGTGAAACCTGGGTCAACACCAGGCCAACTCCCGGTATGTGTCCCTGTGTTGGGCGGTGAATGCGTAGCCTTGGGGGAGGGGAGTCGGCTGCGCGGGGGTGGGGCGTGTGACTGCTGGATCCGGGTCGGCACCGCGGGGGAGGGGCCGGTCGCGAGGCCGCTTCGCCCTCTGGCTGCTGCTCATGGCGACCCTTCTCACCGCGGTGCCCGCGGCCGCCGTCACGGCCGGGCCGTCGGACGCCCCACGCCCCGCCACCGTGAGGACCGCCGCCGTGCCGGCACGCGCACCCTCCTGCGACCCACGGCGGGCCGGACCGAGCCCCTCACGCGTCGACGGCGAGGCCGTGCGGCGCATCCGTGAGCGCGGCCATCTCATCGCCGGCGTGGATCTCAACAGCTACCTCTGGGCCTCGCTGGACCAGGACGCGCAGGAGCCGGCCGGCTTCGACGTCGACCTCGTGCGGGCCATCGCCCGTGACATCCTCGGTCCGAAGGCCACGGTCCGGTTCGTCAGCATGCCGCCGAGCCAGCGGATCCCGCGACTGCAGGCGCGCCAGGTCGACGTGATCGTCCGCACCATGAGCATCACCTGTGAGCGGCTGGCCGAAGTCGCCTTCTCCAGCGTGTACTTCGAGACCGGCCACCGTCTCCTGGTGCCCGAGGACTCCCGGATCACGGGCTTCGACGCGAAGCTGCGCGGCAAGCGCGTCTGCCTCAGCAAGGGCAGCTCGGCCGTCGCCCTGCTCGGCTCGTCGGGTACGGGCGCGGTCGCCGTGGAGACGTCGAGCCACCTGGACTGTCTCGTCGAGCTGCAGCAGGGGGCCGTGGACGCGATCCTCACCCACGCGACGCTCGCCGCCGGTCTCGCCGCCCAGGACCCCACGCTCCGGCTCGTGGGGCCGCGCCTGGACACCTCCCTGTACGGCGTCGCCATGAACAAGGACGACACCGACCTGGTCCGCCGGGTCAACGCGATCCTTGAGGACTACCGCGCGGGCGGCGCCGGCAGCCCCTGGATGGTCTCGTACAACCGCTGGCTGGCCCCGACCCTCGGCGCCCATCCCGGGGGTCCGCCGAAGGCCGAGTACGCCGACTGACTCCACGGCGCCTGCACACCGCGGCGAGGCGCGACCGGTGAGTCAGCCCCTGAACGGGGCCGGCCGCTCGGGGGAGGCCTCGGTGAGGGCCCGCGCCACCGCCTCCGCTCCGGCTCGCAGGCCGTAGACGGGGGTGTCGGGCTGCTGGCGCCAGGAGTCGTCGATGCCGCCGGCGTCGACCGTGTCGAAGCCCAGCTGGTCGACGAGGGCGCGGACGGTCTTCTTGGCGACCTCGTCGTCGCCCGCGACGGGCAGCGCCATGCGCTCCGGATCACCGGCCGGGAGCGGGCGGTCGAGGATGTCCTGGGCGTAGGTGCCGTTGAACACCTTGATCACCGGGTGCCCCAGATGACGCTCGACCCAGCGGCTCTCGGTCAGGCCGTCGTCCTCGATGGCGGCGATCCGGCCGTCGCGCTGCTGCGGGTAGTAGTTGTTGGTGTCGATGACGGCGAAGCCCTCCGCGGCGCCCTCGAAGAGGCCCGCGGGCAGGTCGGGGACCGCCTTCAGCGGGACGGTCACGACCACGATCTCGGCGCCGCGCGCCGCCTCGCCCACGGGTACGGGCGTCGCCCCGGTCTCCTCGGCGAGGGCCGTGAGCGTCTCGGGGCCACGGGAGTTCGCCACGGACACCTCGTGGCCGAGGGCCGTGAGACGGCGGGTGAGGTTGCCGCCGATGTTGCCTGCGCCGATGATGCCGATCTTCATGGAACGTCCTTCCGAGCGGATGCGGCGGGCTGCCACGCAAGACCGGAACCGCGGCGCCGAGTGGGCTATTCCCCGCTCCCCTGCCGCCCGGACGTGAGGGCTTGGCGCGTCCGGAGTGAATCCTGCGATGTCCGGGGCGACAGGGGTCACCAAGTGCGCGATGATCTCGACGACTTCGAGGTGCGTCGAGAGGACAGCCGATGACAGTGCGCGACGAGGCGCGGCGGTATCCGGAGCACGGGGAGACCGTGGCGGCCGACGGCACGGGACGGCGCCGCTTCCTCGGCTACGTCCTCGCGGCACCGACCCTCACCGTCGCCGCCCAGTTCGGCGAGGCGGTCCTCGCGCCCGCCCCGGCGGCAGCGGCGAACCCCGCCCTGGTGCCCTCGCTGCCCGGGCCGTCCGAGATCTACGACCTCAACGACATGCTCACGCACGCCGCCCTGCCCACCGCCGGCCTGATCACCATCCGGGTCGAGGCGGACGGGACCGCCTCCTTCGCCCTGCCCCGGGCCGAGGTCGGCCAGGGCATCACCACCTCGACCGCGATGCTGATCGCCGAGGAGCTGGACCTGCCGCTGGAGAGGGTGCGGGTGACCCTCGCCGACGCCCGCCCCGAGCTGCTGTTCAACCAGATGACGGGCGCCTCCAACACCACCATCTCCACGTTCACCCCCGTCCGTGTCGCCGCGGCCGTCGCCCGGGGCCGGCTGCTGCGTGCCGCCGCGCTCGAACTCGGAGAGCTGCTGGGGTCGCTCACCGCGAAGGCCGGGGCCGTCGTCTCCACGGTGACCGGGCGGAGCATCGGCTACGGCGAACTCGCCGCGAAGGCGGCCGCCGACACCGACACCCCGGTCGGGGTCGCCCTCAAGAAGACGTCCGAGTTCAAGGTCATCGGCACCTCCCAGCGCCGGATCGACGCCCTGGCGGCCGTGACGGGCCGCAAGACGTTCACCATGGACGTGCAGGTGCCCGACGCCCTGCCGACCATGGTCTGCCGGCCGCCGACGATCAACGGCACCGTCCGCTCCGTCGACAACCTGGGCGAGGTCCGGGCCATGCCCGGCATCACCGACGTCGTACGGATCTCCACCGGCGTCGCCGTCCGCGGCCGCACCTTCGGGCAGTGCATCGACGCCGTCCGGGCCCTCCGGGTCACCTGGGGCCCCGGCACCGCCGACGGCGACTCGGACGCGACCGTCCAGCGGAAGCTGCGTGCCGCCGAACTCCCGCTCGTCGTACCGCCTTTGCCCCTGCTCACCAAGGCGGTCGACGTACGGTTCACCTTCGGCTTCTCCAGCAACAGTGCCTTGGAGACCAACTGCGCCATCGCGGACGTGCGGCCGGACTCCGCCGAGATCTGGGCGAGTCTGAAGACACCGATCGTCGCCCAGGAGCAGATCGCCCTCGAACTCGGGCTCCCGCCCTCCGCCGTCAAGGTCCATGTCACCGAGGGCGGCGGGTCGTTCGGCCGCAAGCTCTTCTTCGACGCGGCCCGCGAGGCCGCCGAGACCTCCAAGGCCATGGGCAAGCCCGTGAAGCTGATGTGGCACCGGACCGACGACTTCCGGCAGGGGCGTACGCACCCCATGTCGACGTCGCGGGTCCGGGCGACGTACACGCTCGGCGAGGTGCTCACCTACGAGCTGCGTCACACCTCCGTGGCCACCGACTTCGGCCACGGGCTCGGCGAGATCATCACCGGCGCCGCCGCCCAGCTGCCCGTGGGGGACCTCACGTTCTCCGAGACGATCTTCCAGCTCACGCAGCAGAGCCCGTACCACTTCGGCGTCACCACCCAGCTGCTCGGCGAGACGGACAAGGGCTTCAACACCGGCTCCATGCGCGGTATCTACTCGCCCAACGTCCGCTGCGCGCAGGAGCTGGTCGTGGACGAACTGGCCCGGCGGACGGGCAAGGACGCGTACGAGTTCCGCCGCAGGCACCTGAAGGACGAGCGCGCCCGCGCCGTCCTGGCCAAGGTCGCGGAGGTGGGCGGCTGGGGCCGGTCCCTGCCTTCCGGCGTGGCCCAGGGCATCGCCCTGCACCCCGAGTACCACGCGTTCGTCGCCGTACTCGCCGAGATCGACTGCCGGCCCGGGACGACCGGCCGGAAGATCCACGACGCGTACACCGGCCCGCGCGTCACCAAGGTCGTGTGCGCCGTCGACGTCGGGCTGGCCGTCAACCCGCGCGGCCTGGAGGCCCAGATGGCGGGCGGCATCGTGGACGGCATCGCCCTGGCCCTCACCTCCGGACTGCACCTGAGCGACGGCCACTTCCTGGAGGGCAGCTGGGACAACTACTTCTACACCCGGCAGTGGAACACCCCGCCCGAGCTGGAGATCGTCGTCATGCCGCCGACCTCCGACCGGCCGGGCGGCGCCGGCGAGCTGGCCGTCCCCGCCGCGATGGCCGCCGTGGCCTGCGCGTACGGCCGGGCCACCGGCACCATGCCGACGAGCTTCCCCGTCAACCACGCCGAGCCGCCCGCTTTCGAGCCGCTGCCCACCACCCCGCCGATCCCGGCCTCGCCCGTCGACGGCCTCGACCGCGCCTTCTAGGACCCAGGAGCCACCGTGCCGCACCACACCTTCATCCTCAACGGCAAGGCCGTCACGGCCGAGGTCGAGGACGACGTCCGGCTGCTGTGGGTGCTCCGGGACGTCCTCGGCGTCACGGGCCCCAAGTACGGCTGCGGGCTCGGCGTCTGCCAGGCGTGCACCAGCCACATCAACGGCAAGGCGTTCAACCCCTGCTCGGTCCCGGTCGGGGACATCGCCCCCACCGACGAGATCACCACCATCGAGGGTCTTCCCGCCACCGTGGGCGAGGAGCTGCATCCGATGCAGGAGGCGTGGCTGGATCTCGACGTGGTCCAGTGCGGCTACTGCCAGCCCGGACAGATCATGACCGCCGTCGCCAAGGTCCGCGCCGCGCGGGAGGCCGGCCGGGAGATCGGCGAGGCCGACCTCGACGAGATCCGCAACATCTGCCGCTGCGGGACCTACAACCGGATCCGTGAGGCGATCGTGGCGGGAGCCCGCCGCATGCCCTGACGGGACCCGGCGACCGGCGCGTCCCGCGCGCCTTCCCCGCCGCCTGACGCCTCACGTGACAGCAGACGCGTTCCGAGTCTTGTGGGTGGCGCGGCGACTCCTTACTGTCGGGTAAGTTGCCCTGGGTAACAGGGCAGTTGATGCCGCATGCCCTTCTGGAAGGAAGACCGATGTCTGCTGCCCGGACGCGAGGCGCGCGCCGCCTCCTGCTCGGTTCGCTCGCCGCCGCCCTCGCGCTCACCGTCGGAGGCGGCGGTACCGTGGCCGCCGCCCCGCCCTCCGCACCGGCGGCTCCCGGGGGGCTGCGCGAGGTCATGTTCGTGGGGAACAACTGGGACGGCACGGCCGACGTCATCGAGGCCTCCGGCGACTTCGCGCGCATCGGCCGGATCAACGTCATCCCCGACCGTGAGCGCCGCATGTGGGAGATCGGGCTCAACCCCCTCAAGCTCGCCTTCTTCCTGGGCATCCGCCAGGGCCCCGGCGAGGGCCACGACCAGTTCGTCGACGACATGTACGCCACGCCGGACGGCTCGGCGATGGTGGTCTCCCGGCCGAGCTTCGCCGACGTCGTCTCCATCGACCTCCGCACCGGCGCGCTCAACTGGCGCTTCCCCGTCTCCGGTTTCCGCTCCGACCACATGGCCGTCTCGCCCGACGGCACCCGCGTGGCGGTCTCGGCCTCCACCTCCAACACCGTGCACGTGCTCGACATCACCACGGGCAAGCAGGTCGGTTCCTTCGCCACCGGCGACAAGCCGCACGAGAACGTCTTCTCGGCCGACGGGCGGTACCTCTGGAACATGGCCATCGGCGAGGTCACCACCGCCCTCGACGACCCGTTCTGGGACTGGACCAAGGGCGATCGCCGCATCACCGTCGTCGACGCCCGCACCTTCGAACAGGTCCGCGTCATCGACATGCGCGCCCGGCTCGACGCCTTCGGCCGCAAGGACCTCTCCGACGCCGTCCGGCCCGTCGCCTTCACCCCCGACGAGTCGAAGCTCTACTTCCAGGTCTCGTTCTTCAACGGCTTCCTCGAGTACGACATCGCCACCGACCGGATCACGCGCGTCAAGACGCTCCCCGAGAACCCGGCCACCGACCCGGACCGCACCACCTGGGTCAACGACTCGCGCCACCACGGCATGTCCATGAGCCCCGACGGCTCCAAGCTCTGCGTCGCCGCCACGATGGACGACTACGCCACCGTCGTGGACCGCGGAACGCTGCGGGAGGGTCCGCTGGTGGAGGCGTCCAAGCCCTACTGGGCGACGGTCAGCGGCGACGGCCGCTCCTGCGTCATCTCCGAGAGCGGTACGGACCGGGTGACGGCGATCGACTTCGCGACCGGCCGCAAGGTCGCCTCCGTCTCCGTCGGCGACCACCCCCAGCGCGTCCGCCTCGCCCGCGTCCCCGCCGGATGGACCGGCCCGACGTCACGCTGACGGCCGCCCCCACCCCTACTCGTAGTACTTCGGAGCTACCCGCGGACTGTCCCCTCCGGCGGGACGCCGACGACGGCGCGTGATCCATACCTTCGCCACCGGAACGACGAACCACTCCGGTACGGAAGGACACGCCATGGCGTCCCGCCCGCGCAGCCGCCGGCTGCGTCGCACCCTGCTCACCGCGCTCGTCATCGCCTCGGTGGCGGTGCCGACCGCGGGCGCCGCCCGCCCCGCCGCGGTCCCGGCACCCGCGCCGCCCGTGCTCGGGCCGCTCGCCCCCGTCACCGACGGCACCCTCGACGCGCGGTACGCCGCCACCCGGGACGCTGTCCTCGCCGCCGAACGGACCGCCGCCGACTACGGCGACCGGCGGCGGGCCGCCGCCCTGCACGCGATGGCGGACAGGGGCCGCCATTTTCTCGCCTTCGACGGCCGCGACGGCGGCCGCAGCGTGGAGGTCGTCGGCGACCTCGCACGCGCCGACCGGATCGTCGTCCTCGTCCCCGGCTCCGACACCGCGCTCGGCAGCGAGCGCTTCCGCAACGGCGCCGTCACCCTCCAGCACCGGCTGGGCGAGCGCGGCGCCGTCCTCGCCTGGCTCGGCTACCCGACCCCCGCCACCGCGAGCGCGGCCGCCCTCACCCCGGGCCGGGCCGAGGAGGCCGCCCCCGGACTGCGCGACTTCGTGGCGGAGTTGAGGTCGGCCAGGCCCGCGGCGCGCCTCACCCTCCTCTGCCACTCCTACGGCTCCGTCGTCTGCGCCAAGGCGGCACCCGGGCTCCCCGTCGCCGGGATCGTCCTCTACGGAAGCCCCGGGACCGGTGCGGGCAGCGTCGCGGACCTGCGGACCACGGCCACGGTCTGGGCCGGGCGTGGCCGGTCCGACTGGATCGCCCATGTGCCGCACCTGCGGCTGCCGCTGCCCTCCGGGGAGCTGGGCTTCGGCACGGACCCCCTCGCGCCGGAGTTCGGCGCCAGGGTCTTCGACGCCGGCGACGGCGGACACAGCGACTACCTCGTCCCCGGGTCCGTACCGCTGGCGAACCTCGCCCGGATCGCCGAAGGACGGGAGCCCGCCGATGCGTGACCTCGCACGCCGTGTCGAGGCCGCCACCCCGCTCGGCCGCGACCGCGCCCTGGACGCCCTGCGCGCGCTCGCGATCCTCGGCGTCGTCCTCGGCCACTGGCTCGTCACCGCCCTGGTCGCCGACAGCGGTACGGTGCGCGGCGCCAGCCCCCTGAACCACCTGCCCGAATTCACCCCCGTCTCCTGGGTGTTCCAGACCCTGGCCGTCTTCTTCCTGGTCGGCGGAGCGGTGTCCGCCCGGGGCCTCGCCGCCGCCCGCGCCCGCCGCGAGCCCTACCGCGCCTGGCTCGCGGCCCGCCTGGGCCGGCTCTTCCGGCCCGTCGCAGCCCTGCTCGCGGTGTGGACCGCCGTGGCGCTCGCGATCCTCGCCTCCGGAGTGCCCTGGCAGACCGTGTACACCCTGGGCAAGCTGGTGCTCTCACCGCTCTGGTTCCTGCTCGTCTTCGCCGCGCTCACCGCCCTCACCCCGCTCGTCGCCCGCGTGCACCCGCTGTGGCCGCTCGCCGTCGTCCTCCACGTCGACCTGATCCGCTTCGGCCTCGACGGGCCCGCCTGGACCGGATGGATCAACGTGGCCGCCGGCTGGCTCGTGCCGTACTGCCTCGGTGCGGCCTGGGCCCGTCACGGGCTCGACGACCGCACGGCCGGCCGGCTCCTGCTCGGCGGCGGCGCCGCGGCAACCGTGCTGCTCGTGCTCTTCGCGGGCTATCCCGCCGCCATGGTCGGCGTGCCCGGTGCCCCGGTGTCCAACCTGAACCCGCCCACGCTCGCCGCCGTCACCTTCGGCATCGCCCAGTGCGGCGCGGCACTGCTGCTCCTCGACCCGCTGCGCCGAGCCCTGCGCGGAACCGCCGCCTGGGCGGCGGTCGCGCTGGTCAACCTGAGCGCGATGACCGTGTTCCTCTGGCACCAGACGGCGATGATCGCCGTCACCGTCACCGGGCTTCTCGCCGGTGAACTCCTCGGCCACGGACCGCTTCCCGGTCTCCATGCCGCGCCCGACGGATACGACTGGGTCCTGGCCCGTATCGCCTGGCTCCCGCTCTTCGCGCTCGCGCTGCTGGTGTGCGTCGGCGCGTTCCGCACGTACGAACAGGGCGGCCGCCGCCCCTTCCGCAAGGGGCGACCCGATGAGAACGAGGAGATCCGACGTGCCTAGGCTGGACCCGGCGGACAGGGGGAAACAGGTGGGGGAGGGACACGGGCGGTCGCTGGTCGGCGCCCTGGTGCGGATACCGCGCGCCCTGCGCGAGGACCTCTGGACGACGGCCCGCGATCCACTGCCCCGCCAGGCGTGGTTCGGCTGGCTGCCGCACGGACACGTCGTGCTGCTCGCCCTCGTCGCCGGCGCGGCGAAGATGGCCGAGTACAGCAGCGCGATGACCGTGATCACGGGGCCGGTGCAACTCCTCGTCATCCTCCAGGCCGCCGCTCTGGTCCTCGCACTGAGCCGGCCCGTGCCGGCCTGGTGGCTCTCGACGGCCACGCTGTTCCTGACCGCGAACGTCGGCGAATCGACCGTCGGACCCGACCTGGTGTGGCCCTGGAGCGTCTGGGGCATCGTGGTGCACACCTTCGTCGTGCTGCTCCTCGCCCTGCGGGTCCCGCTGCGGGTCACGGTCGTCACCCTTGTGATCACCGTGCTGTCGGGGCTCGTCAACACCGTCGTCCCCACGGGCCTTCCCCACAACGAGGACCTGGGCGGCGGAGCCATCGCGTTCGCCACCGCGGCGGTGGTGGGAGCCTCGCTCAGGATGAGCCGAGTGGCGCGGACGCAGCTCGTCGCCCAGGAGGTCATCACCGCCGAGGAACGGTCACGGCGCGCCCTGCTGGAGGAGCGCGGCCGGATCGCCCGCGAACTGCACGACGTCGTCGCCCACCACATGTCGGTCATCTCCATCCAGGCGCAGGTCGCCCCCCACCTGGTCGAGAACCCTTCCGACGAGCTGAGGGAGAACCTCGCCGGCATCCGCCAGAACGCCGTCGAGGCGCTGACCGAACTGCGCCGGGTCCTCGGCGTCCTGCGGTCGGAGGACCCGGCCGCCGACGGTGTCCGGCACAACCCCCAGCCCACGCTGGACCGGCTCGACGAACTCCTCGACAACGTCCGCGCCGCCGGCCTCGCCGTCGAAGCGGTCACCACGGGAGAGCGCCGTCCGCTCTCGCCGGGCGTCGAACTCTCCGCGTACCGCATCGTCCAGGAGGCGCTGAGCAACGCCATGCGGCACGCACCGGGGGCCCGGGTGCGCGTGGAGACCGGCCATCTGGCGGCCGGGCTGACCCTCCGGATCACCAACACACCACCGAGCCGGCCCGCCGGTCCCTCGCCGTCCCCCCTCGCGCCGGGACTGGGCCACGGGCTGCTCGGGATGCGCGAGCGCACCGCCATGCTGGGCGGCGAACTCACCGCCGGACCCACCCCGGACGGCGGCTACGAGGTGACCGCCTCCCTGCCCGTCGAACCTCGCAAGGAAGGCATATGACGACCAGCCCGATCAGGGTACTCATCGCCGACGACCAGATGATGGTCCGTCAGGGTTTCACCGTGCTGCTCAACGCGGAACCCGGCATCGAGGTCGTGGGCCAGGCCGTCGACGGTGACGACGCCGTCGCCCGGTCGGCCGAACTCGCCCCCGACGTCGTCCTGATGGACATCCGCATGCCGGGAACCGGCGGCATCGAGGCCACCCGCACGCTCACCTCCGTCGCCGGCTCCACCGTCAAGGTGCTCGTTCTGACCACCTTCGACCTCGACGAGTACGTCTACGAGGCGCTGCGCGCGGGCGCCTCCGGCTTCCTCCTCAAGGACGCGTCCGCCGAGGAACTCGCGCACGCGGTACGGGTGGTGGCCGCCGGTGACGCCCTGCTCGCGCCGCACATCACCAAGCGGCTCATCGCCGAGTTCTCCCGGCTCAGCGCCGCTCCCCGCGCCCCGCTCAAGGACCGGGTCGGCGATCTGACGGAGCGCGAGACCGAGGTGCTCGCCCTGATCGCGAACGGTCTGTCCAACGCCGAGATAGCAGCCCGGCTGGTCCTGGCCGAGCAGACCGTCAAGACCCATGTGAGCCGCATCCTGATCAAACTGGGCCTGCGTGACCGTACCCAGGCCGCCGTCCACGCCTACGACATCGGTCTGGTGCGGCCCGCGGGGAACTGAACCGCCCGGCGTCGGGCAGGGCCACGGGCCCGCCCGACGCGTGAGGCCCCGGGTCCTGGGGGACCCGGGGCCTCACGCGTCGTCGCGTTCGTGTCAGACGGCGGGCGGCACCCGCGAGGGCCGGCCGGCTCCCCTCGTCAGGGAGTATCCGCCGATGCCGGCCAGCGCGCCGAGCACGCCGCCGACGGCCGTCCAGATCCAGCGGTCGGACCACCAGCCCGAGGACCAGCCGTCCTCGGGCGCCCGCGCCTCCACCACGGACGGGGTGTCCGCCGGGGCCGCGTCCTCCGTCGTGGCGCCGGGCACGAGCGGGGCCGCGAGCGAGCCGCCGCCCGCGTACGCGCCGCCCTTCTCCAGCGAGGTCGCGCCGATCCTGGCCGTGAACGGCTGTCCGAGGTCCTCCTCGGGCAGGCCCGTGACGGTCAGCCGCACGTGGTAGCTGCCGGGCAGCGGGTCGTCGTCCCAGGCGTCGGCCCAGGGGCGGACCGGGCGCAGGGTGCACGCCAGCTCCACGGTCGTGGCCTCCTGGGCGGCGGACCTGGACTGCATCCCGTACATGCACGGCTGGCGGCGGCGCAGGCCGTCGTAGACGTCGATCCGCCAGGTGGAGGCGCCGTGCCGGGCGGCGGACTCGGGCAGGGTGACCGAGGCGGTCACGGTCGGCCGCTGCCCGGTGTCCGCGGGGAACACCCAGTACAGGTAGTCACCCGTGGACGCCTCCGCGGTGGCCTGCTGACCCTGCCGGAAGAAGGCGGCGGTACGGAACGTGGTGCCGGCCTCGGTCGGCCCGGCCGTCGCCTCGGCGCTCGCGCTGCCGCTCGGGGTGGGCGTGTCCGCCAGGACCGGCGCGGCGGCCGGTCCGAACAGGGCGGCTCCCGCCAGGACGACGGCGCTCAGCGCGCGTACGGTACGCATCAGTTGGTCCTCCAGACGGCGACGCGCCAGCGGGACAGCCAGCCCCACAGCAGACCGCCCACGAAACCGGCCAGGACGAGCACACCGAGCAGCCACCAGCCCCTGCCGAGACCGAACGCGGCCACGTCGGAGGCCTCGTCCGGCGCGTCGACGATGTCGACGGCCAGCTCGACCGGCATACCGGGCGTCGTCTTCACCGACGGCGGCGCCGAGAAGGAGTTGCTGATCTGCAGGCAGACGGTCTCCGCCGCGGGCTTGTCCGCGTCCGCGCCGTCCACCGGCCGCTTGGGATAGCGCAGCCCGGTCGAGATGACGTCCGTCCGTCCGTCGCCCGCCTCGGCGCCACGGACGATCTCACGGCCGCGCAGGGTCACCGCTCGCAGCAGGACGCCGTAGTCGTTGTTCACGGCGCGGTCGGCGGAGACGCTCACCGAGGCGCGGAGCTCCTGGCCGGGCAGGACGTCCACCCGGTACCAGCGGTGCTGCCCGAAGGTCTCGCGGTCGGTGTACAGGCCCGGCTTCAGGGTCGGGGCGTCGGCGCAGCGGGCGGTGCCCTCGGTGGCCACCGGGGTCACGACCGGGTCGGCCGCGCGGTCGACCAACTGACGTACACGCTTGGAGAGTTCCTCGGTGTGGCGGACCGAGGTATAGGTGCCGCCGGTCGCCTCCGCGATGCAGGTGAGCTGCTGGCGGATCTTCGCGTTCGGCACCAGGCCGAGGGTGTCGATGGTCAGGTGGATGCCCCGGGCAGCGATGTCACGCGCCACCTCGCAGGGGTCGAGCGGGGCGCAGGTGTCCTCCCCGTCCGTGATGAGGACGATGCGGCGGGTGGCGTTGCCGTCGCCCTTGAGGTCCTCCGCCGCGCCGAGCAGGGCGGGCCCGATGGGGGTCCAGCCGGTGGGGGCGAGGGTGGCGACGGCGGTCTTGGCCTCGGTGCGGTCCAGCGGGCCGACCGGGTAGAGCTGCCGGGTGTCCTTGCAGCCCGTCTTGCGGTCCTGCCCGGGATAGTTCGCGCCGAGGGTGCGTATGCCGAGCTCCACCTCCTCGGGCACCGCGTCGAGCACCTCGTTGAAGGCCTGCTTGGCGGCGGACATCCGGGACTGGCCGTCGATGTCGCGGGCACGCATCGAGCCGCTGACGTCGAGCACCAGCTCGACCTTGGGGGATTCCTTCGCCACCGGTTCGTCGGCGGCGGCGCCGGTCGGGAACAGCCCGACGGCCAGGACGGCGAGCAGCGCGCAGGCCCCGGTCGACAGCCGTTTTCTCGTGATCATGGGCGGATCGTAGGGATGATCGTCCGACAATCCAAAACGGCCCCGTGCGCGGAGGCCTGAGGGGGCGTCCGCGCGTCCGAAAAGTCCGCTCCCGGTGCTGCGGGTCGGGAAGTCGGCGTCCCCCGCCGCCTCGACTGGCTGCGGACAGCGCGAAGGGCCCGCACCCCCCGGAGGAGGTGCGGGCCCTTGCCCTTGGTTCCCTACGAAGCCGTCCAGTCGGCCGGGACCGGCAGGCCCCAGTCCTCGCAGGCCCTGATCATCACGGCACGGACCTCCGGGCCCGCGTGGGCGTAGGAGAGCGGGCCGTCCTCGCCGATCAGGTAGTCGCCTGTCAGGCCGCCGAGGAACTCGCGGAGGAGCGGCTCGGGTGAGGCGGCGACCCGCTCCAGGAAGGAGAAGGAGCGCCCCAGCACCTCCGACCGCTCGGGGCCCGGCTCCGCCGCGAGCGCCGGCAGCAGCACGTCGTTGAACAGGTCCCAGAGCCGACCGTACACGTCCGTCCTGACCGTCTCCCCGTCCTCCGGGTCGCCGGTCAGCTCGACGGCCGCGCGCACCTTCGCCGCGACCGGCTCACGCATCTCGGGGAAGACGTCCAGCATCTCCCCGAGAAACGTGCGCGACGCGATCGGTTCCATCACCACGTGCTCGATTCCTTTACGCGATACAGGCGGCCGGGTTGGCACACGGATCGGCGTTGAGCTCGTCCTCCCACCCGAGGGGGTCGAAGATATCCTCGAACGTCTCCCACAGGCCGTCCTTCACTCCGTGTTCCTTGATGTTCCCGGCCGCCCCGCCCACGCCGGTCAGCACGCCGCCGGCGATGCCGAACGACTTCATGAAACCACCCAGTCTGCTCGGGTTGCCCGTGGCCCTCGGCTTCGGGTTGGGAGACCGGTCCTTGGGATGGACCTCGAACTTCTGGCCGGTGATGTCCGACATGGCCTCGGCGTTCAGAGTGGTCTTACGGCTGGCGATGAGGTTCTTCTCGATCGCCGGGTTCGCCTTCGTGTACGCCGTCATCCTCCCGTCGATGTCCCTGAGGTTCAGGGCGTGCCAGAGTTCCTTGGCCTCGGCCCTGGCGAGCTTCAGCTCGGAGTCGGTGAGAACACCCTTGCCACCGCCCATCCGCGCCTTGCGGTCCTCTTCCAGGAGGTTGGACAGACGGGTCATCAGGTCGGGGACCTTGGGGACGTGCCAGCTGCCGTTGACGGGCTTGCCGTAGTTCAGCTCGTGGATGAACGCCGTACCGACCTTGCCGTCACCGGTGACCTTCGCCCCCGGCCTGACATTGCGGAGGTAGATGGCGTTGAGGATGTTCTGGAAGTTCGTGTGCTTCACCACCGGAGGCTTGGCGACCGGCTTCTTCAGTCCCGGGTTGGCGTGCAGGCCGATGCCGGTGAGCTGCGCGTACATCTTCTTGACCTGCGTGAAGATGCCCCAGAAGAACAGACCGGTCGGGTCGCTGTTGGTGATGGGGCTGTTGTTGCTGTACGCGTACCCGTTCATCTGGAGCGGGTCGGACAGGTCCACCACGGGGTCGGCGGAGATGAAGCGGCCGGTGGACGCGTCGTACTCGCGCGCCCCGATGTGGGTCAGGCCGCTCGGGCTGTCGATGCCGACGCCGAGGTACGACCGCCTGTCGACCCACGCCGGCTTCGGTCCGCGCACCTCGCCGTAGGGCTTGAAGGCCCTGCGGGTGATGGGCTGGTTGGTGGTCTGCTCGACCGCCGTGGTGGCGGTGCCGAGGTGGTCGGAGAGCAGCACGGTCAGCTTGTGACCGGTGGTGGCGCCGTTCACCGTGGACCGGACGACCGTGGGCGCGCCCTGCTGGGCGTAGCCCCGCGTCGCGCGGGTGATCTTCCCGGCGGCGGTGGTCAGTTCGGTGCCGTCCAGGTTGAGCACGCTCCCGGAGGGGCTGTTCTCCAGGATGCGGTTGCCGTCGGCGTCGTAGACGTACTTGGTGGTGACACCGTCCTCGGTGAGCGTCGCGAGCTTGTTCTCGCGCGTCCACGTCAGGTCCTGCGTGGTGGCGGCGAGGTCCCGCTTGGTGGTGTTGCCGAAGGCGTCGTTGACGTACGAGCTGCCGCCGCCGGCCGGGGCCGTGGACACCCAGGACAGGGTGTGGGGCTGGGCGGTGTACGACGGGGAGGTGCCGTTGCCCGTGACGAGCTTGCCGTACCCGTAGGTGAACGTCACGTCCTTGGTGGCGTCCTTGGTGTCGTGCTCCACCAGCGAGGCGCGGTTGCCGAGCAGGTCGAACCGGAAGGACTGCCGGTAGGAGGTGGTGCCGGTGTCGACGGTCCCGGTCGCCGGGGCTCCGGCGGCCAGCGAGGCCGTCAGCGCGCTGTCCGGGCTCTCGCCGTCGGTCACCTGGTCGGGGGCCTCGGCAAGCGGACCGGTGGAGGGCCAGCCGTCCGTGCGCGGTCCCCAGGAGGAGCCGTTCGCCGCCTTGCAGCCCGTGCCGTCGCCCTGCGGCGTGATGTTGGACGTCCAGGCCTGGGTGAGCTCGCCCATCGCGTCATAGGTGAAGCACTGGGTGTCCCTCGTGGTGACGGTGCCGTCGGTCAGCTTGCGGGCGAAGCCGGTGATGTTGCCGGCGAGGTCGTACGCGTAGGTGCTGTCGGAGATCCGGTGGGAGTTCGCGGTCTCGCGGTCGGCGACCGTGCGCTGGACGCGGCCGGTGTGCTGGTCGATGAAGTTGGTCGTCCACACGCGGTAGGGCTGCGGACCGGTGACCGTGCGCAGCGGCTCCCCGTACGGCGAGTAGGTGATGTCCGAGGTGTACCAGGTGTGCCCGGAGGTCGACTCGGCGAGGCCGTCGCCGTTGTAGCGGGTGATGACCTTCTCCGTGGCCAGACCGCCCGCGGCCGGCAGGGTCACCGACAGCGGCTTGCCCGTCGGGGTGTAGCTGTACGCGTAGCCGTACGTGCCCGAGACGCCGGTGGTCATGGCGTTGGCGGGGATCACGACCTGGCGGCCGGTGGGCTGGTAGCGCGCGTCGAATCCGGTGACGCGGCTGATGTAGTCGCCGCTCGCGTCATGACGGGTCGCGGAGGTCCGCTGGCCGATGCCGCCGGTGACGTCGTCGTACGTGTACTCCTTGACGGGCGCCGAGCTCGTCGTGCCCTCGCGGACCGCGACGACGCGGCCCAGCTGGTCGTACGAGGTGTGGATCGCGCCCCGGAGGTCGGTGGCGCTGGTCTGGCGGTCCGCGCTGTCGTAGCCGTAGGAGATGTCGCCGGTATCCGGGTCCGTGGCGGAGGTGATCCGGCCGCGGGCGTCATGGGTGTAGGTCCAGACGTTGCCCGCCGGGTCGGTGACCTTCTCGCGGTTGCCGCGGGCGTCGTAGCTGTAGCGGGTGTCGCGCCAGCGGCTGCTGGCGTTGTTCGTGTAGTGCTGGATGAGGGTGATCCGGCCGCGGGCGTCGGTCCAGGTGTTGGTGGCCGGCATGGCTCCGCCGGAGGGGCGGCTGTAGGTGCTGGTGTCGCCGTAGGTGGTCGTCGACCAGGACGCGGTGTCGCCGCTGTGGTAGGTCGTCGCCCGGACCGGTCGCTCCAGACCGTCGTAGCGTGTGCGGACCAGGCTGGGGACGAGCGCGTCGGACACCCGCTTGAACTGGGCGGCCTCCGGCTCGCCCTTCGCGACGTACGCACCGGTCTGTTCGCTGACCAGGCCGTGGTCGTTGTAGCGGGTGTCGACGATGATCCGGCCGGGGCCGTGGGCCTCGCGCTGGGTCTGGACGGCGCGCATCTGGCCGTCGTAGACGGTGACCTGCTTGGCGTAGGTGCCGTCGTCCTTGAGGCTCTGGACGGTCACGGCGGTGGGCCTGGTCACCGTCGGGGTGGACTCGGCCATCTGGTAGCCGAGGACGACGTCGGGTGTCTGGGTGCCCGAGGAACGGCCGGTCGACCAGCCCTTGACGAGCCGTCCGAAGGCGTCGTACTCGCTCCGGACGACCTTGCCGTTGGGGTCGGTGACGGTGAGCTCCGAGCCGCGGCCCGGGTCGAAGGTGCGGACGGTCGCGTGCCCCTTGGGGTTGATGACCTTGACGCTCGTCACCGCGCCGCCCGTGTCGCCGGGGGTGTACTGGGTCTCGGTGGTGCCCACCAGGGGCTCGGTCACCTTGCGGGTGCGGCCCAGCGGGTCGTACGTCGTCGTGGTGACGACGGAGTGCGAGGTGCCGGCGCCGTCGATCTCGGCGCTGGAGGTGACGAGTCCCTTGGCGGGGGGAGCTCCCCATGCCTGGTCGTCGTACGAGATCCGGACCGAGCTGATCAGCTGCGTCGCCGGGTCGGCGGACGCCTGGGTCGCGCACGAGGTCGCCGTCTTACGGGTCGACGACGGAGCACCGATGATGTGCGCCGTGGTGTTCTGGAGCAGCGTGGTCGTGGTGCAGTTGTAGTCGCTGAGCGTCTCGCCCGTGCCGTTCGGCTTGACGACGGCCGTCTGCATCTGGACGGGGATGCCCGAGTCGGGGTCCACCTCCGTCTCGGTACGGACCGCCTGCCAGCTGCTGCCGACCGTCTGGATCGCGTCCGAGCGCTTCACTCCGGCGCGGTACGCCTTGAGCGGCGGCAGGCCGCCGTCGCGGGTCCGCGACGCGGTCTCCTTCGACCAGGGGAACGTCAGGGTGCGCTTGACGACCTTGCCGCCGGATCCGTCGTACGTCATCGTCTCGGCGGGCATGCCCGCGTACTGCGCGGCGTCGTCCGCCACGAGGGTGACCGCGTCCTTGGAGTCCTTGACCACGCCGCCCGCGCCGCGGAAGTACCGCACGACGGAGCGGGACTGGGTCTGCGGACTGCCCGTGGAGGGGGTGTTCTTGCTGCCCTTGACCGTGGAGACCTGCCGGTAGCCGCGCCACTCGCTGTAGGTGCGCAGGGCGGGCTTGCTGAACTCGTCGTCGCTCTTGCCCCAGGCGGCGTCGGCGTAGTCGTAGCGGGTGGTGATGCGGTCGGAGACACCGGTGATGCGGTCGGTCTCGGTCACCGTGTGCACGACGTACTTGTTGAACCAGGCGAGGGCCGGCTTCTCCGCCTCGTTGTCGGGGGACCAGCGCTGCGGGAAGCAGGTGCCGTGGTTGTCCTCGGGTGCGACGGTGGGCTGGACCTTGCAGCCGCCCTTGTACGTGACCTCGACGTCACCGCCGTGCTCGGTGGAGACGGTGCCGATGCGCGGGCGGGTGAAGCCGGGGCGCGCGTCGGTGCTGCTGCGGGGGACGAGGTTGGGGAGCTGCTTGTCCTTCAGGTAGCCGCTCAGCGGGTGCGCGGTGCCGGTTCCGACGACGTACGGCTTGAAGGAGACGCCGGCCTTCGTGAGCAGGGTGCCGCTGGTGTCGCCGGGCTTGAAGCCGTAGCGGGTGACGGAGTTCAGCCACAGGCCGGGCGCGGTGTCGTACCAGTCCCGGGGGAAGGAGTGGTTGAGCAGGAAGGTGTCCACCTTGGCCAGGCCCGTGGTGCCGGGGCGGTGGGCGTAGGTGGTGATGCCGCCGAGCCGCAGCCGGTTCCAGAAGGAGGGGAAGCCCGGGCACAGCTTCGAGCCGGACTTGCAGTTGAGGTTGCCGGGGCTGTCCCACCAGGGGCGGTAGGAGGCGGGGTTCTTGGTGTCGTCGAACTTCTCTGAGGCGCAGACCGTGTCGTCCTGCACACACCGCTGCCACAGCAGGAAGTCGATCTTGGCCGCGGGCTCCGCGCCCAGCGCGCCGTCGCGCAGGCCGTACTCGATGGAGTCCGGGAGGCCGCCGCGGTCGTACTTCTCCGGTGTCTTGAACTTCTTGTTGACGGCGTAGTAGTTCGTCGACTTGTGCCAGTTGACGATCATCACGTTGCCGTGGACGTCGACCACCTTGTCCAGGCCCCAGTGCCACGCCTGCTGCTTGGTGGCGTCGTCATTGCAGCGGGAGGCCGCGAAGGTCGCCGCGTGGCACGGCTCCCCGGGGTGGTTGCCGAAGACGGGGACCGTGAAGACCGACTGGGTGTCGGCGTGACCGTCACCGATGTTGTTCAGGCCGTAGAAGTAACGGGTGCCGTCGGTCGCGGTGACGACCCAGTACTCACCGTTGTTGTCGCCGTTGGTGCCGCCGGTCTTCAGCTCGACGCGGGTGCCGTCGTCGTGCTGCGGGCGATAGATGTTGCTGGTGCCCTCACGGACCAGTTCGAGCGTCCGGCCCTGGTGGGACATGACGGCGTTGTACGAGACCCAGCACAGGTCGGAGGTCTTGGCCTTCTTCGCCGTGTTGTTCGGCTCACCGGCCGAGGTCGCCTCGCGGTCGTCCTTGCAGGTGCGGTAGCGGCGCTCGATGTGGCCGGGGTCGTAGTCCCAGCCCTCGCCGATCCAGGAGGCCTGCGGGGAGGAGGTGGCGGTCCTGCCGTCCACCGCCTGGGAGTTGTAGTCGAAGGAGATCTCCGGCGAAGGGCCCGCCGGCGCCGAGGGCACCTGGACGGGGTACGACCAGGTGAACGCGCCGGAGGAGGTCCCGGCCTCCCACTTGCCGTTGGAGATCAGCGGGGTGGCCCGGAAGGAGCCGCCCTCGCCCATGCCGGAGTCGACGGCGCCGACGACGGCCCTGTCGCCGCTCGTGGCGACCTGCTCGACGCCGGAGGAGCGGACGTAGGAAGCCTGGAAGATGCCGGACGGCGGGGTCACGGCGCGCGGGGCGACGGCCGGGGTGACGGTGCCGTCGGCGGCGGTGTCGACCGTCGCCGTGATGGTCTTGGTCGTGGTGTCGTTGACCGTCTCCAGCTCGTCGTAGGTCCGGCACTCCTCGACGTCCGGGGTCGTCAGGTAGCACTCCGGGAACTGGACGAACGTGAGCCGGGAGGCCCAGTCGGCGCCGTAGAGGTTCTGGTACGCCTTGTAGTCGAGCTGCACGGAGACCGGGACCGAGCCGGTGGAGGGGGCGGTCACGGTGACGACCGCGCCGTCGACGCTGTCGGCCTCGGGCGCGGTGCGCGGGTAGACGCCGACCTCCCACCGGCCGGTGGGCGTCGCGGCGCCGGGTGCCTGGCCGAGCTTCACGGGCAGCGTGCCGACCGGCTCCAGCTCGGTCTGGGTGGCCGTCGAGACCGGCGTGGTGTTCGTGGTGGAGCCCTCGGCGGAACGGCCGGTGGTGAACGAGGCCTGCTGCGGGGCGGGGTCGCCGAAGGTGACGGCGGCCGTGCCGCCCGCCGGCGGGGTCGCGGTGCCGGCCGGGGCCTCTTCCTGGTCGGCCGGCGGCGGGGCCGCGATCGTGTCGAGGCCCGCGTTGCGGGTCGCCCCGTCGACCTGCTTCTCCTCGGGGAGGTTCTCCAGGACGAGTTCCTCGCGGGGCACTTCGTCCTTGGACGGGTCCGGCGGTTGGGCGGCTGCCTGGGTCGGCAGGAGCGTGAGCAGCAGAGCGGCACCGACGGCCGGAACCACTGCGGTACGCAGGCGCTTTCGGCGCGCGGGCAAGAAGGCAGGCACGGGTGGGGTCCCCCCGGACGACATGAAGCGGCGCCTGGGCGGACCGCAGGTGAGGCCAGTGAACGCGGTCATTCTGTGTGTGAGTTATGGATAAAGACCAGGCGGAAAGTGATCACGTGGTGATGATCACAGCCATACTTCGGTCGAATGGGCACGGCCCTGATCGAACCCGCTCAGCGACCCCGGAATCACCGGTCCGTCCGAGTAAGCGGTTGTTTTCCCGCATTCTTGGATGATGCGGAATCAACTGTCCTAATCCCTGCCTGATTTGGCCCGGAAAACAGGCGAAAGAATCCGGTTCGTGTGACAGGCAGGACTCCACCGACTCGGCCGCGCGACCGGTCGGGCGGGCGGAAAGGCGCTCGGCTCCATGCGGAGATCCTGTGGCCGCCGCGTGACGGCTGATCCCCCGTAAGCCATGATCTGCAGGCATCCGTCACGCCAGGGCGTGCTCCGCCGCGCCCGCGTGACCAGCCAGCAGGAGCCCGGTCGGCCGTCTGCCGTACGCCGGTTCTCGAGGGGGAAGGAACCTCGCTCATGACGAGCAGATGGCGCCGCGTGCCCGGGCGTCGACCGGTAGCGGCCGTGGCGGCCGCCGTCGTGGTGGCCTCGGGCCTCACGTACGTCGGTCTCGACGGCGGTCCGGAGGACCGCGGCGGTGACGCGGCCCCGCGCACCAGGAACAGCGCTCCCCTGAGCGAGTCCGATGCCGGCGCGCTGGCCCGTACGACCGGCAAGGCCGTGGAGGCCACGGCGATGCGCACGGCGTACTCGACCACCTGGGCCCGGCCGGACGGCCTGATGCAGCGGCGGATCCACGCCAGCCCGATCCGTGCCAAGGTCGACGGGGTCTGGAAGGCCATCGACACCGATCTGAAGCGGGTCGACGCCGGCTGGGCGACCAAGGCCACCAACGTGGGCGTGCTCTTCTCGGCCGGCTCGAAGGGCGAGCGCGGGCCTGCCAAGAGCACCCGGGGCACGGACGCGCAGGGCGCGGGGGACGAGCGTGCGTCCCGGGCGGGCGCGCAGCGCGTCTCGCTGCTGCCGGGCACGGTGGCAGGCGCCCCCTTGGCGGCCGCGGCCACCGGCAACGTGCTCGCCACCCTCACGGTCGACGGCCACCAGATCGTGCTGACCTGGCCCGACGCCGTGCCCACCCCGGTCATCGACGGCTCCAGGGCGCTCTATCCGGAGATCCTGCCCGGCGCCGACCTCGTCCTCACCGCCGACGACGGAGGCTTCGCCCAGCTCCTCGTGGTGAAGAACCGTCAGGCCGCGGCCGACCCGCGCGTCGCACGGCTCGCGTACGGACTGTCCTCGCCGGACCTCGGCTTCAGACTGGACCCGACCACGGGCGTCGTCTCCGCCACCGACATCGGTGGCCAGGACATCGCCGAGTCACCCACGCCGCTGATGTGGGACAGCTCGGGCACGCCCACGTCCACCGACGGTGGCGGCGGCACCAGCGCCTCCCCCACCGCGCCCGAGGTCATCCCCTCCGAGTCGCCCGTCCCGTCCGGTGAGCCCGAGGAGTCGCCGACCGCCTCGGCCGAGCCGACGGACGGCATGAACGACGGCGACCAGGGCGACACGTTCAACGAGGTGCTGCCGGAGGCGACCGACGAGGCCGCCGACCCCTCCGTGATCGGTGAGATCGAGGGGTCCGCGCCGTCCGTCCCCGCGGAGCCGACGCCCGAGCCGTCCCAGACCGGCGCGGCGGCGACGCTGTCGCTGCCCGGGGTGAACGGCCCCCAGCCCGACTCCAAGGGCACGCTGGTCGGGACGGACCTGGAGGGCTCGGACTGGGTGATGACCCCGGACCAGGACTTCCTGAACGACCCCGGCACCGTGTACCCGGTCTTCGTCGATCCGTCGATCAAGAAGCACACCAACGACTGGACGACGGCCTACAGCCGTCACCCGACCGCGAGCTTCTACAACGGCAAGAACTTCAACAAGGGCGGCACGCACGAGGCCCGTGTCGGGTACGAGTCCGACACCTGGGGCACCTCGCGGTCCTTCTTCAGCATCGACTGGGACCCGGACCTGAAGGGGTCCACGGTGCACAGCGCCAAGCTGCGCGCCCTGGAGACGTACTCGTGGTCGTGCAGCGCGCGCAGCATGACCGTGCATCTGACCGGCACGATCAGTTCGAAGACGAACTGGAAGAACGCGCCGTCCATGAACAGCGGCAACAAGATCGGGGGTGGCAGCTTCGCGCACGGCTGGAAGTCCTCCTCCTGCCCCGACGAATGGGTCGCGTTCGACGTCAAGTCCTCGGCGAAGAAGGCCGTCGACGGCGGCTGGAAGACGATGACCGTCGGATTCAAGGCCTCCGACGAGGGCTCGCAGTACTCCTGGAAGAAGTTCCAGGCCAACGGCGGCCAGGACCCGTTCGTCGACCTGTCGTACAACCGTCCGCCGACGACCCCGACCAGCCTGGTCCTCGACCCGAACGAGGTGCGCTGCGACACCACGTCCCCGTACCTCAACGTGGGCGCGTCCTCGATCACCCTCTGGGCGAACAGCACCGACAAGGACAGCAACCTCCAGTCGCTCCACTTCGAGCTCTGGCCGACCGGCGGCTCCACCACCAACCTGCTCGGCAGCAAGGGCAAGGTGTCCGTCGGCAGCCAGACCGGCTCGGCGAAGGTCCACACCGACCCCTTCTCCACCAGCGGGCTGAAGAACGGGACCACCTACTCGTGGCGAGCCAAGGCCGTCGACAAGTTCGGCGCGACCTCGTCGTACTCGCCCGGCAAGACGCCCTGCCGCTTCGTCTTCGACAACTCGAAGCCGTCGTCGCCGACCGCGAGCTCGGCGCAGTTCCCGGACGCCGACGCCAAGGACAACGGCTTCGAGAACGACTCCGAGGACTCCAAGTGGAGCACGGTGAAGTTCGGCACGGCCGGCTCCTTCACCTTCAAGGCGGCCCAGACGGACGTGGTGAGGTTCGAGTACGGCTTCAACCAGGCGTCGTACCCGTTCTCGGTGAACCGGACGAACGGCGCGCCCGTCTCCACGACGACCACCGCGAGCAACGTCAAGCCGCCGCTCGCGGGGCCGAACGTGCTGTACGTGCGGGCGGTCGACGACGCGGGCAACCCGTCGCAGCCGACGAAGTACCTCTTCTACGTGACCCCTCGGGACCAGGCGGACCACCCCGGTGACTTCACCGGCGACAAGCTGCCCGACCTGATGGTCGTGGACGGCAACGGCAACCTGCGGCTCTACCCGTCGGAGGCGACGACCGACCTGCTGAAGGGCACCGGCGACCTGGACTACTCGATGTCGGGTTCCTACCGCGGCAACCCCGCCAAGGACCCGAACGGCGACGACGGGCTTCCGCAGTACGTCTCGGCACCGTCCGGCTACTGGAAGAACACGCTGATCACCCACCTCGGCGACATCTACGGCGGGGACGGCCTCCAGGACCTCGTCGCGCGCCGTGAGAGCAGGCTGTGGGTGTACCCGGGCGACGGCTACGGCGGCGTGAACGTCGACAAGCGGCAGGAGATCCTGCTGCCGCCCAACGCGCCGGCGCCGGACACCATCACCCAGATCGTCTCCGCGGGAGACGCCACGGGCGACGGCAAGACGGACTTCTTCCTGAAGGTCGGGGACGCGCTGTGGGCCCTCGTCGGCTACAACGGCGCCAGCATCGAGACGGCCGTCCAGCTGTCCAGTTCGCCCTGGCTGGAGCGTGACATCGTCACCGTCCAGGACATCACCGGAGACGGGGTGACCGACATGATCTACCGCACCGACGTGTCGGGCCGCCTGCTGCTGCGTACCGGCAAGAAGGACGCCGACGGCAGCGGCGTGGACCTCACGTCCCTCGCGTCCGCGGCCAACTCCGCGACCGGCACGGACGCCCAGTACGGCGCCTCCGGGTGGGGACGCAGCAACATCCGGCTGTTCTACGGCACCCCGGACGCCAACGGCGACGGCATCCCGGACATCTGGACGCTGCGCGTGGACGGAGCGGTCCGCTTCTACACGGGCAGCCGGGTGGAGCTGGCGGGCAGCGGCGTCGAGATCGTCGGCAACAGCGACGGCGTGGGCTGGAAGAACAAGCTCGCCATCGGGTGACGTGACACCTGAGCCACCACGGCGGGGGGCCGGCGGGGGGGGGGGGGCCCCCCCGGGGGGGGGGGGGGGGGGGGGCGCGGGGGCCCCCCCCCCGGGGGGGGGGGGGGGGGGCGGGGCGCTAGACGGACCCGGCGGGGGCACAACGGGGCGGGG